>CAROLD010000011.1 GCA_949035555.1 uncultured bacterium | reverse complement strand
TTTATGGAGCGGGAGACGAGGCTCGAACTCGCGACATCCTCCTTGGCAAGGAGGCATTCTACCACTGAATTACCCCCGCTTATCGGTTACTTCTTTATTGTACATGCTAAAAAATTAATTTCAAGCACTTTTTTTAATTATTTTTCAAATTTATTTTTTATACATTCTCTTTCAGGTCTGTATCCATTGATTTTATTGAAAGTGCGACCTTATCTCCAAAACCTTTTTTAATAGTACTTGTCAAATCATTTGAAGAATTAACCCAGAACATTGATGATGCTAGAATTTTCACTTCACCTGTCAAATCCGGAAGCTTTAGCATAACGGGGTCGGAGCCTGAATGCTGACAAAGCATTTGTTTTAACAAAAATAATTCTTCGTATTTCATATCATCTTTTATTTCAATAGTAAATATATTTGAATTATCAACAGGCTTAACTGTATCTATCAAAATAATCGGCGGATCATCTTCGCCGCGGCGACTAACTTTACCTGATACTATAATTCTCTGTTCATTTTGCAGAAAATCATTATACTCTGCAATTTTGGAGTTAAATGCAAGAGTATCAATCTTACCTGTCAAATCCTCTATCGTCACAAATCTGACAAATTTTGTCGGATCATTTTTTGTCGGAATTTGCTTAGTTGCTGTTACAAGTCCGCAAATTGTTACGACTTTTTCGTTCGGAACATCAGGAACTTCTGAAATTTTATGTGTCATCAAGAAAGGCAATTTATCTCTGATCGTTGAAAGAGGATGACTTGTGACATAAAATCCTAAAAATTCTTTTTCAAATATCTGAATTTGTCTTGCATCATACTCTTCATCTGAGCCAGATAAATGAAATTTTGCGCTGTCAATTGAAGTTGTATCACCAAGCATGTCAAACAAACTTGCCTGACCTGATTCTTTTTCTTTTGCTTCTTTAGAAGCAGTTGATGTAATATATTCTAAATTATCCATCAACTGTTTCCGACTTTTTTCGATTGTTGAAAATGCGCCTGCTTTGATCAAACCTTCAAGAGTTCTTTTGTTTGTACATTTTACGTCAACACGTTTTATATAATCGTAAATAGATTTGAAGTCGCCGTTAGCTTCACGCTCTTTGATAATATCTTCAATAACACCTTCACCTACCTGCTTAATGGATGCAAGCCCGAAACGAATGTTATTTCCGTCAGGGGTAAAGGTTGCCAGTGAATGGTTAATATCAGGCGGTAGAACTCTTATACCTTTTTTTAAAGCTTCTTCAATATATAGCTGTGTTTTTTCGGCATCACCTGCGACACTGGAAAGAAGTGCTGATAAGTATTCTACAGGGTAATGACATTTCAAATACGCAGTCTGATAAGCTACAAAAGCATAAGCAGCTGAGTGCGACCGGTTGAAACAGTATGATGCGAAACTTAAAATCTGGTTAAATAAAGTTTCTGCATCTTTTGCTGTCATACCATGTTTTGCTGAACGCTCAATGAATAAACCTTTTTGTTTTTCCATTTCGTCAACTTTTTTCTTACCCATCATACGGCGAACCATGTCCGCTTGACCTAGTGAATAATCAGCTAATATTTGGAACACCTGCATGATTTGTTCTTGATATACAATTGTTCCATATGTGTCTTTAAGTACAGGTTCCAAAAGCGGATGAGCAAAAGATATTTCCTGACGTCCGTGTTTTCTTTCAACAAAGTCGTCAACCATACCGGAATCCAGCGGTCCGGGACGGAAAAGAGCAACTAACGCGCCTAAATCTTCAAAAACGTCAGGGCGTAATCTTTTTACAAGGTTTTTCATACCTTGAGATTCAAGCTGAAAAACGCCATCTGTATCACCGGTCATAAGCATTGAATAAGTCGGCTTATCATCAAGAGGAATATTATTAATCTCAAGTTCAATTCCCTGACGACGCTTAATCATATCAACGGTTTTGTAAATGGTTGTAAGATTTCGCAGTCCCAGAAAGTCCATTTTCAAAAGGCTTAAAACTTCAGTAACAGCATGAGGCGGATAACCTGTTTGAATAATACCATCTTTTGACGGCTGAACAGGAAGAATTTCATCTAACGGTTTTGGAGCGATAATAACACCTGCCGCGTGGGTGCCTGTGTTGTTTTTTAAGCCTTCAATACCAACCGCAAGATCTATAAGTTTTTTCATACCGACTGTTTTGCCAATCGATGGATCAATCATGATTTGTTCGTCTTTATCATATAAAGCTTTTAACTCGGAACCATCATATTCCATGGCTTTTTTTAGAGTTTTCGCTTTATCGTTAATACTCATTGCAAGTTCAATAGCCGGTTCAATAAGTCCTGCAAGTCTGTTTGCTTCAGAGAACGGGACTTTCAAAATTCTTGCGACCCCTTTGAATGCCGCTTTTGCCGCATATGTACCGAATGTAATAATCTGACAAACTTTATCTTCGCCGTATTTTTTAGTTACATACTCAATAACTTCACTACGTCGCTCAATACAAAAGTCTATATCAATATCGGGCATGGTAAAACGTTCAGGGTTCAAAAATCTTTCAAACAACAGCTTATGTTCTATCGGATCCAAATCTGTAATTTCCAGAGCATACGCAACAACAGAACCTGCCGCAGAGCCTCTGCCCGGACCAACAGGTATTCCATGTGTTTTTGCATAGTGTATAAAGTCCCACGTAATGACAAAATAAGCAGAAAATCCCATCTGCTGGATTACACCAAGTTCATACCTCACGCGTTCTTGAATTGACGGGGAAATTTCTCCATAGCGTTTCTTCAAACCAACATGAACAATGTATTCTAAATATGTATCAATCGTGTATCCCGCGGGAACTTCGTATTCCGGAAGCGGGCTTTTTCCGAGCTCAAGCATTAGGTGACATTTTTCTGCTATTTCAACAGTATTTTTGATACATCTGTCAAACATTTCGCTATCCATCCAACGAAATGCATCTCTAAGCTGTGACGGGGTTTTTACATAAAATTCATTATTCGGAAAATGAAAACGGTTTGGATCATCCTTGTCACTGTTAGTTTGCATACACAGCAAAGTGTCATGCATATCCGCATCTTCTAAACGAAGATAATGTGAGTCATTAGTGATAACCATTTCAATATTGAGCTCTTGAGCAAGCTTAATCAAGTCGGGATTAGTTCGTTTTTGTTCTTCCAAACCATGATCCTGAAGCTCTATATAATAATCTTCGCCAAATAAATCTTTATATTTCTGTGCAATAGCTTTTGCACCTTCATAATCATTTTTCAGTAATCTCTGTAAAACTTCGCCCCCTAAACAAGCAGAACAGCAAATCAAACCTTCATGATGTTTTTCAAGCAGCTCCCAGTTTATACGCGGTTTTACATAGCGTCCTTTACACCAGGCAATAGATGTTAACTTAATAATATTTGCATAACCTGTATTATTTTTCGCTAGTAATACAAGGTGATAACAAGGGTTATTATTTTTGTCATGTTCTTCAATATCACCGTCATGAACATAAAATTCACATCCCATAATCGGTTTAACACCGGAATTTCTTGCGAGTTCGTAAAGCTCCATATCGCCATACATTACACCGTGGTCTGTTACGGCAACTGCAGGCATGTTATTTTCCTTACAGAAATCTATTAATTCCCCTATTCTTATAGCCCCGTCCAGCAATGAATACTCTGTGTGCAGGTGGAGCGGTACATATTGTTGTTGAACATCTGCCATATAAAAATCGTATCACACAAAAATGTTCAAAAAAACAGATTATTACATAAAATTAATGAAAAATAACAACAGCAAGGAGAGCTGAAATTATCAGCGGGATATTATAATGTAAAAAAGTTGGAACGCAGGTATCCCAGATATGATTATGCTGACCGTCTGCATCAAGTCCCGCAGTAGGTCCAAGCGTAGTATCAGATGCAGGTGAACCGGCATCTCCTAATGCCGCTGCCGCTGCAATAACAATTATTGTAGAAGGAATACTAAATCCTAATTTTAAACAGACGGGAACATATAGAACTGCCAAAATAGGAATTGTTCCAAAAGAAGTACCTATTCCCATTGTGATAAATAAACCTACAAAAAGCATTAATGCCGCCGCAATAAGTTTGCTCGACATCATATATGGTGTAATAGCGTTAACCAAAGTATCAATTCCGCCGGTTGCTTTCATTACAGCAGCAAAGCCTGCCGCAACAAGCATTACAAACGCAACATAACCCATTAATCCTACACCTTCATTGATAAGTTTGTCCATCTTATCATGATCTATTGCCCGCAATCCAAAAATTACGGCTAAACCGACAAGTGCTCCAAGAGGTAATGAATTTGTCCACAGTTGAACTACAAGTGTTAAAACTGCCGCAGCAAGGGTTATATAATGATTTTTACTTAACTTTAAATCGTCTTTATCCTCAATATTTTTAATCTGTAAATTTTGATACTCACGAGGTTTTCGATAAGAGATAAAAATAGAAAACAAAAATCCTACGAACATTCCCAAACCCAAAACCCACGTAGATTTCCATATATCATTTTTGATAACTTCCATACCGTTCTGCATCATATTTTCAGCAATCAGCCCCTGAAAAATAAGCCCGAATCCCGCAGGTATCATAATGTACGGAGCTTTCAAACCGAAAGCCAGCCCGCAAGCAACCGCGCGGCGATCCAGTTTTAATTTATTCATAATAACAAGAAGCGGCGGTATCAAAATCGGAATAAACGCAATATGCACCGGAATTAAGTTCTGAGAAAGAATTGCGATACCGGTCAAAATAAAGATAAGCATATATTTCTTTGACTGTATCACATTTGCGATTTTCTTTGATAAAAGCGGAGCAAGTCCGGTATGTGTCATAGATGCAGCAAAAGCACCAAGCAAAATATAACTCAGAGCTGTTTCAGAGTTTCCCCCCATACCGTGTATAAAAATATCCATAACCTCAGACAAACTAATATGTCCGACAAGTCCGCCGGCAACAGAGGAAACTATTAATGCGAGCAAAACATTTACCCTGCATAAACACAATACACAAAGTAGAACTACAGCTATTATTATTGGATTTGTCAAAAGTGATATCATAATTTCTTCCTAAACCAGAATACCACAAACAAAACGGCAATTACTCAACATTTATTTCGTAACAAGGGTAAGCTTTTGAACAACCTTCCAAACGCTGAATTTTTATATCTACCTTATCTGTAACCTTGAATTGGTTTGAAAAAGTACCGATTTCCATTTTTTTGCTGTCATTAGGTACAATATAATATTTGTAGAAATTAATATCCCCATCATTAAGTACAACAAATTTGTCATGAAACTTCGAGAATTTGATTTTAACTGCTCCCTTTTTCAAATCTGAAACTTTAATAGGTTCATATCCTTTCAAAATAGAAAGAGTTTCCTGTTCTTTTAACTTACGCGGAACAAATTTTACACCATTAAAGATTACTTCGTAGAATTCAAAAGTTTTTGGATAAAAAGAATAAAGTTTTTTATTGTTAAGAAATTCTTCACTGCCTTCGCCAATCCAAACATCTTCTTTAGGCACCTGAGCGTTGCCGGTAAGCAGGTGGTAAGAAGTATATCCACCATTTCCTACAGGTTCTTGAACCTGCAAGATGATTTCTTCTTTTGAGTCTTCTTCATCATTTTTGTCATACTCACGCCACTGGTGTTTATTCATATTATAAGTCCATAATTTTTGCCCGATGCGGGGAATCATAGATTTAGCTTTTTGCTCTGCTCTTCTGTCGCTGTCAACCATGTACCAAGAGAAAAGACAGATTAAAATCAAACCAATAATTAAACCTATAATATAATTTTTATTCATATTATCCCTCTAACTCCTTTTTGTATAAAAATACAATATCATAAAAACATAGAATTGAACAAGAATTAGCTCGATCGGCTAATAAATATTACCCGTTTAGCCAATAGATAAAAATCTATGCTAAAGGTTTAATATAATTAATCTTTTTCATACTTCCAGCTATTCTTAATTCCAACGAGGGCGAAAGCCCTCTTTTTTTTAACCCGGGCAGAGGCAAAAATATAATGAGGAACGAACACGCGCATTATGTATTAACGCGGGCTAAAAACCATCACAATGACGAAACTATCGCAGTGACACAGAACCTACAAATAAACTCTTGTCAAATTCCCTGAAACTGTGAATAATCTGTCCGACGCATTCAATCGGTTGATACAATTCTTCAGGTTCCTCTGAACAAATTGCAACAATCTTGCCGATACCTGCGGCACGCGCAGATTCAATCCCTGAAAGTGCATCTTCCACTACAATACATTCAGAAGGTTTTAATCCTAAATTCTTAGCAGCTATTTCGTAAATATCAGGGGCAGGTTTCCCCGGGATTACACCGTCGGAATATACAATTTTATCTAAGTCGAACCATTTGCCCAGATGAAAATGTTCTATATAAAAATCAACATTATTTTTATCTGACATAGTTGCAATTGTCATAGGAATATTATTCTCTTTTAAGAAATCCAAAAACTCGGGAACACCATCTGCAAGATGAAAATTTTCTTTATCATTCAAACTCATTTGGCGATAAAGTTCTTCTTTTTCGTCACCAAGCTGTTGAACCAATTCTTTTGAGGGTTTTTCACCGATTGCGTAAGAGATAATCTGTTCATTTGTTCTGCCAAACATATATTTAAGCATTTCTTCATCTGTAAAAGGTGTACCGCGAAGTTTTTTAGAATATTCTCTCCAAGCCTGTTTGTGCTTTTCGGAATCCCAATACAAGGTCCCGTTAAAATCAAAAATGATGCCTCTAAATTTTTTCATTTTTACTGTCTTTCTATCATTTTATTGTATAAATCTAAATAAGTTTGCGCTTGTTTTTCTTTGTTAAGCATCTTGTATGAGTATGTAAGGTTATAATAAATATTCGGATCTCCATTACCTAAATCCAAGGCTCTAAAAAAGTTATATTTTGCGTTTCTGTAGTCTTTTAATTTCAAATAAGCACAGCCCATATTGTAATAGCCGTACGAAAAATCATCTTTATATTTAACTGATTTTTTAAATTCTGAAAGTGCCATATTAGGTTTATCCTGAATTAAATAAATATACCCCAGATTATAGTGCGCTTTGTAATATTTCGGGTCTTTTGCAATCGCCTGATTATACATATACACAGCTTCGGTAATCTTTTCTTTATCCTGCAAAATATTGCCTAGAATAAGCCAGTCTTCTGCGCTTCTATCTTCAGCTTTTTTGCCTTGAATAACCTTCATTGCCTCGTCAATTTCGTTTTGAGCATAAAGAACTTTTGCCTGTTCTGATACAGGATCCGCCGCAGGTGCTTCTTCCGCCTGTTTATTCCAGAAAGCGGCGTTGGCGGTATTCATAAAACCTGCACAGATAATTAATAAAGTTATAAATAATCTTTTCATATCAAGATTATAGAATAAATCATGAAATTTTTCCATAAAAATATTTATTATTCTTGACTAAGAGTTCTCAAAGTGAGATAATCAACTTATGTTTAAGTATTATGGAAAAACTGCGCCATATTTGTTTTTACTGCCTGCGGCGATTGTGTTAGCAGTATTCTTTTTTATTCCGTTTTTTCAAACAATAGGGCTGAGTTTTTTTGATTATTCTAATAATATTTATCACGCAAAATTTTCAGGACTGCAAAATTATATTGAGATAATTCACAATCCTATATTTTATAAGGTAATGTTGAATACAATTATTTACCTTGTCGTTGCGGTTCCGATTTTAGCAGTATTGCCATTATTTCTGGCTATTCTGATTAACCAGAAAATCCGCGGCATAACTATATATAAAATTCTTATTTATCTTCCTGTAATTGTTTCAATCGTTGTTGCGGCAATTGCATTCAAGTGGCTTTATGCAGAACAGGGAATTTTAAATTATATACTTAGCATTTTTCATATCAATTCAATTGGCTGGCTGACTGATCCGAAATATGCAATTTATTCGGTAATTCTTGTTACCATTTGGAAAGGTATCGGGTATTATATGATGATATATCTTGCGGCACTGATGAGTGTTCCAAAAGAATTATATGAAGCTTGTGATATTGACGGCGCTGGATTTTTAAGAAAACATTTAACCGTAACAGTTCCTCATCTTATGCCGACAATTGCACTTGTTACAACAATAAGTTCTATTTCTGCAATGAAAATTTTCGCAGAAATTTATGTAATGACAAAAGGCGGTCCGCTTAATTCTACTAAAACAATTGTTTATTATATATATGAAAAAGCATTCGAAAACCTTGATTTAGGATATGCTTCTGCTATGGCTGTTATACTTCTTACAATAGTAATGGTGTTCTCGTTAATTAATATACTATGCTTTGAAAGGAATAAATATCAAATATAATGAAAAAATTATTGGAAAAATTTTCAATACACACAGTACTGATAATAACATCTTTATTATCAATATTTCCTTTTATCTGGCTTGTATCAACATCTTTGAAAGGTGCCGGAGAAAACATTTTTGCATACCCGCCGACAATTATCGCAAAAGACTTCACATTTGCAAACTATCTCGGAGTATGGCACAAAGTTGATTTGATGCGATATTTCATAAACAGTATGATTGTTGCAGGAGGGACTGTATTATTAAACTTAATCCTATCTTCTCTTGCAGGGTATCCGCTTGCAAGAATGGAATTCAAGGGTAAGAAAATCGCTTTCTTTGCAATATTAGCAACAATCATGGTTCCGTTTCAGGCAATTATGCTTCCTGTATATTTGATTACGTTAAAGCTTCATCTTGTTGACAGCGTGAACGATACAATGGGATTTATCGGACTTATAATGCCGTTTGCAGTTAGTGCTTTCGGAATATTTTTAATGCGTCAGGCTTTTATGACAATACCACGAGAAATGGAAGAAGCGGCAATTGTTGACGGCTGCAATGTATTTCAAGTTTTTTGGAAAGTACTTTTACCCATGGTCAAACCTTCGCTAGCGGTGCTTGCAATATTTACATTTATTGGTTCGTGGGGAGAATTCCTATGGCCGAGCATTGTATTGACAAAAGAAGCAATGTACACTCTTCCTGTCGGGGTAAATAATTTGCAGGGAATGTTCTCTTCCAACTGGAGATATATCGCCGCAGGTTCGATAATTTCGACAATTCCAATTATTATATTTTTCTTGGCAATGCAAAAATATTTCATCTCTGGGGAAAATGAAGGCGCAGTTAAGGGCTAGGTGGTTCTCACCGGAACAGGCGTACTAATGTTTTTTCATTTCGTGACGGACGCGAAGTGGAAATTTTGCTTCATGAAGTTTTTTCAAGCTCAGTTTTAATGTACCCTCAGATTCTTTTTCAATCGTATTTGTAAAGTCATAAATATATTTAGGATCAATATTGAGTTTTTGAAATAATCCTTGAGAATACAACTCAATTAATCTGTCAAGATATTTTTGACAATTTTTACGAGTTTCCGGATAAAATTCAATCCATTCTTTAAGCGGAATGCTCTTGCGTTGTGAATTTATAACGGTTCTTGCACCGCCATAATTCGCAAGAATATCTAATCCGCCTTCGGATTTTGGATGAAGATGTTCAACAGAGGCCAAAGATGGCCATAAAAGACGGTGTCCAATTTTATCAGCAGGTTCAGCAGTAATCTTTAACACGTAAGCCGAGAAACTTTCGGACGAAGTTGGAAGTTTCTCGGCAATAGACATTAGACTATTGCGCAAATTTTCATCAGGTAAATCCTCAAGAATTTTAGCTAAATCATACATAAATGTTTTTCTAGAAAAAGGTACGACTATCTTTTCTTCTAATAATCTTGATTTGGATAAGTCCATTAAATTATTCAATTCCAGATTATCTTTTAAAACTGACTTCTTCAATATATGGTCTAGTAGACGAATAACCTTTTTTTGATTATCTATCGTACTATCATTTGTAATATTTGATAATCTTTTTGACTCTTTCATAATCTTTTTCAAAACTTTTATTTCTTTTGGTGTTGCACCATTAGCAATTGTCTCTTGAATTTTTGCAAGTCGATATTTGAATTCGTAAGATGAAAACGGGATTATTACAGGTCTTTCGTTTAATTTATTATCAGTTTCTTTCATTAACCTATCAAATTTAATTTTATAAGCATAGGGCAGTTCGTTTGACGCTACAGATAATTCCATAAAAATCGGAGCCTGAGTTTTTCTTAAATCTCTACGATAAAACGGCTCTATTTCTTCCAGCAGCTCCTTTAGATTTTTATCAGGATGAATTGCAGACCTTTCTCTAATTAAATCAATAAGTTTCTTTTCCCTTCCGGTAAAACTGTCTTTGTACCTGTCAAAAAAGGCAAGCACCTCCTGTGCCGGACGGAAAAATATTCCATTCTTTTGCAATCGAGATAGCACTTTCGGGTCTATCATAATAAGCCCGGAATACATACACGGCAGGTCATACGCAAATAACTGCCTTAATTTTGAAGAATTAGCAAACGAAGTAAATGTTATCGGATAAACATAAGGCATGCTTGATAAATCATCTACTCTGCGGGATACATCCTCATTATTTTGCCGGACAGAACTCTTATTGGACAATTGATTTGGTCCAATATTATTATAAACATTAAGATTTACTGCCGGTACTTTCATACCATTAACCCTCAGTTATATAACTATATAACTTTTCGGTTCATGTTAGCAAAATCTTTAATAATTGACGAATTTGTATCTTTTTATTTACAAATTAATAAATATCATCTTCTGGCTCAAAATAATGCATTGCAGAACATTTGCCAAAATTTTCAAGCATAGCCTTGTCCAGCTCTTCAGTTGCCACTATTTTACCGTTAACAAAGTTTATACCAACAGAGGTTATTGAGTCCTTATCTTTATCCTCTTTAGCAGCTATGTCTTTATCTTTTTTTGCCATATGCTTTTTAGTTTTACTTTTTTCTTCTTCAAGAATGGTTCTTAAATATGCCTTATATTCTTCATTGTAATAAACATTGCGCATGATATCGTTCATAACTATAGCAACATAATTCTGTGTTGCAGAATTTTCATCAAGCGCGGTTATTAAGGTTGCCGCTTTATCAATTTCTTCATAAGCTTCTTTATAATGTCCGAGTTTTCTTAGAAGTATAGCAAGATTGTAGTGCGCTTCATAATTCATAGGAGCAGAACCGATTGCCTTACAGTAACATTTCCCTGCTTCATCATAATTACCCGAAATATGATATGCTAAACCCAGATTAAACAAGGTATCATAACTGTTAGGACTGATTTCTAAGGATTTTTTGTATTCTTGAATAGCTTTTGCAAGATATTTTCTTTGAATTTCCCAATCATCATTAGAATACAGCGACTTCATTCTGTATGTATGTCCTTTATTATAATATGCAATCGCTTTATTTTCCTTATAGCTTATACGATTGTTATAAACATAAGGAATTTTTAATAATTTACGCTTTGTTTTAATAATTTCATCATATTGCTTTAGCGCAGAATCAAAATCACCCAGCTTTTCTGATGCGACAATACCGTAATTCATACGAGCAATCATCATTCGCGGGTTATATTTAAAGGCTTGCGAATATGCATATAATGCAGAATAATAATCTTCGTAAGCAACATAAATATTACCTAAGTTATACCATGCCCCGTAATGCCCCGGATATAATTTTAAACCCTTATTATAAAACCCTATAGCATGTTGCATTTTCATATGACTGTATGCTTTATCGCCTTTATAAACATAATACATACCGCGTACTTTATCAGCCTGAACTTTTACAAACTGCTGATTAAAATACACCGCAACGCAAATTCCGGCAAGAACAAACAAAGAAAATAAAGCTGATAATAGTTTTTTCAATGCAAATATCCTAATTAGTATATATATGTATAATAAACATAATTAGTTAAATTCACATCAACCAAACGAAGGGGAAGAGACTGTTTGTAACATGTCAGTTGACTTAAATTTTTTCGGAGATTTTAGTTCAATATAATCTTTCAAAACTTGGAACGAAACTTCGCAGACTTTTTCAGTCGCTTTTATTTCGTACTGACCTTTATAATCAAAATCATTTAACGCCATTTGTTTAAAAAAATCACGCAATTTGTATGGCATTTGTTTTTTTGTATAATGAATTTTTTCAGCACATTCCTTGCAGACAATTCCGCCGAAATTTGGAACAAAATACATGGTTTCTTCATTTACATCTCTGCGGCAATTTAAACAAGAATCAAATTCTATAGAAAAACCGGACTCAATCATCATTTTCAATTGAAATTTTATGACAGAAATAAGTATTTCAACCTTATTTTGCGCAAGGGATATCGAATCAAGCGCCTTGTATAAAAGATTATAAATAACTTCCGATGCCGGATCTTCTTCCAGACCAAAATTACTCACAACCTCAGTCACATACATTGAATAAAATATTTTATCTATATCCTGACGTGTTTTATTGAAAGTATTAAGAACATCTGCCTGACAAATTGTAGCCAAATTTTTACCCTTATGAAGCATCAGAGTATTTGCGACAAGCAAATCCATACGGGCGCCAAGTTTACTTTTTGGCTTTTTGACCCCCTTTGCTACTCCCCTGATTAGTCCTTTATCTTTTGAATACATAACAATAATCTTGTCAGATTCACTCAAATTGTAGGACTTCAAATTAATTGCATCTGTTACAAAACTGTTTTGCATTGTCCTTATTATTTATTCATGCCTGTACCGTGATAAATACCTCTCATCAGCTGTTCAAGTTCAGGTTTATTATCTGAATGCGTAAGAGCAATTTCTTTTGTAATTTTTTCTTCGGTATATAACTTGTACAGAGACATGTTCATTGTTGTCATATTGTTGAAAGAACCGTTTTTAACGAGTTCGTAAATTTGTTCCAACTCATCTTTCAAAATAAAGTCTTTAACTGTAGGTGTAACTACCAGGACTTCGGTTGCAGGAAGACGAGTACTTCCGTCAGCAGACGGAACAAGTTTTTGTGAAATTGTACCTCTCAAAGTATTGGCGATTTGGCTTCGGACAAACGGACGTTCATTCGGGTCAAACAAGTTGATAATACGTGCAACTGTTTGAACAGAGTCGTTTGTGTGAATTGTTGATACAACAAGGTGACCTGTTTCTGCGGCTTTCAGAGCTGATTCTACGGTTTCTCTGTCACGAATTTCACCGATGAAGATAACATCAGGGTCTTGTCTTAATGCATATTTTACACCGTCTGAGAATGATGGTGTATCAATGAGCAATTGTCTTTGTGAGACAATAGATTTTTTATTTGAAAAGATAAATTCCACAGGGTCTTCAATTGTTACGATGTGTTTTGCAACAGAAGCATTAATATAATCAATTAAAGACGCGATTGTTGTTGATTTACCTGAACCGGTCGGACCTGTTACAAGAACAAGCCCGTTGTTAAATGCCGCAAATTCTTCCAAAGTAGGAGGAAGATATAATTCTTTAAAAGTTTTGATATAATACGGAATTGCACGAATAACCATTGCAGTTTTACCGAGCTGACGGGACATATTCACACGAAAACGGGAACAACCCGGGATTTCATAAGAAAAGTCAATATCAAAAAATCTTGTAATTCTGTCTTTCAAATGCTGAGGAGAAACCGTTCTTATGGTGAATTCCATATCTTCAGCTGTCAACGGCGGAAGATTAATTCTCATAATCTGCCCGGATACCCTGATTGCAGGTCTTTCACCTTCACAAATATGAGCATCTGATGCTCCTACCGATACAGCCTGTCTTAAAAAGTCTTCAATATAGAAATCATTATTGCTCATAAAATCCTCTTCTTCGACATACAGCATAACATACTTTTTCATTTTGCACAACTAAAATCTATATGGTATCATTCACATGTTGGAATTATGATTAATAAAGAAATAATTAGGGATTTATTACAGAACAAAAATTTGGTTATGTTTATGACCTCTCTAGTCTTTATGGCTGGAGTTATGGCTTGTTTTTACAAATGTGAAATAATATGGGCTGCTTCTATTACAATATTATTTATAACTCTTTTATGCTTAAAATTTTTAAGCATTAGACGAGTTCTGGTTTTAATTTTTGTATTTTATGCAGGATTTTTCTTAACATTTTTTAAAATAAAAAACTATGATGAACTAATTCCGCTAGCGCCCATGGATGCAGTTTTTTCCGGCAGAATTGTAAGTATTCCTGATACCGCATCAGGTGACAAAGCAAAATTCTTCCTGCAAGTTGAAACTATAAACGAACAGCCTGCGCAGGGTAAAACACTTGCAACCATTTCTTCCAAACCACAAAATTTATCAAAACTTAACATTGGTGAAACTATTAAACTCAAAGGAAATTTAAGAAAACCATTTACCTCAACTAACCCTTCCCAGTTTGATTACAGCGCATACTTGAGAAATTTCAATGTATTTACTGTTTTATATTCTGATGATGCAAATTTTGAAATACTACAACGCAGCACAAGCTTAAAGTGGAAATTTTTAAGCAAATTAAATAACACCAGAAACAGGATTATTAAAACTCATTCCAAATACCTGAAAAGCCCGAACCTTGAAATACTTGGCGGAATAGTTTTTGGAGACGATGCAGTTGCTCCGCCTGAATATATTAAAAATTCTTTTATAAATTCAGGATTATTACACATTCTCGCCGCATCAGGGATGAATGTTGCATTTATTTTTACGTTCTGGTTTATCATATTAAAATTTTTGAGAGTTCCATATAAACCAAGAGTACTTTCAGGAATGCTTATGATAATCCTTTATACTCTTATGACAGGACTTGGACCTTCGGTTGTCAGAGCCGCTTTAATGATGCTTTTTGTCCTTGCCGGAAAACTCATAGACAGAGACACCCATAGTGTATCCTTATTATCACTTGTTGCGGTTTTAATGCTTATTTATAATCCTGCATACATAAATGATGTAAGCTTCCAGCTGTCATTTCTGGTAACTTTTGGATTGTTAACTACAGCAAATATTGTTTCTTCAAAACTAAATAAAATTCCTGACTGGATTAAAGCCCCTGTCTTAATTCCACTTGTTGCACAAATTTGGATTGCTCCTATACAGATGTTTTATTTTAATACCTTCAGTTTATATTCTATATTTGCAAACATTTCAACTGTGTCACTGTTGAGTGTCATAAGTTTCGGCGGTTTTGTTAGCTCAGCACTTGCAATTATCCCGCAAATATCAGATTTTATATGCTGTATTTTTGACTTTTTCATGAAATATTTGTTAAATATCCTCGTGTGGATTTCCGATTTCTTTGCAAATCTGCCAAACAGTCTTTTATCAACAACTCATCCGGACATTTTACAACTCGCACTCTACTATATAATGCTTTTAGCCGTCACAGCTCTTTTAAAATATGAAAAATATAAACAAGCCGTAATTACGGCTATTTGCATTTCACTCGTGATTTTTTGTACAACAATAAAACTTCCGTCAAATGAACTTGAAGTAATCGCATTTGATGTAGGGAATGCCGATTCATTCCTTATTAAAACACCTCAGAACAAATATTTCTTTATTGATACAGGTAAGGCACCGTATAAAAGCGGCAATTCTCAAGCTAAAATAATTATGCTAAAATATCTCAAAGACCGCGGGATAAAAAATATTGAAGGAATTATTATTACTCACTTTGATAATGATCACTCCGGAGGAACAGTTGAATTCATTGAGCAAAGAAAAATTAAAGCATTATATTTGAATTCTTTTGAGAAATCCACCACTACTGCAAAAGATATTTTTAAAGCAGTCAAGAAAAACAAACAATACATGCGGATTGTACAAAATAACGAACTGATATACTCCGAACCTGACTTAAAAATAAAAACCTTAAAAACAAATATTGCAGGGAAAAATCATAGCAACGACTCATCTACAATGACCATTTTGAGCTACAAAAACTTTGATATGCTGTTTATGGGCGACGCAGGGGTAAAATCCTTTGAGAGAGTAAAAAAAGATATTCCGCATAATATTGAAGTATTAAAAGTCGGGCACCACGGCGGACCGAATGTCGTAAATGAAGATATGCTAACGCACTTAGGTAATAAAATTTCTGTAATTTCAACAGGAATAAACTATTTTGGACATCCTAACAAAGGTACCCTTGATATCTTGCGCTCAACAGAAATTTTACGTACTGATATTCTGAATTCAATAAAAATTTCAACTGATGGAAATTTATATAAAATTTATTCCTACGAAAACCATGATAAAAAATACAAATTGAAAGAAAAATTTTATTCAAAATAGGATAGAAAATTCTACCAAACTTGACAAAATTATCGTACTTTTTACACTAAATGTTAAGAATGTAAAGCTGGCACTACGAGAGGGTTTCGACATTGCAAAAATTTGTAGCCCGACCGGTAGGGGTTGAAATTTTAAATTTTTGTAATATTATAGACACATAAACACATTCAAAAAAGACGAAAATCTTACAAAAAAAATAAGATACAAAAGTAGTCTTTTAAGAATTTCAATTTACAACTAGAGGATTACATTTTGAAAAAATTCTTACTATTCACTATTGCATTAGTGCTAATGTCTTTTGCACAAGTGCAAGCGGCCAATGTCAATACCGTTAAGGCAGCGATAGTAAAACATTCTATCGAAATGGGCGTAGATCCAGCAATTACACTAAGTATTGCAAAAACAGAATCAGGATTCAGGCACGAAGCAAGAAGTTCCCATGGAGCAGTCGGAGTCTTCCAGCTGATGCCATCCACAGCAAGAAGAATGGGCTTAAACCCGTATTCGCTCGATGATAACATCAAAGGCGGCATTATGTACTATAAATCAATGTACAAAATGTTCGGGTCAATGGAATTAGCACTGGCTGCATACAACGCAGGTCCCGGCAACGTAAAAAAATACCGTGCAGTGCCTCCGTTCAGCGAAACCAAAAGATTTGTAGCAAAAATTACAGCAGACTACAGACACTACAAAGCTCATCCGGATCCGGCTATGATTGCCGCTAAAAACGGAACACTTGCAGTAATGACTCAAGGTAAAGCTCCGGCAAGTACAGCTAAAATGGTCGCAAAAACAGCACCTATGCCGGTTGCAAAAATCGAAGAGTCAAGAAAACTTAACGCTGAGTTGATTAAAGATTTACCAATAGAAATGGAATTAAAATCTCAATCAGTTGCAATCTAAGTTTTGGTTATAGTTATTTTACACAGCTCTGAGACAATCTCAGAGCTGTTTTTCGTAAAATTTTAACAAAAATAAAACCTGTAAACCCTTACAGAATAAGGTTTTACAGGAAACAATTTTGACAAAATTTTGACAAAATTTTATTAATTCAACTTCCTGTTAATATTTGTAAAATTATTCACTTGAATTAGTTAAAAAGTATTATATTTTTTACCCATTTGTGGTATATATAAATTGTACATAAATGGATTATATTTAATATAGTTCAGTAGATTGGAGGAAATAATGGCAGTAGGTCAATTCGTTTTTATGTTACACAGTCACCTTCCTTATTACAGAAAAGCAGGAATGTGGCCGTTCGGAGAAGAAAACCTTTATGAATGTATGGCAGAAACATATATTCCGCTTCTTAACGCAATTTCAGAATTGTGGGATGAAGGTATAAAGGCTAAGTTAACAGTTGGTATTACTCCAATTTTGGCTGAACAGTTAAGTGATGAACATTTAAAACACGGATTTGTAGAATATTTAGATTCAAGAATTAAAAGTGTTTCAAAAGATTTAGACAGATATCCGGACCCTGAAGTTCCGCATTCTCAACATTTGAAATATCTTGCAAAATACTATTTTGACTGGTTTAACAATATCAAAGATTCATTCATCAACAAATATGGAATGGATTTAATTTCAGCATTCAAAAAATTCCAAGATTTAGGCTGTATTGAAATTACTACATCAGGTGCTACACACGGTTTTTCTCCACTATTAGCTACTGATAATAACTTAAATGCACAGTTTAAAGTTGGTTCTGATACAACTAAAAAATTCTTCGGCAAAAAAGCTATGGGCTGTTGGTTACCTGAATGCGCATACAGACAAGGATATGAATTTGTAGGAAAAGACGGTCAAAAACACTGGAGACCGGCAATTGAATTAACTCTTCAAAATAATGATATTGAGTATTTCTTCACAGAATCTCACGTTATTGAAGGCGGTAATTCTATCGGATGCCGAAGAGTTGTAGGTATTTACGGAAACATTGAATACATTCCGCTTCCTGAACGTGAACCTACCGGATATGATACATATTCAGCATACTGGTTACCGGATGCTCAAGTTGCGGTTATGGGAAGAAACGACAGAGCAGGTTATCAAGTTTGGTCAGCAGCTGACGGATACCCTGGGGACGGTGTATTTAGAGAATTCCACAAAAAAGATGACAAGTCAGGTATGAACTACTGGAGAATTACTTCTTCTAAAACTGATTTGGGCGATAAAATGCTTTATGATCCGGTATTAGCATTAAACAAAATCAACGAAAATTCAGACCATTATACAACAATGCTTTACCACTTATTGAATGATTACAAAAATTCTCACAACGGTAAAGAAGGTTTAATTATGGTATCATTCGATACAGAATTATTTGGACACTGGTGGTTTGAAGGTGTTGAATTTATCAAACAAGTTATCAAAAAATTCCATAACTACATTCCTCAAGTTGAACGTATGACAGCGGGGGAATACTTACACGCTCATCCTCCTGTAGAAGCTATTCAAATTCCTGAATCTTCATGGGGACAAGGCGGACACTTCTATGTATGGAACAACCATTTAACAGAATGGATGTGGCCTATTATTCACTCTTGTGAAAAACGTATCACGGCTATTGCTGACAAATATCAGACAATTCCTGAAGATAAGTTATTACACAGAGCATTAAATCAGTTAGCAAGAGAAAATCTGTTATTACAAAGTTCAGATTGGCCGTTTTTGATTACAACATGGCAGGCTAAAGATTATGCTACAGACAGATTTAGAGAACACGTTGACAGATTTGAACTTATCGCTGATATGATTGAAACCGGAAATATCAACGAAATTCAATTACAACAAATTGAAAACATTGATAACTGCTTTGCTAACATTGATTACAGAGTGTATATGTCAATTGAAGAAGGTGTAATTCCTCAACAATCTAAGAAATTAGCACCTTTATATACAGACTAATATTGGTATATTCTCATTTGATACGAATTTTTACAATTCATTTTATATCACAGCCTTAGTTTTCACTAAGGCTTTTATTTTTGCATAAATTTTCTTTTTGAATTTTTGAAAATCAACTTAGGATAAGTTTCTTTGAACAAATTTAGTTGAATATCATCAAGAAGAATATAATCATCAATATATAAATCAATGTCTTTTTTAGCGTTAATATCAAAATACCGGTTAAAATTATTTTTGTAATCAACAAACATATTTTTAGCAAAGTCAGCTTTTCCTGCCCAAGGATCGATTATAATCGTACTATTTTTGATATCACCCGAAAAAACACTTCCATCTCTGTTAAAAACACAAACCGCATGATCCAAACTTTTACCACTTTGCATCATTAGTGCAGTGCAGGCATTTTTTATGCCGTTGAGACGAAGAATAAATTCCGCAATTTTTGCATCTTCATAACAATTACCGACTTTATAATCTTTTACCAGTGTCAAACATTTTGTAAGATCTGAGGATTTATTAACATTAAAGCGAGCATTATGCAAAGCATCTATATTTGTTTTAATTTTCTCTAAAGTTAACGTTGCATCTCGATATTTTTTCGGAAGTAAATCTTTAGAAAAAATATTCAAATGTTCAATAAAATTTTGCAGTTTATTTATAAAATTATAAACATCAGCCAATGTTTTAGGGGAATCGGAAGTTTTAATATTCAAATTACTAGAGAATTCTTCCAATAATGATTTGTACTGCGGTAAAAATTTTGAAGATGAGGTATGGGGAAATTGTGAGGTGATTGTGCGACAAACCCACTGAGCATCCCTAATTTGAGGACATCTTGATGCAAACGAAATATTACTGACCCTTTCCATATTAAATATAAAATATAAACAGAAAATATTTTGTCACTTAATTTCTAAAAAAGTGCAATTCCCGTAGTCAAAATGTTTTTATTATATATACGGGGAAAAAAAAGGTATTTAATATGTTAACACCAATTCAAATAAAAGGTTTATCTGAATTACAACAATGTTTCAAAAAAATATTTCTGCGAGATATTGATTTAGGCGAAACCTATGTAATGGCAAAACGTTATAAAGATATCGAAAGAATTGCGGATAGAAGTCAATATATAGAGGCGATATTTAATGAAGCCAAAAACAATTTTGGTTTTAGATGTTCAAAAATTCAGTTATCCCTTGAAACACCCGAACGGCTTGGAGTCAGGGTTAATGGGGCTGCCGACAATGCTTTTTTGTCTCTAAAACTGAGAAGAAATTTAGAACGAGAAAAAGTTGCAGGCACCATTCATCACGAATTTCGTCACTTTTTACAGGATTTTTTTGCATTCAATCAATCCCCACAAGAATATATGAAGGCTGTAAATAAAAAAATTGAAATTATGACACAAGGGAAAGTAAAAGATGCGTGGAAAGACCTTGATAAGTTTAAAAGATGGCTTTCCGAAAATTTAGGGATATCAAATCCGTCAGCAGAAAACCTTCCATCAGGTCATCGTTTATTCACAATGAGATGTCTGAGGGGAACAAAAAATTATATTCCTGCCGACCAAAATTACAGGGCATACAGAAGCAATTTTCTGGAACAAGATGCATATGAAACTCAAGATAGAATACAAATTCTGCTTGATACAATTAACAAAGGGATTGTTGTATAAACTTACACTCCAATCAAGTTGAAGTATCCGAGGAGAAGTCCAATTACAGCCGAAACACTCAAAATAACAAGGGGATCTTGTTTTTTCTTAAAACAAGCAATCATAAAAACAAGTAAAGTAAGTAAACCGAGCAAGTGAAGGTTTGATGTAAAAATAAGTTTTATTCCGACTGCTGACAAAAGCGCACATCCCGCAGGCTTAATTGCCCGAATAGCCCCTTTTACACTTTTGTTTGTTTTGAATTTATCAAGAGCTTTTGAAACAATTGTGACTATTATAAAAGAAGGTAAAACAATTGCGGTAGTTGCCACCATTGCCCCTAAAATTCCCGCGGTAGAAAAACCGGCAAAAGTTGCAACGTTAATACCGACCGGACCGGGAGTTATTGACGAAATTGCAAGCATATCCGTTAATTGTTTTGTTGAATACCAGTGAAAATTTTCGGCAATATCAAACAAAAACGGTAAAGTTGCATAGCCTCCGCCAAATGAAAAAACACCTATATGAAAAAATTGTAAAAATAACTGGAGAAATAATTTCATTTTACCTCTCCTTTATCTGTAATTTTTTGATATACAATTCCAACAATCAATGCACCTATAATAATTCCCGCAAGCGGAACTTTACCCCAGAGAGCAAGTGCCAAACATATAATATAAATTGTAAAAGAAAATTTATCAACAACACATTTTGTCCACATTTCTTTTACTGCAAGATACAACAGTGTAATAACTCCGATACCGACACCCCAGAATATATGCTGAACAAGAGGCTTATCAACAATCTCGCTCAAAATAGAAGCCAAAAGCACAATTGCAAGAAACGCCGGTGTAATAATTCCTAAAATGGCAGCGATTGCCCCCTTTGTTCCCATCAATTTCCGACCTGTAAAAATCGCGGTATTAGCGGCAATAATTCCAGGAAGACTTGCTCCGAGGGCATAGTATTCACAAAGTTCCTCAGATGTTATCCAGTGTTTTTTTTCAACAAGCTCACAGGTTAACAGCGGCAAAATTACATAACCGCCTCCCAAGAGTAATGTTCCAACTTTGAAAAAAGTTTTAAATATTGAATAAAAAGACTTTTCCATAAGTATAGATTAGCATAAAAACATTTAAGAAATAAATTTGACTAAATAAAAAACAAGGTAATAATGTTGGCAGATGTCTCTTTTACTGAACTATAATCCTGCTATTACTCCTTTTAGCAGGATTTTCTTTTATCCTCCCTACTACAATCGCACAAATCTCAATATAATTGGTAGCGACATTTACCCCTACCCTGCAAAATTCTTGCACGTTCCAATATAATTGATAACAACATTTACCCCCAAATAAAAGCCGGAAAGTTTTTCCGGCTTAATAAAATGTATAATTTATGATGAAGCTTTTCCTGTTATGAAAGATAATGCGGCAGATACTCCGGCAGCAGCAAGTCCTGCAATCAAACCGACTTTACCTTTACCTTTTGAAAGGTATTTAGCAGCATACCCTACAGCAGCCCCAACACCGGCAGCACCAACTACACGTCCGACATTATGTGCTGTTTTTTCTGCTGTACCCACAGGCTGTCCTGTGATTTGAGAAATATTATCTTCTGCTGATGTTCTGTAAGTTGTACTGAATGTCAAACCTTGAAGCAGACCTTGAGTAAAGGAGCTGTGACCGTTATCTCTTAAGTCTTGGATTAGAGATTTACCTGTCATATTCTGATAAAGTGTTAATGCACGGGCTTTAACTTCTTTATCGGAACCTCCGCCGTAAGCTGCGGCGACGCTGTTTAAATATGCTGTCATAGCTTCATCTATCTGGTCTTGTTCATTTTGCTTAATTTTATCTTGCAAAACAGCGGCTGAACCTTTTATTGCTTCCATTGATGCGTTAATTCTTAAATCAGCATTTCTTTGCATTGTCTGCTGATCAACATTATAGTCAACATAGAATTTTTGATAATCTTTCATATTGTCAAAATATGATTTATTACCGTTTGCACCTCCAACAGGAGTCATCGGCATCATTCCTCCGAGACTGTATCCGTCAAAAATACTTCCTCCTGTTCCCATCGGATATTGATTAAAATTCATATCCAAATCATCAAAATAATCATTAGCATATGGATTATATTGAAATGCACCCATTAGCGGTACACTGTTCAATGCGCTGACATTACTAGCCATACTAAACCTCCAAAATAAATTAACCTTTTAACCTACCTTACTTATATAAACAATTTTGTTTGAGATTAATTGCGTATTGTTAAAAACATGTTACATTTCTGTTACATATTTAAACCGACAGGGTCATAGCAAAAAAGTTTTATTAATTATATAATTTCAGCAAAAGGATGGTTTTATAATGAAAAAATTTATATTAGTTGCAGCAATCATAGTTTGCGGAAACACTGTATGGGCATCAGCCGCTCAAATGTTCAAACTTGATAACGGACAAACTGTTGTTATTCAGGAGGTTAAAAATAACCCGATTGTAACAATTGATACATGGATTAAAACAGGTTCAATTGATGAAGACGATTCAAATAACGGTGTCGCACACTTTTTAGAACATTTATTTTTCAAAGGTACAAAAACCCATGAACCGGGTGAGTTTGATAAAATCCTTGAAACTAAAGGCGCAATTACTAATGCCGCAACAAGCAAAGATTTTACTCATTATTATATTACAATTCCATCAAAAGATTTTGACCTTGCAATGGAACTTCACGGGGATATGATGCTTCATCCGCTTATTCCGCGTAAGGAAATGGAAAAAGAAAGAAAAGTTGTTTTAGAAGAAATCAGCAAAGATTTAAACTCACCTGCAAAAGTTATGCAGGATAATTTAAGCGCAATGCTTTATACAACACACCCCTACAAAAGAAAAGTTATAGGCAGAAGTGACGTTATTGAAACAATTACGAGAGATCAGGTTCTGAACTTCTATAACAAAAACTATTCACCATCAAATATGGTAACCATTGTAATCGGTGATGTTGACACTGCTCATGCACTTGAAAGAGTTAAAGAAGTTTTTAATTCCGATTATAAAAAACAAACCAAAAATATTTACGTCAAAGAAGCACCTTTGACCAAACAACAGAAAAAAGTTGATTATCTTGATACTCAGTCAGGGTATATGGTTATCGGTTTCCGCGGAACCCCGATTGATGATAAAGACTCATACGCACTTGATGTTCTTGCAACAATATTAGGAGATGGGCGCTCTTCCGTACTTAATCAGGTTTTGAAAGAGAAAAAACGTATAGCTTTTTCAGTTGATGCAGGAAACTCAACAATGCGTGATGACGGTATATTCTACATCAGCGCAAACTATGAACCTGAAAAATGTAAGCAGGTTCAGGATGCAATATTTAACGAGATTACAAAAATTCAGAAAAACGGTGTAACAGATGAACAATTAAATCTTGCAAAAAATATAATAGAAAGAAGCACTTATTATTCTCGAGAATCAATCACAAATATTGCAACAGAAATCGGATATACAATGGCTCTGACCAATGATATTAAATTCTATGATAACTACCTGAATAATATAAAATGTGTAACAAAAGAAGATGTAAAAAAAGCCGCAATAAAATACCTCGGTATCAATAAAAGTGCAGTTTCAATAGTTTTACCTAAAGGTGCCAAAGAAATTCCTGTTTCTTCGATTACCGAAAACACAGGCACAGCAGAATTAATAAGCGAAGCTTGCGGAACTCAAAAATATAAATTATCAAACGGTGCAACATTGTTGTTCACACCAAACACATTCAATGACATTATTGCAATAAGCATTTATGCAAAAGGCGGACAATTAGTTGAAAAGAAAGCCGGAACAGCAAATCTTACTGCATCTGCAATGATGCGCGGAACAAAAAATTATTCATCTCTTGAACTTTCTCAAGTTTTGGAAGACAACGGTATAAAAATAGTTCCTGCTTCAAGCGCGGATGCGTTTGCAGTTACTGTTCTGACTACAAAAGACGAATACGACAAAACTCTTGAGCTTTTAAATGAAGTCGTAAATAACGCAGCATTTGAAAGTTATGAAGTTGATAAAGTTAAAACCGAAAAACTAAGTTCAATCAAAAAAAATAAAGATATACCCATACAAAGAGCAGTAGAAGAATATCGTGATATGATTTACCACGACACTCCGTATTCAATTTCTTCCAAAGTTCTTGAAAAAAATATCCAAAATATCACAAGAGAAGACTTGATTGAATACTACAATAATATATTCAATCCTGAAAATATGGTTATCTCGATCAACGGAAATATTGATAAAGACAGAGCGATTAAAGAATTGAATAATATATTCAAAGCAAAAGAAACCCCTGCAACATTTGATTATGCACAATATACTTCACAAATTACACCAATAACTTCACCGCGCCAAACCATTCAAAAAATGACATCAACAGAAACAGCTTGGATTTTACTCGGCTGGCAGGTTAACGGGGTACTGAGCGAAAAAGATTATGCTACTTTACAGGTAATCGATTCGTTATTGGGGTCAGGCATGAGCTCTCGTCTGTTCAAAGATTTGAGAGAACAAGAAGGTCTTGCCTACCAGCTTGGCTCAGGATATTCACCAAATGTTCTTCGCGGAAGCCTTATGCTTTACATCGGTACAAACCCTGCAACTTTAGAAAAAGCAAAAACAGGGTTATTTAGAGAAATTAACAGACTAAAAACAGAATATGTGGGAGACCGAGAATTAAAAGACGCAAAAGAAAAACTTCTAGGAAACTACATCATAGGACTGGAAACAAACCTTGATAAAGCTTCAAATATCGGCTGGTATGAAGCATCAACACGAGGCTATGAATTTAAAGACAAGTATGAAAAATTAATTAACAGTGTTACGGACTCGGATATTATTGAAGTTGCAAATAAATATTTTACAGACAATTATATCCTGTCAATCGTAACAAATGACAAGGAATAGAATGACTAAAACATATAACGATGCAGTTAAATTATTAACCTCAACAGCGAAATTTCATATATCGCTGGGCTTAGATAGAATCTCTCAAATTCTTGACATATTAGGAAATCCACAGGATAAATTAAATTGTATTCATGTGGCAGGAACTAACGGAAAGGGTTCTGTCTGCGCAATTTTATCAACCATTTTAACAACCGCAGGCAAGAAAACAGGATTATACGCAAGCCCCCATCTGTTTAAATATACAGAACGAATTCAAATTAACGGAACAGCAATACCCGATGAAGATTTTGCAAAATATGTTTTTGAAATTTCAAACCTTGCCGACAAAAACAACATTGCCTTAACTGAATTCGAAATTCTTACGGCTGTAATGTTTAAATATTTTGCAGACAATGAAGTTGATGTTGTTGTTCTGGAAACAGGACTTGGCGGACGATTTGATGCCACAAACGTAATTAAAAAGAATTTATGTTCAATTATTACCCACGTTGATTTTGACCACACAGAAAGACTTGGAGATACAATTGAAAAAATTGCATTTGAAAAAGCAGGAATTATAAAACCAGACTGTCCCTGTATAGTATTTGAAGGTCACGAAATTTACAGAGATACAGCAGATAAATTAAATTCTATGCTAATTTTGACTGCGCCTTTTGCTGATACTACAAACCTTACGCTAAAAGGCACATACCAGCAGGAAAACCTTGCACTTGCACTCTGTGCAATACAAACAGTTTTTCCTAAGATTTCACAAGAAACCATTGAAACCGCCCTCAAAAATGTAAAACATCCATGCCGCTTTCAGTACATTAAAGACAAGAACTTGATAATTGACGGCGGACATAATCCAAACGGAATAAATGAACTTTTAAAAAGTCTGGATATGTATTATCCGAACATTCAACGCAGATTTATTTTCGGATGTCTGAAAAATAAAGATTATCCAAAAATGGTAAAAACTTTGCTCAAAGAAGGTGATACTGTTTATTTTTACCAATTCAGCAATCCAAACTCCTGTGATTTCGAAACATTGCAAAAAGTGTGCCCCATTGCGGCTCAGGAATTAAAACAGGACACGCAAATAGATTTCAATGACGGAAAGTTGACCATCATTTGCGGTTCTTTATATATGATAGCTGAACTGGCTGAGAAATTTAAAGTTGCCCTCTAAGTTTTACCGCCGGATGCCGCAGAAACAGCTTGAACTTTCTTCATTTTCTTTCTGGATTCAATTATGCTGTCGTTATTAAATCTTGCAAGTTTTCTTTCAACTTTATCATCCGTAGTTGTATTTTTAACAATACCCGCATTTGTTGAAGCGGAAGCTGCAAGGACATTCGTATCATCATCTTCAGTCGTTTTGGAAGCTATTTCTTCTTCGGAATAAACATCCTTGATGATGGCTGTCATATCAGCTTCTGAGATATTCTGATTTTCAACGGAAGTATCCTTTGATGTTTTAGATGCATTTGCCGCTCTTTGCAATGAACTTTGGACAAGTCTTTCAACTTCTGATGAATCTGTGTTAAACTCATTTTGAAGAGCTTTTACTTCTTTATCATCATCTTGTTGAACATTTTGACCTTGAACATCAGCATTCAATTCTTCAAATCTGCGGCTTAAGCCTTGAGCTTTTGCAAGATTATTTTTCAAAATTTGATTTGTTTTATCATTTACAGAACTTGCAATAGCCTGACCTTCTCTATCATTTGTTTGAAGTTGAGCGAGAATATTATCTTTTTGCGCTTTAGGAGTTTGTTCAGCTTGAGCCTGTTGTGCATTAGAACTTAAAATAGGAGCATTTTGATTGTTTCCTGTTATTTCAGGTTCCTGTTTTTGTTTCACATTTTTAGGTTTTGCACTTTGCTGAGACTGTGAAATTTGTCCTTTTTGTGCAGAATTTGATCCCAGTGGAGATTGTGCAGTCTGATTGTTTTGTTTTTTACCTGACACAGGCATAGAATTATAAATTGTATTAGGATTGTTGCCTTGAGGTTTAGTAATATCTTTTACAGTACCAAAAGTTACATTTTTAGTTGCGGATGTTCCGTTTTGTTCAGGAGCTTCAAACTGAGGTTCTTCTTCTGCCATCTGGCTGTTTACAGAAGGAACGGCAAGTGACGGAACTTCGATTGCATCCCAATTTTTCAACAACTTATCTGTTTGTCTTGCATCTTTGTGATTAGCTAGAGACCGGGTATTAGAATCTTTAATACTTTGCTCATGTTTTTTCAAATCATCAGAAACATCGTTACTTGCGGCAATCCCTACGCTTCCGGCAGTGATTGCTCCTGACCCGGAAAGAAGTTGTGCTCCGGCATATATTATCCATTTTGTTGCGAATGCGGCTAAAGCACTTCCGGCTGCGGCAGTAGG
This sequence comes from uncultured bacterium, assembly GCA_949035555.1. Taxonomy (GTDB): domain Bacteria; phylum Cyanobacteriota; class Vampirovibrionia; order Gastranaerophilales; family Gastranaerophilaceae; genus Zag111. The sequence goes on along the minus strand of CAROLD010000011.1, from coordinate 28,673 downwards.
AGGGAATGCCATCATTGCCAAACCCTGTGATAACATTGGAACTGCAACACTCAGGTTCCAAGCGCCAAGGGTAGTTGTTAAGCTTCCACAAACTACAGTGCAGATTCCAACGGTTTTATTATTTTTATTTCTTTCTTTTAGTTGTTTATCCTGTTCTCCCAATTTTTGAGTTGTCTTTTCATTTTTTGTGATAGAATTTTGAACTCTTGTTTTTTCAAGTTTTAAAGTTTGTTTCAGAACAGCATCTTGAGAAGATATACTGGAAATTTCAGAAATTAACCCCTCTTCCTGAGAGAAATCCATTTGAGGAAGTTCAATCTCTGCTTTTGCACCTGACTGCTTTTTAGTTTTTTGAGACTGCATTGCATTTTCCATCTCGGTCTTCTTTTGAGTATAAAGATTATCCAATTCCAAATTCATACCGGCAACTTTTTGCATATTCATTTCATGGCTTGCTTCAAGTTTCTTGTTATTTCTCAGGAGTTTCTTAACATCAGCTTCAGTCTTTTTCAAATCTTTTTTAAGACCTTTTTCTGTCTGATTTACTTTGCCCTGTTTTTCGCGCAAATCTGCTGTTGAAACAGATGAAACAACTGTCGCGGCAATTGCAGCGGCCGGGCTGCCGTTTGCAGGGTAAACAAAATAACCTTTATTAGAACCAAGGTCATTACCTTGAGCTTCTGCTTGTGTATTACCGCCGGATTGCTCGGTTGAAGCCGAAGCCGGAGTTGCTGAGGTTGGTTTTTCTGGATTTTCTTTAGATTTTTCAGAGTTATCCTGAACCTGTTTATCTTTATTACCTTCATCTGTCGGAGTTTGAACAGTTTGATTTGAGGATTTTAAAGCTTCCTGTGCGGCTCTGGAGTAATCTCTTGCAAATTCTTTTAATTCAGTATTTTCTTCATTTCCGATTAATGAAGTTACATCATTTGATGAGTGCTCCAAATCTTTACCTGTTGAAATAGCAACTACAGCAATAGAATCTGTCGGAGTACCGATATTAGAAGCTAAACTTCCAGGAGAAGCTATTTGATAACTCTGAGAGGAGTGTACCTGCTGGTTTGAGTTAAATCTCTTGTCATATTTAGAAAGTTCATCACCGGCTTTTATAACATCGGCAGCAGTTTCCATATTCTCAACAATCATAGCATCCAAATTATCCATAGATGCAAGCAAATCATCCAGTTCAGCGGAATCAAATTTGATTTCCTTCATTGTACTGTTATTTGTTGAACCTTTTAATGTTTGAGATAATTCTTTATGTCTTTTTTGCTCGGAAGCAGTTAATGAATTAGATTTATTTTTTTCTTCAAGTTTTTGCCATTCGGTTGTCAATGCAGAAAGTTTATTTAATTCATTTTTATAGGAATCTTGTTTGTCTTTTTTAATTTTTACAGCTTTTTGAGCCAGAACATTAAATTCTTCGGTTTTAGCTTCGGCATCTTTCTGTGCTTTTTCAGCTTTTGTAGTATATTGTTTTGCTTTTTTTTGTAAAGCTGTTACATCAAAACCATTGGTAACCTCTTCTGTTGAAGAATTGTCATCGGAATTTTGTTCAGTTTCAATAATGTCATATGCAACGATATCAGATTCTTGCTGAGCATGTGCCCATAAAATAACATCCTGCGGAATTTCAACTCCGTTATTTTCCATTTCAATAATTTCTTCATATGAATAGCCTTGCCAATCAGGATTTTGAATAGGGCATTCTGAAATACGTTTAGCCCTTGGCTCTGAAAATCTTTCAACCATACCGATATATGACATTCTGGATGCGTAATCCAGATAATATTGGTCAGAATATTTTGCACCATAAGTTGCTTTTAAGGCTAAAGCTGTCTCTAAAATTTTATCAGAATAAACAACAGCAGAATTTTCAGGGGTAATACTTACACCTGATGTGCTTTTTGAAGTATCAATTTTTAGCTTTCCGCTTTTTCTTGTTGTTTGTTCAACTTTCACAATTTTTGCCTTTATCTGTACAATTATACAAATAAAATATCGGCGGAATTCCGTTAAATCTTTAAATATAATCAGAATTCCGCCGTGCAAATTTACAAATTGTTACAATATTCAGAACAAATGGTGAATTTATATATGTTTTTCAATATTAGAAATAATAGTTGATTTTGGCATTAAACCTGTCATTCTCTCGACAGCTTCACCTTCTTTAAATACTAAAAGACTTGGTAATCCGCTGATAGAATAAGCCTTCGCTGTGTTTAAACTTTCTTCAACATTAACTTTTACAAACTTAACTTTACCTTCATAACTTTCAGAAATTTCTTCCAAAACAGGACCTAATTTTCTGCAAGGTCCGCACCAAGTTGCCCAAAAATCTACAAGCACAGGTACTGAAGAATTCACAACTTCCTGTTCAAATTTTTCATCATTTACTTCAATAACATTTCCCATAATATTTCCCCATAAGTTAACTAACACTTCACATTCTATCATGGAAAAAATTTTTGTGCTATTATCTAAAAAGGACTAATTAGGACAAAAAAATGGCTAGAAAAAAAGTAATAGAAATAGTTTTAGACACAGAAACAACGGGATTAGATTATACAAGAGAAAAAATGGTGGAGTTTGCAGCAGTACGTTTAGAAAACGGCAAGATTAAAGATGAATTCCAAACTCTCATTAACCCTCAGCAGCATATCAGAAAATCAAGTATTGCTATTCACGGAATTACAGCCGAAATGGTTGAAGATGCTCCGACAGAAGATGAAGCAATACCAAAGATTTTAGAATTTATCGGAGATTATCCGATTGTTGCTCATAACGCGATTTTTGATTATACATTCATAAATGAAGCATCAAAAAGAGTAACGGGTCAAGAAATTAAAAATGAAAGAATAGACACCCAGCAAATGTTCAAAGAAGTTTATCCTGAACTGGATGCGCACGGACTGAACGCTTTAACCGAAAAATTTAATGTTGAATTAAAAGACCACCACCGCGCAATGGGTGATACTATGGGGCTGGCGCTTGCTTACCCTAAGCTAAAAAAACTTTTCCTTCAAAAATTTGATTGGGAAAATAAACAGCTTGAAAATGTGGAATATCTTTTTGAAAGATTTTTAAGAATTCAAAATACTGTAACAACATTACAATCCGAATTGCAGGATTTAAAATCAGTATTCAAGTTGTATTTTGAACAGGGTGGAAGCCCGATTACATCACAAGAAGGGGATATGCTTGTGTATAATTCAAAACAATCTTTCGGCTATGATTTCAATGCGATAAAAGATGTATTGGAAGAAGTCGGGGCTTTGGAAAAAGCAACAAAATTAAACACCGGATTTATCGACAGACTGGCTAACGGTCATAGTCTTGACGAAGAAAAAAGAGAAATCTTAAAAAATGCAAGACAAGAACTAACCGAAACAAGAAATATTCAAGTAATTAAGAATAAATAGGAGAAGAAAAACATGTTTAAAAAACTTGGAGAATTTTTTAAAGAACCTCCAATAGCAGAACCTATTCAAGATTCTGCAAAAGTGGATTCGATGTACAAACACTGGCGCTTAAGAATGTTCATTGCTTGTTTCATCGGTTATACTATATTTTATTTATGTAAGAAAAATATCGCGGTAGCGTTACCGGGTATTATGGAAGAGTTTCATTATTCAGCAACAGAACTCGGTTTATTAGGCAGTTCACTATATTTAACTTACGGTGTCGGTAAATTTGTAAATGGTGTACTTGCTGATGGTTCAGATGTTAGAAAATTCTTCCCGACAGCACTTTTAATGACAGCTCTGGCAAATATTGCATTTGCATTAGCTCCAAGTGCAATCGGATTTTTAGGCTTAAGCCCTAAAATGTTTGCTATGGTTCTATTGTGGACATTAGCCTTCTTATGGGGTGTTAGCGGATGGTTCCAATCAGCGGGGTTCCCTGCTGTTGCGAAAAGTTTGACTTATTGGTATTCAAATTCTGAACGCGGCACTAAATGGGCAGCTTGGTCATGTTCTCACCAGACAGGTACATTCTTAAGCTTTATCATTGCAGGTTATATCGCAGCACATTTAGGCTGGAGAGCTGCATTTTTAGTTCCGGGTGTGTTAGCGGCATTCACTGCTATTTGTTTATTCTGGACACTTAGAGACAGACCTCAATCTTTAGGACTTCCTGATGTCGAAGTTTACAGAAATGAACCTGTAAAAGAAAAATCTGCGGATGAACAAAAAGAAGAAGACAGCATGTCATATGTTCAAATTTTCAAAAAATACGTTTTATGCAACAAAACCATCTGGTTACTTGCTATTGCATACGTTTTTGTATATATCATCAGATTTGGAGCTGAAGACTGGATGATTATGTATCTGAAAAACGCTAAAGGTATCGGACTTGAAAAAGCTACAGGTATGATTGCATCATTACCGCTTGTTGGTATTGTCGGTACAATGTGCGCAGGCGTTATCTCAGATAAATTATTCAGAGGAAAAAGAGCACCTGTTAACCTTATTTACTTAGTTGGCGTAATCTTAGCTATCATTGCGTTGAAATTCAACACGATTGTCAGCCTAAACTATGTAATTATCGGCTTGCTCGGGGCTTTCACATATGGTCCACAAATGATGATTGGCGGACTTTGTGCAGTTGAATCAAGCTCTAAAAAAGTAGCATCAGCAGCATCAGGTTTCACAGGAACATTCGGTTACATCGGTGCATTTTTATCTGCGACAGGAACCGGCTTCCTTGTTGATAAACTAGGTAAAAACGGCGCTCAAAACTGGGATGGTGCAATTTACTTCTGGTTAGTTTCAGGTATTATTTGTTTAATCATTTGTTCAATTTTGGCAATTGATGAATACAAAAAAGATGCCGCAAAAAAAGCTTAGTTTATTAAATATTAGACAATAGGATTATAAAAGACGGATTTAAACAGTCCGTCTTTTTTGTTTAAATTTATGCTACAATACAATCGGAGGGTTTAGAATGAAATCAGCAGTAATTGAAAATGGAACAATAGTAACAAAAGACCTTGAAGATGAAATTTTAACAAACAAAAAAGGGGCAATTGTAAAAGTTCTGGGATGCGGATTATGCGGTTCTGATATAGTTAAGTTAAAACATAATCTGGCAAAAGACGGAACAGTACTGGGTCACGAAATAGTAGCACAGATTATTGATATCAATTCAGATACTAATTTTCATTGCGGAGATGTTATTGTAACCTCACACCACATACCGTGCGGTAAATGTGAATACTGCAAAAACGGCAACGTTTCAATGTGCCGTCATTTTAAGGAAACCAATATAATTCCGGGTGGATTTAGCGAACTTGTTTTTGTATCAGAAGAGCATCTGCAAAATGTTGCTTATTTGAAGCCCCAAAACCTTACAAATGATGAAGCCGCATTTTATGAACCTCTGGGATGCTGTATCAGAGCAGTGAAACGCGCAGGGTTAAAACAAAATTCTACAGCTCTTGTTGTTGGGCTCGGCTCTATCGGAATACTTATGGCTCAAGCTCTAAAAGCTTTTGGTATGAATGTTATCGGCTGTGACTTGATTTTATCAAGAGTCGAACTTTTAAAAAGTCTTGGTATTGAAGCTTTCAAAGTTACAGAAATGTGCGACAGCATAAAAGTTGACGGTGTATTTATGACATCCGGTTCGGATAAAGCTATTGATACCGCTTTCAAATATGTCCGCGACGGGGGTAAAATATTGGTATTTTCCAGTACTCCAAACAATATGGGCTATGCCAATAATGAAATTTATTATAGAGAATTGACGATTCTTGGAAGCTACTCCCCATCTCCTGTAGACTTAAAAGACTCTTTAAACCTTTTACAAAGCAAAGAAGTTAAGGTTTCAGGGCTATCTACTATTTACCCTCTTGAAAAGGTACAAAAAGCAATTAATGACACGCTTGATAATAAAATTTTAAAAGCATATATCAAAATAAACGACTAATAACTTCTCTTTGGTGTATAATAAGCTTATGAAAGCAATACAATATTACGGCCCACAGGAAATAAAATACGAAGAAGTTATGGTAAAACCGCCGGAAGACGGCGAAGTTGTTGTAAAAGTTATGTCAGCGCTGACTTGCGGTACTGATGTAAAAACTTTCCGCCGCGGTCATCCTGTTCTGATAAAAGAAGTTCCATCAGGTTTCGGACATGAATTTGCAGGAATAGTGGAAAAAGTCGGACGAGGCATTGATGGGTTTAAAAAAGGTGACAGAGTAGTTGCCGCCAATTCTGCACCTTGTGGAGAATGTTTTTACTGTAACAAAGGTGAATATAATTTGTGTGAGAATTTAAATCTTTTGAATGGAGCTTACGCAGAATATATAACGGTTCCGGCACGTATTGTAAAGAAAAATATGCTAATATTGCCGCCTGATTTAAGCTTTGACAGAGCGGCATTTTGCGAACCGTTAGCAAATGTTGTTCACGGCGCAGAAAGAACAGGTATAAAAAAAGGTGACACTGTCGGAATTATAGGAATTGGTCCAATCGGTTTGATGTTTGCAAGAATTGCAAAACTAATGGGTGCAAAGGTTATCGTTGCTGGCCGCAACCCAATAAAATTAAAAGCCGCTGAAGAGTTTGCTCACGCAGATGAAATAATAGACCTTAAAAAATATCCTAATCCTGTTAAAATTTTCAAAGAATTTTCTCAAGAAGGTAAAGGCCTGGATGTTGCTATAGAGTGTGTCGGACTTCCTGAAATTTGGGAACAAATATTTTACTGTGTAAGACCCGGCGGTACCGTTCACTTTTTTGGCGGATGTAAATCAGGTTCTAAAGTAACTTTCGACACCACAAGAATGCATTATGGCGATATAAAAATGATGAGTGTTTTCCATCATACTCCGAAATATTTCAGAAAAGCCCTAGAATATATAGACTCCGGTGATGTTGAAGTTGAAAAATTGATTACAGCAACACTGCCTTTAGAAAAAGTAGAATACGCAATGCACGAACACATCGCAGGCAGAGCAATAAAATTTTTAATAAAACCCTGGAAATAAAAAGTCCTCATAATGAGGACTTTTTATTATATTAATCTTGTATTTTTCTAATTATTCTTCCGCGTTCTTCAAGTCGTTTTTGATGGTATCCGTAGAATGCGTAAATCAGTATTCCCACCAACAGCCACAACATAAAATAAATTGAAGATGTTTTCAATGTTTTTAACGAGAATATAATCAAGACACCGCAAATTATAATTCCTGCAAGCGGAAACCAAGGACAAAGTGGAACTTTGAACGGTCTTGGTCTGTCCGGATTTGTTTTTCTCAAAATCAGAACAGCTAAACATATTATAACAAACGATGTGAATGTTCCAAAGTTACAAAGTGCAGCTGAAATATTTAAGTCCATAAATAATCCGCAAACAATTACGACTAAACCTGAAATCCATGTCATAACATGAGGGGTTTTATATTTTTTATGAATAAGTCTCCAAGATTTCGGTAAAAATCTGTCGCGACTGATTGCATATAAAATTCTTGTAGTTCCTAATTGATAAATCAACAGAACAGATGTTAGTGCACACAATGCGCCGATTGAAATTAAACCTGCAAACCAGTCTTTGCCAATATAGCTCATAGCGTGCGCAATAGGTGCCTGAATATCAATTCTTTCAACAGGCACAATACCTGTTAGAACAAGAGCAACACAAATATATAAAATCGTACAAATAACAAGTGTCCCTAAAATTGCAATAGGCAAGTCTCTTTGCGGATTTTCGGTTTCTTCAGCTGTTGTTGAAATCGCATCAAATCCGATATATGCAAAGAATATTAAAAACGCACCCATTATAACACCTGAAGGATCAGTTGGGAAAAAAGGTGTCCAATGTTCAGGTTTAACATAAAAAGCGCCGACTATGATAAAGGATAAAATCATAAACATATTTACCCCGACCATAATACTTGCAACTCTCGCAGATTCTTTTACCCCTCGAACAAGAAGCATTGTTAAAATTAAAACAATTGCAACTGCCGGTAAATTTATTGAAACAGGAATATGACCGAAAAGATATGGGATTTTATCATGGATATCCCAATGATTAGCATCACACAAAGCTGTCATAGTTTTATAATCGTATCTTAGCCATATTGGAAAATTTACAACAAAATCAGGCAGAATATGCTTGAAACCTTTTAAAAATTGGATAAAATATCCGGTCCAAGCACTTGCCACAGTGATATTTCCAATTGCATATTCAAGCATCAAAATCCAACCGACCATCCACGCCATAAATTCACCCATTGTAGCGTAAGTATATGTATAAGCACTACCGGCAACAGGTATCATCGCTGCGATTTCAGAATAGCAAAGAGCCGAGAACACACAAGCAACAACAGCTAAAAGCATTGAGATTACAATAGCCGGTCCTGCACCTGCACTTTCCGAACTTCCGGTAATTGCTGTACCAATAATTGTGAAAATTCCTGTACCAACTACAGCACCTATACCAATTATAATAAGGTCAAATACATTTAATGTTTTTTTTAATTCAGAACGTTTACTTGTAGCAAGCAAATCATCCATACTTCTTTTCTTAAATATATTTCGGCAAATCTGTTTAATATCCATTATTATATTTCATCCTGTTTTTCAAAACTCTGTATCATTTCTCTATGGAGTTTATTTTCATTATTTCTATTTTTAATAAATCCGTATAAAAGATAAATTATTGCACCAACTCCTAGCCAAACAGGGAATAACAAAGCTGAACTTCCCGCCTGCAAAGATTTATAAACCATAAGTCCGCCGCAGCATAGAATTCCCAAAGAAGGTAACCACGGTGAGAACGGAACTTTAAATGGTCTTGGTCTGTCAGGATCAGTATGACGTAAAATAAGAACTGCTACACACACAATAATGAAGGAAGTGAATGTACCATAGTTACATAATTCAGCCGCTACATCAAGATTTAATGTCAAAATACCGATAATAGCTAAGATTCCAACTGTCCAAGTTAAAAGTGCCGGAGTTTTAAACTTAGGGTGAATTTTTTGAAATTTTTGTGATATGAAGTGATCTCTACTCATTGCAAATAAAATTCTTGTTGCCGCCATTTCTAAAACTAAAAGCACAGATGCCAAACCTGCTAATGAACCAACAGAGATTAATCCAGCAGCCCAGTTTTGTTTTGCCATCATCATACAATAAGCCATTGGCGCTTTCAAAAAGTCTAACGGAACAGGTCCGCTGGTTTTTTGCATACCTGTTAAGACTAATGCAACCAAAACATAAACAACTGTAGTTATCAAAAGTGAACCAATAATACCGATTGGTAAGTCTTTTTGAGGATTTTTACATTCTTCAGCCGCTGTTGCTAAAGCATCAAATCCGATATATGCAAAAAATATCAAGAACGCACCTGCAAATATACCTTCAATTCCATTTGGAGCAAAAGGTGTCCAGTTTGATGGAGTGATAAAGAACGCACCTGCAATAATAAATAACGCAATAACGGCTAACTTAATAAATACCATTATCCCTGCCATTTTTGTTGAATCTTTTGTTCCTTTAACTAAGATTGCAGTAGTTAAAAGAACCATTACAATTGCAGGGATATTTATACATACAGGCATTCCTAAAATTGTCGGAACATGTATGCTCGGGTCATCTGCCATTAATTTAGAAACTGTAAATACATCATTTGACAACCACACCGGAGGATGAGCAAGCCAAGCAGGAAGCACTTTGTCAAATCCGGCAAGAAATTGAACAAAATGGTTTGACCACGCACACGCAACAGCAATAAAACCGATTGCATATTCAAGCATCAAAACCCAGCCAACCATCCATGCCGCAAACTCTCCAAGAGTTGCAAATGTATATGTGTATGCCCCGCCTGCAACAGGTATCATTGTTGCAAATTCGGAATAACAAAGCGCAGAGAAAATACACGCAATTGCAGCAATTACCATTGAAACCATCAAAGCCGGACCTGCTCCGACACTTGAACCGTCAGCACTACCTGCTGCAGCAATACCTACAACAGCAAAAATACCTGAACCGATAATTGCACCTACACCTAAAATAATTAAATCCCAAACTCCAAGAGTTTTTTCCAAACCCTGTGCTTTTGCTTCCTCAAGCATTTCATCCGGAGCTTTAATTCTTGTGATGTGTCTTAAAAAACTTCTCGTAAAAGTCGCTCTGTTAAATTTTTCCGCCATTTAATTTCCTTATATTTTAGGGCTCGGCCCATCTACAATTATTTAACATGTAATTCTTCGCTTAGTTCCGGAATTACATCCTACTTACAAAGAGGGAAGCCTAATGCTTCACGTTGTTCTACATATAATTTTGCTACTGCAGAAGCCATTGTTCTTACTCTGCCTATAAAATTGTTTCTTTCATCTTTACTGATTACACCGTGTGCATCAAGAAGGTTAAATGTATGTGAACATTTTAATACGTAGTCATATGCAGGTAATACTAACTTTGCTTCAATACAGTTGTCAACTTCTTTTTGATACAAATCAAACATTGCAAACAATGAATTTGTGTCAGAAACTTCAAAATTATATTTTGACTGCTCTATTTCATTTTGGAGGTAAATATCACCGTATTTGAGTTCATCATTCCACATAATGTCAAAAACAGACTCTTTATTTTGTAGATACATAGCAATACGTTCCAAACCGTATGTTAATTCCAGAGCCACAGGTTTAACTTCTAAACCGCCAACCTGTTGAAAATATGTGAATTGTGTAACTTCCATACCGTCAAGCCAAACTTCCCAGCCCACACCTGCCGCACCGAGAGTTGGGGATTCCCAGTTATCTTCAACAAATCTTACATCGTGTTCTTTTAAGTCAATACCCATTGCTTCCAAACTTTTCAAATAAAGTTCTTGAGCATTATCAGGAGATGGTTTTAAGATAACTTGAAACTGGAAATAATGTCCCAATCTGTTAGGATTTTCACCATATCTTGCATCGGTTGGACGTCTGCAAGGTTCAATCATTGCAGTATTCCAAGGTTCAGGACCCAATGAACGCAAGAATGTTGCAGGGTTCATTGTTGATGCCCCTTTTTCTATATCATAAGGCTGTTGAATTATACAACCATAATCTGACCAAAATTTTTGTAAGTTAAAAACTAATTCTTGAAAGTTTAATGCCATAACATAATTCCAATATTGTACTATCTACACTCGTTTCTTTATCCTATTACCAACATAGTACGATTTCAAGCTTTTAATAATAAATGTTAAGGTGGGGGATACAGTCACCAATCATTTTATGGACAAAGGCTTTCCCAATCAGGTTCGTCGGATTCTTCGCCCGGTTCAATAATATGCTCTCCGCATTCAAGCATGACTTGTAAAGATAATTTCAATTGCTTTTTATAATTTTCTCTGGCACGCGCAAGTGTTTTTGCACAGAAAGTAAAACTAGGAATTTCTTTTATTTCAATATAGAAATAAGGATTTCCATCAAAGTCTAAGTCCTGTCCTTCTATCAAGGTCCAATTCAAATTTAAATAATAATCTAAATCTTTTTCTTCCATATTAAATTAATTTTCCAGAGAGGAATTACTCAATGGCTGTGTCAGCATAATACCTTCTCCGCCGACAACATCAGCTCTTTGACCGTCTATATATAAATAAACAGGCAGGTTAGTATTGAGCTTCACTGTTTTTATCAGCTGATAAAGTCTTTTATACAAACTGTCAGTACCGCCGCCAGTAACAAATGCCGAATTCAGATTTACAATAACCTTATCAGAGTGTTCAGTTATATTAATAACCTCCGCACCTGAAGGAACTTCTGTATATACTCCGCGTCGTTTTTCTTCCGGTTTTGGTCCTTTAATCAAAGAATTTACTGAAAACTTAAGTTTCGACCCGTCAATATCTTTGCTGTAAACTCGTTTTACAGCTTTATAGACTTCTTCATTATGCTCATTTTTACCTATAAAATAAATATTCACATATTCATTTTCTTGAACTTCCGGTTGAGGCGTTGGTTCTTCTTCTTGAACCGAGCGTTCAGAAACCTCAATTTGATCAGCTTTTATTTCCGGCTTTGGCATAAATACGTTGAAGGCAATTAAGCCTACTACCAAAACCATACAAAAACCTATAAAAATCAGTAATATTTTTTGATTCTTATTCATATAAAGTCCTTAGTCCTTTGGGATTACGACAACCCCGTTAGTTACAATTTGATTATTTTTTACTGCAATATTCTCAACTGAAACTTTTGCATCTTTATTATCAAGAATATTAACTGTAAAATCAAGCGGATTTAAGTAATTTAAAATGAAATCAAGTTTTTGGATATCCATTTTCAAATTTCCTGAAACAAGACGAACGTTTGAGAACTGAGCTTTACCTTTTTTAGCAGTAAGGTTAGCTTCTACAGTAAGTTTTTGTTCTTGTCGTACAAATGGGATTGTAACACCAATCACATAATAAAATTTATTATTTTTAATAGCCACTCTTGTTGAGGAAATCTTAAGACCAAAACCGTATGATTGACCAAGTTTATTTAAATCATCAATAACCTTTTGATATTTTGAAGACTGCATTGTTCTATTAATATCGTAAGGGGTGATGGTCATGTTAAAAGCCATTGGAAAATCTTCCATAAATACGACTTCATCTTTTGTTTGTTTAATATAATTAAATTCACAAACGGTATTCATATCCAATTCTGACAGATAAATATCATTAACTTTTACATTTTCGCCATGCAATGTCATACCTTTGAATATACCGTTTTTCAAATCTTTTGAACTATAAGAGTCTAATTTCACTTTAAGAACTTCACCGGTTATAGTTTTAGAAATAGCTTTTTTCAAAACTGCCTGCGTAGCTTTTTCTGTAACAAAATTCCAACCTGTAGCCGCTCCAGCAAAGGTTCTGAATTTTGAATTCATGTTATATGGTTCTACACACTGGTAATCACAAGCTGCGATTGCTGCTGTATTAACTAATAATAAAGCTCCTAATAATAAAGTAATCTTCTTCATAACACCTCAAATACTTTTTTAACCAAAATTTGATTATCTTTTATAATACCTATAGCATATATTCTACCACCATAAACCAAAATTACAACATGTAAATTTTCAAACTTGTTATTTGCAAGCGGCATGCCATGAGAAACCCGTTCTTTTTCAATATCATTTAGATTATAAACCGGCAAATTTAACACATCCAAAGGATTTATTAGATTGTTACAAACATCATTTATATCCTCTAACTCTTCTAAATTTACGGAATTTTCTACATTAAAAATCCCCGCCTTAGTTCTCTCCAAAGCTGTAAGATACCCGCCACATCCAAGATTTTGACCTAAATCATGAGCAATTGAACGAATATATGTACCTTTTGAACAACCGACAATAATTTTTGCAGATTGCTTTTCCTCATCAAAATCAAGCAGTTCAATCCTGGAAATAACAACTTTACGTGGATTTATTTCGACATTTTGTCCCTGTCTTGCATATTCATAAAGTTTTTTACCTTTTACCTTAATTGCAGAATAAATCGGAGGGTACTGCTCGATTTCACCCTTAAAAATTTTTAGCACAGATAATATTTCATCTTCTTTGGCTGTTTTTTTATAAGTTTTAACGATTTGCCCGTCACAATCATAAGTATCAGTCTCTGCGCCGAATTGAACTGTTGCAATATATTCCTTGTCATCTTCGAGATACTCAATTAGACGGGTAGCTTTACCTATACAAACAGGCAATACACCGGTAGCAAAAGGATCTAGAGTGCCAGTGTGTCCAATTTGCTTAATTTTTGTAACCCGTCTCAAGCGCGCAACAACATCATGCGAGGTCATTCCTTCAGGTTTATAAATATTCAAAAAACCAAAAAGGGGTAATTCTTTTGGAACTATTGACACTTAAAAAACCTCCAGCTTAGAATATATTATATTTCGCCTCTTGATATTTTATTTATCAAGTCTGTTACACGAGAACCTTCTTCCAATCCGTTTGAATATATAAAACGAAGTTCCGGAGTTAATCTTAAGCGAAGCACTTTACCAACTTCATAACGGATTTTTGAGGTGCTTTTTTCAATAACTTCTTTTGTTTTTTCAATTTGTTCTTCTGAACCGAGAACACTATAAATAACTTTTGCAAAAGAATTATCGTGTGAGACTTCCACATCAACAATTGACACAACACCTTCCAGACCTCTGATTTCTTTTCGCAAAATTTCAGAAATGTCTCTCATTAATTCTTTTCTAACACGTTCGTTTCTTAATGACATAATCCGGTTCCTTTTTATTATTTAAAATCTTTATTTTTTCATCATAGTTCGATACTGAGCATCCAAGCCGGGAAACATCTCAAACAAAATATCTTTTAATGAGTATTTAGCTTTGGGCTTATCGTTTCTTTTTATATATTTATCAAATTCACTCTTTTTAATAATAACGTCTTTACCATTGTAACAGCTGACAATAAGTTTTTTATCAGGCATTTTTGCTTGGAAAGAAGTATTATAATTTGTTTGAAAATTTGATTGAACTTTTTGTAACATTTAATCTTATCCTATAATGACTTTCTTTCAACTTCCTCTTTTGTTGAAACTTCAATTATATCGCCTTCTTGAATATCATTAAACTTGCTGAAGGAAATACCGCATTCAAAACCTTGTGCAACTTCTTTAACATCATCTTTAAAGCGTTTCAATTGGTCAATCGCTCCACGGAAGATTTCTTCACCATTTCTTATAAGAACAGCATCTTTAGAACGTACAATCTTACCTTCAAGTACATAACATCCGGCAATTTTATTAGTTTTACCGATGGTAAATATCTGACGAACCTCAGCCTTACCAAGTTCAACTTCTTTAATTTCAGGTTCAAGAAGTGATAATAATGTTTTTTCAATATCTTCTAAAAGCTGATAGATGATTTCGTATTTTTTAATTGTTACACCTTCACGTTCAGCTGAAGCCATAGCATTACCGTCTTCTTTAACTGTAAAGCCTAAAATTAAAGCATTTGAGGCTGAAGCAAGCATAACGTCAGCTTCAGAAATGTCGCCAACACCGACGTGAATAATCTTGGTTGTAATCTCAGTTGATTCAACACCCGCAATAGCTTGAGCTACGGCTTCTGCCGAACCATGAGTATTTGCCTTAATAATCAAGTTCAATTGAGGAATTGCATCATCACCTGCAACAGCTTCTTTTCTGATATGCGCAGGAAGCATTGCTTCAAGACGTTTATCGCGTTCTTTTTCTTTTCTGTCTGCAATAATAGATTTCATTTCTTTTTCATTTTGAACGACTTCAAAATAATCACCTGCCTGAGGAACCTCAGATAAACCTAAAATCTCTACAGGAGTAGAAGGTTCTGCTTTTTGAATTCTTTCGCCGCTGTCTGATAACAATGCACGGACTCTGCCGCAGGCTGTACCTACAACAATACAGTTTCCTGTTCTTAATGTTCCGTTTTGAACAAGTAATGTTGCAACAGGACCTTTGCCTTTATCAAGATTTGCCTCAATTACAACACCGGAAGCTTCTGCCTTTGGATTAGCTTTTAAATCCTGAACGTCAGCAACAAGCAGGATATATTCAAGCAATTCATCAATACCTGTACCTTGAAGTGCTGAAACTTTAACAGTAATAGTATCGCCGCCCCAATCTTCCGGAACAAGTCCGTGTTCTGTTAATTGTTGTAAAACACGGTCAGGATTTGCACCAGGTTTATCAATTTTGTTAACTGCAACAATAATCGGTATTTCAGCCGCTTTAGCGTGGTTAATCGCTTCAATCGTTTGAGGCATAATACCATCGTCAGCTGCTACAACTAGAATTGCAATATCTGTTGCTTTTGCACCGCGCGCTCTCATCTCGGTAAACGCTTCGTGACCCGGAGTATCCAGGAATACAATTTTCTTTTCGTTCTTATCGCCAAGATATACAGTATAAGCACCGATTGACTGAGTAATTCCGCCGACTTCAGATGCAACAATCTTGTGTTTTGACGCTCTGATACTGTCTAATAATGTTGTTTTACCGTGGTCGACGTGACCCATAATACTAATTACCGGAGCACGTTTTTTCAATAATTTTTTATCAATTTCTGTTAGAGCTTTTGCTTTTTCTTCTTTTTCAAGCTCTTGTTCAATGAAAGCATCAAGGTCTTCTTCCAGTACTTCTAAATCGTATTCTGCACAAACTTTTTTAATAACATCAACGTCAATAAGCTGGTTAACAGTTGCCATAACGCCGTTCAACATAAGAAATTTTACAATTTCTGCCGGTGTTTTTCTTATTTTTTCAGACAATTCAGAAATTGTCATTGCCTGATTTACAACTATTTGTTTAATTTCTTCGACTGCTTCAACTTTCTGAACTCTTTTTTTGTGATGTTGAGCAGCAGCTTTTTCTAAAGAAATTCTTTCTTGTTCTTCTTTTTTAGAATTGAAATCTTTCTCTTTTTTCTTACCGTCAGACTTACGTTTTACAGGACCTTTGTTTTCATACATATCCTGAGGAATAATACGGCGCTCTAAAGGTTTTTTACCTGATAAATCTTTGTTCGCTACAGTTTTTCCGTCGTTTCTTTGAGGTTTGTCTCCACGTGGCGTGAATTTTCTATCGCCGTTTTGAGGCTTATCACCTCTTGTAAATCTTTTATCGTCTCCTCTTGCAGGTCGTTCTGGTCTTTGCGCTGTCTCTACAGGCTTTTTAGGAGCACGTCTTACAATTTCTAATCTGCTTACAGGTTTTACAACCTCTACTTTCGGTCTTTCTACCTTTTCGATTAAAGGCTTTTTCTGAACCGGTTCTGCTTTCGGTTCTTCTACTACAGGAGCGGCTTTTTCTTCAACTTCTACAGGTTTTGCTTTTTTCACAACAAAAGCTTTCGGCTTAGCTGCCTTTTTTACTCCGCCATCTTCTATGAAAGACTTTAATCTTTTTATTTGTTCTTGGGTAACAGTACTTGAGTGAGTTTTATTTACAACTCCTATTTGTGCAAATTTTTCTACAACTTCCTTGCTTGGAAGCCCAAGTTCTTTTGCTAATTCACTTATTCTAACTGTTTCGTAACTCATCTAGTAACTGTCCTTTCAATTCGTTTGGTATAGAGGTTTTTAAATGTTTTGCAAGTTTATTTTTTTTGAATGCCGCCTCTATACAAGCTTCATTATAGCAAAGATATGCCGATCTGCCAAATGTTACAGAATTCGGATTGATGACAACCTCGCCGTTTGTGTGGTTTGCTGTAATTTTAATTAAATCATCTCTGTTTTTAACCTGCCAGCAGCTAACACAACGTCTGTCTATCACTAATTACCTCTACTGTTCTTGCGCTAATTTTTCCAATTTTAACTTCTGATCATATTCAACCAGCAAGTCAATAAGTTCATCAATTTCGCCGTCAATAACTGTCCACACATTCAAGTTGTGGTTCAAACGGTGGTCTGTAAGACGACCTTGAGGGAAGTTGTATGTTCTGATACGTTCTGAACGGTCACCTGAGCCTACCTGTGAACGTCTCAAATCAGTAATTTCCTTTGTTTGTTTCTGAACTTCCATGTCATAAAGTTTTGCTTTAAGAATTTCCAGCGCACGTTCTTTGTTTTGCAACTGAGAACGTTCTTCAGTACAGAAAATCATAATTCCTGTAGGTTTGTGAAAAACTCTTGCCGCGGTTTCAACTTTATTTACGTTTTGTCCGCCTGCTCCGCCGGAACGAGCTGTTGTAATTTCAACATCATTCATATTCAAGTTAACTTCAACATCATCAACCTGAGGCATAACCGCAACTGTTGCAGTTGAAGTGTGAACTCTGCCTTGAGATTCTGTTGCAGGAACTCTTTGAACCCTGTGAACGCCCGATTCGTACTTCAAACGGGAATAGATGCTGTCACCTTTCATTGAGATAATAACTTCTGATACACCGCCTGCTTCACAATCAGTTTTACTCAAAATCTGAGTTTGCCAACCCATTTTGTCAGCGTATCTTAAATACATACGCATCAAATCGCCGGCAAAAATATTTGCTTCATCGCCACCTGCGCCGCCTCTTATTTCAAGCATAATGTCTTTATCATCCATAGGGTCGCGAGGAAGTAGAAGAACCTTCATTTTTTCTTCGAAAACAGGGATTTTTGATTCATTTTCTTCCATTTCGGCTTTTAAAAATGAACGCATTTCTTCATCTTTTTCTTCGTGAAGCATTTCTTTTGCATCAGCAATAGCGTCTGTTGTCTCTTTCCACTGGTAATACAACTCAACGGTTTCTTCCATTGCTTTGCGTTGTTTAGACAAATCTCTAAAACGATTATAGTCTTGAATTACGGCAGGGTCAGACAAAGTTTCGCCTAATTCTTTGTATTTCTTTTCTATTTGTAAAATTTTATCTAACATATCTTTCATATTTTAATCATAGCAAGAACATGAAAAATATACAAATTCCCGTAAATCTAAGGCTTTCTTTTGCTGTTTTGCGCTCTTAGTTCTTTTATTTCTTCACGAATTTCATTTGAACGGTGCGTAAGCTGATTATAAACCTGAGAATTGATTTCACCGCCTATAAGGAGGAGAATTGAGGTGTAATAAAGCCAAATCATCAAAATAAAAAACGCCCCGATAGTACCATACACAAGGTTATAAGTACTCAGATTATTAACATAAATAGAAAATCCCCACGAACCAACTAACCAAAAAGTTGTAAAAAATACTGTTCCGGGCAAGGCACTTTTTCGTTTAAAAGCTTCTTTTCCTCGCAAGTCAGGCAATATATAGTAGCTTAAAAACGCCATTAAATACAATGCAAGGAACGATACCGGCCACCTTAAAGTCAAAATAGTAATCGCAATACCTTTAGACATATTAAAATGCGCAACGAGAAACATTATTATAACTTTACCAAAAATAATAACGTTAATTGTCAAAAACAGAACAAGAACATTCACAAAAACCATCAAAAACGATAGGATTCTTGTATAAATAAAACTTCTGGTTTCTTCAACCTTATACGCCCGATTTAAACCCTTCAATACAACAGCTACGCCATTGGTTGAAAGCACAATAGTCATAATAATACCAATTACCGCAAGCAATGTTCCGTGATTAAATATCATAGTTTCTGCAAGTACAGATTTCAAAAGATTCATTGCCTGCATAGGCATAATATTTGCTAAAACTCTTAAAATGGAATCCAGATAAGATTTATTACCCATCCAGCCAAAAATCGCCATCAAAAATAGCATAAAAGGAAATATTCCGACAACAAGCATAAAGCCCATTTCTGCCGCCATTCCGTAAAAATCATTGTCAATAATCGATTTTATGAGTCTTATTAGCGCTCTTATATATTTATTTTTAAGAAGTTTCTTTAACATAATTTTTGATTATTAATTTCTTCTAACACTAAATTAACAGCGGATTGAACAGGTGCCTTAATAACTGCTCCTGCGGCAAGCTTGTGACCTCCACCCCCGAAAGCCGAACAAATCTCGGCGACATTTTTAATCTTACTGCGCATTGAAAGCTTTGAAGTTGTTGAATTCAATTCCTTCACAACAAAAGCAATTTCTGTTGTTTGAATTGCACGCAACTTTTCGGTTAAACCGTCAGTAAAGTCTTCGTCGTTATAGTTAAACTTTTCCAAATCTTTTTTATAAACTGTTGTATATGCAATCGTATTGTTATGCAGAAATTCAGCTTTATTTACGCAATAACTCTGGAACAACACCATCTCTTTAGAATTAGATTCATAGCATTTTTGATAAATTTCAGAAGGGTTTACTCCGGTAGAAATCATCTGCCCTGCCAATTGCATTGTTCGCTGAGTCGTATTCGAAAATTTAAAACATCCTGTATCTGTTACAATTCCTGTATATAAACAAACACCTGTATCTTTTGATATTTTCCAATTTAACGAATTTGCAATACCAACCAAAACTTCTGCAGTTGCAGATGCGTATGGTTCAATAAAATTAATATCTGCATAACCAATATTAGTTTCGTGATGGTCAATATTTACAGTCTGCTTTGCTTTATTAAACAAAACTTGGGCATCTGCGCATCTGTCGATAGCTGCAACATCAAGATTTATAACCAAATCGTATTCTCTTGACAGGTCATAATATTCAATACTTTTAACTATATCAATATAGGGCAGAAACTTATATATTGAAGGGATTTTTGATACTGCCGCCAGATCACAGTTTTTTTTATAATTATCTTTTATTAAAGAATACAATCCGCACATAGACCCAAGAGTGTCACCATCAGGATTTATATGAGAAACCAATAATATATTTTTCGAAGTTTTTATGCTATTATTTAATTGTTCAATGGTCATTTCAGAATTCTATCACAAAAAATTTGCGAAACAAAAATTATGAAGAAAATTTTATACACAAAATTCCAAAATATGGACGAAATAATTGCTAAACTTATGGAAAAAGCTGAAATAAGAAAAGCAATTACGAGAAGTAATTTGTGTAAATTCTGGAATAAAGTTGCAGGAGAAAAATTTGCCCAAAACTCAAAACCATATTCTATGATAAAGGGGTCAATAATGGTTATCGCCTGCAAAACCCCGATCGTTGCTCAAGAGTTGATGCTTAGAAAAACCCAGCTGCTTGTGAAATTTAAACCTTATGTTGAGTCTTTAAATATGAAATTAACTGACCTCAGATTTGATGCAAAAAAATGGGTGGATGAGGAGTAAACTGAGAATATTTATCCCTAAAAAAATACCGCTTGTTTGACGAGCGGCAGGGAAAAAGTTACGAAAATTAATGTGTAGGGGAAAATATAAATAATAAATTTTATGCGTTAAATATGTTGAAGGATTTTTCAACGTTTTTACTAATGATTTTTGCAACTTGTTCATATTCTGTTTGAAGTGCAGTGTGTTCTGATTCAAGTTTATTCAACTGCATATCAAACTGTTTGTCTTGATGTTCAATTCTGTCCATCGCTGAAGTGTATTCCTGCTGTGCAATTGCAATAGCAGCTTTGTCTTCTTTTTCGGTAATTGATTCATCATCATCCAGAGTTGTACCGATAAATGATTTTTCAGCAGTTGAGTAGTAGGAAATAACTAATTTACCTGCTTTAAGCTGTTTAACCATCCATTCTGCATCCTGGAATACTTTATTTTCACTTGACATTGTTGCGCTTGCTTCTGTTTGTGAAAGCTTGTCTGAAAATGATTTATCAAGTGTTGTATATCCGCAGGTTCTCATTTCATTGAAAATATTTCTGTAATATGAAACCTGCTGTGCATCATATTTAAGATTTGCTGAGGTTTGTGAATTTGAATTATTGTAATAAGCTTCAGTAATCGCTACTGCATAATCGTATAAATCTCTTTGTGCCTGAGTTGTTCCCTCAAAGTTTAAAGCTTTTGGTTGATCTGTAACTGTGTAAGTAAATCCGCTTTCTGAAACATAATTTGCGCCCATTTTTGTCAAATAATTTTTCTGGTTTTCTGACAAATCTGCGGAACCGTCAGGTCTTTCAGATGCATAAAGAGTTTTTGTTTTAACTTCTTCACCTGCATTGTTAATATATGTGAATTCCTGAGTTGATGCGTCATAAGTTACATCCAACAATTGTGTATATTGGTCTGTACCTTCTTGTTCAGCTGTTTGATAGAAAACACCTGTTACGGTTTCATTATTTTCATCTTGATATTCTCTTGTTTCTACAGCATATCGGTTGAAATAGTAACCGCCCTGATTATCTTTGAATAAGTTTCTGAATACAGTTTCATCACTTGATGCATAAGCACTGTTATAAGTTGGGTAACCGTCTAAAGTTGTATTGCTGAATGATGTAAAACCAAATCCTAAAATATGTTCACCTTTGTATTCTACATTATCAGGTGCGTTACCTTTAACATCATAAATACTTTTGCCGACAGAATTTAAGTACTTATCCCACGCATTGTGGATAGCATCTTCTGCTGTTGCATATTTTGTAACATCAATGTCTGATTGGGTTAAACCAAGATTTCTCAAAAATTTATTAAAATCACCGTTGTCTTTTTCAAAAGCTTCGGCAATTTTTTGAGAAACCAGAACTTTACCGGTATTGTCTTTTACAAGATATTGTTTGCCAGATGCTACAGAATTAAAACCTGTAAGTTGAGTATAAGTAACATCGGCATAACAAGCTTCTGAACCGTTATAACCTGTTAAGAGCTGATATTTGGTTTGGTTCAAAGCATCTAAATAGTCATCATTAATTCTTGATGAATTTTCAGCAAGACGCTGTTTTGAATGAGCAACAGCCTGTTGTTCAAACTCATTGTTTGAAATGCGGGCGGTCATACTCAATAATCTTGCTTGTGATGCTGCCATTCCCATAGCTCTAAACAGTTCCTTTCAATAATTTTCGTATCCGTAATCATGTTTACGGCATATTTATTGAGAAACTTTAGCGTCCTTAGGCATTATGTAACAAATTTGTAACATTATAATTTTTCAGCAAAATAAAGCCTGAAATAAAAACACGCAACGTGCTGAATCGAATCAATTCTTATCCACTGGCGCGTTGCTTTAAAACGTATCCCGCCAAGAGATTTTGCAGGATTTTTGTGAGCAAAATTATTTTTATCGTTATTAGCTAAAATCATTTGAGACTGTGCAGTTTTTCGACAGCATTCAAGGATTTTGGCGGCAAGTTCCGTACGTCCGAGTTTTTGGGCGAGATAATACGCACCAATAAGTCCCTCAGAACGTGAACCGTCAGGATAATAATGATCTCCGTAGTTATAATAATATCCGCCCTCATAATCCACAAACGGCGCATCGTCTTTTTTATACATTCTGCACATCATAGCATTTGCATCGTTAAAAACAAAATTTATATAATTTTCCTTTCGAAAATCCGGATTTGAAGCCCATTCTTCAATTGCCTGCATCAACCACGCATCAGACGGAAGCGCTGTAAATTGGTCAGAATAGAATTTAGGACGCTCATCGACAATCCAATCAAGAGCAAGCTTACTTTTTTCAATAACTTTTGCGCGCAGACTTTCATCGTCATTAAAATAGTTAGCAAAAAGCCCTAAACCAAGCAAAGCCTCTCCGGGATAATAGAAAGAAAATGTAGCTTTGCGTTCCTCATCGGACATATTTATTAAAGGCTCGCCGTCTTGAAACGCCGGGTGAATATAATAACCCAAGAATTCACCGCTATCGAGCATTCTGGATAACAGGTGCCTTGTGTATTTTTTTATATATTCGTCATAAGATTTGTCGCCTGTTTCAATGCGATATCTCATCATTGCAACCAGAACCAAACCTGTTCCGCCGAGTTTTGCTTTATTATTATAATAAATATAACCGGCTTTTTCTCCTTCATAATCGTGTTCTTGAGTCAAAGTTATTATAAAATCTAAAGCTTTTTTAGCTCCTTCAAGATATCTTTTATCTTTTGTTGCCTGATAAGCTCGCACAAGTGCAACTATAGCTCCACAGTGCCTCAAATCGTTGTAATAGAGATTATCTTCAGGTCTGTCGGGATGCTCATGGTCAACATAATTGTCCTCTTTTGCATCGTAATAATACAAAAACTGTCCGTTATCTTTTTGGTATTTCAAAATCCAATCAGCACCCGCAAGCGCAATGTTTTTTATATTTTCCGGAGAATATTCATACAAAACATTTCCGCGATATATCGGCAAAACTTCATCTTTAAAAGAGACAAAAGCACGGCTTTTAATAATAAAACACTCGTGCGGAGTTTTTTTCAAAATATCAATTCTTTCAGAAATACTGTTGGTTAAATTTTTGATATATGTCTTTCGCAAAATTGTATTAATCGCCTGTCTTGCTGACATCTGACTCAAAACCCACGCATCGGTCGGAGTATAAAAATAAGTATCATCTCCAAGAATAAGTTTTATACCTGTAACTCCGGGTTCAAATCTGCGCTCAGAAAATGTAGCAGATTGAATTGAACGCGTCTCAACAGGAGTTTCATCAGTTATATATTCAACCATAATCCTGCATTTTTCAGGATTTGCAACATCAAACTCCGGAAATGTTTTGTAAGATTTTATCTTTTCCGCATCTCTATTAAAAACATCTTCAAGTTTCTTACGGCAAGCCCCCCAGCGTATCGGAGTTAAGCCTTCTTGAAAAAGAGTTATATAAATATAATTCGGATTATTTTCATAATCAATAATTTCTGAGAAATCCAAATCATTCGTAACAATTTTTTCGCCATCTGATAATGCTGTTCTAATACGCTTAACAAGCTCTTTCATCTGCGGATAATCTTTATTTAAAAATTCGCGTTCTTTATTATTTTGTTGTATAAAATCCATACTTTCTTCCTAAAATCTCTTTTATTTTAACATTTTAATCCCAAAATACTCCCCTCTTTTTGATTGATATATTAAAAATCTTAACAATTTTGCTTGAAACATCACAATATGCTAATTTGTAAGAGAAAGGAAAAATTATGAAAAATATAGTTATATATACAGACAAAAAATCTTCCGGTCTTGCTGAAGTTATTTCAAATATTGAAGATGTTAATGTGAGACTCGAAAATGCAGCAAACCTTAAAGATTATGAAGCTCTTAACCCGGGTGTAATTATCGTTGAAAGCGTACCGGATATTAAAGATGTTTTAATGGTTACAAAATTCAAACAGCCTATACTTTTTATCGGTGAAACTTTTAAAGGGTGCACTGTAAGAGCTGTTGCATTTGATTATGTAAAAACTCCAGTTGACAATCAGGAACTTGTTGTCCGCGTTAAAAATATGCTTAAAATCAGAGAATTAAGAGACAAATTAAAAACTCTTGCTACAACTGATGAATTAACCGGACTTCACAACAGAAAATATTTACTTGAACGTATGGATCAGGAAATTTCCCGTGCAAAACGTTACGGCAATGCTCTTTCTGTATTATTATTTGACTTAGACTTTTTCAAAACCGTTAATGATATTTACGGATACGAATGGGGCGATGTTCTGTTAAAATCTATCGCTGATAAGTTGAAACAACTAATCAGAAAAGAAGATATTATCACACGTTACGGAGACGAAGAATTTATCGTTGTTCTTCCTAACACTTCAGAAGATAACGCATTCTTATTCGCAGAAAGATTTAGAAAAGACATTGAAAAAATGGAATTTATTCCGGCAGGAGAAGAGGAACGTCATCCGATTACAATTTCAGGCGGAATTTCAACATTCCCTTGTATTCCTGACACGGAAGAAGATGCAAATACAATCATCAGATACGCGGAACACGCATTATACAATGCTAAAAAACGCGGTAAAAATAAGATTGTACAATTCTCTCACTTAAATTTGGGAGAATAACAAAGATCCTTTCTGAACACTTACATAGTGTAAATCTGGTTAATGGGCGGGTTATCATCACTTCACCGCCCTTTTATTTTGTAAAAAACTAATCAGCAATATATTCCATTCGCAGTCTCACAATATTGTCATTAATTTCCGATTTCAGTATTTTAAATTTGGCATTATCAGGATAAATTCCTTCTGTAAACGGTTTACCCCCGTATGTTGCATAGTGTTTTTGTATAATTTTAGCTTCTTTCGGACACAAAATTTCAAAAACAACACCATACATATCTTTACGCTCAGGATGTCCATAATTAAATTCTGCATATTCAGGATTATTTGTTATCCACAAATTTGTTTTTGGTTCATAGATATCACCTGGTTTAAGAGATTTTAAAAAGTTAACACGCTCAGCCTCCGTAGAGAAATAATATTCTCCACGATAATGAATTTCATCACAACCGAGCGGCTTTAAATCTTTGAACAAAGCTCTTCTTGCTTGAACAATTTCCGAATTCTGAGGGATTTCACCGGTTGCGATTTTTTCACCTATCAGCCCAGTGTCAAGCCTTTTAAACTCGGCATATTTTTCAGAATTCCAATTACCTTTGCCACCCCTAATCGGTCTTCCGAAATATTGGTTAACCGAAGTATAGTATTGCGGAGTTTCTGCTAATACTTGTTCTATAGGACGTGTACTATCCGCAAGATGCTGAACTTTCCAAAAATCCCAACCATTTAGCCTAATATAAAGTAATTTTCTTTACAAAATTGCTTATTTTTACAAAACTACACAAGAGATAACTTATTTTCTTTAGATTTAATATTTCTCAATTTTTCGACACGACGCATAACAAGATTTGCATTATCAGCATCAGGTCTTGAGGCTAAAAATTTTCTATAATATCTTTTCGCATCTGAGTGTTTACCCAATTTATCCAAACAGAGACCGATCTCTGAATATACTTGAGTATAGTTTGGATTAATTTTCAAAATTTCATTATAAAGTCCGAGTGCGTTACGGTATAATTCCATTTTCATCAAAAGTGATGCTTTTCGCAAATAAGCATTAATATACGTCGGCGTATTTTCAATGAGTTTTTGATAAATCATAAGCGCCATGTCTTCTTCTTCACACTGCTCATGCGCTAAGCCTAAATGATAAATTGCTTCGGCATTATCGGGTTCAATTTCGATAGCTCTGATAAAACATTTTATCGCACAGCAAGGTTTTTCTTCTTTAAGGTTACATAAACCAAGCTCAAAAAAAGTATCGAATTTATTTGCATCTAAAAGCGCGGCTTTTTCTAAACATTCAATGGCTTTTTTTATTTTACCTAAATTTTTGTAACAAATTCCAAGACCTAAATATGTCTCAGGGTTATTCCTGTCAAGAAGCACAGAGTTAAGATAAGCAGACACAGCCTCTTGAAAAGAACTTTTAGTTCTTAACAAATCTGCTTTATTTTGAAGCTGTTTTTGCTGTTTCCTCCTAACTATAGGGGCGCTCATATACTGAGACTTATTTTGTTCGTCGCTCAACTCTTTTTCCTCTTCTTGTTCTATATTAGAGTTTTTTTTTAATTTGAAGAACAATCAGGAGATTTAAAGATTAATCAATCATTGGATTTATTATCATTCTTGTGCTATAAATTTATTATGAGAAAGCTGGTAATAATATTAGGGATAATAAGCATTCTAACACCGTCAGTATGGGCGGTTGAGGAAGGTGAAGTTCAATTGGGAACAGTTGAACAGAACAAAATAGAACTTCCAAAAATTGATTACAAAGATAAAGAATCTCTTGTAATCAGTGAACAGGAAATTATGGACGAAATTGTTAAACTCCAAAGAGAAAAAGATTTGGAAGATATTGATAATCTCTGGAAAGGAACAGTTGAAAATAATCAGGTCATAGGTTTTGCTCTGAAAAAACTTGCAACTCCGGAAAGTCAGAGAAGAATTCACTCGTCTCTTATGGCAAAAACACTGTCTGCAATTGTTTCAGGGGCATCACTGGCTCCTGCATTGATTGGTGCTGATTATATGTTACAATCAGGCTCTTATGCGGCTGGAAGAATTGCACAGAACTTTATCAACAGAAAAAACATTCCGCAGGAAGTTCCCCTGACAGATACCGAACTTATTGAGCTTGCAGGGCTTGTGGAAAACTTACAGGACAAAATTATCAATGCTTATTACAACTACAAAGGTTGTCTCACGCAGTTAAAAGAAATCCGTTCCAGAGAACTTTTGTACAGCAAAAATTATGCAAAAGCCATGGATGAAGAGGATTTTCTTGAAATTTCAATATCTTCTGCACTGTATGAAGAAATGCAGCTAGAAGAAGCTAAATATGTGCAGATGTCTAAAAAATACCATCTGGAATTACAGCGTCTTGCAGGGAAAAAAGTGGTTGACGGACTAAATTTGTATCAATATAATTATGATTCTGCATTAGTTGGAGGAAAAAGTAATGTTAAATAAAAAATTTTTACTTTTATCATTTGCACTTTGCATATCAGGCTTGAGTATTGCAAGCGCTGATACACTCTCAGAAGTCGAATTCCCAAAACCTCCGGCATACAGAGTCGGTATTTCAGAACTCCCGGAAAACCAGTATGTACAAGCAAAGCAGGAAAAAATTAAAGCTGAAAAAATCCTTAATCAGATGAACGGCAAAAATGATACCGCCATAACAGATATGACCTATGCGGACTTAAGTATCAGCAGATTATCAAAAGAAATTGCAAAAGAACTTGAATATGAAGAAGCTGACATGGTTGCAGATTTATCTCTATTATGGCAGGGGGCGGCAACCCAGAGTGATACAATAAACTTTGCACTGTATAAGCTTGCAAATCCTGATGCTGACAAACCTGACGGCAAATCAATAAAAAAAGTTCTGACCACAATTGCAAGCATGTCAACTTTAGTCGGTGCTAGTATGGCAAATCCAATGCTCGCAGGTTCATCTTTAATCGGAGGGAATATTTTAAACATTATGTCGCAGGATACCAAAGCTCTCAACTACAAATATACGAGAGTAAACGATGCCGATATGATTATTCTTATCCGTAAAATTGAAGACTTACAACAAAACGCAATAAACCTTTATTACGATTACATGTGCGCAAAAAAACAACTAGAACTTGCAAACAAACTTGTTGATGACAGACAGCGCAAATTTGAACTTGCTCAAAAAAATAACGCTGCACGCGAACTTGTTGTTATTACAGATGCTTACTACAGAACCGCTATAGACAAGCAAAGAACCGCTAAATCTAACTTCTTCTCAAAACGTGCGGCACTTGAACAATTCGTGGGCAACGAAACCTTTGTTCAATTTGAAGCTGAGTTAACAGCAAGAGAAAAAGGAGAGCCATCACCATCTAAAGCCG
>CAROLD010000010.1 GCA_949035555.1 uncultured bacterium | reverse complement strand
TCTGTTATTATCGTTACAAATTTAAATATTATATATCCTTATAGATATATTATAACATATTTTATTAATCTTGCAAGTGTTTAAATTTTTTTTATTGTGATAAAATAAATATATGGAAAATATTTACATTATTAACACGCATTCACACGCGAATATGCTCAAAGATACCAATATTGACGAAGCTATGTATAATGCTAGGGAAAATCATATTATAACTATTGTTCCTGCAAGCACAGCAGAAGATATTTTTGATGTAGACAAATTTATACAAAAATACGAAGATGTCTATGGTTATGTTGGCGTATTCCCAGAGGAAGCAAAAACATTTAGCGATAAAACACTGCAAAATATGGAGACAATAATTAAATCAAACAAAAAAATTATTGGTATCGGTGAAATAGGATTGGATTATTACTGGGATAAATCGTTAAAAGAACTTCAAAAAGAAATTTTTATCAAGCAGATTGATTTTGCAAACCAGATGAATTTACCGCTAAATATTCATTCTAGAGAAGCTCATCAAGATACTCTTGAAATACTGAAAAAGTACAACAAAAACTCAACTGCAATATTACATTGTTTCTCAGGAAGCCTTGAATTTGCAAAAGAATGCATAAAAGAAGGTATTTATATTGCGCTAGGCGGTGTAGTAACTTTTAAAAATGCAATAAAAGCGAAAGAGGTTGCTGCAAATATCCCGATTGAATATCTTTTGTTGGAGACGGATGATCCTTACCTTGCACCTGTTCCGTTTCGAGGGAAAGAAAACCAGCCGCTTTACGTTAAGTACGTGGCAGAAGAAATTGCAAGACTTAGAGAGACAACAACAGAAGAAATCGCTCAAGCAACAACCATGAATGCTATGAAAATTTTCAATGTAGAATTTTAATTAAATTTTACTATTTCAGGTTTCTTATTAAGATTAAGTTCAATATATTTGAAGATATTTAAAACAATTCCGGGCTGGAAATAATAATTGTTATCCGCAGGAGTAATTTTCAGCATTCCTTGATTTGTGTTCACATTTGTTACTGTTGCAAGAAACTGTTTATTCACCGCAGTAAAAAGTACATATCCTGATTTAGACTGTATTTCATCAATAGTAAATCTGTTTTCATTAATTCCTGCTATTACAAGGTGCAAGAGAGAAACATTATCGGTATTAAAAACTTTTGTACAGGTTTCAAACTTAACATTTTGAGCGGTAATAAGCGTACTCAGATTTATATTCTCAGTAGCCTGAACTATGCTAATAGGGGCAAAAAGTATATATAAAACTAAAATATATCTAATTATTCTTTCCATGATTCACCTGCATTAATATCTACCAACAGTGGAACTCTTAACGGTTGGTTTAGCTCCATACTTTCTAGAATGAGTTTTTTTACTAGTTCAAGTTCTGACTTTTCTACCTCTACAACAAGTTCATC
This sequence comes from uncultured bacterium, assembly GCA_949035555.1. Taxonomy (GTDB): domain Bacteria; phylum Cyanobacteriota; class Vampirovibrionia; order Gastranaerophilales; family Gastranaerophilaceae; genus Zag111. Next base: position 59,705 of record CAROLD010000010.1, on the reverse strand, counting down.
ATGAACTTGAATTATTAAACGAGAATTTAAATTTTGTTCTTTCAATTTATTTGAAAAATCAATCATCGCCAGTTTAATTAAATCAGATGCCGAACCCTGCATCGGATGATTAATTGCCGCACGTTTTGCAAATTCTCGAACCATAGTATTTGGATTATTTATTTCTGTTTGAAGATAACGCCTTCTGCCAAAAATTGTTTCAACATAACCCTGCTCTTCTACCAACTCTACCATTCTATGCATATAATTTTTTATCCCCGGATAGGTTTCAAAGTATTTATTAATAAAATTCTCAGCTTCTGCGGCTGAAATTTTAAGAGCTTTTGCCAAGCCGTATTTACTTTGTCCGTAAACAATTCCGAAATTAACAGCCTTAGCTTTATAACGCATTTCTTTGGTAACCTCATTAATAGGAACCTCAAAAACCTTTGAAGCTGTAAGTGTATGAACATCAATACCTGAATTAAATGCATCAATAAGATTTTTATCCTCAGAAACATGAGCCAAAAGTCGAAGTTCAACCTGTGAATAATCAGCAGATAATATCAAATAATGTTCTTTGTCCATTGGAACAAAAGCCTGACGAATTTTATTACCTTCTTCTGTTCTTATTGGAATATTTTGTAAATTTGGATTTGAAGACGACAATCTGCCGGTTGTAGTGGTTGCCTGATTGTATGTCGTATGAATTCTATTGTCTTTCGGCTCAATCAACAGCGGCAATGCATCCGTATAGGTAGATTTCAACTTCGCATATTTACGGTATTCAAGTAATAATCTTGCTATTTCATATTCTTCTGCAAGAGCAGTCAAAACCTCTGCACTTGTAGAATTTTTAGATTTACCGCGTTTTTTAGGCGATTTTAACTGCAACTTATCAAATAATATAGCGGCGACTTGTTTTGGAGAGTTTATATTAAACCCCTCATCCGCAAGATTATATATTTTAGTCTCTAGTTTTGACAATTTATTATCAAAGCTGACAGTTAGATGTTTCAAATAATCCACATCCACTGAGACTCCGGCAAATTCCATATCTGCAAGAACATGAGCCAGAGGAATTTCTATATCTGCAAGAATTTTATGCTCTTTGTTATCTAGATTTTTGCCCCAATATTCTGTAAGTTTAAATAGACTCGAAATTGTATCCGAGGTATAAATTTTTACAGTGTCAAGACTAAAGTCCGTAAATTTTGCTTTTTTGTTTTCGGTAACCATCGTTGGCAAAATATGATTTATTCGCTCCATACACTGAATATCAAATTCGACAGAAGCATTTGAATCTTTAATATAACTTGCAAGAACAGTATCAAACACGGTACCTTCAATATTTACCCCGAACGCTCTAAAGATGTTATATTCACGCTTGATATCATGAGTAATTTTCTTAATTTGCACATTTTCCATTATATTTTTTAATTCCGAAATTGCATATTCAAACGGAATTTGCTTATCAATATGATGATTAAGCGGAATATAATATGATGTAGTTACAGAATTAGAATCACTTATATTTAACTTATCTGTATATTTAAAATCATCGTTATACGCAAGCGTAATCCCGTAAATCAATGAGTTGACAGGATTTATTACCTCAGCAGTTATATTAAAAGCAATAACAGATTTTTGACTCAGAGTTTCTATCATTTCATCAAAATCTGTAGTGTCAGTTATAACTTTTGAATTACAGCAAATATCTACTTTGTTAACTTCAGATTGTACTGCTTGTGCAAACAAGCCCAGCTGACCATTTGGAGATGTAATATTCACGTCGGACGGCATTGCAGTATAGGTTTTAGGGTTATCTAAGGTCTGATTTTTATCAAAAGACTTTAAGATAAATTCAATATTTTTTAAAAAGCTGTAAAACTGCATCTTACGAAGAAATTCTGTAACCTCTGCAATATCAGGAAGTTCAATATTAGTTTTATCAAAATCAAACGGGATATCAACATCACAAACAATCGTAGCAAGATATTTACTCAATTCTGCCTGTTCTACACCATTTTTAATTTTTTCGCGGATAGCATTACCGGAAATCTTATCAGCATTAGCAAGAACATTATCCACGGTGTGAAATTCCGAAAGAAGCTTTACCGCCGTTTTTTCACCAATACCGAGAATTCCCGGAATATTATCTGATGTATCTCCTCTGAGAGCTTTGTAATCAATTACCTGATTAGGATAAACTCCCAATTTTTCATAAACGGCATCCCAATCATATTCCATAAGCTCACCCTTAGATGGAATAATAACTTTAATACAGCCGTTTTTTTGAATAAGTTGGAAAGAATCCTGATCTCCTGTTAAAATATAGACCTTATGTCCGAGTTCACAGGCTCTTTTGGAAATAGTTCCGATAACATCGTCAGCCTCAAAACCCTCTTTTATATAAATAGGGATATTAAAAGCCTTTAACCCTTCATAAATTAGTCCCATTTGAATTCTCATAGGATCAGGCATTGCTTCCCTGTTAGCCTTGTATTCAACATATTTCTCGGTTCTAAATGTATGATGGGAAACATCAAACGCAACACCGATAGAATCAGGGGATAACTCTTCATTTTTCAAGAGATCAAAAATTGCCTTAAAAAAGCCATAAACAGCCCAAGTTGGTGTGCCGTCTTTTGTTTGCATATTAGTTCGTTCAAGCGCGTAATACTGACGAAATGCCAGTGCATGTCCATCAATTAAAATTAAAGTCTTTGACTCTCCCATCCACAATTCTCCCTTTTACAAAATTTTCGCATAAAAATGAGGTTTTGGCAATAATATTGCCCTGACTATAACAATTGTATATAATAGGTAAAAAGGAGGATAATATGAGTTTATTAAACGCTTTTACTTACATGTTTAAAGGTAAAAAATGGTACCTGCCAATAATTATAGGTATTTTGATAGAAACTCCGTCATTCGTTATAAATTATTTTATGAAACAGGCTAGCCAACACCCGTTTGATAACCCCGTATTATTTTATATTATTATTTCTTACAGCTCCAGTATCTTTAATAAGCTCAATTTTTATAGGAGGATATTATATTGTTAATGCAAACAGAAGAACAATTAACTCTGAAGCTGAATTGCTTCAATGGTCAAGCATTAAAGATATTGTATTAACAGGTTTAAAATCTATCGGTGCATGTTTTATTTATTGTATTCCTTACTTTATTATATCACTTATAAGTATCTTTATTTATTTTGGAGCTGCTTTTGCAAATGCTTCAACATCTCAACCTTCAAACTTATATATGATTATCCCTGTTATTTTGGGTGTAATTCTTTGGTTAGTTATGCTGATGGCAACTCCGGCTTTTGCCACAAATCTTAAATTTAAATCTTATTTTAACTTTAAACTAATTTTTAATTTACTTAAAAATAATCCTAAAGGATACGGGCTGCTTTTACTATTTACAATAGCAACAGGAATAATAGCCGGACTTATAGTAAAAACCCACAGTATTTGGGGATTATTTTGTTCTCCGGTAATAGCATTTTACTCCGTGACAGTCAATAGTGAACTCGTTGCAATGTACATTCGCGGCGCCGCTAAAAATAATCAATAAAAAAGAGGGCATTCGCAAAATTGCGAATGCCCTCTTTTTTACTTTCTTAAGCAGAAATTTCGTTTGAAGTTTCCTTTGTCGGAAGTTTCACAACTTCTGCATTTTTGCGATTTTTAACCATATCAGCCGTTACCACAAATTTATCAAGATTTTCTTTAGTCGGAACATCATACATTACATCTAACATAATTTCTTCAACGATTGAACGTAATGCACGAGCACCTGTTTTTCTTCTGATAGCTTCTTTAGAAATCAATTCAACAGCTTCAGGATCAAATTCCAAATCAACACCGTCCATTTTCAATAATGCCTGATATTGTTTTAAAACCGCATTTTTAGGTTCAGTTAAAATCATTTTTAATGTTTTTTCATTTAACTGGTCTAAAACAGCATAAACAGGAACACGACCAATGAATTCAGGAATTAAACCAAACTTCATCAAATCTTCAGGTTGAAGTTTTTTGAGCATTTTAACAGCATTAGCTTCTTTTTCAGCTTGAGACATTGCTGCTTTTGCACCAAAACCAACTGAATTTCCTTCACCTGCTCTTGCATCTATGATTTTTTCCAAACCAACAAATGCTCCGCCGACGATAAACAAGATATTGCTTGTATCAATTTCAATAAATTCTTGATGAGGATGTTTTCTTCCGCCTTGAGGTGGAACATGAGCAACAGTACCTTCAATCATCTTAAGAAGAGCCTGTTGAACTCCTTCACCTGATACATCTCTTGTGATTGATGTATTTTCAGATTTTCTTGAAATTTTATCAATTTCATCAATATAAATAATACCGCGTTCAGCTTTAGCAGAGTCAAATTCAGCGTTCTGGTACAGACGAAGAAGAATATTTTCTACGTCATCACCGACATAACCTGCCTCTGTCAAGGTTGTAGCGTCAGCTACAGCAAATGGAACATCAAGCATTTTTGCTAAAGTTTGGGCTAACAGTGTTTTACCTGAACCTGTCGGGCCTACAAGCAAAATATTTGATTTTTGAATTTCCACACTGTCTTTTTTATTTTCTTTGTTGTGTCTAAGACGTTTATAATGGTTATAAACAGCTACAGATAACACTTTTTTGGCATCATCCTGACCAACAATATATTGATCTAAATATTCTTTAATTTCGTGCGGTTTCGGAATAGCTTTTTCTGCTTTTTCCGGAGTTTCACCTTCAGCGTTGCCGTCCTTGTCCTTTGTTTCAAAGAATTCTTCATCAAGAATTTCGTTACAAAGTTCAACACACTCATCGCAGATATAGACTTCAGGACCTGCAATAAGTTTTTTTACCTGATCCTGTGTCTTTCCACAAAAAGAACATTTTAATTTATCGTCATCATGCTTTGGCATTTAATATCTCCAATTTATTATTTAATAATGTCGCGAGAAATAACTTTATCAATCATACCGTATTCAAGAGCTTCTTGAGGAGTCATGATATAGTCGCGGTCAGTATCTTTTTCAATCTTTTTAATTGATTGACCTGTATTGGAAGCAAGAATTTCATTAAGAGATTTTTTAATTCTGATGATTTCTGCTGCTTGAATTTCAATATCTGTAGCCTGACCTTGTGCTCCGCCTAAAGGTTGGTGAATAAGAACTCTTGAATGAGGAAGAGCCATTCTTTTACCTTTAGTACCTGAAGAAAGAAGGAATGCACCCATAGAAGCAGCCTGTCCCAAACAAATTGTTGAAACATCTGCTCTAATGTGCTGCATTGTATCATAAATTGCGAAACCTGCAGTTACGCTTCCGCCCGGAGAATTGATGTATAACATAATATCTTTTTCCGGATTTTCGCTGTCTAATAATAACAACTGTGCTACAACCAAATTTGCTACCATATCGTCAATAGCAGTGCCTAAAAAGATAATTCTTTCTCTTAACAGTCTTGAAAAGATGTCAAATGATCTTTCGCCGCGGCTTGATTGTTCTACAACTACAGGTACAAAACTCATGATTTAATTCCCTTTCTTATTTTAATATTATACTTATATTTTTTTATGCTTCAACTGCTTCTTTTTCAGCTTCAACTTCAACGTATTCTACATTGTTGTTGTCAACTAGGAAGTTTCTTACTTTATCGTTAACGATTTGTTGAGATAAAGACTGAATAAAGTCAGGATTTTGACCGAATTGTTTTACTAAATCCTGAGGTCCTACGCCGTAAGCACCAGCCATTTGTGAAAATTTTTCAGAGAAATCCGCTTGTTCTACTGAAATTTTTTCTTCTTTAGAGATTTTGTCAATAATTAAAGAATTTTTAATTCTTGCAGCAGCATCTTCAACTAAAGTTTTAGTGAATTCTTCTTCGCTTCCTTGAGATTGAATGAATGTATTCCAATCAATGCCTTGGTATGCCAATCTTTGCTGGTAATCCTGTTTCAAAGATGCAACCTCTCTGTCAATCATTCTTTGCGGAATGTCAACACTTGAAGATTCAATTACAGAACGGAATACAACATTTTCAGCCGCAGTTTTTTTAAGGCTTTCGCGTTGTTTTTCGATGTAATCTTTGATATCAGCTTTTAGTTCATCAACAGTTGAAAATCTGCTTGATTTTTTAACGAATTCATCTGTCAATTCAGGTAAAATTCTTTGTTTAATTTCATTTAATTTAATCGCGAATGTAGCAGGTTGCCCTTTTAATTTTTCATCATGGTAATCAGCAGGGAAAGTTACGTTGATATCAAATTCTTCTTTGATATTGTGTCCAACTAACTGTTCAGCAAATCCCGGAATGAAGTTTGAATGAGCCAAATCAAGAGCATAGCCTTTAGCTGAACCGCCTTGAATAAGTTCACCGTTGCAAGTGCCTTCAAAATCAAATACAACAGTATCTGTTTCGCAAGAAGGTCTGTCCAAAACTAATTCCATTGACGCATGCTGTGTTAAAAAGCCTTCAAGAGCCTTATCAAATGCACCATCATCTTCTGAAGGAATTTCAGCTTTAACTTCTAAACCTTTGTATGAACCTAAAGTAACTTCAGGTCTTACCTCAACTTCAAAAGTAATTTCCAAATCTTTACCTGTTTCAAATTTGTAGCTTGTGATAGCAGGCTGAGTGATGATATCTAATTTGTGATCATAAACAGCTTGACCTAAATATTTAGGCAGCAACAAATCCAAAGCTTCATGTTGAATTCTGTCAACACCTACGTGTCTTTCAATAACAGCACGAGGCGCTTTACCTTTTCTAAAACCGTCAATATTGATATATTGAGCAATACGGTTAGCCGCAGTGTTATAAGCAGAAGATGCTTCACTTGCAGGTATAACCATACTGATACTAACTAAATTTTCTTCACCTTTTGTTAATGTTGATTTCATTTTTAATATCCTTCTCTTTTACTCTACATGTATCTTATCAAATTTTATCGCAAAAAATAATAAAATCAACTCGTACAAAAGAATTAACCTTGATAAATCAACATTTTTCATACTTTTTTACAAAAACTTGCGCTCTAATCATGTTTATGCTTATATAAAGATACAATTCGGGTAATTCCTCTTTAACCCGATTGAGGTAAGACAACAAGCGGCGGTTGATTTACCGAAAGAACAAAGTAATAAAGAAGGAAAATAAAAATGTTAAAAATCAGATTAAAAAGATTAGGCGCTAAGAAAAACCCTACATACAGAATTATTGTTATCAATTCAACAACAAAAAGAGAAGGTCGTCCAATTCAAGAATTAGGACACTACAACCCAAAAACTAAAGTTATGAAATTAGATAAAGCATTAGCTCTTGAATGGATTTCAAAAGGCGCTCAACCTACCGAAACTGTTGCATACTTAATCAAAAATTGCAATGAAGACGGTACTTTAAACTATGTTAAAAAAGAAACAGTTAAACTTTCTAAAAAAGCTTTAGCTAAAAAACAAGCTGAAGAAGAAGCTGCAAAAGCAGCAGCTGAAGAAGCTCCGGCAGAAGCATAGTTTATTAAAAGATAATAAAAAAGAGACATCTTCAAAAGAAGATGTCTCTTTTTTATTATCTTTAAGATATTTCTTAAAATTTTTTAAATATTTAACTTATATCCTCCGCCGTAAATGGTTTCTATATACTTTTTACCATCGGAAATTTTATCAATTTTAGCTCTCAAATGCCTGATATGAACCCTTATTGTCTCAATATCATCATCAGGCGAGTACCCCCAGATATCTTTTAATAATTTTGAAGAAGAAACCATACTGCCATGATTTTGGAACAGCAAATTAAAAATATCAAATTCAATCGGAGTTAATTTAACCTGTTTATCACGGATTTTAACGCTGTATAATTCAGGAAGAAGAGTAATTTCACCTAAGGTGAGCAAATCTCTTGTTGAGGCAGAAACCGGTATCTGCATAGTTCGTTTTAACAGTGCACGTATCCTTACGATTAATTCTTCGACTTCAAAAGGTTTCACAAGATAATCATCAACTCCGATATTAAAACCGTTTACTTTATCATTCAATTGAGAAAGAGCAGTAAGCATAATTATTGGAATATCTTTTGTCTCATCATTCTGTCTTATTCGTTTTGCAACAGTGAATCCATCAACCTCAGGCATCATGACATCCAGAACAATCAATGACGGAAGTTCCTGCTTTGCAAGCGCAAAAGCCTTTACGCCTTCATATGCCTGCAAAACTTTATACCCGGAAAGTTCTAAATTAACCTTGATTAATTCGTTAATTGCAATATCATCATCTACAACTAAAATCTTATTATTCATACCGAAATTCTATAATAAAAGCGGGTAATTGAAAATATAGTTAATAAAACTTAATATATAAAAAATCTTGAAAAGTAAATATAAGTGTAGTTATGACGATTATTCAAATTTGTCATAAAAAAAAATATATATAAAACTAACAAAAAATTTTATTTTTAGTATATTATTTAGTAGAGTGGAAATATACATTTATTTTATAAGGAGAAAAACAAATTGGCAAATTCACCTTTAGACATGTTTCAAATAAGTCCTGAACAAGATGAAATACATTTAGGTCAACATGTACTTGCAGAATTTTTTGAATGTGATCCGAATACTTTAAACAGTATTGATAAAGTTGAAAAATACATGATAGATTCAGCACTTGAATGCGGTGCAACAATCGTACAAAAATGCTTTCATATGTTCAACCCATACGGAGTTTCCGGGGTTGTAATTATTTCAGAAAGCCACTTAGCAATTCATACGTGGCCGGAATTAGGTTATGCCGCAGTTGATTTATTCACGTGCGGTTCCAAATGCGACCCAAAAGTTGCTTATGAATTCCTGAAAAATAAATTTAGCTCAAAAAGAGCAACTTTCACAGAATTAAAAAGGGGTATAATCTCTAAAGAAACAATGAAAGTAGTTGAAAAACCATTTGAGATTATGCAGCAGATAGAAAGCTAAAATCAATTACTGAATTATAAAAACTTAATAACCCGGGAGAGAGATAAAAACAAAAATATATTATCTACCCGGGTTATTTTTTACAAACATTTTAGATGTTTAATAGTATAAACAGACAATATACAATATGATAACAATTCAACAACAAAAAAAAGGAGAACAAAATGAACACAGCAGCAATAGCAACAAAAGTAGAACCTAAAATTATAAAAGCTGCAAAATGCGTATCTGACACAGCTTCACAATATTTAAGCCGAGATGCAATATTACCTGAAATTAAACAAGCCGATAATTCTTGGAAATATTTCAGCCCATGCACATTAATTGAAAGCATTAAACCAAGCAATACAGGTAATGTTTTGGACTTTATGTTTTAATTTATACTTAAATACAATTTAAGAGCTTGCGGAATAAAACTTATCAAATCTTCAGCCATCACTGAATATTGGGTAAGTTTTTTTGCTGCTATATCCCCGCAAAGCCCATGAAGATAAACACCTAAACATGAGGCTTCAAACAAATCCATACTTTGTGCAACTAATCCTGATATCATGCCTGCTAGGACGTCTCCGGATCCTGCTTTTGCCATTGAATTATTACCTGTTGAATTTATATATTTTTGACCATCAGGAGAAACAACAATGGTTTTATTTGTTTTCAACACGACTATTGCATTGTACAATTGAGCGATCTTGTTTGCCGAAAGTTCAACATCATTTAAAACCTCATCAAGCGAAACATCAAGAAGCCTTGCCGCTTCTTTCGGATGTGGAGTTAGCACAACTGACTTAAAACCCTTTGCCACAAATTCAACTGGATTTTTAGATAATATATTCAATCCGTCAGCATCTATTAAAAGAGGCTTATTTTGTTGTATGTTTTCAATTACTTCTTGAAAAACAGAAACTGCCTGCTCATTTTGAGACAACCCGCAACCTATTTCAACCACATCAGCATCGTCAAGATTATCCAAAAGTTTTGAATATGGTAAAAACACAATATTTTGAGTTTGCGCGGCAACTGCATCAATTACCCGCTCACTGGAAGCTAAAAAACAATATCCGCACCCTATTTTTAATGCAGAAACACTTGATAATAATGCCGCTCCGGGCATATAATCAGAGCCTGCAATATTCAAAACTCTGCCATAGGTTGACTTGTTAGAATTTTCTATCCTTTTTGGAAGCTTATAATCCATTCTGCCTTATTGCCTCGTATGCTACAATTGCAACCGAATTTGACAAATTAAGACTTCTTTGCCCTTCTTTCATTGGTATTGTTCTGGCATGAGAATCTTTAACATATTTATCAGGCAGTCCGCGAGTCTCAGGACCGAACACAATAAAATCACCGTCTTTAAAGTCAATATCTGTATATAATTTATCAGTTTTCGTAGTCAGATAATAAAATGTACCATCAGGAAATTCATCGTACAACTGTTCCATTGTATCAACTTTATGCAAATCTACACTTTCCCAATAATCAAGTCCTGCACGTTTTGTATATTTGCTTGATAGTGAAAAGCCCAATTTACCGACAAGATATAGACTTGCCCCGCAACATGCACAAAGTCTTGCTATATTTCCTGTATTTTGAGGTATTTCAGGTTCGTATAGAACAATATTAAGCTTTGTCATTATCAAATAACTTTCCGCTTTCCGCAACAACAGGAATAGCTCGGACAACACAGAATATAATTGCAATCCATGCGAGAATTTCCGCAATTAAACGTATAATTCCACAACTACTAGGGTTCATATTAGGTATATATGCAACAATCAAAAGTATAAATGCCGCAACTTTTGCAACTGCATAACTTATTCTCATAAATTTCGAACCGCAGATAAATTTTCCCCATGCAGTAGATTGCATTGATTTATCTCCAAATGCTGTCATACCTTTTGACAGAGCAACACTTCTGATACTATCTGTAGTGAAAGCTCGTGTAACACATACAATAGGGAATAAAATATTTAACCACCCAAGAACTGCAAATGCAATCCAATAAGAAACTTCTACAATTCTGTCACCCATAATATCAAGCACAGAACCAAGTTCAGATGATTGATTGTATTTTCTTGCAATATAACCATCAACCCCATCCATTGCAAATGCTATTGCCGTTAAAACAACTGACCATATGTATGCACAGGTAGTGTGTTTAAACAAAAGTCCGATTGCAACAAAAGCAACGAATATTCTGCTTATTGAAACAATATTTGCCGTATTATTTTTAATATCCATTATTAAATCCTCTTTTACAAACTATAATTTTTTAGATCTTGAAAGCGCCCAGTCAAAATTATCCAAATTCTTTGCTCTGTCGCCCAACATAAATTTTTCCGCTTCTTCCAGAATACTTACAACTATAAATCCGTTTTCACCATCCGAACGTGCTTTTTTACCTGATTCACAACAATTGATAAAGTGCTGGCATTCAAGTTTTAGCGGTTCTATTTCAAGAACATCCGGCTGAACAAGTTCAGTATTACCTGCTTTGAAGTTATCATAAATAGTTAATTTATGATCAGGCACAGTGTCATCTAAAATAGCAGTTTTTTTAGTCCCGCGGACAAGCAATTGAACATGTTTTCTCGGTGTAATCCAACTGTCAGAAATTTGTCCTATCATACCGCCTTCAAACTCTATTGTAAGATGGGTAATATCCATAATATCATTTTTATCTGATGAACAACCCACAGCAGAAATTACACGTACAGGATCTTTACCTGTAACATAACTCATCATTGAGACATCATGCGGTGCTAAATCCCACATAACACTTCTGTCATTCTTAAAATAGTTAATGTTTAATCTGTCGCTTTGAGCGTAAACGATATCACCGAGAATGCCATCTTCAACAAGCATTTTCAATCTGTTTACAGCAGGATGGTACAAAAGAAGGTGTCCGACCATAAGGACAAGTCCTTTACTATCAGCTAAATCTGTCAAATCTCTTGCTTCTTGTGCAACTGTTGAAATAGGTTTTTCTACATAAACATGTTTCCCGGCTTCAAGCATTGCTTTTACAAATTTAAAGTGAGTATGGCTCGGTGTAACAACCACAACCCCTGTAATTTCATCACTGTTTAAAATATCATTAAAATCTTTTGTTGTTTTTACATCCGGATATTGCTCTCTTACTTTTGCAAGATTTTCATCATCCAAATCACAAACCATACCAAGAGCATTCAAATTATAGAAATTACGGACAATATTTCGTCCCCATAACCCGCAACCTAATACTGCAATTTTTTGTTCAGTCATCTTTTCCCTAACCTTCTTCTAATAACTATCTTATTTTAATTATAAACCTGAAAAGTTATTTTGCAAATACTTAACGATTATTTCTTTCTCTTTGAGCACGAACTCTAAGATTATACATTTCCTCATACTGCTGATAAAATAATTCTCTGTCTTCTTTCGGAAACTTTAATGCCAATTTATCTAAAAGAGGTTTTGGAATTTCAGAAATACCAACCATTCTTTTTAAAACATCGTCAGTCATTGGATAAAGCGGTTTATAATTTTTATAGAAAATATGACTGCATTCCGCTTCCATTTGAGTAACATGTTTTGAAGCTTGTTCTCCAAGTTTATAGGTTAAAATATTACGTTCAAGATAAACACCTTTGTAACCTGCAAGCATCAATCGGATAATTAAATCATAATCAGATATAAGCTGAAATTTCACATCAAACATTCTGACTGCATCAAGAACACTGCGTTTAAACACAAACGCTTGACGGGCACAAGGAGTAACCTGAAAAGCATTAAGCATTGCAGGAACAAATTGAAATACAAAGCCTTCCGGATGACAGCAATAAGCAGGGAAGAAACAGAAATCTGCGTTTTCCTGCTCCATTAAATTTACAATATCTGCGATTGCAGTGACATCATGGTAGAAATCGTCACAGCTTAAAAATGATACATATTTACCTTTGGCACGTATGATACCTTTGTTCATAGCATCAAACTTTCCCCTGTCAGGTTCTGAGAAGAAATCCAAAAATCCGCTATTCTTATATTCTTTCAACAAGGTAGTTGTTTCATCCGTAGAGGCGTTATCTATAATTAAATGTTCAATATACGGATAAGTTTGTCTGTCTAAAAGATTAACAAGCAATGTAAAGTCATCAGCTAATCCTGCTTCTACAATATTCGATGTCGGTGTTATAACCGTAAACTCCGGTTCATACATAAATCTATCCTTTTTAATTAACTAGTAACTTGTATATATTTGACGCAAAATTTGTTCTTCAATATTTTTCTTATCAGCTGAAGAAGTTTTTGCATCATTTATCATAATATCAAATGCATAAGTTTTACCCTTTCGAGAAGTAATATATCCTGCAATAGCACTTGCATCAGACAAGGTGCCTGTTTTTGCGTATAAATTATCCTTAAAGTACAACATTCTGTTTTTCAAAGTACCCTCACCCGGTGCAGGAAGATAATTTTTAAAATCATCAAAATCTTCAGACTTAGCGCGATACACAAGAAAATCTGTCATAAAATCCGCTGTCATAAGGTTATTTTTAGAAACCCCACTGCCATCAACAATTTTGATATCATCAGATTTGATATTGATATTTTTCAAATATTCATTAAGCATGCCAAGAGAATTTTCACCACAGCCTTGAGCTCCGGCCCATTTAGAACCAGCAAGCTTAAACATAGTTTCGGCAACAAGATTGTTGCTGTTTTTTAAAACTGAATTTAAAGCAGTTGGCATATCATGATTTATTTCACCTGCAAAATAAATATTTTTATCGGGTAAAACTTCATTTTTTAAAGATTTAAAATACTCAATTTTCTGATCTCGAATTGCTTCTTCCAATCTTAGTTTAAAATACATTTTAGGACTGATTACAGGTATTCGCACAACAGCAGTTTTAGCTACAGCACCTTTAACCTCCATAACATTAGGGGCTATACTGTTGCTTCTATTAACAGAAATATTATTCTGTCCTAAAGTTCTGTCTGTTTTAACGAGATTCATAAAAGTTAATGGATAAAAAGGTTTAACTGCGATTGAAGCAGGTGTATTGTTTATATTTGGAGTGACCTCAATTTTCAAGAGATTGCCATCCAGATTATAAGCGCTGAATTTTGGCATAAGCGGGTTCATATCATCATCCCACTGCCAGCCTTCGCCCCATTCTACATTATCAAAAACAGTAGCATCAACAAAAATATTTTTAGGTTCAAGAATATTTTTTTCTCTTGCTATTGCCATAAGCTGAACCAAATCTGATGAAGTTAAAAAAGGATCAGCACCTAGTTTTATATATAAATCGTTATTAGTACTTTTATAAAGCTTTGTTGAAAAATTATAATCTTTGCCCAGTGTATCCACAGCAGCCGAGGATGTAACAATTTTTAAAGTTGAAGCAGGTATCATTGGAGTATTCTTATTCAAAGAATAAACTTCATCTCCATTTCGAATATCTTTAACAGATACTGAAATCGCACTTTTATTTACATTTAAAGAGCTTATCGTTTTGGTAATATTTTCGGCATGAGCAATAGAAAATGTAAAACAAAGTGATAATAACAAACTTATTATTTTATTCATAATATTTGAACCTCATAATTATCCCTGATGTCATTTAGAACAGTACATTTATTTCTAAATTCATACATATCATCTAACAAAAGAGTTGAAGATACAATCCCCTCACCCTCCATTATTGAAGAAAGTTCTCCTCCTTTATAATCAATAATTCTGGACTCACCGAGATTATATTCTCCATTTTCAATATACCCGGACTGGGTAAGTGCAACCATGAAACACTGATTTTCAACTGCTCGGGATTTTGTCATAACTTCCCATTCCACAGGCTTTTTGGAGCCCCATGCTGCACAATTTACAAGAACATCAGCTCCGGCTTTTCTGTAAGCTCTGTAAATTTCAGGAAACCTTATATCATAACAAATAGTCAGACCGAATTTAACACCTTCTAATTCCACCATAACAGGAGAGTCTCCGACCGTTATAAATTTACCCTCATCACATCCGTAATAAGAAAATAAGTGGTTTTTCGAATACTCTGCAATTAGTTTTCCGTCTTTGTTTATTACAGGACAAGTATTAAAGTATTTATCACCGGATTTAGTAATAAAACTTCCGCCAATTATATTTATATTGTACATTTTAGCAATTTTCGAAAGAAAATTAACTACAAAACTATCATTAATCTTTTGAGCAGTTTCCTGAAAATACGAACAAGCCCAACCGCACGTCCATACTTCCGGTAAAACAAGCACATCAGTATCATTTGGCATATGAGAAGTAATAAGTTCTTCAACCTTTTTACAATTAGCTTCAACATCACCGATAACTGAAGACATTTGAAGTATAGAAATTTTTACTGCTTTTTGTTCCATAGTTTTGATTTTTTTGCCTCTTGGTATTTTGCGGGTGCAATTTTTTCCAGTTCAAATAAGGCATTTCTAAGCTCATCCGCAACCTGTTCATCAGTTTTTCCATCAGTATAAATTGGGTCACCATACAAATTTAACAGACGACAAGGTCCTAACGGTGAAGTCATTTTATCCCATGACGGGAATCTTACAAAAGTAAAATCCGTTGAATACCAGTGAACAGGTATAATCGGCACTTTAGCTTCTCTTGCTAGAAAAATTGCACCGGATTTAACCTTATGCAAAGGTCCTCTCGGTCCATCAACCATTATTGCAATATTTTGTCCTTGTTCTAACTTAGAAATCATTTTTAAAGTTCCGGAAACAGCACCTTTTCTGTTTGAAGAACCTCTACAGGTCTGAAATCCCCATCTTTCACAAACTTCACCAATTATTTGTCCATCAAGAGAATTGCTTATCAGAATATTTAAATTTTTCCTGTTTGGAATTCCATGAACGAGAAATTGATTTTCATGCCACATAGCATAAATACAAGGGCTAACTTTAGGATGATTATACCCTCTTATGTACGTAAAAAATTCCTGCATCTTCATGATTACATATGCAACATTGGTAACTTGTTTTAAATTGTCTTTATTTATAAGCCTAACCATAATATAAGAATAATACCATAGAAAAATTGAGAAAAAAAATTGTTTAAAAAAGTTAAAAACATTATTGACAATAAAAAATGTTTATCCTAGAATAAAAAACGTAGCCGATATTAACTTGGCATTACAAACACCCCCGGGATGTAGCGCAGCTTGGTAGCGCACCTCGCTTGGGACGAGGGGGTCGCACGTTCGAATCGTGTCATCCCGACCATTTAAAAGAGACTTAGGTCTCTTTTTTTATTGCTTTTCTGCTTATTGAGTATAGTAACGAAATGTAACGTTTTTCTTAGTATTAGTAAATTATTTAAATTGTATATACTTTATATATATAAGATTACTAATAAGAGGACAAGAGTATGGTTCATTTCAGTCACGGAATGCCAACAGATCATCTGGTATATGGCAGACGAACTCAACAATACTACCCAAAAATGAATGTCAGAGTTGGCGGAGCTCCTCAACGTTGTTCCGGAGGCTCTGTAACATACAATGTTACCAATAATTTTGGACCACCAAAAGGCATCATGATTGCCAACACTGTCCTAGGCGGCATAGGAATGCTTGGACAATTATTCCTTGGATTTATGGGATTAAAAAAACAACAACCGGCACAACAAGCTAGTCCTTTTGCTCAACTCAATCAACAGCAAGCAATTCAAAACAGTCCTCAGAAGGCTCAAAATAACGAATTAGCAAATCTACAAAAATTATTCCCAAAAGCAAACATCGTAGAAAATAACGGCAAATTTACTGCAACTGATTCTGACGGAAATATCATAGGTAAAGACTTGCCGTATTCTGAAATGGTTGATGCTCTTGGTAAAAAACAAGCTAAACCTGAAGTTGAAAATAATGAACAGGTAAATGGCAATAATGGAAAGCTTGAAAATCAAGAAAACAAAGGAAATAATGAAATATCAGACAAAAATAATGATATTGGAAATAACCAAAGCCAAGGAGTACGCTCTAAGAAATCAGGAGGAGGTACATCTGGAAACTGGTACTATGCAGCGAATGATAAATCAACCAATGTACAAGCTTCAAAAGGCAAAAACGGAGGTCAAACAGCACAGCAAATCCTTTCAAATGTACTCGGTACCAAATTAACAGGAGTATTAAACAAACAACAACAAGCTGAATTATTAGCAGATTTAATTAAAAGAAATCCTAGCGTCTTTGACGCAAAAGGAAATCCTTTACCTAATGCGGATTATAGCAAACTAGAAGTTCCTCAAATGGATTATATTATGAACAAATTCGGACTTCAAAAAGGTCAAAAAACAGTCCGACAGGATGACCAGTATGCAGGTAAAAAATTGTATGAATGTAAAAACCACGACTATATGAAAAAAACGAAAGACGGTAAAGTTGCATACTTTAAAGCTGACGGTACACAAATGTCAGAAGCTGAGTTCAAAAAAGCTCACCCGACTGTTAACACTCAACAAGCAATTAAACAGCATTTTAATTAAAATAAAAGAGGCCAAATTGGTCTCTTTTTTATTATCTGAAAATTTATTTTTCAACCTTGTATACGAAAATTTAAAGATACCTAAAGCCTTGACCGATAGCAATGAAAGAAGGAGGTCATTATGGCAAAAATTATTGAAGGTCAAAGAAGAATTATCAGATTATCAACCGAAGATGTATTAAATATAGTAAGAGAATATCAGCAGCTAACTAAAAACAGCTGTTGTTATGAACATACAAGAGAAATTCTATCAAAACAGCCTATGTATATTCCGGAAGAGCAATAAAGCAAATTGTTACAATCGGTAGAAAATAAATCTTCCTCATAGTATAATTAACCTAAAAGGATTTATACTATGCAATTTATTGATAAAACTAAAATAAAAATATCGTCAGGTAAAGGCGGAAACGGTGTTGTTGCGTGGAGACGCGAAAAATTTGTAGATAAAGGCGGACCTGCCGGCGGAGACGGTGGTAAAGGCGGAAGTGTATATTTAATTGCTGATGAAGGTTTGTCAACACTTCTGGATTTTTCTTATCGTTCAATTTTTAAGGCTGATAATGGCGAAAACGGCTTCAAAAAAAGTATGCACGGCAAAAGTGCTAAAGATTTATATATAAAAGTACCGACAGGAACAATCGTTAAAGATTTAAAAACAGGAAATGTAATTGCTGATTTAACACAACACGAACAAAAAGTTCTTGTTGCACAAGGCGGACGCGGAGGACGCGGAAATACTCATTTCTGTACACCTCAGAACAGAGCTCCGCAATATTGTGAACCTGGAGAACCGGGCATTGAACGCGAATTGCAATTAGAATTAAAGCTTCTTGCTGATGTAGGATTGTTAGGGATGCCAAATGCAGGTAAATCAACATTTATCAGCAGAGTTTCCGCTGCAAAACCAAAAATTGCTAATTACCCGTTCACAACAATTGTTCCAAACCTTGGAATGGTAAGAAAACATAATGGTGACGGATACGTAATCGCTGATATTCCGGGGCTTATTGAAGGCGCATCAGAAGGTGTAGGACTTGGACACGACTTTTTACGCCACGTAGAAAGATGCAGATTTTTACTTCATATTGTTGATGGAACAGAAGAAAATCCCGTTGAAAATTACAAAATCATTAATGATGAACTTGCTAAATATTCCGAAAAACTTGCAAAATTACATCAAATTGTTGCAATAAACAAAACTGATGCAATAGATACCGAAACTCTTGAAAATTTAAAACAAGAATTTAAAGAACTCAGGGTTGAAGTATTTGCAATGTCTGCTGTTACAGGTGAAGGACTTGAAGATTTAAAAAATGAACTTGAAAAGAAAGTTGACGAAATTGAAAAACCTGAATCAGAAGTAATTGTAGAAGAAGATTTAGAAG
Organism: uncultured bacterium; assembly: GCA_949035555.1. Lineage (GTDB taxonomy): Bacteria > Cyanobacteriota > Vampirovibrionia > Gastranaerophilales > Gastranaerophilaceae > Zag111. Next base: position 40,851 of record CAROLD010000010.1, on the reverse strand, counting down.
CTACAAACAATGATGACGGTTATTGGGAAGTCCGCAAACTCAACAAAAATACCTTTATGGTAACAGGCGGAAGAATAATAAGAATTTCTCAGGTAACAGATTCAAGAAGCACAGAACAAATAATAAGATTCCAAAATATAATGACAGGAATGGGCATTATGGATGAATTAAAACACCTTGGCGTGCAAAACGGCGATACAATTATTGTCGGCAAACTTGAACTAGAATACTGGGATGACGAAGTTTATAAATAATTAACAAGTTGCACCAAGATAAAAATAGTGATAAAATCAATTTGTATAGTAATAAGAGGGTTAAAATTATGGCAAGATTAATAAGACCAACATGGGCTATAAGATGTGTACAATCAGGATGCAAATGCTTATTTGAAGTTGCACAATTAGAAAACGGTAAACAACAGGAAGTAGTTTGTCCTAATTGCGGTGAACATTATGTTTATCCTATTTATGACAATGAAAATGACGAACAGAAATAAACATGTTTTTTAACAATACAGACAAAAGATACAACCAGTTCAGTGCATATTTAAAAAACAAATTCGGTGCAAAAGTATATAAAATAACCTTAGATGCCGGATTTTCATGTCCAAACAGGGACGGCACAATATCCACAGGCGGTTGTATTTTTTGTGATGAAGGCGGAAGTTTTTCGCAGGCACACTCAAATCTTTTATCTATTGAAGAACAGGTGAATATAGGCGCAGAGACTCTGCATAACAGATTTAAAGCAGAGAAATTTATGTCATATTTTCAAGCATACACTAACACTTATAAACCTGTTTTGGAACTTGAAAGGATATACAAATCAGCATTAAACCATCCTGATGTTGTAGGGCTGTCTATAGGAACCCGTCCTGATTGCGTTGAAGAAGAAAAGCTGAAATTAATATCAGATATAAGCAAAGATTATTATACTTGGGTTGAATACGGATTGCAGTCAATTCATGATAAAACATTATTAAAAATAAATCGGGGGCACGATTTTGATTGTTTTCTGAGAGCTTACGAACGCACAAAGGCAAAAGGTATAAATGTTTGTGTTCACGTAATTTTTGGACTGTGGGAAACTCGAGATGAAATATTGCAGACCGCTCAAAAACTTGCAGAGTTAAAAGTTGACGGTGTAAAAATCCATATGCTTTGTGCATTAAAAGATACAAAACTCTCAAGACTTTATGAAGCAGGTGAAATTGATTTTATGACAGAAGAAGAATACGTAAATTTATGTTGTGATTTTATGGAACTTTTACCTCCTGAAACGACTATACACCGCCTTGCCGGAAATGGATTAAAGAAAAATTTAATTGCTCCGCGCTGGCTTGGAGCAAAGCTTGACTGTTTAAATAAAATTGACCGAGAATTCATTAAAAGAAACTCTTTTCAAGGCTCTAAATTCCCTTGCTAAGAACGGGATAACTTGGAAACATTTTGTAACAGAATACAGTACAAAATACCTTTACAAACTTGAACAAACATGTAATAATATTATTGGTACTTTGTAACATTTTGTTAATGAGTCGTTAGTGTGTTAGCAAAAAAAAATATTTAGTCGTATTATACCAATGGAATTTATTTAAAGTTAGTGGAGAATTAGGATGTTAACTATTCAGCCAAATTTCAGAAATACTTCATTCAGAGGCGAAAGTGCTCTCATTGATAAAGCAACTTACGAGGAAAAACAAAGATATTATACTCAGCAAAAACGTGAGTTTGAAGAGATTATCAATGATGAACATATTCCTGAAACTATGAAAAAAGGTGCAAAAGTTTTCAAAGTTGCATCTGAAGGCATATTAGAAGGCTGGGCTGTTGCATGGGGTGCCTCCAAAGGTGCAGATATGATGAAAACAGGAATGGTTAAGGCTTCAGCCTCAAGAACTGCAAAATGGGCTAAGAACATTCTAAAACCGGTTGGCAAAATGCTTGTAAAAGCCGGTGAAAATATTTCCAAATTTGTATCCGAAAATATTGATAAACTTGCAAAATCAGAATTTGTACAAAAACTTGACGGTAACAAATTCGGACACTATATTGTTGAAGCATTTAAAGGTCTTGGAAAACTTTTAAAATACGCAAATGAAGGGCTGAAAAATCTCTGGACAAAAGTTGCAGGAAAAAGTGACGGTTCAACATATGACAAAGCTGCTAATGCCGTATCTAAAACATTAGGTGTCGGAGCCGGTTTAGGCGGTGCTTATAATGCTGCAAGAGCTCCTAAGAAAGCTGAACAGAAATCCGTCAATGATGATGAAAATTATTCATACGAAGATGAAGTTGATGAAATTAATGATGGCTATGATGACGATTTAGACAATGTTGAGGACGAAGACTAATGGTTGGAATTCACGCGGTAAGTTTCACATCTAATCAACCAACCCAACAGCCTCAAGCAGCTAAAGAGAACAAAGAAAAAGTTCAAGATGCGGCAACAGCTGTCGGTGGAACCGGTTATGTTGCAGAAAAAGCATCAAAATTAGCTGGCCGTAAAGGTTTGCAGGGTGAAAAAGGTGTAACTGAAGTTATTGATACTACCCGTCAGTTTATGCAGGGTACAGGAAAAACCATTAAAGAAGCAAACGGATTTATCGCAAAATTTAAAAACTATTACAAAACTTATTTTCAAGATGCTAAAAATTGGTTTAAAAAGTTGGAAAGCAGCAAATATTTAAGTAAATTAGCAAAAAGCAAAGTGACAGAATGGATTGCTTCGGCATTTGGTGGCACTTTAGCCGTATTTGTACTCATCTCAGGCATAAATAGAGCAGCTGAGAACGGTACACTTGCAGTATGCGATTTAAAAGATAAATATCATCAACTAATGAATAGTTAAAATATAAATTGAGAAAATAAAAAAATCGTGCTAAACTTTGTTTATGCACGATTTTTTTATAAAAGAACTTTCAAAGACAGACCTAGAAACAGAACTACATTTGATTGGTTTTGATAAATCTTATACACACAAAGCCAAGGAAAAATTTGAGTATAAAAACTTAAAAATTTTCAATCTTACCCCCGCACAGGCTAATATAATTAAACAAACTGCCCTGACTTGCGGAGCTGATTGCGGCACTCATCGTGAAGTTATAACCGGTAAAATAGATAACAGCTGTGTTATTCTTGGCGGAAGTATTTCTGAACTGAAAAAAATCTCGGATAAATTGCAATATCAGCCGTTCGGGCTTAAATCACTGGGGCTATTAATCAAACAAAAAACTGAAATTGCTCCCCCTGGAAGAACTCAAATTATTGGGATATTAAACATCACAAAAAACTCATTTTCTGATGGTGGAAAATATTATGACTTTGAACATTCAATAGAGCATCTCCATGACCTTATTGATGAGGGGGCGGACATTATTGATATCGGTGCAGAATCAACAAAACCATATTCAAAAGCAGTAAGCTCAGAAGAACAGCTGGAAAAACTTCTTCCAATACTTGAATACATCAAGCAAAAAAACATTAATGTACCCCTCAGTATTGATACCAGAAGCGCTGTAGTTGCACAAAAATGTATAGAACTCGGTGCTGATATTATAAACGATGTTTCCGGATTTGATTATGATGATAGAATGTGTGATATTATTGCTCAAAACCCGCAGGTTAAAGTAATTATTCAACATTCACAAGGAACACCAGAAAACATGCAGGATGCACCGATTTACAAAAACTTAATGGATGAAATATACATTAATCTAAAAAATAAAGTTGATTTTGCAATTTCTAAAGGAATAAAAAAAGAAAATATCATAGTTGACCCGGGTATAGGCTTTGGAAAGACTAAAGAACACAACATTCAAATAATTAACCGCTGGAAAGAGTTAAGAACAATAGAATGCCCTGTACTTGTAGGTTTATCCCGCAAAAGTTTTCTTGAAATGCCTGAAGTACCAAATGAACAAAAAGATTTATATACTCTTGCGTTTAACAGTATTCTTATCAATGAAAAAATCGATTACATCAGGGTTCATAACGTAAAAATTCATAAAAATTTTCAAAATATTTTAGGCTAAATCGCTAGTCTAATTTACTAAATTTCATATATTTTGAATACTTATTTTATGACAAATTTCACAACAGGTAAAATTCTTTTATGGATAATTTTAATACTTTTAGCAGGTACAATTATCACAACATATTTCAGCCATACGTATATAAGAGCTGAATTTAGCAAAATGGATCCAATGCCGCCCAGAATGGGTGTTTACTATAAAGGGTATAAACTGGGAACCACTCGAAAACTCAAAATATCTAAAGATTTTAAGACCACATATTTATATATAACACTGAATCAACGCGGTCTGCATCTGCCGAAAAACATAAAAGTTCGGATAAAAAATTATGATGAAGATACAAAATATGTTGATATTGTTTATCCAAGTTCACCGATGCTGAAATATATCAGAACAGGCGATACAATAAAAGGAGAATCGGGATTTACATTCAGCGGAGTGTCCGATATAAATCAGGCGCATTTGGATAATTTATCCGAAAAAGGAGAAAGTTTGCTTAGTTCAGCAACAAAAACAACAGATGCGCTGACAGAATTATTTGACCTTGTAACAGAGATATTAACCGAAAACAGAAGCAACATTTTCGATTCAACAACAAGTCTAAAAAACAGCATGGCAAATCTTGAAACCACAACTCTTAATCTAAAAGATTTATCTCAAAAAACAAATGACGAAATAACACGCCAGACAATCAGAAACAGTGCGGCAAACCTTGAAGCTACAACAGCTAATTTTGCAAATTCTTCAAAAGAGTTCATATCAATTTCAGGAAACTTCAACAAAACAAGTTCAGACTTTTCAGTATTAGTCCCAAAATTAAGTGTCCTAATTGATGCTGTTCAACTTGTAGTATGCAATGTTAATGACATCATTGTTGGAGTAAAAAAGACACTTCAACAACGATTTGGCGGTGCCAGAATTATCTTTGGTAAACCTATGAAGTAAAATGACTTTCCATAATTTCTTTCATACATTGCAATGCTACATCTGTTACAAAATCCATATCGTTCGGTTGAATAATTAACGGAGGATTAAAATATATAACATCCCCTAATGGGCGAAGCAATACCCCTTTTTTAAGAGCCTTTTTGTAAATTTGATACCCTAAACGTAAATTAGACGGATATGCTTCTTTTGTTTTTTTATTTTTAACAATCTCTATTGCATTTATAAGCCCAATATGCCGAACTTCTCCAACATAAGGCAATGCTTCAAACTTTTCGCGTATAATCTTATTAAAATATTTTGCATTTTCAACTGCTTTCGATATAATTTGTTCATCTTCCAAAATATTCAAAACTTCAATTGCAGCAGAGCAGGCAAGAGGATTACCTGCGTATGTATGACTATGCATAAAAGCCTTTCCTTTGCCGTAATCATCATAAAATGCATCATAGATTTCCTTGGTTGTGACACAAATTGACATCGGCATATACCCTCCTGTTAGACCCTTTGAAAGACACATAATATCAGGAGATACACCGGCATGGTCAAATGCAAACATTTTACCTGTTCTGCCATAACCTGTAGCAATTTCGTCGGCAATTAAATGTACGTTATACTTATCACACAAAGCTCTAAGTTTTGTTAAATACAATGGAGGATAAACTTTCATACCGGCAGACCCCTGTAATAACGGTTCAACCAGCATTGCGCATGTTTCATCGCCATATTTTTGAAAAGTTTTTTCGGCTTTTTCAAAACATTCGCAAGAACAAGTTTCACGACATTTGCCATAAGGACATCTGAAACAGTCAGGACCTTCAATTCTTACCACATCCATCAAAATGGGTTTGTAGATTTCTGAATACAGGTCACATGCCCCAACAGACAAGGCTCCTATAGTTTCACCATGATAAGCATCAGATAATGCCATAAATCTTTTCTTTTGAGTTTTTCCTGTCTGTTGATGATATTGGAAACTCATTTTCATTGCCATTTCAATAGAAGCCGAACCGTTATCGGCAAAATTAAACTTACATAAACCCTTCGGTAAAACTTTCATCAATTTTTGACAAAGAGTAATAGCAGTTTTATGTGTAAAATTAGCAAAAATAACGTGCTCTAAAGTATCAAGCTGTTTTTTCATTGCATTGTTAATTCTCGGATTGCAATGTCCCAACAAATTGCACCACCAAGAACTAACGATATCTTTGTAACAATTTCCGTCAATATCATATAAATTAATCCCTTTTGCGTGGTCAATTACAATAGGCGGTAAGGTTTCGTAATCTTTCATCTGTGAACACGGATGCCATATATATTTTAAATCTTCTTCCTGCCAATTCATAATTAACCTTCCTTTGGAGTAAAAATACTTATTAAATCTTCTTTTGAAATCTGCAAATCCTTTTCGGATTTTTTTACAACGGCTATAACCTTAACACCTGTCAAACGCTCAACTTGTAACTTATTATCCTGATGCATAAAGTCATTTTCATCATAATTATTTAAAATTATACCGCGAATATTAAGCCCATGTGATTTTGCATACTCAACTGTTAGAATTACTGAATTTATTGTACCAAGCCCACCGTCTGCAATAATTAAAATATCAGTACCAAGTTCCTTAATAACATCAGGTAAAAGTAAAATTTCATCATCAATATTAAAAGGACAGGTAATTCCTCCTGCTCCCTCTACAACAAGATAATCATAATTGGCAGACAACTTATTAAACTCAGTTTTAATTACATTTTTTTCAATCCTAATCCCAAGTCTTTTTGCAGCAAGATGTGGTGAAACAGCCTCTTCAAAGCAATATGTAACACAATCTTGTGGACTTATATCAAGCTCTGCCAAATTTACAACAAATTCACAATCTCCCGGAATAAGCCCCTCAGTATTATGAAGTGCACCGCTTAGTGCAGGTTTATAATATCCGCACTTAAAACCCATATCCCGCATTTTTTTTACTAACAAACCACTAACATAAGTTTTTCCGATATCAGTTCCTGTTGCTGTTATAAATATTGATTTACATACCATATTCAATTCCTCAAATAAAAAGACGACAGATCATTATCCGTCGTCTTCTATTATATATCAAAAATATTTGCTCTATTATAATGCTGTTGCAGAACCGTCTAACAAGTAGTCATAGTGTCTGATATCATCATAATTATTTGGTCCGATTGGTTCAAGCGGAGCCGGTTGAGTCTGCGGTTGAGGCTGAGGAACCGGTTGAGCTTTTGTAGAACGTTTGCTTAACAATGAGTCAAAATCAGGTTCAACTGTTAATTCAAAATGGAAACGTCCCATATGTCTATGCTGTTCATAAGCATTGTTTATAAGAGGATAACCCCAGTATAAACGAGCACTCAAGTCACCTGGTAATTGAACTCTCACACCCATACCAATTGAAGCTAAGAAATAACTTCCACCATAGATATCTTCGCCAACCCAAGGGAATATTCCTGCAGTATCAGCGAACAACGCACCTTTAAGATAATTTCCTACAAAGTTACGGGTTTCACCGGTTTTAGAAGTTAATGTTCTTGGTAATAACGGGAACATTAATTCACCACTAAAGAAATAACCGCTCTTACCAAGCATTACACCTTCAGAATAACCTCTAACAGTTGCAAGACCACCTGTTTGGAATTGGTCAATATATGGAATATGCTTGCTGTTAGGTATAATTTGATAACTTCCTCTCAATTGGCCGATTACACCGTGAGAAAAATCGTGAAGTCTTAATAAACCACCGCTCATCTTGAAGTAGCTGGATTCACTGTCAAAAATAGGGAATGCCATTGACGCATTCTGATTCATATACCAGATACCGCGTTTAGTATCTTTTCTCATGTTAACACCGACATCCCAGCTTGTAACCTGGTCAACATCTTTGATAGGGTCATAAGGAAGACCAAACATATCACCTAAGTTAGACCAGCTTCTTGCTCTTTTGTAGTTTAATGCTGTAAAACCTTTTAATTCAAACCCTCTTGTTCTTACAATTGGTTGATCATAATACAAGCTATATACATAAGAATTACTTTTTAATCCCATCCAGCTATAAGGTCCGTTTTTAACATTAGCAAATGTAGAAGAGTAAGAAAAACCTATTCTACCGTCTTTTTTGTTAACAGGATAGCTATAATCAAAGAATGGGCTTACTGCACCTTTAGAGAAATATGTACCGAGTGACATTTGGTCTCTGTGGTGGAATAAGCTGTCTGCAACAATGGCAGGACCACCTCTTAACTGACCGGTACTTCTACGACCTGCGTTATCCATCATACCAATTAAGTGGAATGGGAAAGTTTCCTGAGCGGTAAGCTCAATATCAGTAGTTCCCGGCATAGTACCGGCTTTCAAGTTAGCTGCAAGATTAACACCGTCATGATATCTGTTGAAATCCAAAACATCTTTTTCTAAATCGACGATATCAAACAATTCGCCAGATTTTTGCGGCATACGTTTTAAAATATAATTATCTGTTGTATATTTATTATTCACTACGGTAACTTCACCGATTTTACTTTCGATAAGGTCAATTCTTATATTTCCGTTAGAAACAGTTTGTTCCGGCAGATAAGCTCTTGCTGTAACATAGCCGCGTTCGGCATATAAATTATTTAAGGCATTAACAGCACTCTGAATGTCAGACATAAATACGTTACGACCGACATACTGTCCTATAACACCATTAATTTCCTCTCGGGTAAGGATTTCAGAAGGCGAAACTTCAATAGAATTTACATAGACACCTTTTGAACCCATTTCGTCAACAGTTGCCTTCATTGCATCAGGAATGCTTGTTTCCGGAGTAGCATAATTAGTTACGGCAGTTCCGCCTGTTCCATAACGTTTTTGCTCGTACTGATAATAATCGCTTTCACCACGACGACGATTTTTATCATATCTCATCATATCAGCATCATGAATAGTTGCACCACCGACTTCATGCATAATTTGCACACCTTTGGCATTGTATCCGGGACCGTTTGGAATAAGCCCGCCGGCAGGAAGACCGGCTTCACCGGCAGCAAACGCAGGTGCAGAAACAGATAAGGCACAAATTGCAGACGCTGTAAGCATAGTACGTAATAATCGATTAGTTTGGTTAACCTTTTTCATTGTCTTATTCACCTTCTATTAATAATATTATTTTGTATATCTAGTTGTATATCTTTTAAGATTATTGTCCATCGACTGCAATTAAATAAAAACCTTTTTTATATTTTTGTTACAATATTTTACAAAGGTATCTATTAAATCACTATCACATTATACTAAATTACGAAAATCATGTAAAGATGTTACACAAAAAATAAATCAAATGGATTACTATACATAAATCTTTAGTTTGTGATATTATAAATATGTTAAAAAGGAGAAAGAGTTATGAGAAAAAATTTTAGTTTATTTGCAGCTGCACTTGCAGTTGCGGGATGTTTAACTTTTGGAACATCAGCTAATGCCGCAGAATTCTCTGTAGCAATTGTTGATGTTCCACAAGTTGTTAATGCGTCAGCAAAAGTTCAAGCTCTAAAAAAAGAACAACAGGCTAAAGCAGAAGATATCATTAAATTTGTTGAAAAAGCAAGAAAAGACGTAGCCGCAATTACTGATGCATCTAAGAAAAAAGTAGCTGAAGAAAAATATAACAAAGAACTAATGGCTAAAAAAGAAAAAATGGATCAAGAATATGCCGCAAAATTAAAAGAACTTGATACATCAATTTCACAGCAAATTGAAGCTAAAGCAAAAGCTGACGGCTACAACCTAGTTCTTAGCAAAGGTATCGTATTATATGGCGGAAAAGATATTACTGCTGAAGTCATAAAAGTTGTAAAATAATTTAATAAGCAGAATAAAAAAAGAAGCAATCATATGATTGCTTCTTTTTTTATTTAATTTCTTAATTAATTTTAATTATTATATTCGCTGTAGTCTTTAGCAGTTTGACGCCATTCATCTTCAAGCACGCTATATGCGTGGCTCCAGAATTTCTCTATAGCATAAGTTTCGCGTTCCTCCTTATGAAGAATATGCACTACAACATCTCCATAATCTAAGAGATTCCAACGATTTTTCAAATCATTTTCCTGACGTATAGGAAGCCTTGAAAATGTCGTTTTAACCTTATCTTTAGCTGTTTCCATTAATGCCTTAACCTGAGGTGTGGAATCCCCTGTAGCGATAACAAAATAATCTGCTAAGGATGATACATTACTAATATTTAAAATTGTAATATCTTTAGCCAATTTATCGTCGAGAAACTGCGCTAATATGCACGCAAATTTATGTGAGTCTATTTCGTTCAATGTTTACCTTCCTCTATTCAATCATATCAACACGGCGTTTGTGTCTTCCGCCTTCAAAACCTGTTTTTAACCATATATCAACTATATCAAGAGCAAGGTGTTCACCTATAACACGTTCGCCCAGACATAGGACATTTGCATTATTATGAGCTCTTGAAACTCTTGCAGAATATGTATCTCCGCATAAAGCCGCACGAACACCATGAACTTTATTTGCCGCAAGTGACATTCCTATTCCTGTTCCACAAATCAAAATACCTCTGTTTACTTCGCCTGAGATAACTTTTTCTGCAACATTTCTTGCGATTTCAGGATAGTCACAAGATTCAGGTGTGTGTGTGCCAACGTCAACATATTCTATATTTCTGGATTTTAAGTAATCAATAATATTTTCTTTATAGCGGAAACCGCCGTGGTCTGAACCAATTGCAACTTTTAAATTTTCCATAATAAACACCCTTTCCATACTATGTGATACCCTTTTGGTATTCTTTAATTATAAAATGTTTTCTAAAAAAAGTAAATATTTTAAAAATTTTATTAAATAAAAGATACAAAAAAAGAGGCAGTGTTTGCCTCTTAAAATGGAGTTTAATAATTTTGGGATTGCATAATTACGAACTGCTGACCAGTTGCATAGCCTGCTGTAAAAGTTCTTTATTCGAGGAAATCAATTTATTAACTACTTCCATCTGCATTTTTGCCATTTGATAATATGAAATATTACCTTTAAAATCAGCATTTGATAATTCTATTAAGCCTGAACGAATTTCACCACATCCAAGAACCGGTTTGCCGGATTCTTCTGTTTCAAGGAATTGACCGTTTTTGTATTCGTACAGCCCAGCTGCATTATGGAAATTTCTTGTAGTAATTCTGTACAGAGGTACTACTTTTTTACCATTTTCAGCTTTACCAACAATAGTTCCGTCGTTTTTAATTTCATACTCGTCATATTTTCCTAAATATTTGCCATTATTAGGATCTATCCACATCTTTATACTTGTTGTAGGAACATCAAGCGCTCCGCCTTTTAAAGATGTTTGTTGATACAAATCTGCACTAATTGCTTTTGTACCTTGCATAATTTCACCTTTGTCGTTTAGTATATAGCCTTGAACAGTATTTCCGTTTTTAGCACGATAAACACCTTCTCCGTCAAATGTAAATTCACCTAAACGAGTATATACACTTCTACCATCTCCTGTTTTAGTTAGGAAAAAGCCTTTACCTTCAAGAAAAACATTATCTTTTGAGGTGCCCGGAGTTGATTTACCCTGTCCCATATTTTTTGCATAATCATCACTGATTGTGCCGTTAAGGAAAGTTTTAAAGTTTACCTGCTTTTCCTTAAAACCCGGAGTATAGATGTTTGTCATGTTATCTGAAATAACATCTATCCAATTAATAGTTGCATACTGAGTATTTATAGCAGTGATAAAAGCATCATTCATTATTGTTCTCCTTGCTGCTGTTTATTACGTCTTTTTTCATTTTGCTGCTTACTGCTGTTAGAATATGACAATTCTGAGTATGGAAGGTCATTTTCATTAAATGTAGCTTTTAAAGTTTCAATATTATTTCTTAAGTATTGTTCAACTGCTTTATCGCCCGGTATAAACCTTGCAGAAAGTGCACCATCTTGACCGATACGAAGAATAACCGAAATATTTTGATCAAAATCAATTCTTAAAGGCTGATTATTCTCTTTTGCTGTATTTATGGCATTTAACAAGGTTTGAGAAATTTTAGCATTTTTTGAAACTTCCGCCGCATCTGCACCGTTTGCAATCATATTTTGAGCTAAAGCGTTAATATTTTGCGAAGAAATATCATTTTCTTGTGTAAGATTTATAAAAAATTGAGCATCATCCTGAGTCAGAGAAACCTGATTTTTGCCTTCACCGGCTAACCCAAATGAAAAAATACTTCCGGTTGCTTGTAATCCGTTAACCTCAGGAATTTGAGAGGTTGTATTCATCATTTCTCGAATATTATTTTGAAGCATTGTATTTGCATTGTTTAATTCCATTGCCCCAAACTTTGTATAATCAATAGCTCCTGATAAATTTTGAAACTCATCATTTTCATCTTTTTGTTGATTATTATCAAATTTGTCTAATGTATCTTGAGTTTTTTCAGTTTCTACATTCTCGTGTGATTTTGTATCTTTTTCCTCTTTTGAGGAGACTTTACTCATTTCATCTTTGAAGGATGAATCTGTTGAAGTTTTCTTTGCGTTGTCTGAATTTGAAGCAGAAGAGACTTGTGTCGTACTGCTTACTGTAGATGAAGTTGAAGATGCTGCGTCTATACCCATTTTAAATACCTTCTATTTGCTTTAACTGCCTTAAAATATCTCTTTCTTCCTCTTCGGCACGCTCTTGACTTTGTTTGAAAAATCGAGTTACACCGAGTTCTGAAAATTGTTTTAGCTCTGCGGCTTTTTCTTCTTGAAGATAAATTTCTTTACTTTTTTCTTTGTGCTTTTCAAGAACTTTCACTGCCTGTTCGCATTTTACAAGCTTTTCGAGTTCTTCATCCAGTTTTTTTTGAAGATTAAGCCTTATTTGTTCGAGTTCTTCTGCCTTCTGCCACAAATGCTGCAGGAACTTATCATAAGTGTCATACATCCTAGGGTCAGCAGTGCGCATACCGGCTTTGGTATCCAAAATATCCTGTTCATTTTTTTTGATATTCTGTTCCGCTTCAAACACTGCCTGCTGGGCTTTTTGAACCTTCATTCGCTGTTCTTCTTTTTGGTTTATTCTGAAATCCAAAACTTTTTGCAGTCTGTATCTGAATAGCATGCCTAATACTCTTTCTTGATTTATTATGTCCTACTTTCAAGGAGTAATAAACATCTAAACGTATGATATTGTTATAATGATGAAGTTTTAAAAGTCAAAAAAATAGCGGCAGAAAATATTTTCTGCCGCTATTTCAATATATATAATTGTTATTCTGATACTTCTTCAGATGAAGCTTCTGATTGCTCATGCACTGACAATGCGATACGTTTGTCTGCCGGATTAAATTTAATAATATAAGTGCTGATTTTATCACCAACTTGAAGAATTGATTTAGATTCATTTTGATAATCAACTACTTCGTTATGTGGAAGAAGAGCCTCTACGCCAGGGAACACTTCAACAAAAGCACCAAAATGTTTCAAGCGGGTAACAGTACCTTCAACCTTGTCGCCTTCTTTAACACTTTTTTCAGCTTCAATCCATGGATCCGGCTCAAGATTTTTCAAACTCAATGAAACTCTTTGTTTTTCATGATCAACTGCAATAACTTCAACATCAATTTTATCACCGACATTCAGAATATCTGTAGGATGATCAATCCATCTCCAAGATAATTGAGATAAAGGTAATAATCCGTCGATGCCGCCTAAATCAATAAAGGCACCGAAGTCTGTAATTCTTACAACTTCACCTTTAACAATCTGACCGGCTTCAATTTGTGAGAAAATATTCTTTCTTGCTTCTTCGGCTGAATCTTCATAAACTTTCTTATTGGAAAGAATAAAGTTATTTTGCTGAGCATCAAGAGTTAAAATTTTCAATTCAAGTTTTGAACCAACTTCAACGTCAGCTTCTCTGGTTCTCAATTGAGAAGAAGGAATAAACCCTCTAACACCTGAAACTTCAACTAAAATTCCGCCTTTTACGACATTAAGAACTGTACCAAGAATTGTTTCATCAGCTTCTTTTGCCTTTTCAAGCTCTTTCCAAGCATATGCAAAATCAACTTTTTTCTTAGATAGAAGGAATTTACCTTCTTCATCTTCTTCTCTTATAATCAGGAATTCGCCTTCCTGACCTTTTTCAAACTTTTCTTCGATATTTTCGCCTTTATCTACAGCTTCATATGTTGGAATGATTGCGGTTGTTTTTGCACCGATATCAACCATAACGCCATGGCTGTCAAATCCACAGACTGTACCTTTTACAAGGTCACCCTTCTGGAATTTATAATCGTATTTTTCTAATAACGCTTCAAAATCGAATTCTAATGCTTCCTTTTTTGTTACCATAATTAACTCCATTGTCAAATAGACACTACCATTCTGTTACTGTCATAATAGTATCAGAATATTAATAATATGTAAAGGTTTGTAAATTTTACTTAATAAAAATTTACTAGAATGTCTCAGCCTGCATCATTAAAATAAATGGAGTATATTCAGATAAAATGGACTATTAACAAAAGTTAACAGTCCATATACATATATCATATAAAACTAAGATTTCAAAGATGAAATCAACTCATTGATTGCATTTTCCTGAAGAAGAATTTCGTCAATTCTGTCTTTAGTTTGTTTAATCAATTCAGCAGGTGCATTCGCTGCAAATTTAGGATTATTAACCCTTCCCTCTAATGATTTTCTCTCATTTTGAAGTTTGCCCAGTTTCTTTTCTTGCCTTGCAATTTCTTCATTGAAATCAATTAGATTTTCAAGAGGAATTACAATTTTTGAAGCTGAAACAACAGCAGTTGCTGATTTTTTAGCTGATACATCAGCATCAGAATAAGAAATATTTTCAACTTTAGCCATACGTTTGATATAACTCTCAATGGCTTCAAAGATTGGTTTTTCTTCGTTTGTAGCATGAACTTCAATATCAAATTTCAAAGACATAGCAATATTGAAACTTTGTCTTACATTTCTTAGCGATTTGATTGTTTCAAATACAAGTTCCATTTCTTTTGCTTCTGAAGGATATGCCAACTTTTCCTCATATACAGGATAGTCTGCAAGCATAATAGCCTTAAATTCAGAAGTTTGCGGAATCAATTGCCAAACTCTTTCTGTAATGTGCGGCATAATAGGGTGAAGCAGTCTTAATGACATATCAAGTACATATCTCAATACTCGCTGTGTATTCAATTTTAGAGCTTCATCCTGCAATTGAACTTTTGCAATCTCCACGTACCAGTCACAATATGAATTCCAGAAGAAATCGTATAGTATATGCGCAGTTTCACCGATTCTATAGTTTGCAATATTTTCGTTTACTTCTTTTGCTGTATTATTTAATTTGTCTAAAATCCACTTGTCAGCAATTGTAAGTTTAGAATAATCAATATCATTATTATCAACCCCATCAAGGTTCATTAATACAAATCTTGATGCATTCCAAATTTTATTAGCAAAGTTTCTGCCATATTCAAAACGCTCGTCACTGATTTTTATATCTTGACCGCCATAAGTACACAGGGAAGTCATTGTAAATCTCAATGCATCACAACCGTACTTATCAATAATTACGACAGGATCAATAGTATTTCCTTTCGATTTAGACATTTTCTGCCCTTTTTCATCACGGATTAAACCGTGAATATAAACTGTTGAGAACGGTGCTTTACCTGTAAATTCCAAGCCCATTGTAATCATTCTGGCAACCCAGAAGAAAATAATATCAAAACCGGTTACAAGAGTTGTAGTCGGATAGAATTTTTTATAATCATCAGTCTCTGCATTCGGGAAGCCCATTGTAGAGAACGGCCATAAGCCTGATGAAAACCAGGTATCAAGACAATCTGTTTCCTGAACATAATTTGCCGGATCAGGATTTTCTTTTGCAACAACCATTTCACCGGTTAGTTTATGGTAATAAGCAGGAATTTGATGTCCCCACCAAATTTGACGGGAAATACACCAGTCACGGATATTTTCCATCCAGCCCAGGTAATTCTTTTCCCAACGTTCAGGAATAAACTTAATTCTACCGTCTTTCACAGCAGCAATAGCTTCTTTTGCCAGAGGTTCCATCTTAACAAACCATTGTTCTGAAAGTAACGGTTCAATTGTTGTTCCACAACGCTGACATTTACCAACATTATGTTCATGTTCTCTTATTCGAAGTAAGGAATGATTATCTTCCAGCATTTTTACAATTTGTTTACGTGCTTCATATCTGTCCAAACCGTGGAGATTAGAAGGAACTTCTCCACAAGCTTTCATTTTACCTTCTTCATCAATAACCCATATAGGTTTAAAGTTATGACGTTTGCCAACTTCAAAATCGTTAGGGTCGTGCGCAGGTGTAATTTTTACAGCACCTGTTCCAAATGATTTATCGACATATTCATCAGCAATAATAGGGATTTCTCTGCCTGTTAACGGAATTACAACAGTTTTCCCAACTAATTCCGAATATTTATGATCCTCCGGATGAACAGCAATAGCAACATCGCCAAAAATTGTTTCCGGACGGGTAGTTGCAACTATTATCGCTCCGCTTTCACCTTTTACAGGATATGAAATTTCCCACATATGTCCTTGTTCTGTTTCATATTCTGTCTCTATATCTGAAATAGCAGACTGACATCTTGGACACCAGTTTACAATATATGCACCTTTATAAATTAAACCTTTATTATATAAAGTAACAAAAACTTCTTTAACAGCTTCGGAACAGCCTTCATCAAAAGTAAATCTTTCTCTTGATCGGTCAAAAGACGCACCTAAGCGTTTCATCTGGTCTAAGATTCTGCCTTTATGCTGATTTGTCCATTCCCAGGTTTTTTCAAGAAATTTTTCGCGACCTAAATCATGACGTGTAATGCCTTCTTTTGCTAATTGTTTTTCTACAACATTTTGGGTAGCCAGACCGGCATGGTCAGTACCCGGTATCCAAAGTGCTTCATATCCGCTCATTCTATGATATCTTACAAGTATATCCTGCAATGTTTCATCAAGAGCATGTCCCATATGTAACACTCCTGTTACATTTGGCGGAGGAATTACCATGGAATACGGTTTTTTTTGACTTTTTGCATCTGCCTTAAATAAAGAATTTTCTTCCCAGAATTTATATATATTTTCTTCTGTTTCTTTTGCATCATAAACTGTAGGTAAATCATCAATTTTTGCTAGCATTTATATTCCCTCATAATATTTTTCCCTACTGATAGAATATCACAAAAATTTTATGTTACAAAATATTTATAGCATTGAAAAGAGTATATAAATATGGTATAATAATTAAAGATAATTGGATTTATGATGGAGTTTTAAAATGAAAGATTTTATTAATAAAAAGGGCTATACAATAGCTGAATTAATGATTGTTATGTTAATATTAACAATTATTTTTGCAGCATTTGCACCACTTATTACCAAAAGAAGAGTTACTACAAATAAGAGTAAATATGCTGTCTGGAATCCTGTAAATGTTCAAAGAGAATTTAATGCATACTATGATCCAGGAGATTCAAGATATTCCGGCTCATTATTTATGGGTCTTACTCCGGACGGGCATGGTTCAATAACATCAACTCTGGCGCCGATAGCAAGGCTCGTAATCCGTTCCGGTGCAGTAACTTCATCTAATAAATTACAACGACAAATCCAGTTTAGATATGGACGTTCAGGAACTGCTGATCAGAAAAAATTTGGTAAATATGCCGGAACATGGCTTATGGATAGGAAAAACGTTCTTCTTGGCGGCTCTTATGTAAATCTCCAAAATGTACCTAATAACATTGAAGCTCGTGATAATGTGGCTATAGGTTACCAGTCTTTAACTCACCTACAAACAGCCGTTGGTAACAGCGCACTTGGAGCGTATGCATTAGAAAAAAATTCATCCGGTAAATATAATGTTACCGTCGGTTATAAGGCGGGTTCCGGTATAACTAACTCAAATTCTAATACTTATATTGGGTCAGGTGCAGGTGAAACTCAGAAAGGAAACTTTAATACTGCGGTTGGTTACAGAGCAATGGCAACAAGTAACGGTTCAGGTAAAACAAATACATTTGTCGGAGCATGGGCTGGTAATAATGTTACTAATGGTGAGAAAAATATTGGTATCGGTTACAAAGCTATGGGCGGCACTAATGCAACAACAGGTAATTATAATATTGCAATAGGTGCACATGCTCTGGAAAATTTAACATCCGGCTCCTATAATGTTGCGATTGGTTATAAAGCTTGTATGCATGTAACAAGCGGCTCTTATAAAACTTGTATCGGCGCGAACTCCGGTCCTGCAACTGATAGAGATAGAATGTTCGCAACAGAAACAACAGGAACCAGATCCGGACACATTGACGGAAGAACAGATGATAAACAAAGAACATATATTGGAAGCAGACCTTATCATTATGGTGGTGATGCTGTACTTGAAATACACAATGTTGGTGGAACAAATAATGATTTAATCAACACACCTTCTGTTCGTTCTAATACAACAACAGTAATTAATGGTAACCTCGTTGTCAGAGGACGTGGTTATTTCACAGTAGGAAGCACTTTGTGGAACTTTGCAGAAACTGACCCAAAAGGTTCTTCATCTGAGCACGCTTGGGGTTACTATTCAGATAGAAAAGGCGACTCTAAAATTTTTGATAGTCAAACAACATATGATACTGGCAGAGGTGGCGGTGTCAGCTTAACCTCATCTGATAGAAGATTGAAAAATATAGGAACAAGAAGTCTTGCAGGTTTAAATGAAATTAACAAATTAAAAGTTTATAGCTATACATTTAAAGATGATAAAGACAAACTTCCTCATGTAGGTGTAATGGCTCAAGATTTGCAAAAAGTCTTTCCTAATTCTGTTTCAGAAGGAAAAGACGGATACTTACGAATTCGCTGGGATGAAATGTTCTTTGCAGCAATAAATGCAATTAAAGAACTTGATAGAAAAATAATTGCTTTAGTAAACAGAACAATGAAAGTTGAAACTCAAATTGCCCAACTTGAAAAAGAAAATTTAACTTTGAAAAACCAAGTATCAGCT
This sequence comes from uncultured bacterium, assembly GCA_949035555.1. Classification (GTDB taxonomy): domain Bacteria; phylum Cyanobacteriota; class Vampirovibrionia; order Gastranaerophilales; family Gastranaerophilaceae; genus Zag111. Next base: position 21,784 of record CAROLD010000010.1, on the reverse strand, counting down.
TTGAGTGCAAGAGTTGAAAGATTAAAAAAATAGACTTATACAAGTTCAAAAAAAAAGGCTTCTGAGTTATCAGAAGCCTTTTTTATATAAGTGCTTAATAGTTATTAAACACAATTACATCCACAACTGCAAGCTTGTGATTTTAAGATATCAGCTTTATCTGTAAGTTCCCAAGGAACATTAATGTCAGTTCGTCCCATATGACCGTACGCTGCCAATAATTGATAGAATTTACCGCCATTTTTAGCCGGCAGATTTCTTAAATCAAATTTATTGATAATTGCAGCAGGTCTTAAATCAAAATTCTTGAATACAAGTTTTGAAATTTCATCATCCGAAATTTTACCTGTACCAAAAGTATCTACCATAATTGATAGAGGTTCTGCCACACCAATAGCATAAGCAAGTTCAATTTCGCATTTTTCAGCAAGACCCGCAGCTACAATATTTTTAGCAACGTAACGTGACGCATAAGCAGCAGATCTGTCAACTTTTGTAGGATCTTTACCGGAGAATGCTCCACCACCGTGTCTTGAATATCCGCCGTAAGTATCAACAATAATTTTTCTTCCTGTTAAGCCTGAATCACCTTGAGGTCCACCGATTACAAAACGTCCGGACGGATTTATTAAAATAATTGTGCGTTCATCTGGTTGTATTTGTTCAGTAGCAAACACTTGATCAATAACAAGCTTTTTCAAGTCTTCTTTTATAATATCTTGAACTTTTTGATTATCAGATATTCCATTAATTGTAGGATTATGTTGTGTTGAAAGCAAAACAGTATGAATTCTTGAAGGTTTACCGTCAACATATTCAACAGTAACCTGAGATTTACCATCCGGTCTTAAATAGTTAACAAGACCTTGTTTTCTAACTTGAGCTAATCTATAAGATAACTTATGAGCTAAGCTGATTGGTAAAGGCATAAGCTCAGGAGTCTCATTACAAGCGTAACCAAACATAATACCTTGATCGCCGGCTCCTAATTCTTCAGTTTCAGTTACTGAAGTATCAGAATTTTCGCTTCTTGTTTCAAATGCTTTATTAACTCCATTTCCAATATCTGTTGATTGTTCGTCAATGCTGGTTAAAACTGCACAAGTGTCAGCATCAAAACCACCTGCATTTGATCCAACATAACCAATATTTTTGATTGTATTTCTAACAACTTGAGGAATATCAACATAGCAGTCAGCAGTAATTTCACCGCAAACAAGTGCCATACCTGTAGTTACAGTAGTTTCTGCCGCAACTCTTGATTGTCTGTCTTTTGTTAAAAATTCGTCCAGAATCGCATCTGATATCTGGTCACAAACTTTGTCGGGGTGTCCTTCTGTCACTGATTCAGAAGTAAACAAAAAATTTCTAGGTGTCATTTTCTTTTTCTCCTTAATTTATTTTCTTTGCCGGTAAGTCTTTTAATTCCAACCCGGCACTCCATTTCTTAAATAGTGTAATGCAAACGCTTAATTAAATCAAATTATTATTAATTTTTAATAAGAAAAGAGTCTTTGATATCAAAGACTCTTTTTTATTTATATATAGCTGTAACATTTTTATTTATGCGTTTTTTCCAAAAGTGTTAATTCAGCAGATAAAGTATCTAATTGTTTTTCAAGTTGCGCATTGTCTTTTTTAAGATTAGCAATTCTTACCTGATCTTTAGAAACTCTTGATGCTAATTGTTCAACTTTTGTATTTAATGTTTTAATAGCATTTATTGCAGCATAAAACATTTCATCCCAACGGATTTGGTAATAACCATTTTCGTCTTTTTTTACAGCTGTAGGGAACACTCGTTTTAAATCCTGAGCAATTACACCTACATGCGGATTTTTTACTTCATCAGATTTATAAGTATAGTTATAAATCATAAGATTTCTGATTTCATCTAAACCTCCGGTAAATTTACCAGAAACATTTTTTAATCGAATATCAGATCTTAAATCCGGGCAACAGGTCTTACCGTCTGTTCTGTGAGCCATATTTATATCATTATGATAACCTTTATAATGGAATCCCGTAGTTTTATCTGTATATTCACTTCCATAATAATTCATGCAATCATTACGATCGCCTGTAGGTTCACCATTATGCCAACCCTTAAGAGTCACACCATTACCAGGAGTAGTCCAGTCATATGAAGATACACTTCTTATTGCACAGGTACAATTTGACATACCAGTAGAATATGAGTGTCTGCGACATCCTCGACATCCTTCATGTATCTCCCAGTCTCGTTCTTGTCCATCATATGCAGCTATAACTCTGGCATGCTGCCATAGTTTTTTAGGTTTTGTTTCTCTAAAACCAATCAAACTAGGTTCGGCTCCGCTATAGCGTGTTCGTAATCTGGATCTGGAAGATTTAAATAACTGTCCTCTCACAATCAAGTTTCCGTTCACAACAACTGAAGCATCACCGCCTGAAACTGGTGCAAGACTGTTATTTCGAGAATTAATATTATGAACCTCCAGCACTGCGGCGCCACCAACCTGATCAGCACCGGCAGCAGTATCTATAATTGGTGTTGAACCTATAAGCACGCGTTCATGACCATCTGATAATATGTTAGAATTTGCAGAATCACCTCTGGTTGAAATACCTGAATTATAACCTATACAGGTTTTATTCGAACCGGTTACACCGGAACATGCGTTGTAACCTATAGCAGTGTTATTAGATCCGGCAGCTGCTGATAATGCATTATTACCAACAGCAGTATTATTAGCTCCTAATGAGTTCCCGGAACCGGCATTATAACCAACTATAACGTTACTATTTCCAATATTTTTTCCGGCATTTGTTCCAATAACCGTAGAATAATCACCTCTTTTTGGTAATGTATCCAAAAGGTTATCAGAAATAACGGTAACATAATTTCCATTTGAAGAAGTATTGTATCCTATTAATGTATTACCGCTATTGTTAATATTTTCTCCGCTGAGAGCTCCTATTGCGGTTGTATCACTTGCAGTAGTAATAGAGTTTAAGGCATTAAAACCTATAGCTGAATTTCTATTACCGGTTTTAATAGAATTTAAAGCACCTTTACCATAAGCAGTATTACCTGAAGCTGTGGTAATATTTACATAATTACCACCTAGCAATATATTTTCATTTCCTGCAAATAGTGCCCCGACAGCATCACCTGTATTTGTAGAACCATAGCGGAATTGTATTTGTTTTTGAGCTCTTTCAGTTCCTGTTAATTGATCAGTAGGTCTTATTACAAACTTTGAATAAAGAGTATTTGAACCATCTGAAACAGCTTTTAAAACAACTTCACTCATATTGGCAGGAGTTATACCCACGAACAACTGTGCGGGCATGACTTTGTTTACCTGATCAGTATAAGCATCTTGTTCTTCATCATCTTGTACAAACGCCCATACATTCTCTGATGTCGCATTATTATAGCGAACAGTAAATACAGGAGCAAAAGCTGCAAGTAAAACAGTAAGAACTGCTAGCATAATCATTAATTCTGATAATGTAAAACCTTTATATTTTTTATTTATGAACTTCATATTTTACTCCAATTATTTCTTTTCCAGTCTTGCTGCACGATTATTTAAAGATACAATTCTGGTTTGTATTTGTTTGTGTGTAGATTTTATGTGATTAACATCTTTTTCCATACCGGAGATATCGGTTGCAATTTTTTCTAACTTTTTATCTAAAGCTTTAATTGCATTTATTGCAGCATAGAACATTTCATCCCAACGAATTCGCAAATAATTATCTTTTCCTTCATATACGGAATTTTTAAAGACTTTTTGCAAATCCTGTGCAATTACGCCGCTTTGAGGTGTTTTCTCGTTGTCAGATTTAAATGTGTAATTATATGGGAGTAATGAGGTTATAGCCTCAAGCCCGCTATTATTCTCTGCAATATTATCTTTTAATCTGATATCCGAAACCTGCAACTGAGGACAAGCGCTATTAAAATTGTAAGAACCAAGATTGTTGGTACAAAGAGTGTCATACTCTAAGGAAGCGGCAGAAAATGAATCAGCAGGAGTCTCTGTTCCCCAATTCCAGAACCAAGCTTTATTACCACAACACCACAAGCGGCGTCGGCACCTGTCACCTGTACGTCGGCTGGTTACATAAGCAGCATCTCTTGTAATTATATCGTGTTTAAATGCCCTTAGACCTGCCATACTAGTAGATAAAAAGGCTCCTCCATCACCCGGCAAATAATGATTACCTCTTATAACAATATTAGAGTTAAATACAACTGTAGGAGAAACTTTAGGTTTTAGCTTAACGTTGTGGTCGCCGACCTTTGAATCAAGAAAAGAGGCAACCTGATTATGGACCTCTACAACAGCCCTACCATTAAAACCACCTCTATATGGAAGTGGAACACCTCCTAAGAACACGTGATCGTAAGAATCTGTATCAAAAGTACCGGGAGTTTCTTGTCCTCCAATACCCTTACTGCCACCTGAAGCATATCCCAAACATGTCCTGGAACCGTTACGTGCGGCGGATGTAAAAGAATTACATGCGGCATATCCTGCAACGGTTAAATTTTGGATATTATAAGGTCCGCCAACAAAAGTATCATAGCCTAAAATTACGTTTTTACCTGCGCCATAATAGCCTGTGCTGGATGATGTATAATATTGTGACCCGACAATAACATTATCATTTACAGTACCACGATCGGATTTTGCCCCGTTTCCAACCTGATACCCTAAATATACATTTCGAGCCCCATAAAAATCGGTTGAACCCATTGAATTGCTTCCAACTGCAACATTATTACTTAAGGATAGCTCAGGTATGCTTCCTTTCGTCTCAGATTGACCTGAGTTTGAGCCGATAAAAATATTTTTTCTACGATGGTACATTGGAGAATTGTATAAAATCTTTTGCCCGACAGCTGTATAAATAGCGCCAGCACCAACACCTGCACCTTCAGATACACCTTTTAATACATTTGCACCATAAACAGTATTATAATTACCGGAACCTATATGCGCAAAAGAACCTATACCTGCAATGGTATTACCATAAGATGATGAAGCTGCATTTTTCACAAAGGAATCATTGTTTCCTGAAATCATTAAATTTGCTCTATCATCAAAAAACAACGAGCCGGCATTCACACCATTACCAGAACCGAAACGGAATTGAATTTGGCGTTGAGGCATATTTTTATAATCCAGTGTTTTACTTGCCTTTAGTACTACTTTTGAAACAGGTGAAGTATTCCCAACCCTGTTCGCATCTAAACCAATATATGCAGTTGAAGGCCATCTGGTCATGTTTGGATCATAATAAGCATCTCTTTGCTGCTCATCATCGTTTACATAATTCCAGACAGATTCATTAGATATATTTGCACCAGTTCTTCGCTTTGTAATAATCGGAGCCAATGCAGCAAATAATACCGCCAGTACAACAATTACAATCAACAATTCAGTAAGCGAAAAAGCATATTTTTTATTTTTAAAAATCATCCTCATAAAACTCCAGCGTATATACAATTAACATTATTATTATATCAAATTTTAAAACATTATTCAAGACCGGATGCATATGTATTAAAATTATATGTATATTTATCATTCAAGTTATTACAAAACTTTACATAATACTTATTTAATACGTGATAAAATTAAGTTATGAAAAACGAAAAAATAAAAAACATAATTTGCTTGCTTGTTATAATGGGAAATTTTTTGGGGATGCTTGACAGCTCAACCGTAAATCTTGCATTATATCCTATCGCTAGAGGGCTTCATATTGACATATCCGAAGTTCAATGGGTTGTTATTGCCTATATGCTTGTATTGACAGTATTCCTCCCATTCTTTGGCAAACTCGGAGATATTTTCCCTAAAAATAAAATATACAGTATAGGCTTTACAATTTTTGCATTAGGGGCTTTCTTAAACTCAACCGCGCCCAATTTTTATTTATTGATTTTTTACCGATGCATTGAAGCTCTGGGAGCATCAATAATGATGGCAAATGGTCCTGCGGTCATAGCAACCCTTTTTAAAGGTGAAAAAAGAGGTAAAGCTCTGGGGATAAATGCTTGTCTCGTTGCGGTAGGCGGTATGAGCGGACCGGCTATTGGCGGAGCGCTAATAAACTTTTTTGGATGGAGGACAATCTTTTTACCTGCTGTACCGCTTGCAATAATTGGAGCCTATTTTTCGTATAAATTGGTTCCAAAGTATATAAAGAAAAAAACTTTTAAATTTGATTATAAAGGATTTTTGTATTTCACAATTGCACTTTTTGCACTGCTGCTGGCAATTTCTGAAGGTCACGAATGGGGATGGAAATCGCTAAAAATTATATCATTAGGAATTTTAACTCTCATTTTTGGCGGGTTATTCTATTTTAGAGACAGCAAAATCAATTATCCACTTATTAATTTTAAAATGTTTAAAATTAAAACTTTTACATTCGGGAATATTGCTGTGATGACATCATATATGGCAATGTTTACAAACGGAATTCTTCTGCCATTTTTTTTACAGGAGATTGTAAAATATAACGCTTTAATAACAGGTTTACTGATTTTACCATATTCGGTTGCTTCAAGTGCAGTTGCTCCATTTGCAGGAAGCTGGGCAGGAAAACATGGAGGAAGAGCATTAACATTGATTGGACCTGCGATATATATAATTGCACTGATAATTTTTACAACATTTGACACAACTACAAAAATGTGGCAAATCATTGCCGCATCTGTCGTTATGGGAATAGGAAACGGATGTTTTCAGTCTCCGTCAAATAATGCAATTATAACCAGTGTCAAAAAAGAAGAACTCGGTATCGCCAGCGGCATTTTATCACTATCGCGAAACCTCGGGAATATCTTAGGTGTTGCAATAACTATTACGTTATTTGAAAGCTTTAGAAATATTTTACTAAATGACGGATTAAATTATAGTAGCGCATTTTTAACATCTTATCACTGGACAATGGGCTTCGGAATTTTATTCGGTATAATTTGCTTCACTTGCGCCTACATTGCATATAAACCTCAAGAAAATTAATTATATATAAACATTTTTGTTTTACTATTGAAAAATAGTCTTCACCGTTTTATTATAAAAGTGTAACATTTACACTAAACAAATTATGATTGGCGGTATGTATGACAAGTAACGAAAATATAAGAAATATAGCAATTATTGCACACGTTGACCATGGGAAAACCACACTGGTTGACTGCTTACTAAAACAAGCCGGTGTGTTTAGAGAAAATCAGCACATAGAAGAACGTGTTTTAGACAGCAATGATTTGGAAAGAGAAAGAGGTATTACAATTCTTTCTAAAAACATTTCTATTGATTACAAAGGAACTAAAATTAATGTTGTTGACACCCCGGGTCACGCAGATTTTGGTGGTGAAGTTGAACGAGTACTCGGCATGGTTGACGGAGCATTACTTATTGTAGATGCCGCTGAAGGTCCAATGCCTCAAACAAGATTTGTATTATCAAAAGCACTTGAACTTGGTTTAAAAATTATTGTTGTAATTAATAAAATTGATAAACCGGCAGCTGAACCTCTTACAGCTCTCGACAAAGTTTTTGATTTATTCACTGAACTTACTGACAGAGAAGATTTAATAGATTTCCCATTCATATTTTCAAGCAGCTTGAACGGATTTGCTGTTAATGAGCTTGAAGATGAAAGGAAAGATATGGTTCCGCTTCTAGACAGCATTATAAAAAACATTCAACCGCCTGTCGGAGATGAAAACGCACCTTTCCAATTCAGAGCAACAACGCTTGATTACAATGAATATGTTGGAAGAATTGTTGTTGGTCGTATTGCTAACGGAAAAATAAACTCTCAAGACCAAGTTTGCGTTCTCCACGCAGACGGCTCACAAGAAAGAGGTAAAATCGTTAAATTATTTGGTTTTAAAGATTTAGGCAGAGTAGAAATTGAAAGTGCATCAGCAGGTGATATAGTTGGTATTGCCGGATTTTCAGATATCCAAATAGGAGAAACTATTTGTGATCCAGCAAATCCGGAAGCGTTACCTTTAATCACTGTTGATGAACCGACTTTGCAAATGAATTTTGCGGTAAATGACAGTCCATTCGCAGGTCAAGAAGGAAAATTTGTTACTTCTCGACAAATAAGAAAACGCTTATATAACGAACTTGAAAAGAATGTTAGTTTAAGAGTTGAAGATACGGATTCTACAGATTGCTTTAAAGTCTCAGGCAGAGGTGAACTCCATTTAAGTATTCTTATAGAAACAATGAGACGTGAAGGATATGAATTTTCTGTATCTAAACCTGAGGTAATCTTCAAAAATATCAACGGAGAACATTGCGAACCTTATGAAAATCTTATAATTGATGTTCCTGAAGAATACGCAGGTTCAGCAATTGAAAGATTAGCCGGCAGAAAAGCCGAAATGAAAGATATGCAAAATTCAAAAGGCAGAACAAACTTAACATTCCATATTCCGGCAAGAGGATTAATCGGCTTTAGAAGTGAATTCATCCGTATGACTCGCGGTGAAGGTATAATGTACCATACATTCCTCCATTACAGACCATACGCCGGCGAAATTCCTAGACAGAGAAGCGGTTCTATTATTGCTCACGAACAGGGTGAAGCTATTCCATATGCATTAGCACAGTATGAAGATCGCGGAGTATTCTTTGTTACTCCAAAAACAAAGGTTTACAGAGGTATGATTATTGGTGAATGCAACAGACCGCAGGATATTGTAGTAAACATTTGCAAAACTAAAAAGTTAACCAATATGAGAAGTTCAACAGCTGATGTAATGGTTACACTACAAGCACCTAAAATTTTATCATTGGAAGAATCTCTTGAATATCTTGGCGACGATGAATTGGTTGAAATTACACCTGAAAATATCAGACTAAGAAAAGCAGACTTAACAAAGAAAATTTATAATTAACAGAATCAAAAGAGTGGCGGGAAATTTTCCCGCCACTCTTTTGATGTTCTTAAATATCTTTATATGAGCCTGCAAATTTATCCGAGTATACGGTATGCAATATTTCGTGAGCTTTATGAGAGTTAGGATGTTCCAAATATTCTTGATAAAGCTTTTGAATTGAAGGATTCATATGAGATTTTCTTATCGGAAGTTCAGTATCTTCTTTGTACAACCCTTCTGCTCTAATTTGCTTTCTGTTGGCATCATCACAGCTTCTCGGCTGACCGCCGCCATTAATACAGCCGCCCGGGCATGCCATAACTTCAAGCATTTGAAAATCAGCAGTACCAGCTTTGATTTCCTGAATTGCTTTTTCTGCTTCTGCAAGGGTAGAGACGATGCGTACAACAAGTTTTGTACCTTTAATATCAAGCTCAATACTTCTTGAACGATTATTTGTACCTCTCATTTGTTTAATATCAACATCATTTAAAGGTTCACCGGCTGCAAACTCATATGCTGTACGAACAGCTGCTTCCGCCACACCGCCGGATGCGCCAAATATAGTACCTGCTCCAGAATATTCTCCGAACGGAGAGTCGTTAGTCTCAGGTAATAAAGATTTGAAGTCGATACCTGCCGCCTTGATCATCTTACCGAGTTCTTGTGTTGTAATTACATAATCAGTATCCGGTCTGCCATTTCTGTACATTTCAGGTCTTTTGCACTCGTATTTTTTAGCAGTACAAGGCATAACCGCGACAACTACAAGGTTTTCTCTGTCAATATTAAAATTCTTAGGAACTAAATCCACAAGAACAGGAGATAACATACTCATAGGAGATTTACAACTTGATAAATGATGAAGCATATCAGGATGAGCTGTTTCAAGATACTTAATCCACGCAGGACAGCAAGAAGTAAACAGCGGCAAATTTTTACCAGACTTAAGTCTTTCCAGGAACTCGGTAGCTTCTTCCATAATAGTTAAGTCTGCTGAGAAATTTGTATCAAAGACCAGATTGAAACCTATTTTTCTCAATGCCGCATTCATAAGCCCTATAGTATTTTCACCTGCAGGAAGACCAAACATTTCACCAAGCGCAACACGGGTTGCAGGTGCCATTTGAACAACAACTATTTTATTAGGATTAGTAATTTCATCCCAGACTTTGTCAGTTTCATCTTTTATTGTTAAAGCTCCGGTAGGACAAACTGCCGCACATTGACCACAGTTAACACAATCAACCTGTCCTAGCGGTCTTCCTCCCAGCGGTTGAACAACGGTTTTTGAACCACGGTTAGCAAATCCGAGAACAGAATGTCCTTGGAATTCTGTACAAGCTCTGACACACGCACCACAGAGAATACACTTGTTAGGATCTCTAACAAGCGAAGGACTACTGTCATCAACAGGTAAATAGTCATCTAAATCTTTGTCAGGAAATCTTATATTTTTAATACCATATTCTTCCGCATATTGTTGAAGTTCACAATTCCCGCTTCTGTCGCATGTCAAACACTTTCTATCGTGGTTTGCAAGAAGAAGTTCAAGAACAGTTTTTCTAATTCGTCTTGTTTTTTCTGTATTAAGGTGAATTTTCAAACCGTTTTCTGGCGGCATAGTACAAGAAGATTGGATACCTCTGCCTTCAACTTCAACAACACACATTCTACAAGCGCCGAATGATGTTAAATCCGGACGGTAACAAAAAGTCGGAACATTCATGCCTGCTTTGCGTATTACTTCAAGCAGGTTTGGTTCATCGGTAAATTCAACCTCTTTTCCGTCTATAAATAATATTTTTTTATCAGTCATTTTTTTATTCCTTTATTTGTAAGTTACTCTAAAACAATAGCTTTGAACGGACAATTGGTTAAACAAGCTTCGCACTTAATACATTTAGATTGATCAATATGGTGAGGCTGTTTAACAGTACCTGATATTGCACCGACAGGACAAGTTCTTGCACATTTTGTACAGCCTTTACAAAGAGATTCTTCAATAACAATTTTCTTCATCGCAGTACAAACACCTGCCGGACATTTTTTATCCTTAATATGTGCAATATATTCATCTCTAAAGTATTTGAGAGTAGACAAAACAGGGTTAGGAGCGGTTTTACCAAGCCCGCACAAAGAACCGTCTTTAACTGTTTGAGCTAGTTCTTCAAGCAAATTAAGGTCTTTCATTTCACCTTTACCTGCAACAATTTTTTCCAAAATTTTAAGCATATTTTTGGTACCTTCACGGCAAGGAACACATTTACCGCAGCTTTCGTGCTGAGTGAAGTTCATGAAAAATCTTGCAACTTCAACAATACATGTATCTTCCGCCATTACAACCAAACCGCCTGAGCCTACCATTGCGCCGGCTTTAATAAGGTTATCGTAATCCATAGGAATATCAAGATGTTCTTCAGTCAAACAACCGCCGGAAGGACCGCCGATTTGAACAGCTTTGAATTTTTTGCCGTTACGAACACCGCCGCCGATATCAAAAATAATTTCGCGTAAAGTAGTACCCATCGGAACCTCAATAAGCCCTGTATTATTAACTTCACCTGTCAGGGCAAAAGTTTTGGTACCTTTGGAAGTTTCTGTTCCCATAGAGCTGAACCAATCCGCCCCTTTTAAAATTATTACAGGGACATTAGCAAGAGTTTCAACATTATTGATAAGGGTTGGTCTTCCGAACAAACCTTTATTAGCTGGGAATGGAGGTTTTGGTCTAGGCATACCGCGTTCACCTTCAATTGAAGCAATCAGGGCAGTTTCTTCACCGCAAACAAAAGCTCCCGCACCTTCTTTAATATGGATTTCAAGATTAAATCCTGAACCCATGATATTCTGACCTAAATAATGTCTTTCTTCAGCATCTGCAATTGCTTTTCGCAAACGTTTAATTGCAAGCGGATATTCGGCACGAACATAAATATATGCTTCATCAGCACCTATAGCAAATGCCGCAATTGCAATACCTTCCAATAATTTGTGCGGGTCGCCTTCCATAACAGATCTATCCATAAATGCACCCGGATCGCCTTCGTCTCCGTTGCATACAACATAAGATTTTCCGCCTCTGTTTGCCGCAGTAAATCTCCATTTTCTTCCGGTTGGGAAGCCGCCACCGCCTCTTCCGCGAAGACCTGATTTTTCAATTTCATCCACTACGGCATCAGGATTATTTTCTTCCAAAACTTTTGCTAACGCTTCATAACCCCGTACTGCAATCGCTTCATCGAGACATTCAGCATTTATATGTCCGCAATTTGCAAGTGCAGTTCTGGTTTGTTTAGCATAGAAATTTATATCTTCATTTCTGTAAATTTTTTCATGAGTTTTAGGATCTGTATAAAGAAGTCTTTCTACAGGTTTATCATTTTTAATATGACTTTCGTAAATTTCTTCAACATCTTCAACATGGACCTTTACGTATGTAACATCTTTAGCAGGAATAATAACAAGAACTCCCTGTTCACAAAAACCATGGCATCCTGTAGGAACAATTGTCATTTTGTCGTAATCAGATAAAACAGAAACATCAGCTCCAAGTTCTTTAAATTTTTCAATAATTTTCAATGAGCCGTTTGCAACACAACCGGTTCCGGCACAAACAAGGACTCTCAAACCTTGTTTTTTTATTTCTTCCTGAGCATTTAACTGCTCTTGTCTTATATCAATATTTAATGATGTTTTTTCCATCTTATCTTTCCTCCTTCAAAAGGGTATCCAGAATAACTTTGATAGCATCAGAGGTCATCTGCGGGTATACTTTGCCATTGATAACACAAACTGGCGCCAAACCGCACGCCCCTAAACAACTTACAGTTTCCAAAGAGAATAAACCGTCATTTGTGGTCATTTGCCCTTCTTTCAATTCAAGATGAGCTTTTATTGCATTTAGAACCGGCATAGAACCTCGAACGTGGCATGCGGTTCCATCGCAAACTTTAATTTCATATTTCCCTTTAGGATCAAGTGAAAATTGAGCATAGAAAGTTGCAACACCGTAAACCGTTGCAGGTGACAACCCCTCAATCTTTGTACCAATATAAATCAACGCATCTTCAGGAAGGTATCTGTACTCTTCCTGAACTTTTTGTAAAATCGCTATCAGATTAGATTTTTTGGAACCATAAGCTTCAATAATCGAATCCAATTTCTTAGTGTCGATTTTACGAGAAGTTTCTATACTCATTCTCGTACTCCTATATAAAATGTATTAACCCACAACTGCTCTGTTATTTGAGACCAAAGCAATTAACACTAACAGAATAACATATATTTATGCCTTAATGCAAGTACTTAAATAATCAGATACTTAAGGTTTCGGAATTTCTGCAGCCAGACAATGAATCCCGCCCTGATACTCCTTTAAAAAGAACTTAGAGTCAACAAAATAAATATTTTCGGGCTTAATATAATCTTTAACACTATTTATAAATTCGCTGTTAAAATCAAAACCGATTTTTTCCGCAACGCTTTTTGTTATTCCGCAATAATTATTCAGATTTGATTTATTGGTAATATAAACAAGCTCACCTTGCGGATTTTCATGCACAATTGAATTCATATAATTTAAAAAATGATTAGGCAAAATTCCGTCATCCTCATTTATATAATCAAAAATTCTACCCGGAACTTTTACAACTTTATAGCCGGCATCAGAAAGTTCTTCTTCAACCTGTTTCAAAGGCTTATATTGTGAATCAGGAATAGGAATATTCATAATATTCGTAAGAGCTTTTATCTCTTTTAATTTATTACAAACTTTACAAATTTTTTTATCTGCACTCAAGGTTTTATCAAGTTCAATCTTTTCAATAATACTGCTCACTCTATCAAACCAAATTTTGTCATCAGCGAGCAAAACTACTTTGTCTTTTAATGGTCTGATAAACAAATCCAAATGAAAATCAGCCTGAGATATTATATTTACCGAATTTATTCCTAAATCTTTAGTTAGCTCTGATATATTACCTATATCAAAACGTCCTAAAAGCAGTTCTTTTTCACCATTATTATCTAATATAAAATAATTTCCACCTGCTATATGATTGTCAACTGATTTTGATTCTGCACCGAAAAATTTGGAGACTGCCGTATTAAATTTAGTAACAATTTTATTATTGTGAAGAATTATATTATCCGTCAAAAATGTCACATTATCTTGCACCCATGTATAATTAGCTCCACCGCGAATTGGTGAAGTTGCTGCCGGTAATGTCTGCATTTTTCTGGACAAAATCTCATTATTGCCTTGGATAAATACATCAAACCCGTGTTGCCTGCCAATTTGCTCCATCTGTACGGCAATCTTTTCAAAATGTCGCGGAACAGCTGTAGTATAACGCATAAAAACCCCTTTTAGCGGGCGGGCTCCATATCCTTTAAAGTTTATACTGTGTAAATTATTAGTTCGAACTTCCATACAAATAATAAAACTTGTAAAATTTTTTTTTGCTAATCTTTCTTTTTATTTAATGTATAAATATAAGATACAAGCATCAGAATAATACCCAGTGCAAGAAAAGCAATAAGTTTATATAAAGCTTCAACTTTGGCTAAATCATAAATAAATATTCGCAGGATTGAAAGTATAATCATAAAGATTCCGGAATTTATCAAATAGCGTTTGTTGTATTGAATACCGCAAATTGTAACTGTACCTGAATATAAAACCCAAGCTAACGAAATTAAATAGTTATAGTCGCCGCTCATATGAACTATCCCGCAACTTTCAAAGTGTATAGCGAGCCATCCTAAAATTATAGCAAAATATTTAAAGAAATCCAGCTTGTTCCATCTTGCAAAAATTATATTGGTTAAGATTGCAACGGAATAAGCCGCGGTTCTTAAGTTTATAACAGGCAGATATCCTGTTTGGTAATGAAAATCCAAAGACCAGCTGAATAATATAAACAATGCAATAGGATATAGTAACCAGCTTGCCACATTATAAAGCCCGTAGTTTGTAGTTCGATACAATCTTTTTGTCTGTAGAGCATAAATAAATCCAATAATAGAATAAATCATACATTTATTAAATTTAATCAATTCGTTATCCCACGATGAATTAGAGAGTAATGAATTAATTTCACCAACCAGGTATAAATAGGCAAGCGAGACACCGCCAAAAGTAAGAAGATTATAAGTTTTTTCATCATCTTTTTTCAATAACAACGCAGAACTCAAGGTTGTAAGTATCGGAACGCCAAATACCAGAGTTCTAATATTAATAATCGGAGCATATTTTGCAAACAGACAGAAATCCGTACCGGATTTTGCAAGTAAAGCTCCGACAAATGCCGTTGAACAATATAAAATAAGACTTCCTGCCAGATAATTAGCTTTAAATCTTGAAATCAAACCTGCAATTACCAAGGCGGTAATTGACCATGCACAAACACTTTGAACATCACTTAAAATAAAGAGTATTCCAAACCACAGGTTCAACAAAATATAGCGGCTGTAAGTTTTGCTTAATGAATTTTTTAAAACATACGAATATAATGCTAATCCTGCATATACAATTGCCGTTGTAAGGAGTAAACATCCAAGAGAAACCTTAGAATTATGAAACATGACAATCGAAAAAAGTATCAAAACCCCATAATTCAATATACTCAATGCATATCCGACATTATTTGATTTATCTCGGAGTATATCATATAAAATATAAATTCCCCATAACACAAGAGGATAAGTCAATTTTACAGGTTCAATTACATAAGGAATAAACGCAATCATTGTAATAAATAAATTAATAATATTTATGAAACTGTGTCTTTGATTTTTTAGAGTATAAACAATTGAAACTAAATTTAAAAATATTAAATACCACATAGAAGAATCATTTGAGGTACCTGAAAATATAGGAGTCAAGTAACCGCCAATTAAACCTATAATAAGCATTGAAGGAGTTTTCATCTTTCCGGCGATTGTGAAAGTCCCTAACAATAGAACAGCGCCTATGGTTACGGCAGCAACTGTATTATAAAGATTAAATATTGAATATCCGCAGAATGAGGTTACAAATAAGGTTGCAAACCCTGTCCCCATAAGAACTTCAGAATAGTTTTTCAAACTATCATTGCGATGCATATAAAAAGCACCGCCAATCATAGCAAAACCGGCAAGAAAGCTCAGCACAATTTTTATAAGCGGAGTAAGAACAATAAACGGAGATATCAGTTTAATAAATATAACTACAGCAACAATTATTGCAACAGCACCGATTTTATTGAACACATTACCCAAGAAAATATTTTGCAGTTCAAAATCATCTTTTTTTCGTTCATATTTTTCTATTTTAACAGATGGATGTACAGATTTTTGAGGAACAACAACTTTTTCAACCGCAATTTTTTCCTGAGATTCAGGAGCACTACAGCCATCTTCATTTTTTTTAGTATGTACTGCATCCTTACTCTGAAGTCCACTGACTGTTTTTGTTAAATACTCAACAGTTTTAGAAAGAGCAGAAACCTTTTCTCCGATTACAATAACACCAATCAATACTCCTATAAAAAGCATCATATTTATAAAGAATAAAAATGTAGCAAATATTTCCATACATCCTCCGAGAAAAATAATACAACATTCCTAAATACTGGTAAATTATATTAATTTCTCGCAACAATCTGCAATTGGACATTTTTCACATTGAGGTTTTATAGGTTTGCATACATTTTGACCGTGGGTAACCATCAGAGTATTAATAGGTATCCAATATTCCAAAGGGAGTTTTTCTCTCAGAGCAAATTCTGTTTCTTCCGGAGTTTTTGTTTTGACATACCCCAGACGATTAAAAATTCTGTGAACATGAACATCTACACAAATTGCCGGTTCTCCAAACCCTAAAGTCATAACCAGATTAGCAGTTTTTCTGCCGACTCCGCGAAATTTACATAAATTGTCTATACTGTCAGGAACATTGCCGCCGCACTCCTCAACAATTTTTCTTGATAATTCAATAATCTGTCCAGCTTTGTTTTTATAAAACCCGACAGGATAAATCGCTTCTGCTAACTCCTCTTCATTAACCCTCATCATTTCCTGCGGGGTTTTAGCAAGCTCAAGCATTCTCAATGTCGCAGGATAAGTCGTTTTATCATTTGTTCTTAAACTTAAAATGCAGGCTATCAATACAAGATAAGGATTTTTAAAATTGTCCATAAGCTTTACAAAATCACTCTGCGGCTGTTTGGCTTCTTTTAGCAATTTTACAACTTTTCCAATATCGATCATTTTGTTAACAATTCCCTGACATTAACATTTGTTTTGAGCTTTAGAGCATAAATATTATCCCTATCAAAACGAGCCAGTTTAACAGCATCTTTTTCTGTAGTTATAATACTTCCCGAAACATCAACAATATCAATCGGTGCATATTGGTGATGGTCATCAAAAGTTATAGTTTTTACAACCTCAAAATTAGTTAAGAAATCATAAAACTGCTCAGGTTGACCAATCGCACACATCGCAGTTACTGCAATTCCGTCCATAAGGCGCTGACCTGTTTTAATATTATATACATAATCAGGTTCAGTATAGCAGACTTGAGACCTGATATTTAGTCGTTGCTGCATAATCTCTGCAACTTTTTCGGCTGTTTCATGTTTCAAACTTTTACTTACTACAAGTAGTTTATCTATCCTATCAAGAGCTTCAGGACCTTCCCGCAAAGGACCTGCCGGCAGTAGGTGCTCATTACCAAAGCCTTTGACACTATCCATAAGTACAATATCTAAATCTCTATGAAGTTTTCTGTGCTGGAACCCGTCATCCAAAATAATTATCTTAACTCCAAACTTTTCAACTGCATATTTTGCGGCCAGATAACGGTCTTTACAGGTAAAGACATAACAACCCGGGGTCATTTCAGATAACATATAAGGTTCATCACCGGCTTGAACTGCATCAAAATATATTGTTTTACCATCAGATATCATATTAACATTTTTATTATCAAGCTTGCCGCCGTAACCTCTAGAGACAATTGCAGTCTTTTCTCCACGCATTGTAAGATATCTTGCAATTTCTGCAACTACAGGGGTTTTACCAACCCCGCCTGTTGTCATATTACCTACAGAAATAACATACGCATCGACACGTTTTGGTTTAAAAATTTTCTTGTCATATAAAAAATTTTTAAATCTGCTCCCTGCTGTATAAAAATGAGAACAAAACTTTAAAATTTCAAATAAAAATCCCTCAGGTTCCCTTGTGTAATGTATCTGTGTAATTTTTGTTTTTAAATTCATCATACTAGAACATCAATCTGAATAGTAAAAATCTTTTATTTAATTTATCTGAGAATTTTCTTAGATTAGATGTTGTAACAACAGTATCTTCAACAATTCTCTTTAAATCAGAAGCCTGATTTGGACTTGACGGGCTTACACAGTTAACGGCATCGAGAGCAGTTGAGACCTCAACCATTGCGTTATTAACGTTTGTAATCGCCGTCGTAATTTGACCTTTTAATTTATCGTCTTTAGTCATTGAATTGACACTTGCACTGATTTGCGCTAAGTTTTCAGAGATAATTTTCAAATTTTTACCTGTTTCTTCAGCATCAGCCGCATCCATAACTTTGTTAAGATTGCGGGATAATGCATCAACAGATTCTGCTGTTGATAACATTGTACGTTTAAACTGTTTATCACCGATAATATTATTAACATTGGCAGACAATTTTGAAAAATCATCAGTTGCTTGTTGTGTCATTGCTAACAATTGTTCAATATCAGATTTTGAGGAATCAAGCAAAGCATCTACCTTATCAAGTGTTACGGTTGATCTGGCGGATAAAGAATTCAAATTTGCAATAGTATGTTTTAAATCTGCAATAGCTGCATCAGTTAAAATATCATTAACTTTCTTTGTAGATTCGGTTAGAGTTTCAGCTGCTTTATACTGCCAATCCATAAAATCAGACAATCTCATAGGTTCAATAATTGTATAAGGTGAATTCTGCTTTGGATAATCAAGCGGAGTTTCATCAAGAGAAACTAAGCGAAGCTTGTGTTCCCCCTCGAAAGATACAGCAGAACCTCTTAAAAATTCAGGTAAAATCAGCCCAGGCAGATTTATAAAATAATCAACTTTATAAGCATAATTAGTTTTAATATTATTTTTATAACTGTAAGGAATAGCGTCTTTTGCTACAACATCAACACCTTTAATCAAACCTACATCATAATATTTACCGCCCAGTTTCATCTGAACAGGATCATTTTTGTATAACAAATCTTTATTTATCATAGGAATATAGATTGTACGGGTCTTAGGCGGTGTAATTTCCAAAAATAACTCACCAATAAGCCCTGACTGCTGAATAGAGAAAGAGGATGCTCGCGGAATTTGTACCTCAGGATCAGTAATAACGAATTTGACATTAACAAAACTATTTTCACCATCAACAATAGGAGTAATTTCTTCGACCTGACCGACTTTAAGCCCCATAATTTGCACTCCGGCACCGGGACGCAAGCCATTAACATCCTTAAACTGAATCTCAATTCGTTTTGCAGAAGAAAATGCTCTTCCTTTGACTTTCAACACTGTTCCAACCAATAATACCAGCGCCGCTAATGTTAATAACCCAACTTTGAATGATGAAGAAAATTTCATTATTTCCCTTTCTCTTTAGCCTTATAAATATATTAGCAGAAACATAAAAAATCTGTAAAGCAATTTACGAAAGACCAGACACAAAAATACGTCAAATAGTTGATTTTTCAAAGAAACGCTATATAAATAAAGGCTAATACTGTATAATTTAGACAGATTATATTGACTTTTAAAAAAATATAATTAAACAACTACCAAAGTAGAAAGAAAATATCATAACTAGAAGGAGACTCCACAATGGGCATGGCAGCATCTCAAGCAAGATGGATATCACTTGCGGCAAGAAAATCGAACGTAGAATATGAAGGACAACAGATAAATCAAGCGAGAACTGCGCTTGCCAATCAAAGTTCACTGTTGTGGAACGAACTTTATAATATGGATGTGCCTACAGCTCCTAATACAAGCGATTTTACAACAACACAATATATTTTTAATAATGGTGATAACAAACAGTTTATCTCTGACATTCAGCCTGCTGACTATACTGATAGTGATGGCGTTCAGTACAATTCTTATATTACATATTATGCAAAAGTTTCAGAATATACCGGAATAAGAAATACCAACGCAAATCCGCAGGTTCAATTTGTAGCCCCGCCGGAACAGGATGGCAAAGGATATTATATGGTTGGGACTAAGAAATTAACCTGCCTTTCAGACATTGACAGAACTGCAAATAAACAAAATGATGTTTGGTCAACATATTGTGCCGAATTAGATCAAATCGCATTGGATTGGCCTGATACTCAGATTGCTAAAGATTGGAAAGATTTTAGAGAAAATGGAACAGAAAGCAGTTTGAATAATATTTATTTATGGACTGACAATAATAGTAAAGTTAACTTTGTAACCAAATCCGGCGGTTCATCTCAAGATACTTTAGAAGCCTGCATACAAGATCCAACTGCCGCACTTCACTCATATTATGCTGATTACCAAACTAAAAATCAGGAAATGTCAAAATACGGGATAATAGAATATGACAGTAGCGGAAGAGCTACATCCTTACAATTGGAAGGCTCCAGCCTTGTTTACAGCCTAGAAACAACAAGTACAACCGATGACAACGCGTATAATGATGCAATGAACCAGTATAATTACGAAAAACAGGTTTATGAAAAACATGTTCAGGACATCAACGCAAAAACAGAACAAATCCAAACAGAAGACAGAACTCTGGAACTAAGATTAAAAGCTCTTGACACAGAACAGAACGCCCTTCAAACAGAAATGGATGCAGTTCACAAAATTATTTCTAAAAATATCGAAAGTACATTCAAAACATTTGAAAGTTAATAAATTAATAAGAGGATTAAAATGTCTTACAAAAATGATAGCAATTTAGTTATAGCAAACCGATTTGGAGATGCCAGCTCTGCAGCAAAAGCTCAATTATGGGAAACTTATGACAGATTAAGAGACTTAACGGTTTCAGGAAGCGGAACAGGTACAGGTTTTGAATCTGCTGGCGGGCTGCTTTATAATCTGGCAAGTCTTCTTGCTCCATCCTCATTTGCAACCGTATTTGGCGGTTCTGAAACGATGAATATATCAGGAACATCTTATCATTCAAAAACCAATACAGGTTCTGCATATGGAACAGATTCTTTATATAATTTTTCAGGCTTCCCGTCAGGAGCAGCTTCAATCGGCTCAATTTACGGACTCGCAACAGGCGGAGCTTCATCAATTATTAACGGCTGGGGCGCTAACAACGGTTATATAACTGGTGCGGCATCAGGTATTGGCGGACTTGCTGATATAACAAGCGCAGCGGCATACGGTATAGGAACTGGTTCCGGGTTAGGCAAAATTGCATCTAATGTTGTTATGCCTTTTGCAAGTTGTATTTCAGGATTTGGCGGTATTTTGACCGCAGTTTCTCCATACTTAGGCGTATATGGAGCAGGTACAACTGTTCTGGGAAACCTTATGCAAGGAACCTCTTCCGCGGCTCTTGCGGCTTATCAAAATATTACAGGCAACATTACAAACAATGCCGATGTTATACTTTCAACAAAAGTTCGCAACATTGAAACAGTTTGTAAAATGTTAGATACTCAAGGGGATGTCGCCAAGAAAATGTTAAAAGAAGGCATAGACAGCGACAGCAAAGCTATTCAAAACTTGTAATATAATTTCACTATGGTTTTATTGTGGATAATGTAAAGATTTTACATTATCCATATTATTTATTAATATATATATTAAAGATTACAAAAAATATTC
>CAROLD010000009.1 GCA_949035555.1 uncultured bacterium | reverse complement strand
TTTTGGAAAAACTTCCGGTAAGCAATAAATGGAAACCTGTAATAAAAGGATTACTATTCATCGGAGCTTCAATCGGTGCTTCAACAATCGGTCAAAAAATCGGTGAAAAAGTTGCAAAATACTGGGATAAACCGCTTGGCAAACAAGAAGAAAATCCTCAACTTTCAAATGCAATGAAAGTTTACGAACAAATGAATTTGAAAGCATAAGTATTCAATAGAATCTGCGTTTTTATTGTATAATTTAGGAAGAGAGGTACATTATGAAAACAATTAAAATAACCAAAATGCAGGGCTGCGGAAATGATTTTGTTGTGTTGGATTATAATGAATTCGAAAAATCAGGACTGACAATGGAAGAACTTGCAAAACAACTTTGTGACAGACATTTCGGGATAGGTGCAGACGGAATGATTATTCCGGACACAAGTGCAAACCAAGAAACTGATATCGGCTGGTTTTTCTACAATTCGGACGGAACAACTGCCCAGATGTGCGGTAACGGTATGAGATGCTTTGCAAAATATGTTTATGACAAAAAACTTGTTGATAAAAAAGAATTCAGCGTAAAAACTCTTGCAGGGGTTATAAAGCCCCAAATTCAAGACGACGGCACAGTGCGCGTAAATATGGGAACTCCGATTTTAGAAGACTGCAAAATTCCGTTTAAAGGCAAAAGAACAGTACAAATCAGAGACAAAAAATTTGACCTTACTCCGGTTTCAATGGGCAATCCTCATTGTATAATATTTACGGAAGAAGATCCTATGTATCTGGCTGAAAACTATGGTCCAGATATGGAAAAACACCCGTACTTTCCAGAGAAAACCAACACTGAATTTGTAAAAGTCATTTCTCGCACTGAAATTGATATGCGCGTTTATGAACGCGGATGCGGAATAACTCTTGCCTGCGGAACAGGCGCCTGTGCAAGCGTTGTTGCGTGTGTTTTAAATAACTTAACAGAACAAAAAGTTAAAGTTAATCTGCTCGGAGGGGCTGTAAACGTTGAATGGAGCGGTAATGCAGAAAATCCAAAAGCGGATATTTTCCTCATTGGACCTGCGCAATACAGCTTCACGGCGGATTACATGTTGTAATAATTTCTTTTTTCATGATAAGATTTAAGTATATTCAGTATGAAAAATAGTAAAAGGAGAATAATTAAAATGAAAAAATACGAATTAATGGCTATCTTCAAACCGAATTTAGACGCAGAAGAAGTTGATAAATTAATCGAAAGAATTGGCGCAGTTATCGCTGAATTCGGCGGTTCTTTAGAATCAACAGACAAAGCTGGCAGAAAAAAATTAGCTTATGAAATCCAAAACTTTAGAGATGGTTTCTTCTCTACAAGCATTTTATCTTTACCTGCTGACAAAGTTGCTGAATTCAAAAGACAATTAAGACTTAACGACAACATCCTTAGAACAATGTTCATGGAAGTTTCTGAAAAAGCTTCAGTATAAAACAGCACAAAATATAAAGAATGAACATAAATAAGGATATCTAATAATGACATTAGCAAAAGCAGTAGTTACCGGTATAGTTTATAAAGCACCAAAAACAGGGTTTACATCGAACAATGTTGCGGTTTCTTCATTCGTTATGAATGTCGGCACCACAGAAGAAACATTAATTAGAGTAATTTCTAAAAGACAATCTTTAGAATCTGTTGTTGCAGGACTTACTAAAAACCAAAAAGTTTTGGTTGAAGGAAGATTGCAGTGCGGCATAAGCAAAATGGACGACGGTACCGATAAAAAAGTATTTGAAATTGAAGCTTCAACTATCGAATTGATGGGTGCTTCATCCGGTTCAAGTTCAACATCAGCTGAAGAAGGCGACATTTTAACTTTTGGAGAAATGGAAACATCTTCAGATGCTAATACTGATGTACTATTAGATGATGAAGAAGTTCCGTTCTAAACGCGACAGCCGATAGAACAAAAATAATAAAAGTAATAATAAGTATTAACACAAGGCTAGAAAGGCAAAAATAAACATGGCAAGACAAGATGATAAGAAAAAACGTAAAAATTGCAGTCTTTGCGGTGACAAAGTTACTTCAATTGACTACAAAGACGCTGCTAAATTAAAAAGATACTTAACAGAAGCCGGAAAAATTATTCCTAGAAGAATTACAGGCAACTGCGCAGCTCACCAAAGAATGATTGCTAAAGCTATCAAACAAGCTAGAGAAGCATCAATTATTAGTTACGTTTTTGACTAATTAGCAGACAAAATACAAAGGCGGGATGAAGAAAATCTTCATCCCGCCTTTGTATTTTGTTAATTAAGCTTTGCAATTTGAAGCCCAAAAACTTCCTGAATTTTAATATTATGCAAAATATCCGCAATAAGCGTATCTGCGGTTAAGTTTTCATATCTTTCATAAGATGGGAGTTTCCCTAAAAGTTTTACACCGGTAAATTCTTTAACCATTTCAGGATAGTACTTCTCTTCTATATTTCCGGAATTATCGTCATATTCGTTGATTATAACACCTAGAAGTTTTACGCCTGAACTTATAACAAAATTTATCCCGGTGATTGCATCCTCTATTTTAGATTTTTTAGGATTTAAAACTAATAAAAGCGGTATATCAAGAGTTCTCACAACATCTAATTCAGTAGTTTTGTCAGAAATTGGAGTTGCAATACTGTTTGAACCTTCGACAATATTACATTCAGTCGATTGTATTGCGGTCTGAAAATCATTATAAATTTTATTTAATTCAATTTTTTTACTTTCAGCTTCGTAAGCAGCAACAATAGGTGAATTTTGACTGGTAAAAATATAAGAAGATGCTGTAGAAATATTTGCATCAATTCTTTTTATCAGTGCCAAATCCTGCGACTGCAAAAAACCGTTGAGCGAATTTGCATTGGTTTGAATAGGTTTATAAACACAGGTCGAATAATTAAGGCTCTGCATAGTGCCGGCAAGCCCTGCCGTTACTATTGTTTTGCCAGATTGTTTTGTGAGTCCAGATACAAATACGTTTAGCATACCATTATTCTATCATGAGCGGTTATTTATTGCAAAATACACCTCTTTAAGACGTTTTTTAGTAATATGTGTATAAAGTTGTGTGGTAGAAACATCACTGTGCCCAAGAAGTTCCTGTACAACACGTAAGTCTGCTCCATTCTCAAGCAAGTGAGTTGCAAAACTATGCCGCAGAGTATGTGGCGAAATGTGTTTATGAATTTTTTCACCCTGAATCCGAATAAAATTATATATATCCTGACGGGTTATAAATTTACCGTCATCTTTCAAAAATAAAATTTTTGTGTCCGATAGCTTATTTTTCAGAACAATTAAATCACGATGTTTCAGATATTTTTTCAATGCTGATTGAGCTTTTTTACCAAAAGGCACAATTCTTTCCTTGGAACCTTTTCCATAACATTGAATATATTTCGAATTTATGTCAATATTATTCAGTTTCAAATTAACAAGTTCTGACACCCGAAGTCCGCATCCGTACAAAAGTTCAACAATTAGAGCCTGTGTTTTATTAAGGTCCGCATTAAGAATTTTGGTAACCTCTTCCACTGTCATAACTTTTGGCAAACGTTTTGGAAGTTTTGGCTGTTCAATTGTTAATGCCGGATTTGAATTTACAAATTCGTTTGCGCAAAGCCACTTAAAAAATCCGCGCAAAGATGCTATTTTACGCACAACCGAACGCGGGGTGTAATCATCTTCTCTAAGTTTAAGAATATAAGAATTTATGTGATTACGTTTTATATCCGCCAGTTCCCTATAACCGTATTTCTCAGTACAAAACTCCAGAAAATCGCTCAAATCACGACGGTAAGCCTCCACAGTATTTATGGACAAACCTTTTTCCACTTCAATATATTCAAGATATTCTGCTAAAAGTTGTATCTCCATTGATTTTGATTATACTCTTTTTTTCAGAAATATCAATCTATTATATTTGCAAGCTTGAATAAATAATCATCACGAGTTCCGCACTTCAACCCTACAGGAATAAAGTTTTCTTTGTATTTTTCAACAGCATATCTGTCTGTCATACCTGATATGTAATCAGTTACAATTCTGACAATTTTTTCCGGCGGGCACATTGGTTTGAGCATATCAACGTATAGATAAAATAATTCTTTAATAACCCTGCGGGCTTTTTTCTCTTCAAGTTTTGCAGGTGACTCAATATAAACATTTTCAAACATCCAGTCACGGAGTTTAGTTGTATATTCCCAAGCCTCATCACTCATTGCAATTTCTGACTTTCCGATAGAATTACTAACAACTTCGTGAATCATTTTATTAAGTCTTTTACTCTGATTAGAAGAAAAATATTCGATACAATCTTTAGGCAGGTCACTTTCAGAGATTACCCCCGCACGAATTGAATCTTCAATGTCATGATTTATGTATGCAATTTTATCTGCAAGCTGAACAACTTTTCCTTCGGGAGTTATAGGTTTGAAACCCCAGGTATGAGTGCGAATACCATCTATTGTTTCTTTACAGAGGTTCAAATCTTCAAGAACTTCAACAACTCTTACACTCTGGATATTGTGGTGAAAACCGCCTTCAACAAGTTCGTTCAACACACCTTCCCCGCAATGACCAAAAGGAGTATGTCCCAAATCGTGCCCCAGAGAAATTGCCTCAACTAAATCTTCGTTCAAATCAAGTGCCCGCGCAATTGTTCTGCCAATCTGTGATACTTCAAGAGTATGAGTTAAACGGGTTCTGAAATGGTCATCAAACGGAGACAAAAACACCTGTGTTTTATGTTTCAATCGTCTGAAAGCCTTTGAATGCAAAATTCTATCCCTATCGCGCTGGAAATCTGTGCGAAGGTCAGATTTTTCTTCTTTTATTTTTCGTGTTGCGTTTGCTGATTTTGTTGCTATATCACTTAAATAATCAAATTCTCTTTTTTCTAATTTTTCTCTTATGGTTAATGTGGTCATAATTCTCCCCTCATAGCGATTTTAACAAAAACTAAACAGTTTTCTATACTATTTTTAGGGGATTTTCTTAAGCTTTATCAGTATTTCCGGTTGCTTTCTGTTTGTGCTCTTTTAATTTTTTATCAGCCATAGAACCAATTCTGTTAAATATCCATGTTGAAACAGCACCGAATATCATAGATTTTGTTCCTGCAAAGAGTTTCGCATTACCGTATAATGCAACACCAATACCCGCTAATGCCGGAATACCGTATTTAAGAGAAATAGAAATTCTTTCATCATTATTATCGGATTTGCCTAAATAATATCCGAGTGTACCAATCCCGCCCAAAACTGATAAAATATCTGTAGGAGCAGAACCAAGAGTCAGATCTCGAACTTTGCTGATAAAGTCTTCTGTTTCTGTAACTATTGCCTTATCAAGTGATTTGACACTTTCTCTGTATGCCCTTTGAACAGTTTCATATTCGGAAGGCGGAAGAATTTGTCTGTAAATATCAAGAATTTCTTCTACTTTTCCGCTTTTAAAACCTGAAAAAGAACTCATTAATTCTTGCGTATGCTCAAGTAAAGGTTTCGCAGTTTCTGGTTTCATTGATTTATTCTGCAAAGATTTTGAGATTTCTGTGGAGAATTCGTTTATTGAATTGACAATCTTGGATTTCAATTCAGGATTATTTGAACCTGTTTTAATATAATCATGAATATTATGGCGCAGATTTCTAAGCATATTAATTTTTTGAATATCAGTATGCTCAATTGAACGCGTCATATCAATAATAGATTTTTCCAAATCGCGTTCAAAATCCTTATTTGAATATGAAAAACTTCTTCTATATCCCTGAACCTGTTTTTGAATAGCAAGTTTTTCTTTTGCAATGGCACCTTCTGCCATAAATGAATTAACCAGATCCTTTGACCAGAAGATTCTCAATTTTTGGAAGTTCATTTCTAATTCTTTTGCGGATTTCTTAAATCTGCAATAGCGATTTCCCCTGCCCGGTGATCCAAAATGAGATTTATAAATCTGCCCTAATTCATCATCAAGATGCAGAGCATGTTCAAGCCATTGCAGACGGCTCTTTTGAACACCGTTTATTTCTACCTTCTCCGCAATATTTCTGGAGAATGCTTTCATACTGACTCCTGCGGCAGTATCGCGAGCAAAATCCATATAATACTCTGCTTTTTTATAGGAATTTATAACTGCCTGACGTCCGATTTTCTCAAACAGACGAGTTATTCCTTTATGAGCTTTTGCTGTAAAACCTGTGACATACATCATTTTCTTAAACAATGTATCTTTAAAAGTTGTAAAATTGTTTATTGCCGAAGTTTTCTTAATCGTTTTATCCAGTTTACGGACTAAAAATATGTAGGCTCTATTTAGAGGGGTATCCGTCATATTATTAAGTTTTGCTTTTTGAATACGTTCTTCAAGGTTATTTCTCCATTTTTGAAAATTCTTAGTAAGACCTTTCGGACCGCCTTTGAGAACAAAAAATATCCCGCCGGCAGTTAGAAGAACGGCACCGGCAATGGATAAACCTAAAAGAGTTGCATTATTACGTTTTCTGGCTTCTTCCGGTGTAATGATTTCAAATTTTCCAATATGCGCTCTGACTTCATTATCTCTTCTAATATCGGCAGGAATATTTGCAGGCTGTGAACCTAGCCAATATGCATCTGATGTTTGTTTTCTTTGAGTAACAACACCAAACTTATTTATATTTTGTTGTTCAATATTGGAAATTGAGTTTATCATAAAATCACTGCCTACAATATTATTAAACAGCTGGAGTATTAAAATTTGCTTATTTTATAAGTTTTGTTAAGTAAACAGTTCTGTATCAATAACTTTTGCAACTTCCAGAGCGGAATTTTTATCTGAAAGCATTTCTTTAACTTTTCCGAGTTCTTTAATTGTTTCTTCTCGTTTTTCTGTTTTGTAAAGAAGCTCTTCAATTTCGTATGTAATATTAAGTGGAGTAACTTTATCCTGTAAAATCTCAGGAACAATGTATTTATCTGCAATAATATTTGGGAGACAAACTTTATCAATACATCTCACAAGCAAATACAGCCAGTATAAAATTTTTGGTCCGCGATATGCAATTATCATAGGAGTTTTGTATAAACAAGCTTCCAGCGCAACCGTTCCGGAGGCTAGAATTAAAGCATCAGACACACTTAAAAGCGCCTGATTTTCACCTTTAATAACTTTTACATCACAATCACCAAGATATTTTTCATACATTTCATCGGACAAATTTGGAGCATGCGACATACAAAACTGCAAATCAGGATGTCTGTCCTGCAATTTTTTTATTGTAGCTTTGAATACAGGCATTAGATTTTTTAATTCAAATTCTCGTGAACCAGGAAATACCGACACTAGCCGTTTTTCAAAATCAAGCCCGTGTTTTCTAAAGAACTCTCTTCGCCCTGCAGCAGGCGGCAATTGTGCGACAAGCGGATGACCGCAATAGTGAGTATCAATTCCGTACTGTGCGTATAAAGGTTTTTCAAACGGGAAAATACAAAGAACTTTATCTACAAATTTTTTGATAAGATTAATTCTGTATTTTCTGCTTGCCCACACCTGAGGTGGAATATAATAAAAAACTTTTATTCCTGAGGCTTTTAGAACTTTAGCAACAGAAAGATTAAAAGCTCCGTAATCTATCAAAAGAACTAAATCAGGTTTATATTCGTTTTTAAGATAATCTACAACGGCTTTTCCGAGTTTGTAATGATTTATCAGAATTTGCGGAGATATCCCCATTGCAGACATTTTTTCCTGATTGGCAAAGAGTTTTACTCCTTGCGCCTCAAGGTTTATTCCGCCAATACCTTCAATCTCGACATCAGACTCCAACGCTCTTAACTCTTTTACAACATTTGATGCGTGAATGTCACCTGAATATTCGCCCGTTATGATAAAAATTTTCTTCATCTCTTATACTGCCATTATTACTATATTGTGACTGTCTGCATATTCAATAACTTTTTCCTGATCAACAATAATTGTTTCATTAGCCTCAACTGCAATAAGACTAGCATGTTTGTGGCTCATTGTTCTTAATGTTTTCATACCTATTGCAGGAATATCAAATCTTTTATCCTGTTTAGGTTTTGCTACTTTTACTACAACGGCACCTTCTTTTGCAAGTTTTGCTCCGCGTTTGATACAAACATCAGTTCCTTCAATAGCTTCGACTGCCATAATCATTTTATCTTTAATTACAACAGACTGCCCAACATCTAACTTACCCATTTCCTTTGCAAGCCAGAAACCATAATTTACATCTTCCATCTGTTCGGGGGTTGGCTTGTGTTTACCAAGAACACCTGCGGGTATCATCAAATTCTTAATAAATATAGTCTGATCCAGAACTTCTACACCAATTTTTGCAAGTTCTTCAACTATCATCAACATAACCTGGTCATCATTTAATCTTACCGCTTCTTTTATTAAATCAAGTGCTCTTTGATCAAATTTATGAGGCTGTAAAAGAACCTTTTTATGAACTTTACCCAGAAAAGTAAGCTGTTTTATTTCTTCTTCTTTCAAAATAGCTTCAATTCTGTTAACTTCACCCGGGTGACATGAATGAACTTTTGAACAATATTTTTTCAAATCTCTTACATTATCTTTCGCTAGAGAAATACAGATAACTTCAAAACCGTTTTCTTTTGCATACTGAGCCATTTTAACAGGTAGTATTCCGTCTCCTGCAATCAAGCATTGTTTATTTTCTAATGTTATAGTCACAATAATTTCCTCTTTTACTTTTGTCTTAATGAATAAATCTTTTTCACATCGTCTTCTGATAATATTTTAGCACCACCAAGAAGATTTGAACAGATGACAGTCTGAGCATAAGCTTCACATAGTTCAAGCTTCAAATATGTATCTTTAATATCGTTTCCACCAACAATTACACCGTGATTTGCCATTAAAATAACGTCATAATCTTTAAAGTATTTTGATGTATTTTGAACCAGATCACTAGATCCCGGAAGAGCATATTCAGCGAGAGGTATTTTACCAAAACAATAGACGATTTCTGCTAAAATATCTTTGTCCATCTCAACACCTGAGGCTGCGAATGCTGTCAAATAAGGTGAATGTACATGGAAAATATAATTTATGTCAGGTCTTTGTTTGTAAAACTCAACATGAAGCATTTTTTCGCTTGAAGGTTTTTTACAACCTTCAACAGCCTGACCTGAAAAATCTATAACCGCAAAATCATCTTCATCAAGATAGCCGTTGGCTGTTCCTGTTGCGGTTATAATTATTTTATCACCAAATCTTGCCGAAATGTTGCCTGAAAATCCCGGGGTAAAATTTTTTACCCCTGCTAATTTCCCGTATTCAATTAATTCTTTCTTAAGTTTTTTCAGCATTTTATTGAATTGTTTCCTTATCCGGATCTTCTATGTTTATCACTTCTGCATATTCTAAAATTTTAGGTTTTGATTCAACTGCGGCTTTGGATTTTTTGTTGGATACAGGAACTTCTGCTTGTTTTTTCGCAGGTGCAAAAGCAAGTTTTCTATCATCTTCTTTTTTTGGATGTTTACCAAGTCTTTCAGGATTTTTAATTTCCATTTTCTTGTAATTTACGTTTGTACCTTTTGAATCGAACGCAACATTAAATCCAAAATATGTTGTTTGGCGAACAAAGTCATATCCGAGAGTTATCTTCAAATCGTCAGGACCGATTGAGAAAATAAACGCATTTTCTTGGAACATTTTACCGTTCGGAGAATCATTTGAAAGGTTAATATTTCCTGCCCAACCCACAGATAAGTACTTGTTAATACGGAATGCTTCTGATATGTAAACACTTTGATGTCCATATCTGTATTTATCATATCGCGGAATTGGAGATTCATCAGAATAGCCTGACAGGAAGTAGCCAATATCTTGCATCCAGTTTTTATACTGCATGTGAATTC
Source organism: uncultured bacterium (assembly GCA_949035555.1). Taxonomy (GTDB): domain Bacteria; phylum Cyanobacteriota; class Vampirovibrionia; order Gastranaerophilales; family Gastranaerophilaceae; genus Zag111. The sequence goes on along the minus strand of CAROLD010000009.1, from coordinate 59,293 downwards.
TCGGACCGACCCTTCCAATGAACTGAGTATCGCCGGTACCATATACTGCCGCTGAACCCTGCATCGCAAAACTTGCATCAAATTCAATTCTTTTTTCTTCATTTCTATAGCCGTAAAGATGCTGATTCAATTCAGCCATATATCTCATTCTTGTAGTGGCAATACCTGTAGAACTGATTTTTTCGCCATAAAAGTTTCTGTCATTATCTTCCATAATACCAAATCCTACTCTGTGACGGAAAGATAAGTTCATACCTTCAGCTAAAAAATCTTTATTTACATAACGTCTGTCATAATAAACTTCTGCCATATATTTAGGCATTCTGCGACCCAAGAACCATTCATCCATAAATGAATTTGAAGCGTATTGTAAATACAAATGGTCATCTAATCTTTGCAAACCTTTTAAGAAAAATATTTCATTCGCAGATGCATACCCGAGTTCTGTTCGGTTATATGTATTCATATACTTCAACGCACCACCGAAGCCGAATTTATGGTTATAATTCAGAAAAGGAATAGCTTTAATTACAGAACCGCCGGGTCCGCCAAATACAAAGCCAGGACCAATGAACATACCCACTTTTCGTCTTGTACCGAATTCCGGATAATTTGCTTCGAAATAATCTCTTTCTTTATTTGTGTAAGCAGTCAAACTCGGCCAATGGAATAAATATTTATCTTTTCTATAAAATTTAATATCTTTAGCTTTGATAACATCATGGTTTTTTCTTGCATCGATATAAAGCTCCCCAATATCAATTCTAAGATTATTACCGGTCGGATCGCCAAAAAACAAAGCTTTTGCACTTTCATCAACCATCATGTTATGAAATCTTGGACCAACCATTCTTGATGCAAGACGGTAAATTTCAGATTGTTCAGAGTGCAAATTACCATCGTGTAATATAATAAGACCATCTTTTTGAACGGCTTTTTTAGCATCCATAATTGAAGTTGCAGAACGGGATTCAATATCATCCATAACCATTGTTTCTTCGTTCATATCAACTTCCAAATAACTACCGCGAGTCGGCATTCCATCTTTAAAAACTATTACGTTACCAATACCTTTCAAGATATTTGAATCTTCGTTATAGGTCATTTTATCTGCAATAATTTTAACATTCTGAGTCGGAAGAACCAATACAGGACGCCCTGTTGCAATCATATCACCGCTATCCTCGTCAAAATTGACATTTTCGGCATCAAGCATCAACTGTTTTTCTGTAATTTGCTCATTAACTCCACCTTCTAATGATAGAGTTTCTTCAGGAAGTTCCATTGTAGTTTCAGATTGAAGAGTATTTGTTAATGCGTTCTCGCTTTCAATTTCAGAAACTTTTGTTTCTACCGGAGCAGTTTTTTTCTTGCCTATAGATTTTATCTTTGTAAGAAGAGGAACTTTAGGCTCATTTTCACGTTTTTGATTAGATTCAACAATTTTATTTGTAAGTTTTATACGCATTTGTTTTACAAACGGCATATTATCCGGATCAACCTCTTTTGTGGAAAGCCCCATACCGCCTGCCTGTGCATCAAAAGCATAGTCGCTATAACCGGAATAAGACTCGTTAACATCAGGGATTACATTCGTTAATGACGAACGAAATATTACATCCTGAACATTAGAAACAGGAGATTCTGATAATTCATCCGCATAAGAAGAATTTGAAAATGCTAATATTAAAACTGCTGCTATTAAATATCTTTTCATTTGACTTCCTTATTATTAAATATAACCGAACGGATTTACAGGTTTACCGTTTTCTCTGACTTCGAAGTGGCAGTGAGGACCTGTGCTGTATCCTGTAGAACCCTCTCTTCCGATTGTCTGCCCTTTAGTAACTGTTTGCCCGTTACTAACAAGAATTGCAGACATGTGAGCATATAATGTTGTAACAGGCTTGCCGTTAACAACACCATGGTCTAAGATTACAACCTTACCATAACCACCGTACCAGCCAGAGTATATAACCTTTCCGTTATTTGAAGCTTTGATAGCTCCGCCGTTAGGACCACCGATATCTATACCTGAGTGGAATATTCTGCTCTTGAATATCGGGTGAATTCTATATCCGAAAGGTGAAGTTATCGGACCGTTAATAGGTTTAATAAACCCTGTTGATACTTTAACTGTCGTAGAACCGCCTTGTTTTTTAGTAAGGTTAGCAATCATATTTTGAATACTTGCTGACTGTCTTGCAAGTTCGCGTTCTGTTCGTTCATAGTAATTCTTATCTTTTTGCAGACGCTCAATCATTGATTTATTTTCAGCAATTGAGTTCTGAATTGTCGTTCTTTGATTATTGATATCACGAATAGAAGCTTCCACCATTTTGCGCTGATTCTCAACCTGAACCTTCAATCTGGCAATTTCATCAGCTTTGGCTTTCACAGCCTGCATTCTTTTATAGTCATCCTGAATAACAATTTTTTCATAATAGAACATATCCATCAAAGTGTTAACGTCACGTGCTGATAAAATCAACTCAAACATGCCTGTTCTTTGATGCTTAAAGACTTGACGAATCCTATCTTTCATAGCAGCATCAATGCTTCTAAACTCTGCAATTGCCGTATTCAGCTGATTCTCCATTGATGCTAAATTTGAAACAAGATTATTATAACGTGCGGTTGTGGACTGGAGTTGCTGATGTGCATTTTCAAGCCTTTGCTGATTATTACTCAGTTTATTTTTTTCATTCCTGAGCTTCAAGTCAGCTTGTCTTTTTTTCTGCTGGAAATACTGGCGCTTATCATTAGTTTGCTTTAATTGCTGATTGAGAGATGGCGCAGCAAAAACCGCAGAGCACCCGCCGCAAATCCCTAAAGCTCCCAACATAATCCAGCATATAAATATATTTTTTAAGACATTTATTATTTTCATTTTATTATTTAACTAATAACGGCAACAACATCAAGCCCACTGTCCAGGCAATAAAAGTAAAACAAATTACACCTACAATTACCTTTTGATGTTTTCTGAAAAATTCCATAATTTCTCCCCTTATACACCTCATATTTTACTATAAAAAATTTGATAGTTCAAGGAATTGAAACATATTTTAACTTTACGATTTGATAAAATGAACTTTTTTAGTTTACAATCGTTTTAAGAGTATAGAGGTTACAAAAAATGAAAGAAAAATGTACTAAATACGAAGCTCTGTTCACCTTCCGCTCAGAAGAAGAATTGCTGAAACATGTCGAAGAATGCGAAGATTGCAAACTCGAACACGAAAAAATGCAAAAAGTTTCAGACCTTCTGAAAGAAGTAAAACCATATTACAGAGAAAAACGCAAAAATTTTGCTAAAGTAAAAATCGCATGTGCATTGTGTATGCTAATGCTCAGCGGTACAACTTTAGGAGTTATAAATCTGAACACTGACGTTTCAGATACGCTCAAATACGGCACAACCCTTTCTGCTGAGGATTTAGGACTGCCGGTTGATTCTTACGGACTTATTACGGTAGAGTAGATGGATTTAAACAAAATAATTAAAGAAAATAAACAGAATATTAAAAATATCATAAGACTTATTACAAAAGAAGAAAACGAAGATTTGGAACAGGAAGTCTATGTTAAAATCTGGAAAAATTCAGACAAATACAAAGAGCAGGGCGCTGCAAAAAGCTGGATTTCCTGCATTACCAAAAACACATCACTGGATTATTTAAAATCCTCTTATTATAAAGTTTTTTCAGCTTCCACATCAGATGATTTGATTATGACAAATATCAAAGACCAAAAATCAACACCTGAAACAAAAGTTATAAGTCTCGAAAGACAAAAAAAGATAATAAAAGCAGTTAATCAACTGAAACCAAAATTCAAAGAAGTCATAATGATTTGCGAAATCAACGGTTACACATATGAACAATGCGCGCAAAAACTAAAATGTCCCGTTGGAACTGTAAAATCAAGACTTTACAACGCTAAAAAAGAATTAGCGGAAAAACTTACAGACTTAATGTAGTATAAAAAAGAAAGGAATATTATGAAAAAAGTATTAACACTTTTATTTGCCGCAGGAATAATCTCTGCCGGCTGTATGTTCACTCCGGTAATGGCTGACCAGATTCAACCGCCGTCAGCTGAACAAAGAAAATGCCACAAAGAACAAATGAGACAAAAATTTGAACAAAGATTAAACTTAACAGATAAACAAAAAGAAAAAGCAAAAGCTATCCATCAACAAGGAAGAGAACAAATGAAACCTGTTATGGAACAAATCTCTGCAAAACGTCAGGAAATCGAAGCCGTTAAACGTTCAAGAATAGCAGAAAAAGCTCAGCAGGAAAGAATTGAAGAATTGACTGCGGAAATCAGAGAACTTCATAAAAAAGCTCACGAAATCAGAAAAGCTAACAGTCAAGAATTCGAAAAAATCTTAACTAAAAAACAAAAAAATGAACTGGCAAAAATGAAAGCCGAAGGAAGAGCAAAGTTTGAAAAAAATCATCCTGCCAGACCTCCTTTTCAAGGGTTAGGGACACCGGGACTTTTCAAGCCTATGAACCGTCCTGACTTCACCAATAAATAGTCTAAACAAGTCTTTTGTGACTCCGGGTATAGACCCGGAGTCTTGTTATATTACGATTATTTTCTTTTCGCTATAACAATTATTGGAGCATATGTAAGTTTAATTTTTGGATATTTTTTTGAAAATTTATCACAAAATTCTTTTACTTTTTTCATTGTCCAAACACTCTCCGATAGTGAATTTACCCCTGTATGTTTCATATGAGCAAGAAGCTCAAGCGGTGTTTTAAAAATTAATTCTTCATAAAAACTTTCGCAATACAGAATTTCAAACCCGCACTTTTCTAAAATTTCTTTTATTTCATCTTCGGTTTTATATTTAAGAGTTAAACCTGTTAAATCTTTTATTTCTTTAAAATTCTCAGGAGCAAAAGTTGAAAACGCCAGAACTCCATCATTATTAAACTGCCCCTTAAAAGTCAAAACAGCTTTTTCCAAATTGTCAAACCATTGAAACATCGCATTTGAAACAATCAAATCCATTTTTCGCGGGGGTTTAATTTTTAAAGCATTTCCAAATAAAAAAATCGAATTGGGAATGAATTTTTGAACATAAATTTTTGATTTTTCCACCAAATCATTAGCGTAATAACTTTTAAATTTTAAACTTCTTGCTATTTTTTTTGTAAGTAGTCCGGTCCCGGCCCCGAGTTCAAGAACATTATCAAAATTTGATGCGATTTTAGATAACTCAATCACGAGTTTTGCTGCCATCATGTCCTGCACGGCAGCATTTTTATCGTAATCTTTCATACTTTTTTCAAATTGTTTTTTGATATGTTTATTATCTGTTTGCATTTATAATATCTTCCCAGCTTTGGAATTTATAGTACGGGAAATGTCCGTACGGGTAGCTTATGACAGGAACCTTATTTTTATGATGGCTTGCCATCTGATTTTTCGGAGGAATAATTTTGTCAAATTCACTCACTATAGCAAAATCATAAAATTTTTCATAATCAACATTTGTATTTTTAATCAAACCATACAAATTTTCAAGTTCGGAAACTCTGTTTTCAATCGTACGTTGAACAGGATTTTTACAGTATAAATTATATTCATCTTCGGTTAAAAATACATTTTTGTAAAATTTGCCTTCCAAACCTTTTTGTGAGTGTTTTAAGGTTAATTCAAACATTTTAACAGGTATTCCAAACTCATCATCAACAGGAGTAACTGTACCATTCACAGCAATCTTTAAATCAAAATCTTGAAACAAACTTTTCAATAAATATGCAGCAAAAACCCCCATTGACCAGGCAATAAGAATTTTACTCTCATAATGTTCAAAATTAATTTCTGATATTTCATTGTAATCATAAACAAAAAGTACATCATAACTGTCTGTCTGAAACGTTTTGAAAGGGTTTTCATCAAAACTCCAGCCTGCAAAAAATACAATAAGTTTTTTGTTATTTTGTTTATTTAGCCAACAGCTTTTCATTGATTTTCTCCATCAAAATTCCAAGTTCATCTTCAGCGATATCCGCAGTTAAAGACAACCGCAGACGCGATGTTCCGACAGGCACAGTCGGCGGCCGAATAGGAAGTGTAAAATATCCGTTATGGAAAAGAACTTCACATAAATCAACCGTATCTTTATTTTCTCCGACAATTATTGGAATAATATGACTGTCACTGCCCATTTTTTTTGCAATATTAAGCATTTTTTTGCGCTTATCTTTCACCTGAGGAAATTTGTTTTCAATAATCCATTTTGTAAAAGCAATATTCACAGGCGGCAATGCAGTAGAAAAAATAAACGAACGTGATTTATTTATCAAAAAATCAATCAAAGTTTCAGAACCCGTAACATAAGCCCCCATTGAGCCGACAGCTTTTCCAAAAGTTCCTACAATTAAATCAACATCGTCAATTATCCCTAATTCTTCGGCAACGCCAAGCCCTTTTTCTCCGAAAACTCCAAAAGCATGGGCTTCATCTACAATCATTATACAGTTGTATTTTTTCTTTAATTCGACGATTTTTCGCAAATCCTCAATATCACCGTCCATGGAAAAAACGCTTTCTGTAATAATGAACGCATTTTTATAATTCTCACGCTCACGGATTAGAAGTTTTTCAAATGCTTCCATATCGTTATGAGGGAATCTGAAAAACTTTCCCGCGGACAACTGCATTCCGTCAATTATACTCGCGTGGTTTAATTTATCGGAAAAAACAACATCGCCTCTTTGATTTAAAGCGCTCGAAATCCCGACATTGGCGTGATATCCGCTGTTATAAAGAAGAGTTTTTTCTTTCCCGTACAAACCTGATATAAGATTTTCCAACTCCTTATACACAGGCAAGGTACCGGTTAAAAGTCTTGCCGAAGCACTGCCAAAAGAATATTCACTGCCGACATCCGCTAAAAATTCTTCTGTAATCTGCCTATTATCCGCAAAATTTAAATAATTATTTGACGAAAGATTTAGGAGTTTTTTACCTTTCCAAAAGATAAACTTCTCGTCTTTTCCCTCGTAATCCTTTAAATCCCTGAAATGTGAATGTTTTTTTAATTCATCCAGAATTTTTTTATAATCATCGTACATACAATAAATTTATGACAAAAAGGACACAAAGTCCATAGCTACAAAATATCTAACGGATCAACATCAATAGTCATTCTTATATCTTTTGGAGCATTAATTTTACTCAGAAAACTTGAGACAAATTGATGCCCTTTATCTTCAAGCTTGTTCTTGATAATAATTTGAAATCTGTAATAACTGTTTATCCGCTCAATTACGCACGGGGTCGGTCCAAGAACTTCAAGCCTTTCGCCAAATCCAAATTTTTCAATCATCGTACAAAGCCTTAAAGCAATTTCCTGCGCGGCTTTTTCGGCACGAAAATTATTCTGGGAACTTAAAATTAATCTTATAATCTGGCTGAACGGCGGGTAGTCAAAATCTTCGCGCGAACGGATTTCTTTTTGGTAAAAATCCGAATAATTTTGGGATTTCGCGCTTTCCAGTGCATAGTATTCAGGGTTGTAAGTTTGGAAATAAACGCGCCCCTTAAACTCTCCGCGCCCTGCACGCCCTGCAACCTGTGTCAGAAGCTGAAACCCGCGTTCTGATGCCCTGAAATCAGGCAGATTAAAGCTTGCATCAGCAGAAATTACGCCGACCAACGTTACATTCGGGTTATCCAAACCTTTTGCAATCATTTGAGTTCCAACAAGAATATCAATATCTCCGCGCTGAAATTTCTCTAAAAGCCTTATATGTTCGCCTTTTCGGGTTAATACATCACTGTCTATACGTTCTACATTATAATCAGGGTACAAGTCATTAATATACTGCTCAATTTTTTGAGTTCCCGTGCCTGAATTTTTTAACCCGTCAAATCCGCAGTTCGGACATACATCTGGAAAATATTCTACATGATTGCAGTAGTGACATTTGAGCATATTGTCTTTTGCGTGCCAAATCATCGGGATAGCACAGTTAGGGCATTCGATTACGTGTCCGCATCCCTGACACTGCGTATATGTAGAAAATCCGCGGCGATTAATCAACAGAATTACCTGCTGGTTTTTGTCTAAAGTTTCTTTTATAGCACTCTGCAAAGGTTTTGAAATCAAACTTTTGTAAGCCGCCCTGCCGTATTCCTGCATATTAATTACGGTAACCGGCGCAACTTTCGCGTTGTTATACCGTTTTAACATTTCAAACAAATGATTTGTATTCACAGCCCTGTAATAGCTTGAAATATCAGGGGTCGCAGAACCCAAAATCAGCGGGCAATTATTAAATTCCGCCAGCTTTCTGGCAACAAGTCTTGCATCATACCTTGGCGCAGGTGAGGTTTGTTTATACGCGCCTTCGTGCTCTTCATCGATAATAATCAATCCTATATTTTTTAACGGAGCAAACACCGCAGAACGCGCACCTGCAAGAATTTTTATTTCATCTTTATAAAGTTTTTGCCATACGTCATAACGTTCGCCCTCTGAAATACTGCTGTGCCAGATTGCAGTATCCTGCGTTCCGAATTTTTTTGCAAGACGCTTGGTCAATTGAGAGGCAAGCGCAATTTCCGGCGCCAAAAACAGAACATTTTTGCCTGCTTTTATTGTATCGTCAATAAGTTTGAAATAAACTTCCGTTTTTCCGCTGGCGGTGACACCGTGCAATAAAATTTGCGGACAAACTTCATTTTTTATCTGTTCAGAAATGCCTTCATAAACAGCCTGCTGAGTTTCTGAGAGTTCAAATAAATCTTCTTTTTTGTCAATATTTAAAATATCAAGCGGATTTCTGTAAATCTGTTCTTCCGTCAATTTCACACATCCGAGAGCCTCCAGTTTTTTTATAGTAGCACGGGTAGTTTTTGCAAGTTTTTCAAACTCTATTAGAGGCATTTTTCCTTTCTCTTGCAATAACTCCAACACTTGCAACTGACGTTTTGTCGCGCCTTCTGTTTGCACAAATTCTATGGTCTGCTCGGTTTTAAGCGATTTTTCTATAAGTTTTAACGGAATTGCAGTGTTCAATACAGTAATTAAATCCGTACAATAATAATTCGCAACCCACTCGAGAAGTTTCAAATATTCAACAGTAAAAAGAGGTGTTTCATCCAAAATTTTTGCGACGCGTTTTGCTCTGATTTCTGGCGGAAGATAATCGGAAAACCCTACACAAAATGCATTTATAAGCCCCTGTCTGCCAAAAGGTACAAGAAGAACCTGTCCGATTTTAATTTTATCCTGCATTTCAGGAGGAATTATATAACTGAAAGTTTTTACACCCAAAGCCTTTAAGTTGACAAGGCAAACTGCATAGCGAGGAGATTTCAGAATATCCTCACTCTCTGTCCCACGCTTTTTTAAAGTAAGTTTGCGGGCAGGAACTTCAAATAATTTACTTTGAATGCTTTCTTCTGTCATTTATATAAAACCCTAATCTATATTCTAAACACCCTCTCCGATGGAGAGGGTGAAATAAATCTTATTCAGCTTCAGAAGCCATAAATTCTTGTTTAGCTTCTTCAATAGCTTCAGTTAATAAATCCAATTGGTCAGGTGAGAAAGTTACACCTTTTTTAGTCGGTAACCAAGTTGCACCATCATCAGTTGTATAAAATATTCTCATATTCAAATAGCTTCTGCCTTTGTATTCGCTGACAGAAATCTGTAATTGTTCTGTATCACTTCTTTCAATAGTTGCTAAAATTTTTGCATCTGCCATGTTTCTCTCCTTATTATCTGTGCTATTAGATATTATCACAAATGCTAAAAGAGGTAAATATATTTATCTTTAATTGAAAATTACAACCACACGGACAGATTGACCGAATTTGCATTCAAATGATATAATTATATTCTAGCCAACAATCGAGTCATTAGTATTATCCTTGCAGAAAGGATATATTAAAAATGCAAGAATACGAACAACTACAAAAATTTTTAGAAAGAGGCAACTATACCAGAGAAGAAAAAATCGCCATAATTAAAGAATTTGGTAAATTGTATGAACAAAAAATCAATAAAGAATTTACCGATTACAGAAACAAACAAATCGCTGCAGGGCTATTTGAAATAGGCAGTGTCGCCGTTCCAGGGGTAGGCATTGGCGGTTCAGCAGTGAAAGCCGGAGCAGGACAATTTCTGCAAAAATCTCTCGGTCGAAAATTAGCACAAAAATTTACACAAAGTGCGATAGATGGTGCTGCTGAAGGCAGCGTATTCGGTTTTGGACGAGGGTTAGCCGAAAATAAAAATCCGTTATATACAGCCGCCACTGATGCTGTTTTTGGACTTGGAACCGGTGCAGTAGCAGGAGGAATTACAGGAAATATTGAAAAAAATAGTATAAAAAAAGAACTTCTTTCAAAACCTAAACAAACTAAATTAAGTAACGAATATTACACTAATTATGAACGAGGAACTAATCCTGTAAGAAAAGATTTAGGTGAAATTAAACTTATTAGTGATGGATTTAAAGAAACAAATAGGCAACAGCCACAATATACAGATAAAGTAATAGACTTAAGCAAAAATCTAAAAAAAGCGGAATATCTAAATACGGAAGCCCCACAGCATTCTCATAAATTTGATATTACAAAATTTCACCGTCTTGGCGGAGATGGAGTTGATTATTTAATAGCCGAAAACGCAAAAGGAAATAAATATTTCCATAAAGTGACAAGCCCCAACCTAGCGGGTCCAGAACCCGAGGGTCAAGACTTGTCATTTATAAGGATAAATGATATTGCAAAAAAAGTCAACCTGGACAAGTGGCTAGATATTGGTACAACACCTGTGGGATTAGCTATAAAAACCAATCTATTAAACACAAAAGAAAACCCTTCAATTCCATTAAATTCGCATAATAATACTCCACAAAATGGAGTATTAGAAACTGGAATTTCACACAACGAATTTAATCCAAACGCCATACAAAACCAACAAAACCAAGCCGATTATTCCAATTACAGAAATCCTTTGTCAGGTGATAATAAAATATACACCCGCGAAGATATTGGAGATATGCCCAATGAAGAATTTACGGACAAAGAAGCCGAAATTAGAAGTCAATGGGGCAAAATAGGTATTCCAAGTAATGCTCAGATGAATTCTGCCGGCGGAGCTGTTTATATTGCACCTTACACAAGAAGTGACGGAACACATGTCAGAGGTCACTACAGAGCAAGGTAGTAATTAAAAAAGAGGTTCAATTTGAACCTCTTTTTTCTATTCTTCGTTTCCTCCGTCCAACAGACTTGTTTGCTGAACTTCGTCTTCCGGCGCAGGAGCTTCCGCAGTTGATGTTTTAATAGTTACGTCGTCTTCATCAGGGTTAATAATCTTATTAACAGAACATACTACATCATTTTCGTTCAAGTTCTGTGCTCTAACACCTGTTGCAGGACGTCCCTGTTGTGAAATTTGACCTGCATTCAGTCTTGTTACTACGCCGTTTGCTGTCACAAGCATTATATCGTCAGAATCTCTTACGATAGTCAAGGCAACAAGTCTTGATGAACTTGATTTGAACTTGGTTGCAATCAATCCTAAACCGCCTCTGTTCTGGCTTCTGAATTCAGATAATTTTGTACGCTTGCCAAAACCGTCAGAAGTTACTACCAGTAAATCCGCGTCGTAATCTTGCGGAACAATATCACATCCGACAATTTCATCTCCTGAGCGTAATTTCATTGAAATTACACCGCGGGCGCTTCTGCCTAACGGTCTCAAGTCTTGGATTGGGAATCTGATTGCCATACCGCAAGATGTTCCGATAATAATTTCGTCTTTTGCAGTTGCAAGTTTTACCCAGCATAAGCTGTCACCTTCATCCAAACCGATTGCGATAATACCGTTACGACGGATATTTGAGAAGTTATCCAATTCAATACGTTTGATATAACCTTTTTTAGTAAGCATGATTAAATTCAAGTCTTTAGAGAATGAACTCACAGGAACTACTGCGGTAATCTTTTCATCCTGATCTATAGGAAGTACGTTTACAATCGGCAAGCCTTTTGCCTGACGTCCGCCTTCAGGGAAGTCGTAAACATTCAAGCTGTAAACAGTACCTTTAGATGAGAAGAATAACACTTTATCATGCATCATTGCAGTAAAGAAATGTTGAATATCATCATCATCTTTTGTTTTCATGCCTGATTTACCGCGGGTTGCACGGTTTTGACGTTCGAAGGTATCAAGGGATATACGTTTCAAATATCCTTGATGTGTAATAAATACAGCCATCGGAGTATTTGGTGTTAAGTCTTCAATTGTAACTTCGCCCTGTTCAGGTAAAATCTGAGTTTTTCTGTCATCGCCGTATTTTTCTTTATCTTCAAGAAGTTCTGCTTTGATAATATCAAGAATTTTTTGACGACTTGCAAGAATTGATTCGTATTCGGCAATCTTTTTCAACAATTCTTCGTATTCTGCTTTAACTTTGTCTTGTTCTAAACCTGTCAAACGTCTTAATTGCATTTCTAAAATTGCATTTGACTGGTCAACATCAAGACCAAATCTGCTCATCAAACCTTCTCTTGCATCATCGGTGGTCTTAGATTTTTTGATAAGTTCAATAACTTCGTCAATAGAACCCAATGCGATGATTAAACCTGCCAAGATGTGAGCGCGGATTTTAGCTTTCTTCAAGAAGAAAATAGTTCTTCTTGTAACGATTTCAATTCTGTGTTCAACAAATTCATTTAAAACTTCGTATAAATTCATCAAACGAGGCTGTTTGCCGCACAGAGCAACCATGTTAACCCCGAAAGTTGTTGCAAGCTGAGTATATTTATATAAATTATTTCTAACAACATCAGGTTTTGCATCACGTTTCAATTCAATGACGATTCTCATACCTTCACGGTCAGACTCGTCACGAATATCTGAAATACCTGTAATTTTTTGGTCTTTGACAAGGTCTGCAATTTTTTCAATAAGCATTGCTTTATTAACCTGATAAGGAATTTCGGTTACAACAATCGCAGTTCTTGCTTGGCGTCCGCCGCCGCCCGCAATTTCTTCAAAACCAGAAACCGCAGACATTTTAATAGAACCTCTTCCTGTTTCGTAAGCCTGTTTAATATCGTTCAATCCAATAATTGTAGCCGATGTAGGGAAATCAGGTCCTTTAATATGTTCCATAAGTTCAGGAACAGTGATTTTCGGATTATCAATCAACGCGATGGTACCGTCAACAACTTCGCAAAGGTTATGCGGAGGAATATTTGTTGCCATACCAACCGCAATACCTGAAACTCCGTTTAACAAAAGCATAGGCAGCCTTACAGGAAGCACTGACGGTTCTTGCAGTGAACCGTCGAAGTTTGGCTCAAACTCAACTGTTTCACAGTCAATATCAGCAAGCATAGATTGAGTAATTTTATGCATACGGGCTTCTGTATAACGCATTGCAGCAGCTCCGTCACCGTCAACAGAACCGAAGTTGCCATGCCCGTCAACCATCAAATATCTTGTTGAAAAATCTTGAGCCATACGAACTAGAGCTTCATAAACAGAGCTATCGCCGTGCGGGTGATATTTACCCAGAACTTCCCCGACAATACGCGCACATTTTTTAAACGGTTTGTCAGGATACATTCCCAGTTCATTCATTGCGTATAAAATACGTCTGTGAACAGGTTTCAACCCGTCTCGAACATCAGGTAATGCACGTCCTACGATTACACTCATTGCATAGTCGATATATGAACGTTTCATTTCTTCTCTTATATTTACAGGAACGATTTTCCCGTGATCAAACATATTCTGTTGACTCAATACTCTACCCTCCAAGTCTGTCTCTTTACCAGAATTATAGCACAAACATTAGACGATTGGCTAATATCTTTACATTTAGTTAAGCTCCGGTTAAGCTCATATACTTGTATTAGAAATTTCCTAGCAAATTCTTTAAAAGGTTGATTTAATTTTAATCAAAATTTGAAATAATAATCATGTTATAACCGTTTTATAGGAATTGATAAGAATGAACTTACACGAGCAATGTTTACTTCGCTATTTAAAGCACCCTGATGAATTATCTTATGCTACAGAAATTCTGAAATTAAATAACAAAATTCTGGAACAAAAATTCGTTGTAAAAAACATTCTTGCCAATATTTCTGCGTTAAACTACACTGAAAACGTAAAATAAACAGGGCTTGAGTTATGTTGAAAAAATTTTTATATACATTATGGATTTCTATCTTTGCAGTGCTTCTGATTTTTAGTATTAAAAACGGAAGCTTTTCTGCGTTTATGACGTCAATGGAAAATAGAACTTTTGATATAAGACAAAGCATTCTTGCAAATTCAGGAAGCCGTCAGAATAATAAAGATATTGTAATTGTAGCAATTGATGACGGTAGTTATGAATATATCCTTGACCATTATGGAGAGTGGCCCCTAAGACGCGATATTTATGCAAAAATGGTTGATTATATTGAAGCACAAAACCCGAAAAGTATTGCATTTGACCTTATGTTTGTCAAATCAATGAAATCAGACCAAGCCGCAGATAATGCTTTAATTAATATTTTTAAAAAGTATAACAATGTTTATACAGCAATGAATTTAGATGACCAGCCTGAGGATTTAAGAATTCCGCCCCGGCTACCTGATAAACTTGCAATAATACCTTACCCTACAAAAGGCGAACCAATGGAATACTCAAATTGCAGAGTAATTTTAGAAGGAATATTAAACGCAACATCAAACATCGGCTTGATAAATGTTTCGCGCTCAGATGACGGAGTTTTGAGAAAAATGCCTTTATATCTGAAATATCAGGGAAAGTATTATCCGCAGTTAGGATATCGCGTAGGGAATTATTATACAAACGGCAAAACTTCAATAAAATATGATGACGAAGCCGGTGTAATTCTTAACTGGTACGGTCCTGCGGGAACATTTGAAAATATTCCTATGTATAAACTTATCAAAGCCGCAGAAGGAAAAGAAAAACTTAATTTTGATTTCGAAAATAAAATTGTATATTTCGGAGCTACCGCGGCAAGTTTATTTGATATAAAAACGGTTCCGGTTGATAAAGTTTACCCGGGCGTTGAAGTTCAGGCAACATACGTGAACAACATTATTGACGGAAGTTTTATTCACAAAACACCTGACTATGCTAATGTAATTATCGTTTTTGCTCTTGCATTAATAACTGTCGGAATTGTACTAGTACTGCCGTCTATGCCTATTGCAGCAGGGCTTACCGCAACGGTATATTTTGGATACGTAATTTTAACATACTATATGATGAAATTTTTTAATTTGTGGCTGCCGATTGTATCACCGATGGGATTTGCAGTTCTGGCATTTATCCTCACTGTAATCACAAAATATTTGATTAAATCAAGAGACTTTGACACACAATATAAACTCGCAACAACAGACGGACTTACTGAACTTTATAATCACAGATATTTTCAAGAACAGATGCAAATGTCCGTATCTCACGCAAAACGTTATGATACAAAATTTTCACTAATAATTATTGATATAGACTTTTTCAAAAAATTTAACGATAATTTTGGACACCAATCAGGAGATGCTGTGTTAAGACAAGTTGCACAGGAATTAAAGAAAAATGTCAGAGCAACCGATATAGTATGCAGATACGGAGGAGAAGAAATGAGTATTATTCTCCCGAATACAAAAAACGAAGAGGCTGTTTCAATTGCAAATAAACTTTGTTCCCTCGTGTCATCTAAAAAAATGAAATTAAGCAACGGAAGAGAAAGCAATGTTACAATAAGTCTCGGGGTTTCCACATACAAAGAAGACGGTGAAACTCCTGCAGAAATTATCGAAGCGGCTGACAAAAGACTATACAATGCAAAAGAAAACGGCAGAAATCGCGTAAATTAAAATTATGAGAACTGATTTTTTAGAAAAATCCATAGCTATTAAGGACATTCCGAAAGAATGTCCGCTTGACTTATGCTTAATCGAAAATAATGAAAAACAGATTGCAAGGCTTTGCGATTTTTTGCAAAGCGATAAACATTTGGCTCTTGTAAACGGTTTTAAAGGTTCCGGAAAAACATTGATTGCAGATTTTGTAGCATCGTATCTGAATCCAAATGTCCTCACCCTGAAATACAATTGTTTTGAAACAAGCATTTTGGATGATATGCTTTTGTCATTTTTTGACACATTCAGAACATACACACTTACGGGTAAAATTATTCCTCCAAGGATCAAAACAGAGAATTTTACACAGAAAATCAACTCTTACTTTAATACAATCCATTCCCCGATTGTCATTATTTTGAACTCTTTTGAGTCTGTTTTAAAAAGCAGCAAGCCTGAAATTTTGAGTTTTCTCAAGCACCTGATGAAACTTCCTAACGTAAAAATTATAATCACGGCAAGGAAAGTTGACGCGGAAGACTTTGAAGATATTGACTTTGATAAAGTTACTTGCCTTGCTCTGTCACAGCAGATATTTGAGAAATTGTTAAAAAACAACGGGATAAAAAACATTGGTGTTTTATCAAATGAGCTGTATAAACAGTCAAAAGGTTATTATAATTACGTGAATTTAGCAGTAAAAATAATGAATTTACGCGGACTTTCACTTGTACAATTTTTGGAAGGTTATTCAAAAAGCTTTATGCCATTTCCAGAATTCATTACCCGTGAAGCATTGTCACTTGTGGACCCTGTGAGCGCGCATCTTTTCAGACTGCTTACGGTTATGAGAATTCCAATCCACGTAAACCTTTTAAAATCATTACATTTATACAATCCGGAACGTGCATTTTTCTTCGTTACTAATGCTGTGCTGTCGGTTGACGGAGAATGTTTGTATCTGGAGGATTCTTTCCGGGATATTATTGAACACCAAATACCCGAAAATGTTATGATAAAACTCCACACTGCCTGTGTGGATTTATATAACACTCAACTTCCTCTAAAACCTCTCGAAAGAGACTTAAGACTTTCGCGCCAGACTATGCGTAACGAAATTGAGTATCATACCCTATTCATACCGAAAAGACCTCAGCTTAATCTAAAAGATGTTCGAATGATTTCTGTAGATCCAGTAATACAGTCTCCGGCTAACGAAACTCCTGCCGAAATAATACCCGCTAAGCCTGAAATTGAAGAAACAAAAGAAGAAAAAATTGATAAAATCAGCTTTATTATTGAAGATGATGCGGTATTAGACGGCATTGCCGACTCTATCAAAGACTTCATCACAGATAAGACTGAAAGAAATGAATTAAAAGAAAAAAGCGAAAATCTGTCTCTGACACAAATTCTCAATCTTGCAAAACAAGAAGAAGCAAAATACAACTTCAAACACGCAATACTTTTATACAAACGTGCATTAACAAAAAATGATGATGATAATTTTTATCAATTCCTGCCTGCAATTTATATAAAACTTGCTCAGGATTACAAACAACTTTCTCACTGGTATGAAGCTCTTGAAGCTTATACTCAGGCACAGGATTTTTATGTAAATGTTTCGGATAATTTTAAAGTTGCGGAAGTAAAACTCGAAATTGCAAACATTTACTACATAATATACAAACACGATAACGCAAAATTTATCCTGAATGAATTGTACAATAACAAGGATTTACCGCCTGAAATGCAGGTAAAAGTTAATCTTGCACTGGCAAAATTAACCGACAATCCTGATGAAGAATTTAACTATTATGAAAAATCATTAAAGCTTGCTGACATTCATATGGATAAAACAGTTCTTGCGGAATTGTATTACAAATTTGCAGGGGCAAACGATGAGCGCGACGATATGCGTATGGCTGTTTTATATTACAAAAAATGTATTGAGCTTGATGCCAACCCGAATACAAACCAATACCTGTCAATGGCACTTGCCAATCTTGCCGAACTCTACGATGAAGCAGGAAGCCCACAGCATGCGATTAAATATTACAATGAAAGTATAAAAATTGATAAAGCAGTTAAAAATTACAACGGGTTATACTATTCAGCAATACATCTTGCTGAAATATACTCATCAAAAGACACATCAAAATCACTTGAGTACTTGAACCAGGCGCTTTATTATGCTAAAAAACTTAATGAGCCGTATCACATTGCAGGTGCACTGACAGAACTTGGAGATTATTATTCCCGCAGAAAAGATTTTGAACAGGCATATAAATATCTCATTGAAGCATTTAAGCTCTCAAAACAATCTTTCACCAAGGAAAATATTGATAAAATTCAAGCCCGCATTGAAGATATAAAACGAAGGACAAAAGAAGACGATTTTATAAAATTACAGGATAAATATGGAAAATAAAGAAGTTTATACAAAATATATGGAAGCATTTCTTGAAGAGAATTCCAAAGTAAATCTGATTTCAAAAAATGATGAAAAATTTCTCTGGGAAAAACATGTTTTCGACTCTTTAGCAATAGAAAAATTTTTCTCAAAATACGGGACAGATTTTAAAACCCTTCTTGATATCGGTACCGGAGGCGGCTTCCCGTCAGTTCCGATTGCCCTGAAATATCCTAAAATTCAGGTGACTGCATTAGACAGTATTGCAAAAAAAATTCGCGCCATTCATTCATTGAAAGCTGAACTCAGTATAGAAAACTTAACCCTTGTATGTGCCAGAGTTGAAAATATTGACGGCAAGTTTGATATAATAACTTCCCGCGCAGTATCTTCCTTAAAAAATATTTGCGAATATGCACTTCCCAAACTAAAAAAAGGCGGTTATTTTGTTGCCTATAAATCGCGCAAAGCAGAAGAAGAAATTGAAGAAGCTTCAAAAGTTCTAAAAAAATACAATGCTAAAATTGTAGAAATAATAGATTACACTCTCCCGCTTGAAGACAGTCATACAAGAAACTTAATAGTTATAAAGATATAACTAGTTTTCTAAACTGTTTTTGCGAAGTTCTTCTTCTTTTACAAAATTACAAAGTTCTTCAAGTCTTTTATCTTCCATTGCGTCCATAAGCTCTTGAATATCCTTAATTTTATCAAGTGCAAACCCTGTTTCAGCTAGCAAAACACAGTCATTGCATAATCTGTAATCGCTGTACTGAATTGAACCTGCTAAACACTTATTCTGACCGCAACAATCACAGTCAAAATATTCATTGGCAATATCAGGATTTTCTTCAATATCGTCAATAACCATTTGTGCAACAACCTGCTGCATTTCTTCTATTATTTCTTCCTTTGATTTTGTCATAATGCTATACCCTACTTAACTAATTCAGACATATCTTTAACTGCCTGAGCCAACCCCTTGAATACTGCACGAGAAATAATACTATGTCCAATATTCAGCTCATGTAAATCTTTTATTTGACGCATTCTATATACGTTTTCGTAATTCAAACCGTGACCTGCGTTTACCTTAAGTCCCAGAGCATGAGCAAGTCTAGAGGCTTCACGCACCTTATCAAACTCATCCTGTTCATCTGGAGTACCAAATGCCATAGAATACTGCCCGGTATGAAGTTCAACAAATTGAGCACCGGTTTTTGCAGCTGCATAAATTTGCTCATTAGAAGGATCAATAAACAAGCTTACCATTATGCCTGCTTCTACCAGCGGCTGAACAAAACTTGTAACTTTTTGCAATTGGGAAGCGACATCCAGACCGCCTTCAGTTGTTACTTCCTGTCTTTTTTCCGGAACAAGACAAACAGAATATGGACGAACTTCTAGAGCAATTTTTTGCATCTCTTCGGTTACAGCCATTTCTAAATTTAATCTTGTTTTAATTACTTTTTTTAAAGTTCGGATATCAGAATCCATAATATGTCTTCTGTCTTCTCTTAAGTGTGCGGTAATAGATGTGGCTCCGTTTGCTTCACAAATTTCAGCCGCCTGAACCGGATCAGGTTCAAACCCGCCTCTTGCGTTTCTTAGTGTTGCAACGTGATCTATATTTACCCCTAAAAGCATAATTCTATCCTTTCTAAAATTTCATTTTACTTAACTTTAATAGTGCCGTATATGATGGCAAAATAGTAATTCTTTCTTCTATATTATCAGATTTTGCTACAAATTCAACGGCTTTTCTCAAATCTTCTTCAACAATAATACGATTTGAAGGAATTCCCGCATATTTCAGACGAACAGCCATATCTTTTGCTCGGTTACCGGATGTGATTATAAGTTTTTGTGCATCTTTTAATCGTTCAAAATCACTATCCCATAACCACGAAATATCTCTGCCGTCAGCGTAATTATCATTTATTGCAATAATAATATTTGAAGCCAAATCAACGGTTTTCAAAACTTCGCTTGCACCTGTCGGATTTTTGATAAGCTGAATTAAGGTATCATGCCCTTTTATAACACGTCTTTCGGCTCTGCCAAATATTGATTTGTAATTACAAACAGCATTTTTAATAACTTCATAATCAATTCCTAACATAAGTGCCTGTGAAACAGCACCAAGAGCGTTATAAGCATTGTATAAACCTACAAGATTAACACGAAAATCATACGATTTACCGTTAAATAAGACTTTCAATTCCGAATAGTCACCAAAAATTTTCACATACCCTTTAAAATCTAATTCAGGGCGTTTATAACCGCAGAGTTCGCAAAAGTAATGTCCTTCCTGCGCAAAAAACTGCTTTGTATATTTCAGCGGCACTCCGCAAACACAGTTAAATACTTCGGTCGGAGCATTTGAGGATGAATTATGAATATCAGAACAGAATTCAACCTCTTCAAACCCGTAATACTTTGCACTTCTATTTTTGCCGAAATTTGTAACCAGCGGGTCATCAGCGTTCAAAACCAGCGACAAATTTTCATTTTTATCAATTGCATTTTGTATAAACCTTGCAGTTGTCGAAAGTTCGCCATATCTGTCCAGTTGGTCGCGAAAAAGGTTTGTGACAAGAAGAGAATCCGCTTTGAAATAATCATACAGCTTTGTTAAATATGCTTCATCTGCTTCTAAAACAGCATAATCAAACTTCTTGAAAAGATTCAAATTCAGCGCAAAAGCATTTGCTATGCCTGTAAGCATATTTGCACCTTTCAAGTTGTGCAAAACATCAGCCTTAGCTTCTTCCAGAATATAAGCAAGAAGCCCTGAAGTGGTGGTTTTACCGTTTGTTCCAGTAACTGTCACGGATTTATTAACATATTTTTGGCAATAAGAAAGAAAATCCGGGCAAATTTTTAAAGTGAGCATTCCGACAAAAGAGGTACCTGAAGAACGGTTCAACAAACGGATAGCAACATAAGCCAGTCTTGCAAGTATTAATGCTGTATAAAATTTTACTCTTCCCATAAAATAGTCCTCTAGACGTATTCCCAAAAATATGTTAATAATATATTATAAGTTTAATATAATACAAAAGTAAGAAAAGTTGAAAGATGTTAGTCGTATTTTTTACAATAATTTTTATAGCAGAATTAATAATCGCAATTGAATTGATTTGCCTGATACAAAAAGCGAGAAAATCCGTTTACGAACTATCTCAAGCTGTCACTGACAATCGTTCAATAATTGCGAGCAGAATTACAGATATACGTACAGCTTTCGGTTCTATATTGAAGAAGCTGAAAGACTTTGGACTTTTCGTTGACAGAAAGAAAGAAGATTACAAAAAATTCTTGTCTCCTGCGCTTTTGACAACTATAGCTAATTTTATCCTTACAAATGATTGGAAAAAAATTTTTATGGCAGTTGACATAATATTCACACTAAAAAGACTATTAAAAAAATAAAAAAAATCCCTGTTTTACACAGGGATTTTTTTTATTAGTGTTGGTGTAATTCATAAGTAACACCACTTACAGTATATTTTGTGGAGCCGTTATTATCCCATAAAAGCTTTTCATTAGGATAAACACAGCTATTTTTATTAATGGTACCAGGCCAATGTGCATCAGAATTGGATTTTAGCGCTGATTTTATTGTAGTACCTGACAAAACGCCTCCCTGATATGTTCCATCAGAGCATCTGATTTTAACACCTAACTCTGCGGGGAATGTATCAACCGCAATCGCAGGTTTGAGGTAAAATGTAGTGCTAGATTTAGTCCAAGGTCTTGTTGCAGAAGTTAAGGAAGTTGGGTAATAATTCAAATGTACTTCGACTTTATCAGCACAAGCTGAAAGAGTACCGCTAATTGCCGAATTCCCGCAGCAGACATCACTTTTACCGGTAATCATACCGTGTTCTCTTTTCCATTTACAGCATCCTGTAGAAGCATCGGAAGTTATAGATGTACATTCCGGAGCTTGTATAGGTGTGATAGGACTTTCATTTTCTGCAATAATAGGGTGCGCTCCGCTGGATCTATCAGGAGCATAGTCATTAATAGCAGGTAAATTGGTCCATTCTATAAGGTCTCTTCCAATAATATTTGGCCCTTTAAGCCCGTTTAGATCCATAATAACTTTAGTTGGAACACCGCCAAATTGCGAAGTTATACAAATACTGATACCATTTTTTAGCTGCGCGCAAGAGCCTTTTAAATCAAGCTGTGCACGTGTAACTTTCGTTCTTTTATGGCTGCCGTCCTTTTCTTCATATTTATAGTACTCATCAGCAAAAGCCTCTGATATAGTTGGAGATGAAAATTCACCTATATAATTAGCAACTAATAGATTTTTCTTTAAGAATTTTCCAGTATGATCATCATCATTTATACCTTGCCCCATTGTAGTTTCGCCAAATCGAGACTTATTTTCAGTTATAGCTAATGACTCTAAAGCTGATGTTATTGACTGAATTTGTCTTTTTGCCATATACTCCATAACATTTTCCTGATATTTTGTAATAATTACCGGCAACACCAGTGCCGCAATTATGCCGACAATGGCTACAGCAAGTAAAACCTCTGTAAGAGTAAACGCTTCTTTTGTTCTTTTAATCACTATATCAAAACTCCTTTTATTCCCTCAATCATATCCATATTATAATTATAACAATATTTTGAAGGTTTTGCAATAAAATAGCTATTAAACAGTTTTACCTGCCGGAATTAGCATGTATTCACTTGAAATTAGCTAAAAAATATGTTACAATTATGAAGAAATTTGAAAGACGAGGTTTACAACTATGAGTAAAAACAAAACATTTATGTTTTCAATGGGCGTAATAGCAGGTGTCATCGGAGGTATAGTTGCAGGTGTTCTTTTTGCTCCAAAGCCGGGTGAAGAATCCAGAAAAGAACTAAAAGATGCAGCTTGCGACCTTTACGAAAAACACGCACCGCAAATTACTGAAGCTAAAAAACAAGCTCTTGAATCCGTTGATTTGATGAAATATAAACTTGAAAGACAAATTAGAAAATTGAGTAATTCCGTAAAATCAAAAAAAATGCTAAAAGCTAAAGCGCTTGAAGATATTGAAAATCACTCAAGTGACAACGAATTTGATTACTAATTATAATTAAAATAAAGGGACACAAAGATGAATATTGAACTTTCACAGGTAATTCTAAATCACGGTTTAACTTTTCTCGCAGTAGCTACAGGGATTGTAGTTATTGTAATTGCAGTTTTTCTAGTGAAATTATTGAAAGATTTATCTGAATTATCAAAAAATCTGAACGAATCATCAATTCTTATAAACACAGAACTTAAACCTACATTGAAAGAGTTAAACGAAACAATTCACTCAATCAATTCACTTGTACAAAGTACAGATGAAGGCGTTGGTAATGTTAAATTAAGTCTTGAAAATGCTCTCACTAAAACAAAAACTTTTTCTGAAAGCATTTTCGGCGGTTTTTTAAAAGGATTTATGAGTGTTTACTCTTTCTTTAACAAAAGAAAATAGTAAACTTTCGGGCAATGTTAACCCGACTAAACAGATTTATAATATGTAAGAACAAAAGGAGAATTAAAATATGTCAGTATCCAGATTTATAGCAGGTTTTGTAGTTGGCGGCGCTATTGGTGCTATCGCAGGTATCTTATTAGCTCCAAAATCAGGCGAAGAAACCAGAAGATTGTTAGCTGAATCTGCTCAAGATGTCGCAAGAAGAGCAGATGAAACAGCAAAACAAATCCAATCAAAAGCGGACGACGCAGTTTCTGAACTTCAAAAAAAAGGCGATGAAATCAAAGTAAAAATTCAAGATTTGATGGCTAAACAAAAAGATTCAAAAGAAGAATCAAACGAAGAAGACGAAAAAAAATCTAAAAAAAATGAAGATGACGAAGATGATGATGAATAAATCACATCTTGAACAGACTTAACAAAAGGCGCCGCGTATGCGGCGCCTTTTGAATTTCTTATAAATTTTCAAGTGCGGCGATTTTCATATCCTTAAAATCTGGCGTTCTGCCAGTCCAAATTTTTTCAGCCGCTAATGCCTGATGAATAAACATATCAACACCGTTGATTGTTCTGTATCCATTTTTTTGAGCAAGTTTTAAAAGGACTGTCTTTTTAGGATTATAGATTACATCATAAACAACGGCACCTTCCGGCAATGTTCTTAATTCATTTTCTTCTACAGGAGTCATATCAGCTGCTCTTCCTTGCATTCCGATTGGCGTAGTGTTAACCAGAATATTTACATCAGATAAATCACGTATTCGCTCAATTTGATATGCATTAAATTCAACAGACGGAAAAGTTTTTCTCAGGTAATTCAAAAGCTCTAGAGAGTTAGGAATATTACGAGTATATAATTTAATTTCTTTAACCTGACTTTGCGCCAAAGCTGTAATCGCAGCTCGCGCAGCTCCGCCTGTGCCGAGAACACCTGCAACTTTACCAAAAAGTGTTACATCTTCAGGAATTGCGTTTCTAAACCCGATAACATCAGTGTTATACCCTTTCATTTCACGGGTTTGCGGGTCTATGACGACAGTATTAACAGCATTCACAATATCTGCCGAAGCATCAACAGCATCTAAAAACATTGTAACAGGCAGTTTCAAAGGAATTGTAACATTGAATCCACTGTAGTTGTTAAATTTCAAAAATTTTATCCTATCAACAAGTTTGTCTGGCGGGGTTTCCAGAATTTCATAAGACGCACTAAGCCCTAAACTATTAAAACCGGCATCATGGATATAACTTGAAAGCGAATGCCCGAGAGGATATCCTATCAATCCAAACTTCAATTTTTCTAAATTAGACTGTTCATTCCGAATCTTTGAAACATTGCCACAATATTTAGCCTGCGGTTGTTCGACAGGTGTATAGCCTGAGGTTGGCGGAGTTTGCTCAACCTGCGAAGGATTATATGATTGTGCATATGTTGTCTGCCATTGCATTTGTGGCTGAAACTCCTGAGAAGAAGGCAACTCTTGAGCTTTCGGCATTTCAGATGAGACATCTGCAAAAACAGACTGTTCAATCGCTTGTTCCTGTTCAACGGAAACAGACTCGACAGGCTGTTGTTCTTCTGCTTCCATTTGTTTCTTCAACTCCATAAGAGTAATACTAACGCCTTCAGCTTTAAGCTTCTTATAGCGTTCAAGCAGTAACATCTTATCTACAGCCATAATTAAACTCCTTATGTTTCTTGAGTTTCAGTTTCTTCCTGTTCTTTTTTGTACCCGCATTTCATACTTGAGCAAGCTACAACAGTACCTTTTTTCAAAACTTTTTTAACAAGAAGACTGCCGCATTCAGGGCAAGTTTCGCCTGTCGGTTCATTCCAGAGGACAAAATCACATTCAGGATACTTATCACATCCAAAAAATACTGTTCCGCGTTTTGATTTACGTTCAACGATAGTTCCTTTGCCGCATTTCGGGCAGGTTACACCTGTTGATTTTCTAAACGGTTTGCGGTGTTTGCATTCAGCATTTATACATTCCATATACTTTCCGTAAGGACCGATTTTGAAAGTCATATCAGAACCGCATTTCTCGCATTTTTCTTCGCATATTTCCTGCGGTTTTTCCGCTGTGCTATCCTCATTCTCGCCTTCAAGCTCCTGCATAACGTTCAGAGACATTGCGGTTTTACAGTCAGGATAACCTGAACATCCCAAGAATTGTGTTCCTTTTTTGCTTGTTCTTAAAACCATTGGTTTACCGCAATTCGGACATTTAACTTTTGTCTCGATTGTAACGCGTTCTGCGGTTTTCATTACAGAGTTAACTTCCGCCATAAAAGGGGCGTAAAAATCTTCCAGAACTTTTACCCAAACAGCTTCTTTTTCGGCAATTTTATCAAGTTTCTCTTCCATTCCTGCAGTAAATTTATAGTCCATGATATCCGAAAACTGTGAAACAAGCTGTTTTGAAACCGTACGTCCGAGAAGGGTCGGATGAAGAGCTTTATCCTTTTTCTCGACGTATTTACGGGTTTGAATTACTGTAATAATCGTTGCGTAAGTTGACGGACGACCGATACCGTGTTCTTCCAGAGCTTTTACCAAAGATGCTTCGTTATATCTTGGAGGAGGCTGAGTGAAGTGTTGTTTCGGTTCAACTTTTTTACATTGAACTTTGTCTCCTTTTTCTAAGTCAGGGATTTTTGCATCAGATTCTTTTTCGTCTTCTTCGGCATCATTATAAAGTGTCAAGAATCCGTCAAACATAATCTTGCTTGTGCCCGCCTTCAGTGTATAATCGCCTGAATTTATTTCAATTGATTTATTCGCAACTTCAGCAGGAGCCATTTGAGATGACATAAATTTTTCCCAGATAAGTTTATATAATTTGTACTGATCGTTATCCAGATATTTTTTTAAACTTTCAGGAGTGCGTTCAGGGTAAGAAGGACGGATAGCTTCGTGCGCGTCCTGAACATTTTGTTTACCTTTTACATAAATATTAGGCTTTTCAGGGTAATATTTTTCACCATAATTCTGCAAAATAAAATCTTGAGCCATATTTTGAGCATCATCTGAAATTCTGACAGAGTCGGTTCTCATATAGGTAATCAAACCGACAGGATTGCCGTCAATTTCAACCCCTTCATAGAGTTTTTGGGCAACCTGCATAGTTTTTGAAACTCCAAAACCAAGTTTTGAAGATGCGGCACGCTGCATTGTTGAAGTTATAAATGGCGCAGTAGGTTTACGTTTAATTGTCTTTTTAGTGACTTTTGCAACCTCAAATTCTGAAGTCGGATTTGTCAAATAGTCTACAATTTTTTGTGCTTCGTCTTTATTTTTAATAGTTTTTTCAATAGACTTTCCTTTAATTTTTGACAATTCGGCTTCAAAAACTTTTCCGTCTTTATCAAGATTTGCGTGGATTGACCAGTATTCCTGCGGGATAAATTTTTCAATCTCTTCTTCTCTTTCGCAAATCATACGAAGTGCAACAGATTGAACTCGCCCGGCTGAAAGGTTTCTGTTTCCGATTTGTTTCCACAATACAGGACTTAATTTAAAACCTACAAGCTTGTCCAAAATTTGTCTTGTTTGTTGTGCCTGAACCATATCCATATCTATAGTTCTAGGGTTTTCTACTGAGTGTTTTACGGCTTTTGGTGTAATTTCGTTAAACACAATTCTATAAATCTTTTCATCAGGCACTTTCAGAATTTGTCTTACGTGCCATGCAATAGCTTCTCCCTCACGATCGGGGTCGGATGCAAGATAAATTTTGTCAACTTTTTTGGCTAAATCATTCAGTTTTTTTACAACCTGTTGTTTGCCCGGGATTACCTCAAATTTTGGAGTAAAGTTATTGTTTACGTCAAAACCCAGATTGTCTGTTGATGAATCTTTGGTCGGCAAATTACGGACATGCCCGTAGCTCGCCTCGATTTGATATGCGTCGCCAAGAATTTTTTTGATTGTTTTTGATTTTGCAGGCGACTCAACTATAACTAATGATTTCTCTTTTGCTTTACTCTTCGTTTCTGCCATTTCTATTTCTTATACCTTTATGTATCTATCCCCGTTACATTGTTTTATTATGCCCTTAAGCTCCATCGTTGTCAAGTTCATAAGCAAATCATCCAACTTTAAACCTGTCAGCGACAAAAGTTCATCTACACCTTTTTCTTCTATTTCTATATTATTATAAATTTTTTCTTCATCAGGAGTCAACATCGGAAGAGTTAACTGCTGACGGGTTTCGACTTCTTTTTTAATTTCCCAATTCAAAGCATTTAAAATATCTTCACTTTCGGTTACAAGTGTTGCACCGTTTTTGAGAAGTTTATAAATTCCCTGAGTATTAGGGTTTGAAATTTCACCCGGAATACACATCAACTCTCTTCCTTGCTCAAGGGTTAAATTCGCAGTAATTAACGCACCGCTTTTTAAGGAAGCTTCTGCAACAAGTGTTCCGTAAGAAAGTCCCGAAACAATTCTGTTGCGTTGCGGGAATCTGAATTTCACAGGCTCAAACGTAGGATAATACTCCGATAAAACTGCTCCGTAACCGTTTTCAATGTTATGATAAAGAGTTTTGTTACTCGCAGGATATGTAAAATCAAAACCGCTTGCGATAACTCCGATTGTTTTAATATTATTTTCTATTGAAGCTGTATGTGCAACAGTATCAATTCCGGACGCTAAACCTGACACTATACAAATATCTGTTCCGCTCAAATCTCTGATAATTTTCTTTAAATTATCTTTTGCATGCATACTGGCTTTTCTTGAGCCGACAACAGCGAGTGTTTTATCAAGATTACATTCAAAAAGTTTGCCTTTATAATATAAAACAGCCGGCGGATTTTCAATGTTTTTCAACATTCTCGGATAGTTTTCGTCTTCAAGAGTAAGAAAATTTATCCCGCGTGTTTCAACTTCCGTAAACGTACGGTCAATATCAACTTTATCACGATATTTGATAAAATTTTCAGCCTTTTTCACACTGAGTCCGTCGATGTTTTTTAATTCATTTAGCGAACAGTTAAAAGCTTTCTCAATGTCTCCAAAATAGTTATATAATCTTAAAATAAATCTGCTGTCTATTTGCTCGATTGATGAAAAAGCAATCCAGTATTTATTCTTCATTATGCGTTCTTCTCTTTTTTATTTTGAATAGTTTTAATCAATGCTGAGGTATTGTCTTTTTCTTCTTGCGGAATGTCAAAATTCATATAGTCTTCCAGATATTCGATTGCATCATCAAAATCTCCGCGTGCCATAAAGAGTATTGCAACTTTTTTATATGGCAGAGGAAATTTATTATTTGATGCAATTGATTTTAAGAAGTTTGAAATAGCTTTATCAATCTCATCATTTGCCTGATAAGCCTCGGCGAGATAATAATAAATCCATTCGTTATCATCTTTGTATTCAAGAACATTTTCAAAATTTTCGATAGCAGAATCATAATTTCCGAAATCAAAATAAATTTTAGCTAAATCATAATAAGCATCATAATTATCAGGCTGCTTTTCCAGAATAAATTCTAATTCGTCAATTGCTAAATCCTGTTTGGTATCTTCCATATAAAATCTTGCAAGATAATGCCTGAAAAGCAAATCCTCAGGCAACATATCTATAGCATAAGAAAGTATATTTATGCCTTCGCCCAATCGATTTTGCTTATAATAAATATCAACAAGATTGATATAACATTGCGGAAGCTGCGGATTTAATTCAATACATTTAAGGTAGTTCTTTTCAGCTTTGTTATCATCGCCGATATTTGCATAGCAAAGACCGAGATTGTTATAAATTTCAGCATTATCAGTATCAACTTCCAGAACAGATGTGAATAAATCAATTGCACCATTCCAATCTTGCTTTTTAAAACATTCTATAGCTTTATCAATTTTATCTTTCATCTTTACCTCTACAGCCCTAATGTCACATTATCGTCTGAACCTGAACCGATATTTTTTATAACGGTTCTTGTGTTGCCTTGAGCATCAAAACTTTTCGGCTTCATTGTCATTTTGATTTTGTCTGCATAAATGGTTCTTACGCCCTGAGTAATGCTGGAACGACCTGTAAAGTATGCTTCATTTGGCTTTGTTGATCCTGCGCTCGGATATAATGTAACTTTCGGACCTGCCGCATAGTAATCCTGATACCAAATTCTTACGTTGCCGCTAGCATTAAAAGTTGAACGTTTTTGGTTGTATTCCTGATAGCTTGATTTTAATGTCAATTTTGAACCATCGTCTGTTATTGAATTTGATGTCGTGTTACCGTAAGCAGTTAAGTTTCCTGATGCGGCTTCATAAACAAATTTATCAGCATAAGATTCATTTTTTTCCTGTTTAACACGCGCATTACCCGTTAATACAAGTCTTTTTAGGTCGCCGTTTTTATCGGTTGTGATTTGTGCTGAATTTGAAAAAGTTTCGATTTCTTTATACAACATAGTAACAGCACCTGTTGCAGTCATAACACCTGTTTTTGTATCGTACTCCTGAACATCAGCGTTAATTACAACTATTGGTTTTTTACCTTCAAATACGATTGACTGTGTATCACCTTCAGCTCTTACAATTTTTGAAATAAGTGATACTTTTAAAATATTTGCTTTAACTTCTCTTTTTTTATTCTTTTTAATTTCAAAAGCGTAAGGTTTTTCATAGAAAGTTGCAGTGTCTAATTTTTGATCTTTGGTAACATTAACATCAGCTTTTTCTCCAACAACTTTCAAATCATCAACGGTGACTTTAACATTTCCGTCGAATTTAATCTTATTATCAGATTCATTAAAGGTTTGATTTTTAGATTCAATGATTAAATCAGATGCCTGAACCGCAATCCCTGTCAGCAACAGCGCTGATACCATTACAGCAAATATTTTTTTCATACTATTTTTTACCCTCATAAACTTTTGAAACCGTATTTCCACTTATCTTAAAACTGTTATAGTCCGGACTAATAGTAATTTTATCAGCCGTTGACAACAATTCTTTCCCTTTTTGAATTTTAATATGACCTTCTGCCACAATCGGTGTTTTAGAATTTATCCAGTGCAGTTTATCTGCATTCAAAGTAATTCCGTCTTTCAAGACAATATAAGTGTCATTATATAAAGTAATATCGCCGTCTTTAGAATTATAAGTACCTTTTGACGACTCGAAACTCATGGAAACTTCATTATCCTTATAGAAATTTCCGATAACTTTATTTAACTGTGCAATCCCCTGCTTACTATCCCATTTGCCTGTTTCGCCATAAATTTCCCAATACTTTTGGTCATCTTTGGTTTCGGTCAAAATAATGCCGTTTACTACAGCTTCCTGTTCATCTCCGCGTGCCTCTACCTGTTTTCGATTAAAATCATGTGTAATTACACTTGCTGTGATAAACGCCCATGCCAGCACTGCTCCAAGAGCTATCAAAAGCCCTACATATACCCTTTTTTTCTTTTGAATATCCTGCCACTTCATAATCTAATTTTAGCACAAATATTTAAAATGTATAAATAAGCATCAGTAACCCTTCTTAATAATTAATCATATTATTTTCTTTTGTAATATAATTATCATATATATACAGACGAGGAAAAGAGGGGAAATAAATATGGCACTAAGATATGATTGCGGAGAAGTTATTACGGCAATGGTTACACCGATGGAAAAATCAGGTGCAATTGATTATGACAGAGTTGAAGAGCTAACAAAACATTTAATCGAAAATGGCAGTGATGCAATTCTTGTTGCCGGAACAACAGGAGAATCGCCAACATTAACTAATGAAGAGGAAATCGAGCTTGTCAGCACAGTAAAAAGAGCCGCTGCAAACAAAGCTAAAATCATTTTAGGTGCAGGTTCAAACTCTACAGCTTCCGCCTTTGATTACACAAAACTTGCTCAGAAAGAAGAAGTTGATGCAATTTTATCAGTTGTTCCGTATTACAACAAACCTAACCAAAGAGGAATAATAGAACATTTTTCAACAATTGCGCAGTCAACAAATTTGCCGATTATTCTGTATAATATCCCGTCACGCACAGGTGTTAATATGGAACCTAAAACTGTTGCTTATCTGGCTGAAAAATTTGAAAATATCGTAGGGGTAAAACAAAGCTTCCCTGATTTAGATAAAATTACAGAATTAAAAATTATGTGTCCTGATAATTTTGCAATTTACTCAGGCGATGACAGCTTAACTCTTCCTATGATGTCTGTCGGAGCTCACGGGGTAATTTCAGTTGCGTCACATCTATTCGGTTCTGAAATCAAATCTATGATTAGAAACTTCAAAACAGGCGATGTTAACGCGGCAAGAAATATGCATAAAAAACTTTATCCGGTATTTAAAAACCTGTTTATGGCTCCTAATCCTACACCTGTTAAAGCAGCTCTGGCTTATAAAGGTTTAATCGGGGATTATGTAAGAAAACCGCTTGTTACTCTAACTGATGAAGAAAAAGTAACTCTGTTTAAAATAATTGATGATGTTAAAAGAGAATTAGGCGAAGAAGGCTAGTTCATTTTAGTATATTAAATGTTATTAATAAATTAAATAAAAGTTGTACATATATAAGAGGGTAGAAAATTGAAAAACAAAATTATCATGTTTTGGGTAATTGTAATTATCGCAATAGCATCAATTTTTACAATTTACAAAAAACCTACAAAACTTGGTCTTGACCTTGTCGGCGGTTCTCGAATTATGCTTGAAGCAAAAACAACCGACTCGGTTAGAAAAATCACACCTGAAGTTATGAGCAGACTGCAATATGCAATCGAAAGCCGTGTAAATAAACTCGGTGTTTCGGAGACAAGTGTTGCTCAAGTGGGTGATAAAAGACTTCTTGTTGAAATTCCTAACGTTACAGATCTTAAAGAAGCAGAAGCATTTTTAGGTAAAACTGCACAATTGGAATTTAAACAACCTGTTTTTGACGCTAACAAACAACCTATGCGTGATGAAAAAACAGGAGCCTATTTATGGGAACCAACCGGATTAACAGGGGAAGACCTTAAATCTGCAAGTATTGGTTCTGACCAAACCGGTCAATGGACAGTTTCATTGGAATTCAACGGCAAAGGCGCAACCAAATTTGCAGAACTCACCCAGAAATTAGTAGGGCAGCAGATGGCTATTTTCTTTGATAACGAAGAAATCTCTGCTCCTGTAATCAGAGAAGCAATCTTTGGCGGAAGAGCTGAAATCTCAGGCGGTTCAAGCGGATTCAAATATGAAGAAGCAGAAAAAATGGTTAACCTGTTAAACGCAGGTGCATTACCTGTTCCTTCTGATATTATTGAAGAAAACACGGTTGGTCCGACATTGGGTTCTGACAGTATTGAAAAATCAAAATTCGCAGGAATTATCGGTGTTGGATTTGTAATGTTATTTATGTTGGTAATCTACAGAGTTCCTGGTCTGATTGCTGATATAGCTCTTATAATTTATGGCTTAATATTGTTTGCTTTATTTAAAGCAATCCCTGTAACTCTTACTCTTGCAGGCATCGCAGGTTTTATCCTGAGTATCGGTATGGCGGTTGATGCTAACATCTTGATTTTCGAAAGAACGAAAGAAGAATTGAGAGCCGGCAGAAACTTATTTACAGCAATTAATTCAGGTTTCGACCGTGCATTCACAAGTATTTTCGATTCAAACATGACAACAATTTTAACCTGTATAATCCTTTATTTCCTTGGAACAAGTGTTGTTAAAGGGTTTGCATTAACACTTGCAATAGGTGTGGTTGTTTCAATGTTTACGGCAATCACTGTTACTAAAAACTTCATGCACTTAATCTTCGGTACAGGAGAATTGAAATATCCTGCATTATTCGGTTTAGCTAAAGATGAAATCGGAAAAGGTTATGAAGCAGCAGAAACAAAACGCGAAAAAGCTCGTTTTGGTATTTTAGACTAAGAAAGTATGAGGTAATTATAAAATGTTTAACTTTAAAAACGCAGTACACGTAGTAAAATACAGAGTTGTCTGGATGTGTTTATCTGCATTATTGTTACTTCCGGGAATCGTAGCAATGATATATTCAATGGTTACATATCCAACACATTCACCTGTAAAAGTCGGCATTGACTATACAGGCGGTACAATTTTGCAATACGGAACACCGGAATCTGTTTCCAGTGAACAGCTTGCAAAAACACGTGAAAAATTAGCAGACCTTGGTGTCACAAACTCTTATCTTCAGGTATTGAATGTTACACCAACTAAAGAAAATAATAATATGAAATCTATTCTTTCTATCAGAACAAAATTTATTGATGAAGGCTCTGAATTAGCTTCTAATATTACAAATCTTGTTCAAAAAGAATACAAAAATTCAGAATTAGTTCAAGTTTCATCTGTTGGACCGACATTAGGTAAAGAACTATTTAAAAAATCAATGATAGCTTTAACTTTAGCAATCCTTGTTATGATTGCATATATTTCATACAGATTTAAACTTGAATATGCAATTGCAGCAATATTAGGACTTGTACACGATGTTGTGTTTGTAATCGGAGTATTCTCACTTCTGGGGATATTCTGCAACGTACAGGTTGATGGTTTGTTCCTGACAGCTATTCTGACAGTTATCGGTTTCTCAATTAACGACACAATCGTAACTTTTGACAGAATTAGAGAAAATCTAAGATATTACGGCAAGAAAATGACCTACGGTGAAATCGTTGATGCTTCTGTTAACCAAACATTAGCAAGAAGTGTCAATACTTCATTAACAACATTCATCACACTTGCGGCATTATATTTCTTCGGCGGAGTTACAACAAAAGATTTCGTCCTAGCTATGATGCTCGGTGTAGTTGTAGGTACTTATTCAAGTATCTTCTTCTGTTCAATGCTTGTTGACTTCTGGAATGAGAAAAAAGGACAGCCACGACGTATGGCAGTTGAAGGCTAGTCAAAATAAATTTTTTAAGACTTGAGATTTTTATCTCAAGTCTTTTTTTATGACTTTTTAAAAATATCCATTAAAAGATTGATGTAATCTTTTTGATTATATTTTATTGTAGAGGTGGGAAATATGCGCTTATATTTCTCAGGGGATAAATCAAGGGATAGTTGTAATGGAAAATAAAATCCAAAATTCAATATCAACAGACGAATTGTATAA
Organism: uncultured bacterium; assembly: GCA_949035555.1. Lineage (GTDB taxonomy): Bacteria > Cyanobacteriota > Vampirovibrionia > Gastranaerophilales > Gastranaerophilaceae > Zag111. The sequence continues at coordinate 24,379 of CAROLD010000009.1, read as the reverse complement.
GGAATACGATTGGTATCAACGCGTTTTCCCTGAAATAGTACAAAGTACTTGTGACGACTTTTTCGCAGATAATTTTGAAACTCAATTCATCGGCTTAAGTAAAAATATCAATTGCTTAATGGATAGTGATTCTTGTTTTGTTACGAAAATTCGAATAAATCAAGATTATGATATGTTTTTCAGAACAACGGAAAAAGCAATTGCAATTATCCTAAATACAACACTTGGACAATCAAAAAGCAAATTTAATATAAACAAAATCTCTGAACTGGAAGCAAAGATTATAACATCATTTAACAGTTATCTTTTTGACGCATTGAAAGGCAAAATTAACGAACCGCCAGCATCAGAATTAAGAAGATCAAATTTTGATGTTATACATATGACTTTTATTATAAAAGACAAAGAAAACTATACAAAAAATGCAGGAAAAATAATTATAACTATCCCGCAAAGTTTAATTACCCCTGAAGCGATTCAATCATCAGGCGAAAAATTTTCGGAAGATGATTTTCCTGACAGCGAAACATCTGTAAAAGTCTTAGTGGGCAAGACAAGATTTTCACTGTTTGATGTGAAAAATTTAGAAGAAGACGATGTAGTTGTTTTTGACGACAGCAGCCTTGAGCAGATGAAACTATCTGCGTTCGGCGAAGAAATGGAAATAAATTTAGAACCCAATATGGACATACTAATACCTGAAACAAATGACGGAGGAGACGATATGGGCGACGGCACTCAGAAAAATATATGGGACAGCATCGAAGTAGATATGTATGCCGAATTTGATTCGGTAAAAGTTACTCTGGGCGAACTCAAAGATATAGAAAACGGACTTGTTGTAGATTTAACATCTCTATACAACAACAACGTAACACTAAAAGTTGAAGGAAAACCAATCGCTAGCGGAACACTTGTTATAGTAAACGACAGATATGGTGTTAAAGTTAACCAAATTTTGACAGGGGACGGAGTTCAAACCGGATCGGCAAAACCTTCTCAGAATGATGAAGAATACTCTCAAGAAGATGAAGAGGAAGAAGATTATTCTAACGAGAATGAAGTTGAAGAAAATAACAGTCAAAATGACGAAGAAGGCGAAGAAGATTTTGACTACAGCGACTTTGAACTTGAAGACGAAAATATATAAAAACTTATAGCGGGGAGATAAAATGAGCAGTTATTTAGTAAATTTCACAGTATATACAATGGCAATGCTTGGCTTGATATTCTTTGCCGTATTTGTCTATAAAAAATTTGCTAACGGTGGGATTTATAAAGACAATACAAAATTCTTAAGCATAGAAGAAACAATGTCTATTAATCCGCGAAAATCATTGCTTGTGGTAAGAGCAGGAAATGAAAAGTTTCTGATTGCATCAGATGTTGACAGAACAACAATGCTCTCAAAATTAGGAACTTCAGATAGAATTCAAGAGCAGGAAACATTTAGTAAAATTATTGAACAAGAGCCTGCACCTGTACTTGTACAGCCAAAACCTCATCAAAGGATAATAGATATGGATATTATCCAGCCTGAAGCCGAACCGATAAGACTGGAAACAATCAGACAAAAAAATCCTGAAGGAAGAAGATTAAAACAACAAATGGATACAAGAGAACCGTCAACAAAAAGCGTTGTGCTTGACTTTGACAAACCGACAAACCACGGTTTCACAACAATGAAAGAAATGGCTAAAAAAATTAACGAATTATAAGGAACATATAAAATGGACCAATTACAAAATTTAAATCCGGTATTACAGATGCTAGTAGTAATGACATTATTTTCATTACTGCCGTTTGTTTTTTGCTCTATGACAAGTTTTTTGAGATTTGTCGTAGTATTTTCAATGCTAAAAACAGCAATGGGAACCCAACAAGTTCCGCCGGCAATTGTAATTATCGGTTTATCAATAATTCTTACATTTTATACTATGGGAAGTACTTTCCAAAAAATGTATGACATGGGATCGGTACCATACCAGAAAAACCACGATATGGTAGCCGCCGTTACGGAAGGCTCCAAACCGTTAAAAGAATTTATGTTGAAACAAACCAGAGAAAGCGATTTAACATTCTTTGTAGAACTTGCGCATAAGACAAAACCCCAATCGCCGGACGAGCTTTCAATCTGGGAAATTGCACCGGCATACATCATCAGCGAACTTAAAACATCTTTTGAGATAAGCTTCATAATCTTTGTACCGTTTATTATTCTGGACTTGGTAGTTGCAAATATTCTACTGGCGCTGGGGATGTTCATGCTATCGCCAACGATTATTTCAATGCCGTTCAAACTCCTGATATTTATTGCGGTTGACGGCTGGGCGCTTATCGTTCAAGGACTTGTTTCGAGTTACAACTAAAAAGGACAACAACACAATGGAAATTCTATTAGAATATTTAGCAAAAGGGTTTTTAATAATGCTTTCAATCTCAATGCCCTGCGTACTTGTAGCAGCGGGTATCGGTCTTGTTGTCGGTATCTTGCAGGCAGTAACACAGGTTCAGGAACAAACAATTGCAGCAGCTCCTAAAATTCTCGGGGTATTCCTCGTAATTGTTATTGGCGGGGTAGGATTTATCAGACTTTTGACAAATTTATTTCAGGAAGGTATGGTTCTTGCATTCAACACGGTTCCACACACTGAAAGCTTTGTGCTGGATGCAGATTATCACAAATATACAACTCCTTTTGAAGGTGAAATGAAAGACAGATTTAAAAATATTGATAAAATTGATGATATAATGAAAAATCCGGGTAAAGTTCCGTATATTGATAATTATCAGAGGGAACGATATAATGCATCGCCGAGAACCCCGATGCCAAAACCGAATATGGTTGAGACTAAGCGAATGTTAGGACAATAATTATGGATACTATTCTGGTTGAACTTGTAAAAATGTTTCCAAAAATCAACACCTACCTTATGGCAGGTGCGCTTGTTTTTGCAAGGTTAATCGGATTTTTCAGATTTTGCCCGATATTCAATAGAAAAGATTTCCCTGCACTGGTTAAAATTCCGTTTGCACTGATTGTAACAGTATTTATTGTTCCATTTTTGCATCCGGAAAAATGCCTAACAGGATGCGATTCATTTGCCCTGTCAATACTTTTGAATATTGTTGTAGGTGCAATGATTGGGTATATGGCACAGCTTGTTACCATTGCAATAGACTGCGGGGCTGAAATGATAAATATGCAAATGGGTTTGTCATCAGCAACAGCACTTGACCCTACAACATCTGCTCAAGTGTCGATTTTAACAAAAATGGTTTCTCTGATGGGGATTTTGATATTCATCAATCTCGGAGGTGTATTCTGGCTTTTTAAGGCACTGTTGCGTAGTTTTGAAATCTTTCCGATGTATGCCGCACATATTCCGCTGGCACAGCTTATCAAAATGGATTTGCTGATAAAAATGTCTTCCAATACGCTTTATATGGGTCTTCAAATCGCATCTCCCATTCTACTTGCAACATTAGCACAAGACATTATTTTAGGTGTAATCTCAAGAACTGCACCACAGGTTAACGTATTCCAGCTAAGCTTCCTGTTTAAACCTGTACTTGGGGCGGCTATTATGGTTTGGATTTTGCCTATGTTGATGAATGTAATTGAAGAATATTTTTTAAGTTTCGCAAATATAATTTAAAATTATTACTATTTATTTTTCACATCTTCATAGTATAATCAATCTATGAATAAAAAATTATTTGTAATTTCAGGCTGTTCCGGTGTTGGAAAAGGCACAGTATTAAAGGAATTTATGAAAAGGAATTCAGATGATTTTATGCTGTCTGTTTCCTGCACAACAAGAAAACCGCGCGAAGGTGAAGTTGACGGGGTTAACTATTTTTTTGTAACCCGTGAAGAATTTGAAAAAGCCGTATCGGAAGATAAATTTTTGGAACACGCAGAATTTGCTGGTAATTGTTACGGCACTAAGAAAAAATTTATAAAACAAAAATTTGAAGAAGGTTTAAATATTATCCTTGAAATTGAAACTCAAGGGGCATTACAAGTTAAGGCAAAAATGCCCGAAGCGGTTTTGATTTTTATTGCTCCGCCAGGTCTGGGTGTAGAAGAACTGGAAAAACGTTTACGCGGACGCAACACGGAAGATGAAGAAACCATTAAGCGCCGTCTTGCAGAAGCAAAAATTGAACTTGAACGCTCTAAACAATATGATTACATTGTTATAAATGATAACTTAGAACGCGCAATAGCTGAAGTTGAAAGCATAACCCAAAAGGAACTTGCATAATGCTTAGCGGTAAAACAATATTAGTAGGGATTACGGGCGGAATTGCGGCTTACAAAATTTGCGAACTTATCAGAAAATTCAAAAAAGCAGGTGCAAATGTTAAAATTATCTGCACCCCGAATTCACTTAATTTTGTCACAAAACTAACTTTGCAAAACCTCAGCCAAAACGAAGTTTATGTTCAGGAGTTTGACATAAAAGAATGGAAACCTGAGCATATTTCGCTTGCCGATGAAGCTGATATTATGGTGATCGCACCTGCTACAGCAAACACAATTTCTAAAATAGCACAAGGAATTGCCGATAATTTGCTGACATCTGTTGCCTGCGCATTTTCAAAAAAAATGATTATCGCACCTGCAATGAATGTAAATATGTGGAACAATCAGGCTGTGCAGGAAAATTTAAGAAAACTCCAATCCCGCGGGGCTGAAATTTTAGAACCCGAAAACGGATTTTTAGCCTGCGGATATACAGGTAAAGGAAGACTTTGTTCTATTGACAAGATTTTTGATGTAACAGTAGAAGCGCTTCAATACAGCCAAAAACTTAAAGGCAAAAAAGTTATCATAACAGCAGGCGGAACAATTGAAGATATTGACCCTGTAAGATATATTTCAAACTATTCATCAGGTAAAATGGGATTTGCCCTTGCAAATTCAGCACACGATATGGGCGCGGAAGTCATTTTGATTACAACAAAAAACTTCACAGCACCTTACAAAATCGTAAAAGTTAAATCTGCACGTGATATGCAAAACGCTATGGAAGAAAATTTTGACAATTCCGATATTATTATAATGGCAGCAGCGGTGGCTGATTACAGAGTCAAAGAATATTCGGAACAAAAAATGAAAAAAGGCGACAGTGATACAATTACACTTGAGCTTGTAAAAAACCCGGATATTTTACATAGTCTTTGTAAAAAGAAAACTCATCAAACAATTGTCGGCTTCTGCGCAGAAAGTGAAAATTTACTCATAAACGCGCAAGAAAAAATCAAGAAAAAAGGTTGCGATTTTCTTGTTGCAAATGATATTTCAAGAAAAGATATCGGATTTGGAGTAAATGAGAATGAAGTTGCGATATTGAACAAAAATGGTGAGGTAAAAAGGATTGATAAAGCACCCAAAACCGTTATTGCAAGAAAAATTTTAGAGTACATAAATGAATAAATACGAAATCACAAAGCGAATAGAAAAGTTTGCACCAACAGAAACCGCAGAACAATGGGATTGTGTCGGGTTTATGGTTGAAACTCCGAAAAAAGAAGTGCATAAAATTATGCTTTGCCTGACACCGACTCAGGATATTATAAATCAAGCACGCAAACAAAATTGTGATATGATAGTCTCTCATCATCCGTTATTTTATGTACCTGCAAGCTGGAGTGAAATCGACATCTACAGCGCTCACACCAATCTTGACCGAGCACAGGGCGGAACCACAGACACAATAATTAAAACTCTCGAACTGCAAGACAGTCAAATTAACCTTGAACACGATTTTTTACGTTTTGTTGATTTGGAAATTTCAGTTGAGGAATTTGCAAAAAAACTTTCCAAAATCTCACCAAATTTACGCTATACAAACAACAATTCCGCAACAACTCTGAAACGCATCGCATTTTGTGCAGGAAGCGGCTCGGAATTTATTAAGGATGCACAAGTACTCGGAGCGGACACACTTGTTACAGGGGATTTAAAATTCCACACTGCACTTGATAGCGAAATTGCTGTATTTGATATAGGACATTTTGAATCTGAAATCATAATTTTACCGATTTTAAAAAATATTATCGGCGAAGGTGTCGAAATCATTTTTGCAAAAGAATATTGTCCGTTTGTGTATATATAAAGTTTTATAAAAAAGTTTCCCTATTTCCCATTCCATGAAAAAATATATAAAACAGAATGGAGGAAACAAAATGAGAGACAAAACTTTTTTAATGATACCGGGTCCGACACCTGTACCGGAAAGCGTAATGCTTGACATTGCAAAACATCCGATAGGTCACAGAAGCTCGGAATTCTCCTCCATATTGGAAGAAGTTTATACAAACCTGAAATACGTTTTCCAAACCGAAAATGACGTATTTATGTTCACATCAAGCGGGACAGGCGCCATGTGCGCAGCTTTGGAAAACCTTGTTAATGAAGGTGATAAAGTTCTGTCACTTGTAATAGGAAACTTCGGCAACCGCTGGGTTAAAATTGCAGAATCCCGCGGTGCAATTGTTGAAAAACTTGAAGTTGAAGCAGGACAGATTATCAACCCTCAAGATTTGAAAAAAAGACTTGATGCTGATGTTAATAAAGAGATTAAAATCGTAACTCTTACCCATAGCGAAACTTCAACAGGTGCGGCAAATGATATTAAAACATTGTGCTCAATTATAAGAGAACACGGGGCATTATCTGTTGTTGACGGTGTTACAAGTGTATGTGCAATGCCGTGCAAACCTGATGAGTGGGGAATTGATGTACTTGTTTCGGGGTCTCAAAAAGGTTTTATGGTACCTCCCGGGCTTGCCTTTTTAACAGCAAACGAAAAAGCGTGGGAAGTTTATGAACAATGTAAACACCCGAGCTTCTATTTTGACTGGGCGGCTCACAGAAAATCTACCCGTGCAAATTCTACACCGTTTACACCTGCTGTTAACCTGATTGTGGGTTTAAATACCGCATTAAAAATGATAAAAGAAGAAGGTATAGATAATGTTAACGCACGCCACAGACGTCATGCTATGGCGCTCAGAGCGGCACTAAGAGCAATGAACTTAGAACTTCTTGTGAAAGATGACAATAATGCAAGCTGTTCTATAACATCTATTCTTCCGCCTGACGGGATTTCCGTTCCTGATATCAGAAAACATTTAAAAGAAGATTACGACATCGTTGTTGCAAACGGTCAAAACCAGCTGAAAGATAAAATTTTCAGAATGGGAACACTTGGTTTTGTATGCGATAGAGACTTAATTGCATCAGTAGGTGCATTAGAAGCCGTACTACACAAACTCGGACATAAATTTGAACGTGGAAAAGGTGTTCAAACACTTATAGAAGAACTAGAGGGGTAAAGGGGTAAAGTTATAAATGAAAGTTTTAGTTACAGATAAAATAAATGAAGCGGCAAGCAAAATTATCGAACAAGCCGCACAGGTAGATATTTTACCGACAATGACGGAAGACGAGCTTGTTGAAATTATTCCGCAATACGATGCAATTATGGTGAGAAGCCAAACAAAAGTTACGGGAAAAATAATAGAAGCAGGCAAGAATTTAAAAATCATAGGCAGAGCAGGTGTCGGGGTTGATAATATAGATGTGGATGCCGCAACACAAAAAGGTATTATCGTTGTAAATTCACCTGACGGAAACACAATGGCGGCATCAGAACACACAATTGCATTGATGCTTGCGATGTCCAGAAACATTGCCCCTGCTGCGGCTTCAACAAAAGAAGGCAAATGGGACAGAGCAAAATTCACAGGCTGTGAACTTTACAAAAAAACTCTCGGGGTTATAGGGCTTGGCAAAATTGGTTCACATGTTGCAGAAGTTGCGCTTGCTCTTGGAATGAAACTCGTTGTATTTGACCCATATACATCAAAAGAAGTTGTTGAAAAAATGGGCGGCGAATATGTAACATCACTTGATGATTTCTGGGGAAAATGTGATTATATCACGGTACACGTTCCCAAAACAAAAGAAACGATTAATTTGATTAACAAAGACTCAATTGCAAAAATGAAAAAAGGTGTCCGCCTTGTAAACTGTGCACGCGGCGGTATTATTAACGAAACAGATTTAAAAGAAGCTATAGAAAACGGTCAAGTTGCATCTGCGGCAATTGATGTTTACGAAAACGAACCAAACATAACTGAATGTCCGCTTATTCGTTGCGAAGGCAATATAGTGCTTACACCGCACTTAGGCGCAAGCACTCAGGAAGCACAAATAAATGTTGCAATTGATGTCGCAGAGCAAATAAGAGAAGTACTTTCAGGCGGCTCTGCATCATCTGCGGTGAATATTCCGTCACTTCGTCCTGACAAATTAGAACCTGTAAAAGATTATATGCAGATTGCGGAAAATTCAGGTCAGCTTGCAATGCAAGTATCGGAAGGTACAATTAAAAGTATCGAAATCACCGCACAGGGTGATCTTGCGGCACTTGATATTCAGCCGCTTGAAGTTGCAGTATTAAAAGGTGTTCTGTCATCTGTTCTTGTAGGAGTGAATTATGTTAACGCTCCGTTGCTGGCTAAAAAACGCGGGATTGATATTATTTCAACCCGTTCAAATGTAAAATGCAATTTTGCGGGTTTAATAACAATAAAACTTACAACAGACAACGGAGTAACAACAGTTGCAGGTGCACTTGTCGCAAAAGATATTCCGAGAATTGTGAAAATCAACGACTACGAAACAAGTATCCGTCCGCAAAGACATATGCTTATTGTTCCGCACGTGAACAAGCCGTCTATGATTGCAAAAGTTGCAAAAGTGATTGGCGAGAACAATATCAACATAGGTTCAATGAACGTAGTACAGAAAAATGATCGTCACGAAACCGAATCAATAATGGTTATAAACACTGAAACAGAAGTTGACACTACCGTTCTTGGTGAAATCGAAAAAATTGACGGTGTTCACAACCCTAAATACGTAAGCTTAAACGCATAGGGGGGGGGTAAATATTGCCCCACCAAGGAATTGAGGCTTGCGAAATATTGTGCAATAGGGGGGGGGGAGTGAAAAGGAGACGACATGAAATTAGCAGTTTTTGATTTTGATTCAACATTGATGGACGGGGAAACTCTTGAGTTTCTAGCTCAAGAAATAGGAATAGACGAAAAAGTCAAAGAAATCACAGGCAAGGCTATGCGCGGTGAGATAGATTTTTTCGAAAGCCTTCAGGAAAGAGTTGCACTGTTAAAAGGATTGAAAGAGGAAACCGTCAATCAAATTTGTAAAAATCTTCCGCTAATGAACGGTGCAGAAGAAACAATAAAACAACTAAAAAATCACGGTTTCAAAGTTATTTGCTTTTCCGGCGGGTTCAAGAATGCAACAATTCCATTTGCAAAAAAACTCGGACTTGATGCGGAATTTTCAAATATTCTGCACTCAAAATACGGCATATTAACAGGACTTGCGGGCGGTGAAATGATGTTCGGATACAGCAAAGGTGAAATGCTTAAACGAATTCAAAATATTACAGGAACCTGTCCTGAAACAACTCTCGTTGTCGGTGACGGCGCAAACGATTTGAGTATGTTTGAGCATGCCGGTATGCGTGCGGCATTCTGTGCTAAACCAATTCTTAAGGAAAAAGCAAATATTATTATTGAACAAAAAGATTTAACTCTTTTACTTGAATCCGTTATTTAATGAAATAGTATTTTTTAAATCATCAATAAATTCTTGTCTGTACAAAAATCCTAAATGCGCACCGTTATCAAGTAAAACAGTTTTATTACCAGAATATTCTTTTAGACGTTTCAATTGATTGGTGTTTGTAAGATAGTCATTTAAAGAATGATAAATTTTATAGTTATCATGATGCTCAAGATAATCTGAGATTGAATGCAGGCTGGTTTCAAAAGATAAATCATCACTGCTTCTGTCTCCCTCAGATAACAAGTATTTTTCTGCATAATCTTTGTAATTCATGTTATTTATAACATGATAAATATCACTCTTTGCAGATTTTGAGGCATTTTCAATTGTAAAAATCAAATCAGAAAGTTTTTGGTGCATAATAAATCCTGTAATTAGCTTCCCTTCTTCATCAGAAAAAGGCAGTGAATTAATTTCTTTTATAGACTCATCTTTTGACTCATACAATTTCAGAACTTTTGCCGCAGTCATTGCAACACGTTGTTTTAAATCATCTGAAGAATTATTCCATTCTTCGGAATTTTTATCAATTTGTTTCATAGCATAAAGCAGTTCAACAGGCGGACAGATAGAAATATAACGTGAATTTCCAAGGGTATTATTTTGGGCTTCTTTTTCACCGAGAAACAGAGCAGTTAAAGCTCCAAAAGAAGTGCCTATTATAACTTTATCGCTGAATTTACAATTATATCGGGCTTGTAAATTATCAATAATTTTGCCTGTCAACAATTGCAAATGGGCTGCATCTTTTGCCGGGAGTCCAGGTTTATACCCTTCCGGCATACTTTTTACAAATTCCCATTGGAAATGACTTCCCTGAATTATAACAGAATACCCTTCATCGTAAAACAATTTCGCCAACAAAACCGAATGGCTCGACATTACTCCCTCACCTATTGAAGGATAAATTATTGCAAGCGGTGAGTTTTTATCTTTTTGTAAAATATATCTGAACTTATAATTGTCTCTGCCTTGTGCAATATTCACGGACGAGCTTCTAATTCGCTTGCTAAAACTTCTGTTCCATACAGATAATTCATTCCAAACAGATTCATCAACACCCGGAAGGTCAAACAACGCTGTTCGCATTGAATCTACAACCGGAGTCTGAGGGTTATAACCATGCAAGATAATATCAGCACCAAGTTTAAAATTTTCCATACTGTAGTTTTTGAATACTTCATCAATGTTTGTTCCGCCCTTAATCAATCCAGGCATTAAAATTTCTGATGTAACCTCTGTTTTTACAAGCAAATCTTCTTTTTTATTTTCCGGTACAGGTGCAGGTTTTGCTTCAACTAAAGGCTTTTGAGCAATCTTTGTATCATCCGTTTTTTTAACCATTTCCATTTCTTTTTTAATATCAAGTCTATCTAAATTGTTACAGCGGATGTAGCTTTCAAGCCCGTATATTTTTTTTGCAATTTCGTACGGATCTGCATAAGTTGACTCGACCATTTTAATAAGTGGCTGCATGTAAGAAGTTTTATTTACTGTTAATCCTGCCTTAACAATAGCAAGAACAGGTGTTGCAATATAAGACCCGGGATTAAGAGCGGTATCCAGCAAGCGTCCTAACAGTCCTCTAAAGCTTGTAAAGGATAACACAGGAAACACAAAAAACTGTCCTGGTTTCATCTTGCATCCGGCAAGTGCCTGTTCCATATTTTCCTGCGCCTGTTCAATCCCAAACAATTTTTTTGCAGGGTCATACATCCCCCCAAGTCCAAGAATTGTATTAGTAAAAAACCTTATTGTCTCATTTTTAGAAGTCTTGAAATCTCTCTGGATTAAACTGCTCAACAATCTTATCGGATATTCAATATTATTTGTAATACCCTGTAGCCTATCCATACCGTATTCAGGCATAATAGAAGACCATAAAATATGTATCGGACGAATAGCATATTTATTCAGTTTCAAATTGAAATTAAACATTTTCCGGTTATAATTTTCCCACTTATCCTGCCCTAAAAAAGTATGGGCATAATCAGGGTATTTATTTTCAGTTTCAACAGCCGCAAAAACTACAATATTCTGACTAATTAGACAGAATAACAGCCCCAAAACAACTAATTTTTTCTTTAACATTTTTATCCTTTATCACTTTGTCAACATAATCTATTGTGATAAGAATAGAAAGAATTTTAATTATACAATAGAGCAAGATAAAAGAATTAATTTATGTACCATTGAACTTCGCGTCAACAAGCTCATATTTTATATTTGAACACTATTATAAATTTGCTACCGGCTCGTTACAGAAGTTTACAATAACCTGAAATAATACTTGAAGTATGCTAAATTTATTAAGTGGAGTTATTAAGGAGGGAAAATGAAAAGATTTTTAACCACTATTTTATCAGCAGCGGCACTATGTTTGATTGCGGCTCCTGCATTTGCATTTCCTGATGTGGAAGACAGTTACTGGGCAGCACCTCAGATTAAACTTTTATCTGAACAGGGTGTAATCGTAGGTTATCCTGATGGAACCTTCAAACCCGACGCTAATGTTACAAGAGCGGAATTCGCGGCTATGGCAATCCGTGCACTGGGTCAACAGCACACAAAAGTTGCACAGCCTGTACAATTTACAGATGTTAATGAAGAATACTGGGCATATGAGGATATTCAAAAAGCTCTTTATTTTGACCTGATTTCCTCAGACAAAGAAGGTCAGCTTTTCAGACCGGAAGATTCCGTATCAAGAGCAGAATCAACTTCAATTGCAGTTAACGCTTTGACAACAGAAACAATCAGCATCGGTAAAGCGAAAGAAGTTCTGGAAAAAAGATATATTGATGCTCGTACAATTCCTGAATGGTTTATCATACCAGCGGGAAAAGCTGAAATTTTAGGAATGGTAGTTGTTGCACCAAGCGCTCAAAAAGCAGCACTGGAAGCTGAAAGACCTGCAACCAGAGCAGAAGTTGCGGCAGTCCTTTTCAAAATGATGGAACAAGCAAAACTTAATCCTAACGCAAAATTAGCAGAAGCTATGAGAAAGAAAACCGGCGAAGGTTTTGTTATTGACGATGCTACAGTTCAGGGAAGTATCGGTACAATTCCGGCAGGAACTGTTTTACCTATTAAATTGAACAGCTACATCAGCTCTCAAACTTCAGAAGGCGGTGCAATGTACACAGCACGCGTTCCACAAAACTACGTTACCAAAGAAAAATTTATTCTAGTTAGAGAAGGTGCTGTTCTTAAAGGTCAATTACTTGACGTCAGACCCGGCAAATACTTCGTTAGAAACGGTGTTTTAGTCTTAAAAAATGCTCTGATTACAACTGAAAACGACCAGACTACTTCACTTGATGCAACAGCTGAAATCTATAAAGACAGAAACTGGTGGATGAAGTTTGTAAGATGGGCTTTCAAAGGTGAAAAACTTGAAGTTCCTGCAGAGGGTACTGCAAATATGGTTCTTCTAAAACCTCTCAAAATAGATCTTACCAACGGATGGATTTTTGAATAATTATTTAAAGCGGCGGAAGGCAAGCCTTCCGCCGCTTTTCTATTTTTTCTTTGAACTATTGCAAAAACTCTAACTATTTATTAGAATAGTACCTGAAGGATGGTATTATTATGAAAAAGTTTATAATTGCATTGTTATTGGTTTCAGTTCCGCTTTCTGTATGCGCTAAGTCTTCATACATTGAACGCCAGCTCAAAGAAAGCAAATACAACACCGAATATAATACGGTTGATATTTATAAAAAAAGTTATGAAAAATTAGATTTAAACAAAAGAAAGATTGAAAATCTAAAAGATCCAAAACTAATTAAATTACAAGAGTTTGAAAAAATTTCTGCCGCTGATTACAAAATCAAAACCAACAAAGATAATGAAGCTTATAATGCAGTAAAAACAAAACTTAAAACCAGCAAAGATGTTGATTATTACAGAGTTTACAGAATTGCAGAAAGGCTAATCAGAGCAAACAATCTTGACTATGTGAACTGGAGAATTGCTATAAGAAAAACGGTTGATACCAATGCTTATGCATCAAACGGAAATTTTATTTGCATATATACAGGTTTGTATGACTCGCTTAGAACAAGTGATGAAGCTCTGGCTTTTGTTATAGGACATGAAATGTCTCACCTGATTTTAGGACACGGTCAACGTAAACTTGAAGCAGCATCAAGTATCAAAAGCAGCGATACTGTAGGTGCATTGTTATACCTCCAAAGCTCAAGAGACATGGAATACCTGGCTGATGCCGAAGCCTTTTCGCTTTTGTATAGAGCCGGTTATTCTCCTGAAAAAGCAATGGAAGCTTTATACACAATGAATGCCATACCGAATATTAACAGCATATTCAGCTCACATCCGGTAACACACAGACGAATTAAAAGTGCAATAGAAAATATTGCGGTACTCGACAAAAATTGGATTGACGAAGGCAGATTAAATATATATAACAGCAAAGTTCTACCGGCAAAAAAATCATCAGATAGGGTATCATTTGTCATAGAAAAATCTGAGAAAGCCAAAAACTTTTATAAACCCGAAACTTTTGAAAAAAAATTAACACGTATTGCTTATCTTAGCTACTTAAACGGAAACATGGAAAACGCCTCCAGACTTTTTGACAAACTGGCAAAAGAAACAGAAAAACCTGAACACTACTTATATCTTTCTTATGCAAATCAATATTTATACGAAAAGACTAAAAAAGATAAATATCTAAAACGTGCAAAATCCGCAATAGATAAAGCTATACAGGTACGTCCATCCGATGAAAATATGAAAAAGCAATATAATGAGCTGGAAAGCTTATAATAAAAAGGAGCGAACCGCAAGCGGTTCGCTCCTTTTTAAAATTAATACTCATCTTCAATTTCAACCATTTTGAAAACAATTGCTGCAATTATTGCCGCTGCAAGGTTTATACCAAGGGTAATAAATGCATAACCCCAGCAGGAAACCTGCATTATACCAAGAGATACAGCAACTGCCGGGTTAAAAGCACCGTAACAAAGAATACCGCCCACAGCAAAGATGCCGACAGTCAAAGTTGAACCGATTGCAAGACCATAGTAAGAATTTCCGTCAGTTCTTGCAGAGGTTGCAGTAAGCAAGACCACATAACATAATGCAAAAGTAAACAAAAATTCACCGATAATAATCGCCATCGGACCAAATGAACAAGGTGTACTTTCAATAGGCTGAGAAGCAAGACCCAAGACTGTAAAGCCCGCAGCAGTTGCACCTAAAAATTGTGCAATCCAGTAAGGTATTAAATGCTTAAACGGTAACATCCCGCGCATTGCAACAGCAAGAGAAACCGCAGGATTGTAATGTCCGCCTGAAATATGCCCGCCTGCATACACAAAAATCATTAGAGCAAGACCTATTGCAACAGCAGGAATTACTCCGTCTCCGTTGAGAAGTACAGCTGAACCTATCGTGAAGACAAGGAAAAATGTTCCAATAAATTCTACCAAATATTTTTTCAAACAATTCATCATTTTACCAAACTCCTTTTGTTTTGGATATTCATTCAAGTACATCATTATGCTAATAGTTTTTTTAGGAAAATAAAATTACCTGACAGAATAGTCCAACAAGTCATAATGTGATATTAATTTTTTATAAAGAATTTACAATATTTGATTTTTATTGTAATATACACTTGGTAAAGGTTTTAATTATGGCTCTCACCTCTATAAATAATGTAAACATAACTCAAAGGCATACTATGGTATCTTTTTTACCCCAAAAGAAAGAGATTTCATATGGTTATATTGATTTGAGTAAACCCGAAGATAAAAAATACCATGAACCTTCCGCATCAAAAAAAGATAAAGTCCTTGCGGCAATAGGTTCCGTAACAGGTACAGGACTTGCTCTTGCAGGATGGATGAAGCACCAGAAAATTAAGAATCCTTTAAATTTAAAATACAAAGTTACACAAATGCTTTCAATGGCGGCTTGCGCTAATATCGGCGGCATTTTATTAAGCTCTATAGGAGAGCGCACAGCAGACAAAAAGAAAAAATGGAAAGAAGGTGCTTTTCAGATGATGCTAACAGCTGCACCTATGCTTCTTGTTGACGGCTCTATAAAACTTTGTGAAAAATCTAAAAATAAAAAAATAAATAATAACTTTACCAAAATAATCGTTTCAATTATCGGTGTTGCAATCGGTTCAAACTCTGCGATAGCACTGTCTAATAAATTAAGAAGCGACAAAGAAGCCCGAAAACCTAAACGAGAACTTAAACCTATTGATATGATTGCAAACCTTGATGATGCAGTGGCAATGATGGTTCTTGCCAAAATTCCGTTTGCGGATAAAATTCACATAGAAAGAGCTTTACCTCTAATTTATTCATTCTGCGGATACCGCTCAGGAACAGGCGACAGAAGACATTAATAATTTAACCAATCCGTACACATACAAATAAATTCTTGAGGATAATCATGATAAATATCTTCCGCATGGCGAGTTTTTGCAAAAAGTCTGTAAACCTTGCGGCAAACAGCTTTATCATAAAGTGCCTTCGTATGCCAAGAGTGAACTGTAGGGTCCTTATCTCCGGCAACAAAAAGTGTTGGAGCGGAAATATCGTCAACAACATCTATTGGTTTAATTTTATGTAAAAACGGATTGCCTGCACGAATTGTAAACCATCTTAAGGGTTCAAACTTCTGAAACAATGTCGGTATCCACGCATCGGGAGAATACATTCTGTTTTCAATTTTGTTAAAATCGGAAGGAACAGAAACCGCAATAAGCTTATCCACATCAGGATTTTTCGCACTGCAAATAACAGAAACAGCCGCGCCGAGTGAAAATCCTAGAAGATAAATATTTTTGTATTCCAAAACTTTTTTTGCGTACGATATTACGCAATATAAATCAAGCGGTTCTTTTGATGAGAATGTGTAAAATCCGCGGCTTCTGCCGGAACCGCGAAAATCCATTGTTATTACATCAAAATTTTCAAATAAATCCTCTGACATTTTCTTAAAAATTGCGGAATCTTTTGTCATAAACCAACCCGGACAGATTATTACAACACTGCCCCGAGCTTTGGAATAAAGATTTATTGCAATTTTGATACCATCAGAGGTTTTAAGAAAAATTTCCTTATTCATTACCTGCTTCCGGCATCATAATCTGTGTAATTTGCTGCATCAAATCCTGCATATTAGGAACAGTGCAGGCTTTTCCTTCTGCAAGCATTTGTATCAAAGCTTCCTCTTCCTTTGTTAATTTTTTCTTTTGAATATCGTATTTCTTTTCAGGATTTTCAAGCATTTGAGAAATTTGTGTCATATTTTGCTCATTACGTGCAATAATTGCATCCACCAGAATATTTAACTGCTCTTTAGAAAATTTACATTCTACAATAGGCTGAATTTTTGCAATCGCTTCATCTGAAACATTTACTTCAAAAATTTCTCTGATATCTTTGCCAAGTCCGCCAATATTGCCTGTTATATAATAAGCACATTTATTATCCACCCAGCCGTTGATATCTAATTTGAATGAAACCTTTAACCCGAACAAATCAATTGTTTCATAGATATGCACCGGCTCACATGTTCTCAAATTTGAAAGATATCTTTCGGTTAATTTCATGACTTTATCTACAGCCATTTTTTCATTTTCCGCTGATTTTGTGTTAATATCTTCAACTGCATTTTTATTTACTGCCTTTTGAACAGTAACATTTTGTGTCTGCATTGCACTGCCTGCATTTGCAATAGTAACGCAAAATACAGGCACCAATAAAAATGATAAAAATTTTTTCATGTTAATCTCCATTATTCTTAATTAAAATCCCATAAGGTTTTGAAGCATATTTCCTAAATCGTTCGCATTCAAAATAGTGCAGGCTCTGTCGTTCAATAAAATCTTCATCAAACGGGCATCTGATGCTGAAAAATTATCAAATGAGATTTCATCAGGATTTTTCAACATACGGCCATTATCGCCTTTTTTACGAGCTTCTTCCTGCAAAATAGAATCACCCACATATGCCAGCTGCTGTTTTGTAAATTCACATCTGACTTTCGGAGCAAACGCAGAAATTTGCGCTTGAGATGCTTCAACCCCGTACATTTGTTCAAAACTTGATGCAATGCCGCTCACGTCAGATATAAAATCCAAACGGCATTTATTGTTTACCCAGCCAGCAATTGTAACTTTGAAATCAAAATTCACACCATCAATATCCGAAACCATTGTTTCACTGTATGGTTTACAGCTCATAATATTATCAACAAGTTTGTTTCCTGTTGTTCGTTTAGTTACAGGCGGAGTTGTTTTTCTTGTTTGAGTCTGAACATTTTGCTGTTTTTGCTGAGTTTGAGACTGTGGTTTATTAATTTTTCTTGTTGTTGTTACTACATCAGCCATTACCTGACTTCCGATAAATAAACCTACCAAAAGTAAAATTATATACATTTTTTTCATATTCTTCTCCAACTTTTTCTTAAATTGATTATATAATTATATTCAAAAAATTCCAATAAGCTGTTTGAATGGTATTTTACTTAAATTTATAGTATAATCAAAGCAAACGGGGGTGGGATTATGGAAAAGAGAAGCTACAATGATTTGTTGATGGTGGGTATCGGAATATTACTTATCGGCATCCTGCTTATGACATATTCAATTTCTACATATAAAGAAAGCAAAACTTTGTCTGAAAAAATCGATTTTGAAGAGCTTGATAACAATACACATATGTCAACTTCCGACAAATACTTCAAATATCTTTCTATAGCCGATTTCCTTAATCAAAATCTTAATAAGAATAAAAACTTGCCTATAAAAAATTCAACCTGTATATATCTGGATTATGCACAGCACAATGCTTTATCCTTGTATAAACTCACCTACAACGGAATGCAAACAGAAGAATCAAGAAAAAATGTTGCGGCAGGAAATATTCGTTCGCTATACAATATGCTGGATAATTATCGAACCTGCAAGCAATCAGAAGGGTATAAAAAAGAATTATCAAATGTGCTTTCAGACATCCAAAAAACCGATAATCTGTATTCTCAACGCGAAAGCCGAATGGAAGCGTTTATGAAAGATTACAACCAACGTCCCCAAGAAGAAATACCTTCCATAGAATCCCAGCCCGAGGAACTGCAGCCTGTTCAGGAAACGCAGCAGGAGCAATATGTTCAAGATTTTCAACAGGATAGTTACCCTCAACAGCAACCAATAACAAATAATTAAAAATATCGCAAGCTTTCAATATCCTTGACAACAACATTTACCCATAAAAAAAACCACTCACAAGTGAGTGGGTCGTTTTCTGCATCCTAATGGTCTCTTTTAGTGTTTATTATTTAGGAGTTTATATGTTTTTGGGGTTAATGAACTATTTATATTTAGTGTTTCGACTACACTTAAATCTTATACACTTATTATTGCACAACATAAAAAATATGTCAACACTATTGTTTTATATTTTTTTAAGTTAGGTAAAACTGCAAGAATAGTGTACATTTTACACTTTACAAAACTTCACACTGTTATCAATAGATAATTTGTACGTTAACTTTTCTTGCTCGAGCCTTGTTATCAAAGTCTATAAGCACTACCTGCTGCCACTGACCAAGCTGTAAAACCCCGTCTATCAAAGGAACATGTGTAGAGTTACCAACAATAGACGCACGCACATGCGCATAACCGTTACCGTCATGCCACATTTCATCGTGATGATAAGGAATACTTACTGGCGCAATTCTGTTTAGCGCTTCCGGTAAATCAACCAGAAGTCCCGGTTCAAATTCAATATTAGTAATTGAAACCGTACTGCCTTGAGCATAAACAAAAACAACAGCATTTTGAAGCCTGTGATTGTAAACAACATTTCTTATCTGAGGGGTAATATCAATTATCTCGGTATTCCCTTTTGTGTGTACCGTAAAAACATCATTAATAATAGTCATTTCATATACCCCTTAATTTTATTTATGATAAGTTTCACATTTTATTATTTTGAAAGCACGATATATCTGTTCAACCAGAATGAGTCTTGCAAACTGATGCAGAAATGTCATTTTAGACATACTCATCTTTAAATTTGCACGTTCTGAGACATTTTTCCCTATCCCGCAAGAAGAACCTATTACAAAAACAATTTCCTGCACCCCGTCATTTGTAATTTCTTCAATCTTTTGTGCAAATTCTTCACTGGAAAAATGTTTCCCTTTGATTTCCATAGTAATTACAAAGTCCAGCGGCTTAATGTTTGAAAGAATTTTTTCACCTTCTTCCAATAAAATTTTATCTGTTAGATTTTCGTCTTTAATTTCAATCGGATTGAGTTCTAAAACCGAAACAGAAGCATATGGTGTTAATCTTTTCAGAAACTCATTTATCCCATCTTTCAAAAATTTTTCTTTAATTTTACCTAGTGCAATTATTTTAATTTTCAACTTTTACTCCGTTTTCTATGTAGATTGAACGTGACGGAAAAGCAAAATCAATATTTGACTCGCGGAATTTGGCAACAACCTGTTCTAAAAACTCTCCGCGAACTTTCAGAAATTTGTCATATGATCCTGATTTAACATAGCCTCTAAATCTTATATTTATTGAACTGTCGCCCAAATCATGCACTGCAACTGTAAATTCATTATGAATTTCTTTGTGCTCTGTTGCAAGCTGTTTTAAAATTTCCTGAGCTTTTTTTATATTGTCGTTATCAGTAGAATAAGTGACACCGAAAGTTATATTTATAAATCTTTTCTTTGCACGTGAAACATTAACGATTGTAGCATTTGCGGCTACATTATTCGGAACACTTATTAGAAAATGGTCAAGATCGCGAATTTTTGTGGAGCGAATATTTATATCTTCAACATAACCTTCAATATCGTTAATCTTGACATAATCGCCAACTTTATAAACATGGTCGGAAAGGATTTCAATACTGCCAAAGATATTAGCAAGCGCATCTTTAGCCGCCATACCTACAGCAATACCGCCTATTCCAAATCCGGCAAGAATTGAAGAAACCGAATACCCCTGACTTTGTAAAAATCCTGTTATTGCAATAAACAAAAGAACAGCCTTTAAAAGCTTCATAATTATCGGCATAAAACGAAGCAGCGGAGAATCAGATTCTGTATTTTGAATTTTCACACGGATTTTTTTATCTACAATATCTAAAACCTTAAATAACACAATAATAAGTACCAGATTGATACCTATTGCAATAAGACCTTTTTCCCATACAGGCATTAGTTTCTCCTTTTTATTCAATTATAAAGCGTGAATATTTAAATAAAAGCTGTATGTAAATATTTGATAAAAATTTTTACTTTTACAAGAAATTTGTTAAAATGTTGGTATTATGTATGTGTTCACACAGAAAAACAAAGGAATAATTGCGGCAGTAATTTTCTGTTCTTGTTTCTTATCAGGATTTTATTTTGCTAAAGTTTTTCAGCCTGAGCGAAAAACCGTACAAGTATATAAACAGGCATTAAAAGATTATCAAAATGGCAATTACTCCAATTCATATTTTTTGTTTTCAAAAATTGGATATACGTCAAAATTAAAACCTGTTGCTCTGTTCCGACAGGCGCTTTGTGCAAAAGCTCTGGGTGACAGCTCTTCAGAGTTAAAAATGTACCAGAAACTTTTTCGCAGATATCCGTCTTCAAAATTAAGTACGGAAGCAAAATATCAAGCCGGGCAAATTCTGATTGATGACAATCCGTTACAGGCTCGAAAATATTTTAATTCAGTTGCAAAATCAGATATTGACGAGGATTATAAGGTCGCTTCGCAATACTATATAGCACGTATTGATGCCTCAAAACTCAGATACTCAAAAAAAAATATTTCAAAAGAAAAAACAGAACACATTGAAGATGCTTTTCGTAAATACCTTGAAAATTACCCCGATGGCAGACTGGCAGTAAATGTTGCAAACAATTGGATAAAATTTAATCCTGATATGAAATCTGAGGATTATACCCTTGCCGCACGCGCATATCACCTTGCAAACCTTTACAAAGATGCTGACGTAACTCTTTCAAAATCAAGCACTAAGGATCGTTGGGCAATAGATGTTTCCAACTCAATTGCAAGACACGACTACGCTAACGTGAAAACCAACATAGAAGAAGGAGTTTCCAAATACTCGGCATCTGCAAGACCCGAAGATTACAAACGAGCAGTTGATGCTTATTTAAAACTTGACGACAGTTCAAACACGTTATTATACTCACTTTTTGAAAAAGCAAAAGGCAAAGGTAAAGACTACATATGGAGTTTAAAATGCGCAAAATCAGCACCTGATCAAAAATATGCCTGTTATCAAGATTTATACGTAAACTTTCCAAACGGTGATTATGCAGAAAATGCATTATACAATCTATTTTTTGACAGAATTGCACAAAAAGATTACGCAAATGCCCGACAAATTGGGAAAAATTATCTTGCAAAATACACGAAAACAAAAAATACTCCAACTATTATGTTTTGGGAAGGTAAAATCGAACAACGCTACAACAGTTTAGAAAGCATAAGATATTTTAAAAATATTATTAACAATTATCCGGACACCTATTATGCATACCGCTCATTCTGGATTGTTCAAGGAATCCCAACAGCAACAATTAATGCTCAACTGGATTACAAACCTGTATTATATCCTTATAAAGCACCATCAAGTACTGATATACTTAACAAACTCATGATTGTTGAAGATTATGATATGATTGCCAAACTTACAGGTGATGACTTTATAAAAAGCTGGGTCGAATACGAAAAAGGCAACTATTCAGTTTCAACTCATCTTGCGCAGGAAGCAATGGCAAAATTAGAATTAAAACCGCCAAAAACTGACCTGAGATGGCGTCTTGTATATCCTCAGAATTATTATAAACAAGCTCAAAAAGCAGCTCAGGAATACCGTAATAATGACGCGTTAATGATGGCAATCATTCGGGAAGAAAGCTTTTTCAATTCTGAAGCCCAAAGCGGCGTTGGCGCAATAGGTTTGATGCAGCTTATGCCTTCAACAGCACACGACATCGGACAAAAACACGGCATCGACTTTAATACCAGCTATTTATTTAATCCCGAATTGAACATAAAACTCGGAAACCTTTATTATTCTACAATCAGAGGAATGCTTGAAAACAAAGATGTATCAGCTATTGCCGCATATAACGGAGGTATAGGTTCCGTCACCAGGTGGAAAACCACATTAAAATATTCAGATACAGATGAATTTGTTGAACAAATTCCATATGATGAAACTAAAAATTATGTAAAAAAAGTGTTCAAAAGCTACTGGAATTACACTCGAATATACCAGAAATAAAACAAAAATCATTCGTTTGATTTATTACTTTTTTTCGTAAAGTGCTAAAATAGAGACTATGAGAAAGATTTTAATTACATTAACAATATTATTAATAAATTTAATTATAGCTAATCCGTCATACGCAATAAAAATCGGACTGCTTACAGAAGTTGACCAGGCTGGCATAGGAACAAATGTTAACGGAAGAATGATTGATGTACACACAAACAAAACAGTCTGCACATCAAATGCAATGAAAGGTTACGTCCTTGTTCCGTACAAAAACCAAATTGCAGTAAAAAGCGGCGGGAAATTTTATACACTGGGAACAGATTCTATTGTAATAAGACCCGATACTGACGGATATGTGAGCACAAAAGGCAAATGGTATCACGGTAAATTAATGGTTAAAGTTGTAAACGGAAATCTGACTGTAATTAATGATATCGATTTAGAAGACTACTTAAAAGGTGTTGTCCCGTCAGAAATGCCGCCTTCGTGGGAATTTGAAGCACTGAAAGCCCAAGCAATTGCCGCAAGAAGTTTTGCTCTGGCAAATCTTGGCAAACAAGCAAGACACGGTTATGACCTAAAGGATAACACAGAAGATCAGGCATACAACGGTGCATCTGTTGAAACTAATAAAACAAACAAGGCAGTTGAAGAAACTTATGGGCTTGTTTTAACTTATGATATGAAAATTATTTCAGCATACTATTCAGCTTCAGCCGGAGGCATGACAAATACTGCCGCGTGGGGAGGGAATATTCCATATTTACACGCAGTTCCATCATTTGATGATAATGTTAAAAAAAATGGTCATGGTGTAGGCATGTCTCAGCATGGGGCAAATAACCTCGCCAAACAAGGCTATAATGCATATCAAATTCTACAATATTTTTACCAGAACGTTAAATTTGCAAAATTAAACAATTAGCAAAACTAGCATTATTATTGAATTTTAGCAAGGATATATTGTTGAATATACACTATATCGTTGCATTCAGAAAAATTAATCTCTAAAACCCTTGACAGGACTGGAGAAAGTGATATAATAAATTTGTCGATTACACATACACTGCGGAAAATGGTTATAAACTCCGTGGGAAAGGAAGAAGGAGGTTCGTAATGAACAAAGAAGAATTAGTAAAAGAAGTATCTAAAAAAGCAAAAGTTTCTCAAAAAGCTACAGCTGATATCTTAGCAGCTACATTAGAAACAATTCAAAAAACAGTTTCTAAAGGTAAAAAAGTTACTTTAGTTGGCTTCGGTACTTTCGAAGCTCGCAAAAGAGCAGCTAGAACCGGCAGAAACCCTCAAACAGGCGCAGCTTTAAAAATCGCTGCTAAAACAGTTCCTGCTTTCTCAGCTGGTAAAAAATTCAAAGAACTTGTTA
>CAROLD010000008.1 GCA_949035555.1 uncultured bacterium | reverse complement strand
ATTTATAGAAACAAAAGCGGGATTTCAAAAATGAAATCCCGCTTTTGTTAAAGTTAATCCTTTTTAACCATGTAAATTAATTATTTAGTATTAATGAACTTTTTAATAGTTTATTATATAATTTTTATATAGTAAAAGAGGATTTTATATGTCAATTGAAGATGCATTAGTTATGATTTTAGCAGGCGGAGAGGGGAAAAGATTATTCCCGTTGACAAAAGACAGAGCAAAGCCTGCAGTGCCGTTTGGCGGACGTTACAGAATTATTGATTTTGTTATTAACAATTTTATTAATTCAGGATTTTATAAAATTAAGGTTTTAACTCAATATAAATCGGATTCCTTAAATAAACATATTACAAGAGGATGGACATTATCTCCATTTTTGAATCAGTATGTGGATTTGGCACCGGCACAAATGAGAACCGGCAATGACTGGTACAAAGGTACTGCTGATGCTATTTATCAAAATGTTTTTCATATTACAGATGAAGATCCGCGTTATGTTTGTGTATTTGGCGGAGATCATATTTATAAAATGCAGGTTGGGCAGATGCTTGATTTTCACAAAAACAGAAAGTCAGATTTAACAATTTCTGCAATTCCTATTCCTATTGAAGATGCTTCAGAGTTTGGTATTATGGAAGTTGATGATGATTGGCGTCTTGTTAATTTTGTAGAAAAACCTACATCCAGACCAAAAGCTATTCCTGGCAGACCTGATATGTGTCTTGCATCTATGGGGAATTATATTTTTGATAAGGAAGTTCTTCTGGATGCATTAAATAGAGATGCGCAGATTGAAGAATCAAATCACGACTTTGGGAAAAATGTTATTCCAATGCTGTTAAATGAAGGTAAAAATATATTTGTTTATAATTTTGCAGATAATTCGTTTCCTGGTATGACCTCGGCAGAGCAGGGTTATTGGAAAGATGTCGGAAGTATTGATGCTTACTGGCAGGCAAATATGGATTTACTTGACTATTCTCCTGAATTGAATTTGTATTCAAAAGAATGGCCTTTAAGAACTTTTAACTATAATTATCCTCCCGCAAAATTTGTTTGGGAAGAAGGGGATAGAGTTGGTATGGCAACAAATTCAATGGTATCCGAAGGCTGTATAGTTTCCGGTGGTGGCTTGTCTCATTGTGTACTCTCTCCAAAGGTAAGAATTAATAGTTACTCAAGTGTTAGCGATAGTATTTTAATGGAACAGGTTGAAGTCGGCAGATATTCCCAGATCAGAAAAGCTATTATTGATAAAAATGTTATTATTCCACCTCACACAAAAATCGGTTTTAACCGAGAAGAAGACCTTAAACGAGGTTTCCATGTTTCAGAAGGCGGGGTTACTGTTGTTCCTAAAGGTGCAATATTGTAATAATATTTTATATTTGAAAATTTTTGAGGTACAATCTGTTTTGTACCTCGATTTTTTGTAAATTTTTATGAATATACTAGCAAAATCAGGCAATTAATAGGTTTTAGAATATTTATGTATTCGGGTAGGAATGTGTATGAATGTAACCTCAGTGAAAAATTCAATATCCAGAGTTTATCGCCCTGTTGTCCAGAGGGTTATTGACGTTATTCCACCAATGACTGTTTCCGGTGAAAAACCATTAAAAGCTTTAAAATGGATTGGAAAGAATATTTCATCACCTGAAAATAGGGCAATTTTGGGTGTTACAGCTTTAATGACACAGCCTTTTATTGATTTGGCAAATACCAATGTTGATGAAGATACAAGAAAAGTGTCTGCTGCAAGAACTGTAGCTAAAATTATTGCAGGGACTCTGACCGGAGTTGCAGTCCGTGCAGGCTGCATCAAACTAATTAATGCATTTACTAAATATCCGAATGAAATAACTTCAACAATGAAGTTAAAAAATTGGCGTAGTTTATTTATACCTGACGTTGTACTTAAAACTTTGAATCAGTATAAAAAATCTTTAGGGACCATAATGTCTCTTGGAGTTATGGTATTTACAAATTTCTTGATTGACGCTCCGTTAACAAAATTTTTAACCAATAAATTTGTTGATAAAATTCATCAACATGACAAAAAAAATTTAGAAACAAAAAATAAGGAGGTAGAACATGAGTAATACTTCTTTATTTAAAAAAGGTTTAAACTGGGTAGCAAGACATTATGGCGAAAACCCGGGTACAATGCTTATACATACAGGTGTAATCGGATGGGTATTATCATCTCTTGCGCAGATTACAGCTATTATAATAAATGATAAAATTCCTGCAAAACAAAAAATGTTTCTTATTCCTCAGGAAGCCGCTGACGCAGCAGTAAATATAGCATCTTTTTACCTTATCACACAAACCTTTCAGTCTATCGCCTCAAAACTTGTAAAATCGGGTAAATGGCTTCCTGCAAATGTAAGTAAATTCCTTAAAAATAGTCCGTTTGAAGATAAAATCGGCAAGCTTGATTTTGAGGTTTTACGAGACGTGAAAAATCTACCCGAAAAATTAACAAAAAATTATAAAGAATTTGAAGACGGTATTGATCTTGTTGCCACAACTGTGGGTTCAGTTCTTTCTTGTAATATTGTTACTCCAATTATAAGAAACCAGTATGCTTCAAAACGCCAAAAAACTGCAATAGCAAAGTTTGGTTCGGATGAAAATCAGCCTGAAAAACCATATATCAAGCGACCTTCTATAAATTCTTTCGGAACTAAAACTTTATACTCATCATCAGGTTATTTAAAGGTATAGATAAATAAATCCGCCGATAATAGCAAGTACTAAGCATACAAATACAGCCGTCAGTTTGTAAAAGTATGTTGTTGTATAATCGGGCTGAGTTTGAATTTTTGAAAGTATATCTTTGGAATAGTCAAATTTTGAATCGTTTTTTGTTTTTTCATAAGCTGATGCTGCAACTTTTTTGAATTTATACATTGCTTCAAGTTCTCTTCTTGCGTTTGGATTGGAAATTGCCATTTTCTTTATTTTTATATTTTCATTTGTATTTAATTCATTATCAACATAAGCCGACAAATTGTTTATGAACTCAGCTTTTAATTCCTCTTCTTTTTTTTGTGCAGGAGAGTGTAAATTTTTAAATCTGCTCATTATTTTTTGGAGTTCTTCAATTTTTTTTCGACAGGCTGGACATTTTGCCAGATGCATATTGACATATTCCTTTAATCTGGGGTTCAGTTTGCCGTCTATATAAAAATTTATTAGAGCGGCGACTTGATTGCATGTTAAGTCTTTATTCATTTTTTTCTCCTTAGATATAATTTTTTAACGCTTCTTGTAGTTTTATTCTTGCTCTGGAAATTCTAGATTTAACTGTACCTATGCTGGAATTTGTTGTTTGAGCAATTTCTTCGTAGCTTAGTCCCTGAAATTCTCTCAGAATTATAGCAATTCTAAAGGCTTCAGGAAGTTCTCGAATTGCTGATTTTATTAATTTTTCGCATTCTGCATTTATACATTTTTCAAAAGGTTTACTTTTTTTATCCGGTATTTCGATTTTAACGGCGAGGTTAAGAGGTTCACACTCGTAGTCTATTGAAATTGTTTCAGGATGTCTTTTTTGCTTTCTTAAATCATCATAATACGTATTAGTGATAATTTGATTTAGCCACCCGTTGAAACATTTGGGGTTTTTTAAATTTTGGATATGTTTTGCTACTTTTAGAAGAATATCTTGAGTCAGATCATTTATATTTTCATTGTTTGTTGACATATATGATAATGTTGCATAGACATCGTGCTGTATTTTTCTTATCAATTCTTCAAGAGCTTTAAAGTCTTCTTGCTGTGATAATACAACTAATTCTTCTATTGGCATTTTTTTGTATATCAGCTTTTCAGGCATAAAAAATCTCCTTAACTCAATGTTAAGGAGAAAAGTTTTATTTTTATATCAACTTATTAGTAAGTCAATCAGCTGATTTTTTTATAGCTAAGATAATAATTGCTATTATTTATCTAATTTGTAGCGCACAATAGAGTTGCTTCCTTGAGATGATACAAATAATAAGCTTCCCGTAATATGCATACAGTAAGGTTTTTGAACATTATGGATAAGTTCTGTAATTGACCCGTTAGTATCTACTTTTAGAACATTATCTTTGTTGTAATTTGCAATATAAATATTTCCCGGATTATCAATTGCAAGTCCTATAGGTCCATCGATTTTTGAACTTTTTATATAAACGATTTTTTTATTATCAGGACCTATTTTGTAAATAGTGTTATCAGAAAATCCTGCAACATAGAGATTTCCGCCTTTATCCGTTACAATACCGGTAGGGCTGGAGATGTCGTTATACAGCCCATTTTCAATATTTTGCGGTGCGGCTTCCTCATATGATTTTGGTTCATTTTGTTCAGCTTTTGCAGTTGGAATATCTGTTTCCATTGAGTCTGCAAGCTGTTTTGCTCTTTGACCAATCATTGAATCTGTGGGGATAAGGGTCAAATACATTTTTGCTTTTTCTATTTCTCCGAGTTTTTTGCTCAAAGATGCGGCTTTATAAACAGATTCAAAATCGTCCGGTTTTCTAAGAATTATTTGTTTAAATACCGTTAGTGCCGCTTCATCCTGTTGCATGTATTCAAGAATTGAACCCAGGTTATAATAAGCATCAATATAGTTTGGGTCTAACTCAATTGCTTTTTTAAAGCAAGATGCTGATTCTTCAAATTGTCCTAGTTGATAATAATCAATCCCTTTGTTGTATTGAAGTTTTGCTTCTGTCGCGATTGATGCATAACTTACACCTGTAGTTGATAACAGGATAGCTAATGTTAATAATGATTTTAGTAATTTATTGAATTTCATCGAGTTCCTCAATTATTTTTATATTATCATTTGCAAATTCATTACCTCTTGCTATTATAGCTTTTTTCAGTAAAACTGGCAAATTAATAGTTTCCATAGTATCAAAATTATTCGGAAGTCTCAAGCTCCAATTCTTGTCGCCAGAGGTTCCTGGAGTGTTATAAGTTTCTTTCATGTTAAAGAAATCAGTAAAGAAAATTTGGATATTTTCTGCTTTATTTGCAAATAATTCAACAAGTTTTGTTTCTTTCAAGAATTCAGCATCATTCGTCATTTTAACAATTATTTCGTCTTTATTTTCGCAATCTTTGAACAAATCATCAACAAGGTTTTTAACATGCAGGTAACCATCATGGGTGTTAACTAAATCTTTAGCCCATAAGGTAACAGGTCTGTTGTCGTGAGTTCCTACCATAGCCCAGCAATTTTCGTTTATATTACAGCATCTGTATGGGTCTTCAGGTTCGGTTGGTACTGTAAATTGAGTTAATCTCATACCTAAAAGTTCATATTCTTTCATAACAGCGGCTACTGGTGTTGTAAGAGTTCCAAGGTCTTCGCAGACAATAGCATCTTTTGTCAGACCTTCTTCTTTAGCTGCTGCAATTACTATTTTTTCAATAAGTCTGCCATATAGTTTAATTTGTTCATCTGTAAGATTTTTTACTCTGTGTTCATTATCAGCGCCAAGAGTTTGATCTAAATCCTCAAATTTTGCAATTGCATATTTTGAAAGTTCCGGATGTTCGGGAGAAGAATATAATCTTCCAGCACCTTGTTCCGGCATTGGTTTTTTACCTGATTTATAAACCCACGGGTCAATTAAGCCTACGATGTGGTCAATTCGAACCCCGCCAGGATTTTCACGAAACATTTTTTTGAATAAGTTTTTCATCAAAATTCCGGCTTCGCCAAGCGTTCCGTCTTCGTTATAAAGTTTTTCAGGATCAATAACCGGGAAGCCCCATGCCTGTCCGTCTTTTGAAAAATAGTCAGGAGGGCATCCAAGGCACCAGCCGTCTAAAAATAGTGATTGGTACGCCCATGTGTCTCTGTCTGAGAATGCAACTTGTCTGTCTGCAATCATTTTGATGCCTTTTTCATCTGAAAGTTTTTTTGTTTCAATATTTTGTTTATTCAAAACAAACTGGATGAATTTATATTTATCGATTTCTTTGGCATATTTTTTAGAAATTTCATCAATTCGTTTTCCGAATTCCATTTTTTCTTCATAAGATTTTGGATTGAACAGATTTTTATCAATGTTGCTTTTCCATTTTGGCCAATAATCTGTTTCATTTTCAATGGTAAGAGCTTCATAAAGACTGTCTTTGTCAAGCCATGAATCATTTTCGCGTTTGTAGTCTGTGAATTCTTTGTTTAGTTTTTCATCGTTTAATTTGATAAAGTTATCATAAGCTTCAGAAAGCGCTTCTGATTGTCTTTTTGTTATGTAAGAATAACTTGTTCTGTTTTTATCTTTGTTCGGATTATTGCTAACAATATCATTAAAGGTTTCAACAGAAAGAATATTATGCCATTTGTCTGTTGTAAGTTCTTTTAAATCAATGAATAAAGGGTTATTTGAAAAAATAGTACCGGTGTAAGGTGAAGAATCTGAGGTTTTAGTTTTGCCTGCCGGACCCATTTGTATAGCATCAAACAAGCCTGCAGCATATTCTAAAAAGTTTTTTCCACCCTTGGAATTAACAGTTCCAAAACCTGTATTTTCGCCTTCTGCCGACGGGAAACTTCCATTGTGCATAATAAATACAAAATTCTTTTTACCTAAAGCTTTCAGAGCTTTTCTAATTGTACTTACTTTGTTTTTATCTAATGTACAAACCATTTTTACCCCTTCTCTTATTTAAACTAAAACACTTACTCTCTAATATTAAAAGTTCCGAAATCTCGGAAGTCGGTTTTGCAAAAACTTGGGCCCGGTGGGACTCGAACCCACGACCAATTGATTAAGAGTCAACTGCTCTACCAACTGAGCTACAAGCCCTTTTGCATTCTTATGATAGCACGAAAATTCTTGCTGTAAAGTGTAAAAATCAATCTCTTACCCATTCAAAAATATCTTGATTTTTGAATGTTGGTTTAAATTCGTTTTTAGTATAAAATATCGCAGAACCTTTTGAATTCGGTTTTAATGTTATTTTGTCAGCTATATTTTTAAATGCATCCAGCATTCTTGAACCTATCTTTTTATATTGAGGTTGTGTTGTATATATATTTTCAGGAGCAACCTGAATATAATCAATAAAAATAGCTCCATCTGTTTTTGGAGAAATCTCTGCTAAACCTAAAATTTGAGTTCCGTCCAGTTTATCAAAATTATTCAATTGTTTTGTGAGTGCGTATATTTTGTATTCATCTATATCAAATATTCCATGTTTCAATGCATTTGCAGTAGCGTAAATATTACACGCAAAACTGTTGTCCCAGTATTTGTCAACTACACTCAGAGCGGCTATGTCATTTTTGTTTGTCGTATCAATCTCCAGAAAGGATGTTTTAATTGGTTTGTATATGTTTTGCCCTGCATTTTTTAATATTTGTGTCGAATTTATAAATTTAGCCTGAAAGCTTATTGATGAATTATTATTTATCATAATATTACTTAAAATGCCTCAAAAGAAAATTTTGCTATTAATAATTATGCATTTTCTTTCTGTTTGAAGTATAATATTTTTCGTAAACGGAAGTGTATAACTAAAAGGCGTTTAGAAGAGACGCAGAAAGAAAAGGTATTTATTATGAAACCTGAAACAAAATCCTTTCAATTAGAAATTGGCGGCAAAACCGTCACTATTGAAACCGGAAAGTATGGTCAATCAACAAATGGTTCTGTTACAGTTAGATGCGGAGATACAATGTTATTTGTTCACTGTGTTGTTTCCAAAGAACCAAGAGTTGGTATCGACTTTTTCCCATTATTAATTGATTATGAAGAAAGAATGTCTTCAATCGGTCGTATCCCTGGCGGTTACAATCGTTCAGAAGGTAAAGCAAGTGATAAAGCTATCCTTGTATCAAGATTGATTGACAGACCTATCAGACCTTTATTCCCTAAAGGTTATAGAAATGATATTCAAATCGTTGCTCAATTATTCAGCTACGATCAAGAAAATCAACCTGATACATTAGCTATGTTAGGTGCATCTTGTGCATTAATGCTTTCAGGCGCACCTTTTGAAGGTCCTATCGGTGCTGTTAGAGTTTCAAGAGATGCGGAAGGTAACTTGATTGCTAACCCTACTCACAGACAGGCTAAAGAATCAGATTTAGATATCGTTGTTGCAGGTACTCATGATTCTGTAATCATGGTTGAAGCTGGTTGTAAATTCGTTACAGAAGACGATATTATGGCTGCTGTTGAATTTGCTCAACAAGAAATCAAAAAACAATGTGAAGCTCAAGTTGAATTTGCAAAACTTTGTGAAGTAGAAAAACAAGAATTTGTTAATCCATACGACACAACAGAGTTAAAAAATATCATCAATGAAACAGCCGGCGCTATGATTTTTGATGCATATCATAATTTTGACAGAGCATACAGACAACAAAAATTAGAAGAAGCTAAAAAATTAGTTAAAGAAAAAATTGATGCTTTAGCTGATGATCATTATATTAAACAAATCATTGAAGAAACAGGTATTGACTTTGTAGCAGAAGAATTTAAAAATGCTGAAAAGAAAATTATGCGTACAATGATTTTGGATGAAGGAGTTAGAGCTGATGGAAGAAAACCTGAAGAAGTTCGTCCTATTTGGTGCGAAGTTGGTGTTATACCTCGTGCTCACGGTTCAGCTGTATTTACAAGAGGTCAAACTCAGGTTCTTTCAGTTGCAACTCTCGCAGGTCCTGCAATGAAACAGGAACTTGACGGTGTTGATCCTGAAACTGAAAAAACTTATATGCATAAATATATTTTCCCTGGTTTCTCTGTTGGTGAAGTTAAACCTTTAAGAGGTCCGGGTAGACGTGAAGTTGGTCACGGTGCATTAGCTGAGCGTGCGAATATTCCTGCGCTTCCATCTCAAGAAGAATTCGGATACACAATTCGTGTAACATCTGATGTATTAGAATCAAACGGTTCAACTTCAATGGCTTCAACTTGCGGCTCTTCAATGGCATTGATGAATGCAGGTGTTCCTGTAAAATCAATGATTGGCGGCGTAGCAATGGGTATGATTACAGAAGAAGGCAAAGAACCTGTTGTTCTAACTGACATTCAAGGTATTGAAGATTTCCTTGGTGATATGGACTTCAAAGTTACAGGTAACGATACAGGAATTACTGCTCTTCAAATGGATATGAAAGCTAAAGGAATTGCTAATGCTACATTGCGCAGAGCTTTAGCTCAGGCTAAAGAAGGTAGATTGCATATTTTAGGCAAAATGAGAGAAGCAATCACCGAACCTGGTCCAATGTCTCCATTTGCACCAAGCATTACTACAATAACTATTCCGACTGAAGATATCGGAACTGTTATCGGACCTGGCGGAAAACAAATTCGTGCAATTATCGATGCTTCAGGTGCTGAAATTGATATTCAGGACAGCGGTGTTGTAACTATTACTTCTAACGATCAGGAAGGTGCTCAAATCGCTATTAAAATGATTAGAGATCTTACTTTTAAGCCGGAAGTTGGAATGGTTATTAAAGGTAAAGTTGTTAGAATTATACCTATCGGTGCTTTTGTAGAATTAGGCGGCGGTAAAGATGGTATGGTTCACATTTCTCAAGTGTGCAACGAAAGAATTGAAACAATTGAACCGCATTTATCTATCGGACAGGAAGTAATTGTTAAAGTTATCAAAATTGATGAAAAAGGCAGAGTTAACTTAACAATTAAAGGTGTTTCAGAAGAAGATAAAGCAAAAGTTCAATAAGCTTTACTGAACATATTAAATAAAAAAACGGGAAGAAATTCCCGTTTTTTTATTTCTAAAAATCCGCACCCATATGTACTTGTCTGTAAGCCAGAAGTTGAGCATACATATCAGGATTTGTGTTTTTAATATATTTATCCATAATATCTTTATCTAAGCAGGCAAGAATTTTAAATACCTCAATATCTTTTTGCATCAATTTGCCGACTTCAAATTCAACTTTTGCATCAATCAGATTTTTATCAGCATTCGGGTCTATAAGATATCTTAAAGTTGTATTGTCTGAGGTGACAACTTCGCTTGAAACCATATTTATAAATTCTTTTTTGAATTTATTATTCTCTTTTCGTTTAAGAGCTTCCATACATGCTTTGAAAAACCCTGATAATTCCGGAGTTTTAAAGCTTTCGGTTTCATATGGATCCATATTCAGCGTGCTGTCCATGAATACTCTGATAATTTTATTTTTTTCATTATTTGTAAGCGGAGTAGTATATTTACGCATAATTTTATCCATTTCAACAGGATAATTTTCAATAGTATTACCTATTCTTAAGAAAGATAAGCCGGCTTCCAGGCTGCGAGTGTTTAGAAAAACTATATTATGACTTTTCATTGACGCAATAGCATCCATAGCCTGTCTATAAACCGTCGTATAAGTAGCTAATTTGTTTTCATTGCTGATACCGTCGGAAATTAGTCCAGCTTCTTCCATTTGTTTGTATCTTTCGTCAATAAGCTGTTTTAAGTACTCGTTGTCAGGTACTGTTAATCTGGTTGAATATTCCATTATTGCCTGTTGTACCCGTGTCATAAATTTTGGATTTTTCTGTTCAAAATCTGAATAAATTTTGTTCATTATATCGAATAATTCTTGAGGAGAATATAAACGTTCATTTATCTTTTCTGTAATTTTCGCGTTCATATCATTCATTTCTTCTTCTGTATAATTTTTGTCGGCAAGGAAAGTTCCCAAATCTTTCATTTCTTTGCCTGCGCAGGCTAATGATAAAAGAAGCTTTTCATCAGCTTTAGGATGGCTAAGGAAGAATTTTGTATATTTTGCGATAAATGAAGCTGGCATATTACAATATTCACCCTTAAGTTTATCTGCTGTAACTTCTTCAAGATTTACAGCAAAAGAAACTTTTGTATCGTTATCTATTACAAAATCATAAAATTTAACTCCGGGATTAGCTTTCATTGCGTTATCCATTGCTTCTTTAACAGTAGAAACGGGCGGTATTGCTGTTTTTTGTTCGGTTTGTCGGGCTTCTTCTATAACATCGCCATAACGTTCTTTAAAATGAGCTTCCCATTCTTGCTGTTCAATATCATGTTTTGCATAACGTTCATCTCTTAAAGGTTTTATATGTTGAGTATAGTCAAGCAGTTCAAGGAATTCAGGAGTTACATAATCAATTGCTTTTTGGTTTTCTGTTTTTGAAGTAATTTCTTCATACAGATTGTTAATCGGAATCATCCCGCCTGCGCCGTAAACACTCTCAAAAAGTTCGATGGTATCAGTGATTGCAGTAGAATAGTTTCCAAGCAATTCAGGGTTTGATTTCCAGAAGCGTTGCATCTCAGATTGTCCGAATTGTTTATTCTTATCATCAGTATCAAAGAAGTATCTCATTTCTTCAGAGAGATGTACTCTGTCCGCCGCTACTGTCATAATCGGGCTTAAATATTTTATCATGAATGATGCTTCAGGATCATCTTTTGAAAATCTTTTTCTTATTGCTCTTTCAACACCATCAATTTCACCTTTTGCATTATGGATATCTTTCGTTAATTGATCTCTTTTGTATTTAGGTGTTTTGTATTTTCGTACCTGTTTTTTCGGAGTCTGAACATCATCATTATTCTCTGCTTTTTGTGTTTTTGAACCTGTGCTTTCTGATTTTGCACGAGCTTCCAGTCTGTTCGGGTCAATCGTATTTTTCGGCAGAGTTATAAAAAATTGTTTGTATTCTTCTCTTGTCGAAATAAATGAATGCCAGAAACCGTTGTTAGGGAATTTAATTCCGTAAGCGGAAGTTGTATCATAGGTTATGGGTTCTGTGATAAATCCCTTATATTCTTCATTTATATCTTTTTCCAAGAAATCTTTGCTGATTTCTTTCAGTGTTTTACCTTCTTTATAAATCTTTTTTAGAAGATACATACCAAAGTCATCCGAGCCGTCTTTTAAAAGCGGAGTGTCGCTCAAATCTCTTGCAACTTTGATTTCTGAAAGAATACCTTTTCTGGAGTTTTTTCTTAAAGGATGAAGATTTTTGAATAAATCTTCATTTGGGTATAGCCTTTTTACATCTTCAAAATTTTCAGCATTATCAAGATGTTTAAAAACTTCATTCATCATCTGCTCAGGTGGCATATGCTGTCTTTGTTCTTTGTCATAGTTCAGGTAGTTTCGCATTGAGTACGGCATACTTTCAGCATTGAATTCATAAAAGTTTTCAGGGGTTCTTGCACCAAAACTTATATTATAATCCTGATATGCTATCGGATTATAGGATGAATGTATAATATTATTTTGTGAGTGCTGATTGTTTTGAGATTTAGGTTTTTTGCAGTTTGTTGCGTAATATTTGGGAATAAATTGTATTCTCATGAGGTTTCCTTAAATAAATTGTCACTGTTTTTTTATAAATCCGTACATAAATATTTTTGCGGGTCAGATTAAATAATATTCACATAATTTAATATTTTTATGTTAAAATGTCCTTGAAAAAGGGAGAATTATTATGTTTGATGTTATAACAATCGGAAGTGCAACAATGGATGTTTTTGTGGAATGTGATGATGCTAATATTGTTTCCGTCCGCAAAAAAGATAAAAATACAGAATTTATGAGTTATCCTTATGGATCAAAACTTGAAATTACGGATTTTGACTCTCAAATTGGCGGTGGCGGCGTAAATACCGCATTTAATTTTGCGAATTTAGGGCTTAAAACAGGTGCAATTTTCAAGGTTGGTGATGATATTTATTCAAGAGGTATTTTTAAGGCTTTTGAAAACTCTAATGTTGACTTGTCAAATGTAATTCAGCGCGTAGATGACAGTACAGGTTTTTCAATTATTCTAACAAGTTTTGAAGGTGACAGAACCGTTCTTGCTCATAGAGGAGCCAATGCGCATATTAAAGAAAACGAAATTAATTTTGAAGCAATTAAAAATTCTAAACTTCTTTATATTGCACCTTTAAACGGAGACAGTAACAGAGTTTTGGATGATATTGTTAAATTTGCAAAAGATAATGGAACTTATGTATGCTTTAATGCCGGAACTACAGGTATTAAAAAAGGGTTTACTTACTTAAAAAGCATTCTTGAATATGCACAAATTGTTGTTATGAATAAAGAAGAAGCTACTATGGCTACTGGCATACAACTTCGTCAGGATACTAAAGATTCAAAATTTTCTGACCAGCTCATTCATCCTGATTTAAAAGAAATGTTTAGCAAATTAAGAGTTTCTGATTTGCAGATAATTGTAATCACTGATGGTAAAAAAGGTGCATTTGCATATGACGGGGAAAAATATTATTACTGCCCTTGCTTTGACGGACCGGTAACCTCAACACTTGGAGCCGGTGATGCTTTTGCTTCAACTTTTTGTGCCGCACTAAAAAAGTATGACAGAAATATTGCAAAAGCCCTTGAAGCTGCATCTGTAAACTCTGCGGGAGTTGTTTCAGTTTTTGGAGCTACAAAAGGTTTGTTGACTTTTGATGAAATAGAGAGAAGACTTGCTGAAGTCTCTGATTTTAAGTGTCAAATCGAACATATTTAAAATTAAATAGTACAGTCAGCTAAAGTCGGGTAATAAATATTACCCGACTTTATATTTGGATATTACCCACCTTGGTAATTTAAATATTTTCCCGAATATTGTTAAATAAAAATACTCATCAGAAAGGCTGGGAATATGGAAAAGAAGAATGATATCCAAAATATAGTTATTGTTGACGATTATGCACTTACCCGCGTAATTTTAAAGAAAATGATTGCCCCGCGTGCAGACTTAAATGTCTGTGCACAATTTGATAATGCTGAGGACAGTCTTGCTTATATAAAAAATCATCAAGTAGATTTAGTTTTGCTGGATTTATGCTTGCCGTATATGAATGGTGTTGAAGCCTCCAGGCTGATTAAATCGATGAATCCTTGTACAAAAATTGTTTTATTAACATCAACAAACAGTGATGCCGAAATTCTATCTGCATTGTTTGGCAATGTTGATGCTTATGTTTTAAAAGACATTACTCAAGAAGGATTAATGAAAGTTATTGATAAAGTTTTAGATGGAGAATTATGGATTGATTATCGGGTTCAGCTGTTGATATTTAATTTTATCAAATCTTTGCCTGAACATGATTATGCCTATTTTAGAACTATGTTGAACTCTACAGAGTGTACTTTGATAAATATGGTATTAAAAGGGTTTGAGAAGCAGGAAGTTGCTCAATATCTTAATATCCAATTACCAGATCTTGCAAACTGTGTGTGTTCAATTTTTAAAAAGTTAGCAAAAACAAAAAAAGTAGAAGATATGGTTAGGAATTTCAGATATGATTTTATTTAAACATAAAATATTCAGTATAAGATTACGTATGATATTGACTCATTTAATATTCTTTGCTGTTATTTTGTTTTTCTTTAGCTGCTCAGTCTTACATACAGGCTTATGTTCTACCAAAAGTGCAATAGCAGCTGCAATTTTGTTCTTAACTTTGGAACAAATTTTTAATAATTTCTTTTTTAATCATAAACTGAATGTCAAAGACGATGAATTTTTAAGATATAAATACTGTAAAACAAGTGCCGCAAATTTAGGTTGTGGCAGTTGTCATGTAGATGCTCTTCTTGATATTATTTTTGAAAATTCTCCGGATTTGATAACTTTTAAAGATTCAAAACTTCGTTATGCAATGTGTTCTAAAAAATTTATACCATTTGCCGGCAGAAAAGATACTTCTGAAATTATTGGTAAAACTCCAAAAGATTTATTTCCTTCCGAACAGGCAAATTTAATATTAAAATTTAACAATCTGGTATTAAAGGAAGGTACAACTCAGACTTTTTTACTTACTTGTAATATGGATGATGAATTAGAACATAAATATGAAGTTATTTCTGCACCTATTATAAGTAACAATGAGGTCGTTGGGATATTAACCTTAAGCAGAGATGTAACGGATGCCCTAAATCTTAATGAAGCCTTAGCCTTTTCTAATTCTAAACTGCAAGATTTGCTTAATAATTCACCTATGCTTGCTTATATTATTGATACTGAGGGGAATTTTTTGTTAGGCAATGACAGAGCAAACAACCTTTTTATAAATGGTGTTGACATTACATTTTCCGGAGAAAAGAATTATTTTGACATTAACGAATTTAAAGCAGAGATAATGAAAGAAGATTGTAATGTTCTTGCAAATAATGTCAATATGCAGTATGAACGCCAATTTATAGCTAAAAATGGAGAGAAATACTGGTATTTTGTTCATAAAACTCCGCTAAGACATAATGATGGAAAAATTTATGCTATATCAACATTTGCAAGTTGTATCGAAAAAGAGAAAAGAATGGCTGAACAAAGAGAAACTTATATTGCGACATTGAGTCATGACTTAAAAACCCCGACAATAGCTCAGGTTAGAGCCTTGGAACTTCTTCTCAGCGGGCAATTAGGATATTTTAATGAAGAACAAAAAGAAATGCTCAAGTTAACACTGGATTCATGTAATTA
This sequence comes from uncultured bacterium, assembly GCA_949035555.1. Lineage (GTDB taxonomy): Bacteria > Cyanobacteriota > Vampirovibrionia > Gastranaerophilales > Gastranaerophilaceae > Zag111. Next base: position 54,192 of record CAROLD010000008.1, on the reverse strand, counting down.
TATGTACGATATGGTTTATACGCTGTTATCAACATATAAGTTTGAAAACGGAGACATAACATTAAATTACTCATCTTTTGACGTTGTAAAAATGATAAAAGAAAGTATTCATGAAATATCAAATCTGACAGCTGAAAACAAGGTTACAATTCAATTCGATGACAGGTCTGAATTGTTTGTAGATGCTGATAAGATTGAATTAAAAAGAGTAATTATCAACTTATTATCCAATGCCATAAACTATGCTTATAAAACAACAGAGGTAATGGTTGTTGCAAGGAAATGCGGCAAGAATCTTGAAGTCAGAGTTCAAAATTCCAGCCCGTATATAGAACCTGATGCTCTTGCGGATTTATTCAGAAAATATGTTACACATTCAGATAAATTTAACAAAGTTGGAATTGGACTCGGGTTGTATTTATCCAAACGAATAATTGAAGCCCATGAAGGTCAAATTATTGCTGAGAGTTCAAAAAAACAGCGTAATACTTTTGGATTTTTAATTCCTCTAAAATCTTCAAAAGCTGTTGCAAATCAAGTCGAAATGTTATAATTCTATTGGTTTGGTATAATCTTTTCCGCCTGTTGCTTTGTATAAATTTATAGATGAAATAAATCTATTTATATTGTTTGTAACAAGCTCTTCTTCCAATATCAAAACAGCCTGGCTATCTTTGAGATTATCAAGTTTTGAGGCTGCACCGGTTTGAAACCTGTAATTTGCAAGGTTTAATTTTTCTTTTTCCAAATCAAATCTTTCAAGACTTTTTTCATAATTTAAAGATGAAGTCTTAACGCTCATCATTGCGTCATTAAGCTCTTGTATTGATGTTAATATTGTTTTTTCATAAATAAGCAAGGCTTTTTCATATTCAAGCTTGCTATATCTTAGCTTAGATCTTTTATATCCGCCTGTAAATAAATCTATATGTGGAACAATTCCTATATTGGATAAGAAAGTATGCGGAGCAAATATTCTACACCAATCATATGCATTAAATCCTGCTTGCCCGTATATTGTAAATTTTGGCAGGAAGTCTCGACGAGCGGCCTTTATATCAATACCTGTCTTTTCAATATAATATTCTGCCTTTTTTATATCCGGACGATATTGAATTAGTTCAGTCGAAAGTTCTGACGGGATTTTAATCGTTGAAATTCTTTTGTAATCACTTCTTTTTATATCTTTTAAAAATCTGTCACCTAATTGCATTATCATTTGGTTTTGCAAAATATCTTGTCTTTCCTTCAAATAATTATATCTTTCCTGCATTTTATCAAATGTCTGGCGTTCTGATAAAACTTCGTATATCGGACAAAGTCCGCTTTGATATTTTTGTTCTTCCAGTTTTACAATGTTTTTTTCTATATCCAGTAATTTGGATTGATTTTCAATTAGTTTATCAATGCCTATTAGTGTATAATAATTTGCAGCAAAATCTGAAGTTATTGATATGTACACAGCTCTTTCATCTTCATTTATCATTTGAGTCTGCTTTTTCAAACTTTTAGTTTTAAGATAATTTTCTCCCCAAATATCAACTTCATAAGACATTGTGAGCGGCATATAATATCTTGCCTGATTGTAATCAGGTATGGTAACTTCGCCCATTTTTAGTGTGCTTGACGTAAACTCCCGCTGAATATTTCCGTTAAAATATAATTGCGGAAGCTGATTTGCAAAAGCTTGTTTTATCACTTCTTTGGATTGTTTTGTTTTGATAGATGCTATTTTTAAATCTTGATTATTTTTTAAAACCTGAGATAGATAATTATTTAAGTTTTCGTCTTTAAAACCATTCCACCATTCGATGTTAAGGTACTGAATATTGCGGTTCTCTGTAGTTTGCTTTGCAAATGTTTGTGGAATTGACAGTGTTAAATTTATTAAAATAATTAATATTGTAAATCTTTTCATGCTACTTATTTCCTTTTGTGTTATTATGATAACACAAAAGGAAATATCATGGACAATAATAAACTTGAAAAATATCGGCTTGGAATAAATCTTGCAGGAGTTGGCAACCTGTCCAGAATGCTTGCAAGTCAAACCTTTTCTGGGTGTAAATTCGGTATTACGCCAGAACAATTTTCTGTTCTAGCAACTTTGTATGACCATGATGATTTGTATCAGCGCCAGATATCTGCAATTACATTGAAAGACAGACCTAATGTATCCAGAATTATTGGTATTCTTGAAAATAAGGGGTATGTAACAAAAACCGCTGATGTAAACGGCAGAAAAGTTTTTAAAATTGCCCTGACAGAAGACGGCAGGAATGTCTATTTGCAGGTTTTACCTCAAATTTTAAATGCCTGGGCTGAAACTGTTGAGGCTTTTTCTGATGAAGAAATTGAAATTTTTCATGGTGTTTTAATAAAGATTAAGGATAAGTTATTATCTAAAGTGAATATACAGTTATAAAAGAGGTTAAAAATGACCGAAAATAAAGAAAAATATAACGCCCCGCGTTTACCTAAAAGTAAGAAAAGAAAAAAAGAAGAATTAGAAATTTTAGCAAAAGCCAGATTAAAGAAAAGACGTCCAAAATTAACTAAAAAACGCGTATTTGTTCCTGCTATTGCTGCCGTTATTCTTATATTAATCGGGTTTTACGCCGCAGTAATGTCAACTCATTATCAATCAACCGATGATGCCTTTGTCGAAGGCAGAATAATTTCTGTAGCTCCAAGAGTTTCAGGACCTGTAATTAATCTGCTTGTTGATGATAATGAGTCCGTTAAAAAAGGTGATTTGCTCTTAGAAATCGATCCAAATGACTACATAGTAAAATTATCTCAGGCGGAAGCAAGATTAGCAGAAGCAAAAGCCCATTTAAATGTATCATCACACGATGTTTCAAAAAATACCTCAGGTGTTCATCAAGCTGATGATGATACCGCTTCGGCAATGTCAAAACTTGATTTTGCTCGAAAAGATTTTAAAAGATATGACGAAATGTATAAAACCGGAGTTGTTTCAAAACAGGATTATGACAGGAGTTCAAAAGAACTGGATGTTTCTAAAGCAAATTATCAATTTGCATATAATCGTAAAAAAGCAATGAAGTCAGAATTGGATTCTTCAATAGCTAAAATACGAACTGTACAGGCTGAAATACAACGACTTGAAGCCGAAGTCGAGCAGGCAAAATTAAATTTGAGTTATACAAAAATATACGCACCGTCTGATGGGGTAATTGCTTCTCGCAGTGTTGAACAGGGAAATTATGTTCAGACCGGTCAGCCGCTTCTCGCTGTTGTTCCCCGTACTGTTTGGGTTGTTGCAAATTTTAAAGAAGGTCAGCTTACTCATATGCATCAAGGACAGAAAGTCTTTGTAAAAGTTGATACCTATCCTAACAAAAAATTCAAAGCTCATATAGATAGTATTCAGCGTGCAACAGGTGCAAAGTCTAGTTTATTCCCTCCGGAAAACGCTGTTGGCAGTTATGTAAAAATTGTTCAAAGGGTTCCTGTTAAGATTGTTTTTGATGAAGATTATTCAAAATATAACATCGTTCCCGGAATGTCTGTAGTTCCAACAGTTAAAATAAAATAACTAAAAAGGAAGGTTTTAAAACCTTCCTTTTTAGTTATTTTATACTTTGAATTTTTATTTGCCCGTTTTCGTCTTTTGTAAATTGCATTGGTTTTTGTTGTGGCAATTCTTCTTCTTTATTTCCGCCAAGATTAAAAGATGTCGGTTTAAAATAAGGGTTAACATCAGTTTTTCCTTCTATAAAGTCAAGTTTAGCATCTTTTTCTTCCCGTTTTTGCTGATAATCTTCAGGATTATTTATAAAATCCAGAGTTTCTTCTTTTTCCATCTGACGCTGCATCATAGGATAAAAATTCATATTCCCGGCATTCGGGGCAGTATAATATACTGCAAGTGCAGAGCCTTGATTTAACATAATTGCAAAAGTGAAAATCACTAAACTTAATAATAATCTTTTCATAAAAACTCCTTCTGTTTAAGAATATTTTAGCATGTGCGTGGTGAAAAAATCAAATATTTTGTACTTTTAGACAATATTTTTTTTTATTTTTAGCTATTTAGCGCAATGAAAATGAACTGAAAAATATTTATCATTTATGTATAAATCCTCAACTCTTCTGATTGCTCAGCTGCCCTTGTTATTGAACAGGGGCTTTTCTTTTCTTAACATTATGACTTAATAATAATATTAATGTATAATTTTAAATAATATTAGAGTATTATTTGAAAGGATAATGATGAGAGAATTAGTTGTTGAAAATCAGGAAATATTATTGATACCGCAGGATTTCAAATTTGCAAACAGAGGAAAAGTTACATCCGTCAGAGCCGGTGATTTTACGCTGGAACTTGATTATGAACCTGAGAATATTCTTTTAAATACTTATTGCGAATTTTATACTCAAACTTCACGCGGTAAATTATATTTTGACTCTTATGCAAAAGAAATAAACGGTAAAACTCTTGTCATTGCAAGTCCGGCTAAGCATAAATTTTTGCAAAGACGTCAATACACACGTATTAAATTCCTACACGATTTGGAATTGAATAACAGTGGTAATATTTATAACATTTCAACACTTGACATCTCCGCAGGGGGTATGAAATTTAAAACCTATGCAAATATCAATATTGATGCTTCTTTTGCTGTGTCAGTTCCGCTATATGATAACCAATCACTTGCTTGTGAATTTCAACCTATAAGAATTGAAAAAAGAAACGAAGGCGGTTATACCGTTTCAGGACAATTTGTTTATAAATCAGGTCATGACAAAATGATTTTGACACAATTCTGTGCTAAAAGAAGCGTTGAAATAAAAAATAAATAGGTAATTTATGAGCTTAATAGAACTTTTGGAACGTAAAATTCACAAAACTCTTTTTACAACCCCGTCACATTCACAAAGAGAGTTTATTTATTCACCTCTCAAAGAGATGTACAAACTTGACATTTCTGAAACCGAATGTCACAATCCGCAAGATGCTCTGGAACAGGCTCAATTATGGGCAAGGTCAATTTATCATACATATTCCACAACATTTTTAACGAATGGATCTACAAGCGGAATAATTGCCGCAGTATTATCCTGTACTCAGGTAGGGGATAAAGTTTTAATTGCGTCAAATTCTCATCCGTGCCACTTTAATGCAGTACGTCTTGCAGGGGCAAGGGCGCTTACTTTTGATCTTGATATTGATCCTGAATGGGGTGTGCCGCTTGAGGTTAAACCTGATGTTATTGAATACTATTTAAGCAGGTATAATATTAGAACTGTGATTATCACCTCTCCCACATACGAGGGGATAATTTCTGACATTGAAGAAATTAAGGCAATTTGTGAGCGTCATGAAGCTTTTTTGATTGTTGATGAAGCTCACGGGGCATTATATCCTTTTTCAGACAGATTACCGTTATCAGCGGTGAATGTGTCTGATTTTACAGTTCAGTCTCTTCATAAAACAGCAGGAGGATTGAATCCTACAGCACTATTACATTGTAATTGTGAAATTGATGTCGAACCGGCTCTGAGTATGTTTATGACAACTTCTCCGTCTTATCCTCTATTGGCTTCAATTGAAGCTAATATTGAATATTTAGACTCAAGAGATGGCAGAAAGACTATTGATAACCTTATTACACGTCTTGATAAAATTCGTGAAAAATGCCGCGGATGTGAGTTCTTTGGAGATGATCCGACGAAAGTTTTAATAAAAGTTCCCGGAATTTCAGGATATGAACTTTCTGATATGCTGTATGATGATTTTGATATTGAAGATGAAAGAACCAACGAAAAATCTACAATGCTTTTGTGTGGTATTGGTACTGATAACAAAAAACTCGACAGATTACAGCATGTATTGTCAAAATTATAAAAAAAGCGGGATTGAAATTTCAATCCCGCTTTTTTTAAGCTGCTTTATCTAATACTTTTTCTTCTTTAGCTTGGTTTTGAGAACGATTAAGAAGCAGATAGCCTCCGGTCACAACCGCAAGACCGCCTAGAACAACAGCAAGAATAACTTTTGCCGGTTTAGATTTCGTAGAATGCATCAAGTCTTCAATTTGTTCTTTAAATTCACCAAATCTGCCTGTTACACGGCGCATTGGAGATTTGTTACGAGCATCCCATCCTTTATCTACTTCAAAAATATCTTCCAAATAACATTTATTTGCAGATTTTCCGTGGTTGTATTCAGCGTTGTTATGCCAGTCAACAAGTTCTTCTATATTTTTCTTTGATTTCGCAACATAAGCATCTCTGTTATTTGTGTATTCATAAATCATAGCTTTGAATATATCTGCAACTTGTGTAGCTTGATTGTTTACTCTCGCCTGATCAATTTCGCGGGCTGAATTATTCCAGGTTAAACCAAATCTTTCAGGTCTTAATTCAACAGCTTCTCGAGTTAAGAAACCATTTTTAGCGTTTGTATAATCAACAGGTCCGCCTGTTGCTGTTGCTCCGTACGGAGTACCTGCAATTTTTGCTTCAATCGGAGTTATACCGTACATTTCACGACGGGATGTAAACATGCCGTAATGACAGGCGCCGACTAATCTGTTTGGTGTGAAACCATCATTGTACATAATATTGTGTTTATAAATTCCGCCGTCAAGTTCCCAGATTTCGTTCAAATCTCTTACTATATCTTGATAATCTGACGCATCTTTATTCCAAGGTCCGGCACCAATGAAAACTTTTACTTTCTGTTTCATTTCTTTAGGCACTGACGGGTCTTTTAAAAATTCAAGGTAACCTTTGGTTGTTATAGGAAAACCTTTTTGTTCATCAGGACGACCAAAGCCAAATACAAGAATTTCACCGTCTTTTAATGGAGAAAGGTAGCCAAGAACATTATGTCCGTCTGCTATTTGACCTTTGTTGAACATCAGTTCATTCAGTGCATCCTGACCTTTTTCTCCTGCTTCCCAGATTAAATTAGTCAGCCATTTTGCGTTTGCATCTTTTGCCGCAATAACTTCTTCAATATTTGTTCCGTTATAACTGAATGTTGTAAATCCCGCTTTTTGGGCAGACAAGCCGTTTCCGCCGCGTCCAAAGTCAGCTGTAGGGTCATCAAGTCTTAAATTGGCAGGTGTTACCCCATTACCTACGGATTTTGTTTCGATACTTGCATAATCACCTGTTAAGAATTTAGCCGCATCTGGAGTGTCAGCACTTTTCATTTCTCTGTCAAATGTATGCGAAACTGTTCCTGTTGAAACATTATCAGGGTTGGTGCCTGCCGCTGCAATACCTGTTTTCAACATATTGTATGTTCCTGCGCCGTCTCTAAACGGGGCAACAAACGGTTCAACAACTGCGCGTACAATTTGTTGTTCTCTAGGTGACAATGTATGAAGCCCTTGTTCCTGGGCTTTTTTGATAAGCTCAAAATCAGGCAATTGTTTTAAAGCTTCTACATCTACTTTATCACCGACTACAGAAATAAATTTGATAGGGTCATCAGTTACACCTTGGTAGTTTCTTCCTGTATTGTGAGCCCAGATATGAACTTTTACACCATCAACCGTAGTATCTCCTGTAGAAGACATATTGGCAAGGTGAACTCCATATGAATGCCCCGGTCTGTCATGTGCAAAAACCTGTGCAGGGTCATAGTAGCCAAATTCTTCGGTGTTCATTCGAGAGTGTACGGTTTGCGCAAGCGCTCTCATTTCATCAGAATTTATAATTTCTGCTTCAAACGGAACGTTGCCCCAGCAGTCGTAAGAATATGGTTTTGACGCTTTTGCCAAATCAGGGGTATAGACAAAATAGTGCGGTTCACCTTTTAGTCTGTTGTATCTCGGGTTGTTTGATGAAATTTTAAGCAAATGATATGGAATAGTATCCATTTCTCCTAATACTCTGGATGAAGGACGGCTAATTTCACCTTTGACACTTGTAGATTCTAAAATACAATATTTTGATTTTGCTTCGGGACCTGAGCCGTTTGGTCTGCTTTGTATAACATAGCTCAATTCGTCTGTTTGTATTCCTAATTTTTTTGATACAGCTTCCAAGTCTTCGCCGATTTTTGCACTGTAGAAAAATTTTGCAGGGATTTCGTCAGGAAGTTTAGATACTCCATCCGGAAAGTCTGCTTTTCTGTGGATTAAAAATTTGTAACCACCTTCAGGGTTGTTGTATTCCCAGAAAGGCATAAAACTACGGGCATCTATATCTTCATGTTTGCGCATGCTTGCAACAACTTCATAACCAACACAACCTTCTCCGCCTTGAGATGCTTCAGCTAACCCCAGTCCATTATTTTCAGGCGTAAATGATGCGAGTTGTTTCATGTTTTTGCCGGTAAATGTTAATTTTACCATCTTTGAGTTTGGCACTGCTGATGCAGTTATTTTTGTTTTTTGTTTGTGCGGTTTTAAACCAACATTTACATTGTTCAATGTATAGCCGCTATCAATATAATTTACTCGCATAAATAATGTCCCCTACTGTCTAACCCATCAAGATTTATAAAAATTGTCAAATTATTTTTGAATAGTTTTGCAGAAATTATTAATAAAAATTTACAAAAGGTAAGCTTATTATATAAGCTTACCTTTTGTCTGAATATTAGTTTGCAGAAGCTTCTTCTACAATTTCGATTTCTTTTTCTTTTTTAGTTCTTCTAGTTTTAGAAGCTTTTTCGAAAGCGATTTTACCTTCGTTAAGAGTTACTTTGATAGTATCTCCATTTGTATATTTGCCGGAAAGAATTTCTTCCGCAAGGCTGTCTTCCATTTTACGTTGAATTAAACGTCTCAATGGTCTTGCACCATAAGCTTCAGAATATCCGTTTTCGGCAAGATGGTCTTTTACTTCATCTGTAACTTCAACGTTAAGTTCTTTTTCAGCAAGACGTTTGAATAAATCTTTCAGCATCAAATCTACGATTTGTCTGATTTCTTCCTTAGAAAGATGAGCAAATACGATTGTTTCATCAATTCTGTTCAAGAACTCAGGTCTGAAAGCTTTTTTCATTTCTTCAGATACAGTATCTTTTAGTTTTTCATACTTATCTTTAGATTCGTCTTCAGCTGTAGAGAAACCAAGTTTTGAAGTATTTTGAATCATACTTGCACCAACGTTAGATGTCATGATGATTACAGTATTTTTAAAACTTATGTGGCGTCCTTTAGAATCTGTAAGTCTTCCGTCGTCCAAAATTTGAAGCATGATGTTGAATACATCAGGATGAGCTTTTTCGATTTCATCAAAAAGAACTACAGAATAAGGTTTCTTTCTAACCAGTTCGGATAAGTGACCGCCGTCATCGTAGCCTACGTATCCAGGAGGAGAACCAATAAGCTTTGCAGTTGAATGTTTTTCCATAAATTCAGACATATCAACTCTTAACATGTTATCTTCAGAGCCAAACATAGCTTCAGCCAGAGCTTTTGCAAGTTCAGTTTTACCAACCCCTGTTGGGCCACAGAAGATGAAGCTTCCGATAGGTCTGTTTGGAGATTTTAATCCTACTCTTGCACGTCTGATAGCTTTTGAAATAGCAACGATAGCATCGTGTTGACCGATAACTCTCTGGTGAAGAGTATCTTCAAGACGTAAAAGTCTTTCACTTTCACCTTCGGTAAGTTTTGTTACAGGAACACCTGTCATCATTGCGATAACTTCTGCAACATGTTCTGCTGTAACTGTTGGTCTGTTAGCTTCGTGTTCTTCTCTCCATTTTGCAGAAACTTCACGAATTCTGTCTCGTAAATCTGCTTCATCATCACGTAATTGTGATGCTGTTTCAAATTCCTGATTTCTGATAGCTTCTTCTTTTTCTTTAATCAATGATTTTAATTGTTTTTCAAGTTCTTTAGCTTCAGGGCATAAATTAGAAGCTTTAAGTCTTACTTTTGAACTTGCTTCATCGATTACGTCAATAGCTTTATCAGGTAAGAATCTGTCATTTACGTATTTGCTTGAAAGTTTTACAGAAGCAATAATAGCATCATCTGAAATTATCAAACTGTGGTGTTCTTCATATTTTGGTTTTAAACCTTTAATAATTTCGATAGATTCTTCAATTGTCGGTTCATCAATTTGAACAGGCTGGAAACGTCTTTCAAGTGCAGAGTCTTTTTCAATATATTTTCTGTACTCATCAGAAGTTGTAGCACCGATAACCTGAATTTCACCTCTTGATAACGCCGGTTTTAATATATTAGCCGCATCAATTGCGCCTTCTGCCGCCCCTGCACCAATCAGGGTATGCATTTCATCTATAACAAGAATAATATTCCCAGCCTGGCGAATTTCATCCATAATCTTTTTAAGACGTTCTTCAAATTCTCCGCGGTATTTAGTACCTGCGACAAGAAGACCCATATCAAGCTGGATAACTTTTTTGCCATCTAAAATATCCGGAACTTCTGCGTTAACGATTCTAATTGCAAGTCCTTCCGCAACAGCAGTTTTACCAACACCAGGTTCTCCTAGTAATACCGGATTATTTTTGGTTCTTCTTGCTAATATTTGAATTACACGTTCAATTTCTTTCTCTCTGCCTACAACTGGATCAAGTCTTAATTCTTGAGCTGCAAGGGTTAAATCTCTTCCAAATTCATCAAGGCTCGGGGTTTTTGCTTTAGATGAAGATGAACTTGAACTTGATGATGAGGTTGATGAGCCTGTAGAAGATGATGCCGGTTTAGATTCTCCCAGCATTTTTACAACATTGCTTCTAACTTTGTTCAAATCTACACCCAGATTTTCCAGGACTCTTGCCGCAACACCTTCTCCTTCTCTGATTAAGCCCAGAAGAAGATGTTCTGTTCCGATATAATTATGACCTAATTGTCTAGCTTCGTCCCAGGATAATTCTAAAACTCTTTTAGCTCTAGGGGTGAAAGGGATTTCAACCGCAACAAATCCTGAACCTCTGCCGATAATTTTTTCAACTTCGGTTCTGGCATCTTTGAGATTAACTCCCATAGATTTAAGTGTTTTAGCCGCAACGCCGGTTCCTTCCCCGATTAAGCCCAGTAAAACCTGTTCAGTCCCAACAAAGTTATGACCTAATCTTCGAGCTTCTTCCTGAGCAAGCATTATTACTTTAATTGCTTTTTCTGTAAAACGTTCGAACATTTTTTACTCCTATCTCTTCTTATATCAAAATTATACACGAAACAAGAAAAGTTTCAAGGTGTTAATAAGGGTTAAAAATAAAAATATAAGGGCTATTTTAGTCCATGTACCCCAAATCTTCAAGGAACTTTTTATTTTCGGAAAGTTCAAATAATTTTTCATCTTCAAATACATCAACAACATTTGTATTTGTAAATAATTCATCAACAATTTTATTATGTGAAGTGTTTTCAGGATTAGATAAAACAAGTTTAGTAAAATTCTTCACATCAGTTTTGTGTTCATATAAATTTAAGGCATGGCATGATAAATTTTTCAACAGTGAATTATCTGTCTTTTTTATAGGAGATGTTGCCATAGAGGGAGCATTCTCCGCTGTTTGAGCTTTCAATTGTTGAGCTAATTTTTTAAACATCACATCTCCCTTATCTAATAATATTATACATTATTATCTGTTTTTTGCAAATTTTTATCACACCAAACGGTTATTTTTAGTGGAAACTTGATTATAAAATATCTTTAAACTAAAATATAAATGCTGATTAGAAAAAGAAAAGAGGCTAAAATGCTTGATATTAAATTGATTAGAGAAAATCCTGAAAAGATTAATGAACTTCTAAAAAGAAGAAATTCTGACTTATCAATTGATGAAGTTATCAAAATTGATGAAGAACGAAGAAAAATTCAAACACAAGCTGATGAGTTGAGAGCAAAAAGAAAAAACGAATCTCAAAAAATCGGCTTGATGAAAAAAAATGGTGAAAATACTGATTCTATCCAGGAAGAAGTTCGTAAATTAGGTGATGAGATAAAAGAATTAGAAGAAAAACAAAACGAGCTGGATGCAAAGCAACGAAATGTATTATTACATATTCCAAACATCCCGGACGAAACTACTCCTGTAGGCACCTCAGAAGATGATAATGTTGTTGTTTATACCTGGGGTGAGCCAACTGAGTTTGGGTTTGAACCAAAAGCTCACTGGGATATCTGCGAAGAAAAAAATCTTGTTGATTTTGAACGCGGTGTTAAATTATCTCAATCAAGATTTACTCTGTATAGAGGCAAAGGTGCAAGACTTGAAAGAGCTATTATTAACTTTTTCTTAGATCAGCATACTGAAAACGAGGGTTACGAAGAAATTCTACCTCCGTTTATGGCAAATGCAGCAACAATGACAGGTACGGGGCAGCTTCCTAAGTTTAAAGAAGATATGTACAAATGCGTTGATGAAGATTTGTACTTAATCCCGACAGCAGAAGTTCCTGTTACAAATATTTATGCTGGTGAAATTCTTTCAGAAGACGATTTGCCAAAATATATGACGGCATACACACCTTGTTTTAGACGAGAAGCAGGTTCTGCCGGTAAAGATACAAGAGGGTTAATCAGAGTCCACCAGTTTAATAAAGTTGAAATGGTAAAATATACAACACCTGAAAATTCACCTGCTGAGCACGAGAAGTTAACTGAGGATGGTGAAAGAATGCTAAAATTGTTAGGGCTTCCATATAGAAAAGTGGCATTATGCTCTGCTGATATCGGTTTTTCTGCAAATAAATGCTGGGATTTGGAAGTTTGGATGCCATCTTATGGTACTTATAAAGAAATTTCAAGCTGTTCGAATTACGGAGATTATCAGGCAAGACGTGCAAATATTCGCTACAAAGATAAAGCAACTGGAAAAACCAGATTTGTACATACAATTAATGGTTCAGGGCTTGCTGTTGGCAGAACATTTGCCGCGATTATCGAAAACTTCCAGCAGGAAGACGGAACAATTATTATTCCTGAGGTTCTTAGAAAATATACAGGATTTGATAAGATATAGCAAAAAGCTCCCGGTTGGGAGCTTTTTTATTAAGTTTAATATTCTATATGTTAGTATCAAGTTTTATACTTGAAGCCATTGTTTCGATTTGTTGATCAAGCGAACGATTATTTTCTGACATTTCTTTCAGTACTCTTAAATCATGCTCTTTGTCAGCTAATTTTGCAACTCTTTCCGCAAAATCTACAATTGATTCTTTTGGTTTTAGCAATATTTCAAAGTGTCCGATAATTGCTTTTAATAAGTCTTCACTTCGGTCTTTTAGAGGGTCATGAGTTCTAAGAACATCAATATTAACAGGGTTTGGTTCCTGTGAAAATATAATTCTTTCAAATCTATTAATTGCATTTGGCAATTCTTGTTTTAATTTGCTGTTAACTACTAATTCTGCTGTTTCGGTAAATTTAAATCCTTTAAAATTTGGTGTATATGAGTTGTGGCTATAATTGTTAACTTGCATAAATATCTCCTTTGGAAGTTGTAAAACCTGTAAAAAGAATATTTGATACCGCAAAAGTCAAATATTTACAAAAATTTATATTACACAAGTAATATGTTGTCAATAAAATTATGAATAAATATTAACGTAAATTACAAAAGAAATGTGTTATAATAAATATAGATTATACATAAACAGATACTGGAGTATAGATGTACGAATTCCCATTTGAGCTGGATGATTTTCAAAAAGAGGCTTGTGATGTTATTAATAGCGGAGAAAGTGTTGTAGTTTGCGCACCTACGGGTGCAGGAAAAACAGTAATAGCACAGCACGCAATACATTGTGCGCTTGAAAAAGGCTGTCGAATTTTTTACACAACCCCGTTAAAAGCACTTTCAAATCAAAAATTTTATGATTTTTGTGAAAAATACGGTTCAGATAAAGTCGGTCTTTTGACCGGCGATACTTCTATAAATCGTGGCGCTCAAATTGTTATTATGACAACAGAAGTTTTTAGAAATATGCTTTATGGCACGAATTTCGGGGCTGTTGCCGATAATCTTAAAGATGTTCGGTATATCGTATTGGACGAAGTTCACTATATGAACGACGAACAGCGAGGAACTGTATGGGAAGAAAGTATTATTTACTGCCCTACTAATATTCAAATAATTGCTCTGTCTGCAACTGTTGCAAACGGTGATGAATTAACAAACTGGATTAATACGGTTCATTCGAAAACTAAGCTTGTAAATACGGATTTTCGACCTGTTCCTTTACGATTTTTCTACTTTGACAGTTCACAGCCGTTTAAACTTTTGCCGCTATTAACTCCAGACGGAAAGCTTAATAAAAAAATAAAACCTGAAAAACCTCAATGGGCTAAAGGAAGAGATAAGCGTAAAAAAACTTATGTAAAACAAATTATTTCAAACCTTGCAGAAAATGATATGCTGCCTGCAATTTATTTCACGTTCTCCCGCAAAAAATGTGACGAGCAAATGGAAAAATGTTCGGGCTTAGGGTTAAATACCCGCGCTGAACAGGAACAAATTAAAGCTTTTATTGACGAATTTATTGCGGAAAATCCGCATCTGTATGGCAATAAACATATTGAATATTTAATTCAGGGGGTTGCTTCTCACCACGCAGGATTATTGCCGGCATGGAAAAATCTTGTTGAAAAATTATTCCAGCAGGGACTTATAAAAGTTGTATTTGCTACAGAAACTCTTGCCGCAGGTATTAATATGCCAGCACGTTCAACAGTAATTAGTTCAACAAGTAAACGCACTGATACCGGACACCGAATGCTTACTGCAAATGAATTTTTGCAAATGTCCGGACGCGCCGGAAGACGCGGAATGGATGAAGTCGGATATGTAACAATTGTCGGCACATCTTTCCAAACTCCAGATGAAGTTGCGGAACTTGTTTTAAGCGGATCAAATCCTCTGGAAAGCCGTTTCTCTCCAAGTTATTCAATGGTTCTGAATTTATTGCAAAGATTTAGTCTTGAGGAAGCAAAAGAACTTATTTTGAAAAGTTTTGGTTACTATTCTTCTGATTTTAGGTTGACTCCTATTATCAGTCAGCTAGAACAGTTTGATGCTGAAATCACAGAACGCAGTTTTATTTGCCCTAGCAGGTTATCGGATGATAAAATGGCTGAGTATGACAGGCTTAGATTTTTATATGTCCAAAACCGCCAGACTTATAAAAAAATCTTAAAACAGGAAAAAAGTAAGCATAGACCTTTAACTCCTGAAATTATTGAGTTTGGAAATCGCAATAAAGCAGATTTGCACAAACTTCAAAGTTTTGCTTGTGATACTTGCAAGCATTACAAAAAGCACGCAAAAAATTTAGAAGTTATCAAACGCCTTTTATCTAAAAAGAAAAAGCTTGAAAAAGAAATAGAGAAACAGAAAGATATTTACTGGAATAAATTCCTTGCTCATCGTGCCGTTTTAGAAGAATACGGGTATCTTAAAAATGATTATCCGACAGAACGCGGTAAATCAACGTCTCAAATTCGCTCAGAAAATGAATTGTATCTTGCAGAAATTATATTCTCAGGTTTGTTAGAAAATTTATCTCCTTCTCAGCTTGCGGGTGTGATTTGTGCCTTAACAACCGAAGAATTACGTATTGAAATACCATATATTCCGTTTTCTGAGCCTGTAAGAAAAACGCTTAATCAAATTAGAAACATTAAAAGAAAGCTTGAAAAAGCTCAAACAAGACATGATATTGAAGCTCCGCTGCATATAAATCCTTATTTTAGTTCGCTAATTGAACTGTGGGTTGAAGGTGCGGAGTGGGAGACCGTCTCCGAACAAATTGAAATTGGAGAAGGTGATATTGTAAGAGCGTTTAAACGAGTTGTTGATGTGCTTCGCCAATTGACTGTTATTGATGGTGTTCCTGAAGCTTTAGTTTTTACCGCCCGTGAGGCGATTGAAAAAATTCAGCGAGCACCGGTTGATGTTGATTAATTCCTGTAATGTTGACAAACATTGCTTTTTAAGTTTATAATAAGTGTATAAAATACATTTATTATTTATTTTAGAAGGAATACTATATGATTACAGGGATTACCAGTGCCCGTTTTTTGGTGCAAAGTAAAAATAATTTTCAGTCAAATATAAGCAGACCGGTTTATTACACAAATTTTAATCTGAAAGCAGATTCTGTATGTTTTTCTGGAAAAACTCCTGCTGTTAATATTATTGAACATACTATTAATCTTGCGTTTAAAAAAGTGCAGGATGCACCTGCAAATCCTGTACTCCGTAAATATCTTGGTGTAACAAAAGATAATATTAATGTTTGTATTCAGGAAACTGATTTAGGTAAAAATGCAATATTAACGTTAACAAATTTACAAAACAGTGATAAAAATTATGCATTGTATGAACTGCGCAGAGTCTCAGGCAGTATTCCAAAGATTATTTCCTTGGAAGATTTAACTGTTGAAAAAGATCTAAAAACTATAGAAAATATTAAAAATATATTAGAAGATTTAAAATAATTTAGTGTAAAAATTTCACTATTTAGTTTTGTAAAACGCTTACTATAAAAAGGATTGAAGTATTTGTAAAAATATGTTACAATAATAGTAGGAACACCCTATTTGCCCTCATAGGCTTCTGATGAGTGTTATTCCCCAACCCACTCTAAAAACAAAAAGGTATCCGGTTACTCTTAAACTTCGGTGACGGTTATGGATACACTGCTGGAAAAAAGTCAATTTGTTGTTCCTTCAAGGACTTGCGAATATGTCCTGACATTTTCGCTTTTTACGGCTTTAGTTCTGACACATATGATTTTTCAGCCGCCATTATTTGCAAATGATTTAATTGCAAATACCTCTATTAATGCCCCGTCATTAAAAGAAATGACAGAATATATTAAAGAAGAAATTAATCCTGAAGTTAAGAAAGAAAAATTTGAGGCAAGAATTGCTCAGAAATACCGCGGGTTAACTATAAATAATATTGCAGATGGCGTAAAGCATATTCGACTTGTGAAATATTATAACGGTCGTCCTGTCAGAATTAATGTTGTAGAAGTAAATAGAGAAGTTGCATCAGATTTTGAAGTTAAACCTGCAATAGCCTCCTCGACTCTTCCTCACAAAAGAACTCTGAGAACAATTGCTCAGAATACAAATTCTGTTGTTGCAATTAATGGCGGATTTTTCAAACCGCAGACAGGTGTCCCGCTTGGAACACTTATGATTAATAAGAAAATCTACACAGGTCCAATTTATGACAGAGTTGCTCTTGGAATTTTTGAAAACGGATATGATGTAGGTAGAGTTAGACTAAATGCAAAAATTACAGGAAATAACCAAGTTATAAAAATAGATAATATAAATCAGCCAAGAATGTTATCCTCATACATTTTAGCATACACTCGGGATTGGGGAAGCTCCGCTCCTGCATCACCTCAGTATGGTGTCCAATTACAAGTAGTTGGAAATAGAATTACGGCAGCTTCAGCCAATCCCCTTTCTATTCCGGACAACGGTTATGTTATCGTCGGTCCTAAATCTCAATTAAGTAAACTATTCGGTGCTGAATATGTGGAGGTCGATATTCAAACAAATCCTAAATGGGATAATGTTAAACATATAATTAGCGGAGGACCATACTTAGTTAAAGATAATCAAATATTTATCGATATGACTGCCCAAAAGCTTCAATCCATAGGGGGACGAAACCCGAGAACGGCAATAGGTTATACTAAAGATAATGACCTTATACTTGTCGCAGTTGATGGAAGAGAGGGCAGTTCTGTCGGTTTGACTCTTGTTGAACTCGCAAATCTTATGAAATCTTTAGGGTGTACTAATGCAATAAATCTTGACGGCGGCGGTTCAACTGTAATGTATGTAAAAGGACAGATTGTAAATCGTCCGCATCAACCCGGAGGCATCGCTTTATCAAATGCGCTTGTTATTTCTAAAAAGTTTGACGGCTAGTTTTTTCAATTATTTTGAAAATATGTCGAGATATCAGTTTTTAATTTGGTAATATATCCATCTAAATCAGTGTTTTCACCACGGTTGTCAGCTCTTCTTTTGAAGGGCTTTTTATTTTATGTAACAAAATGTTACAACACAACTTAAAATCCTAAAGTTTCTTTTTCTGTATTCCGATATAAAAAACATAAGGAAACAAGATGAAAGGAAATCTATTATGGGAATGAGTGCATCACAGGCTAGATTTTTAAGCCTTACAGCTCGCAAAACTAACGTAGAATTCGAAGGTCAACAGATAAACCAGCAAAGAACAACTTTGTCTAATGAATCTTCCAGTTACTACAGCCGTTTAACTAATATGGATGTTCCTACACCTCCATCTAGTGCAGATTATACAAAAACAACTTATAAATTTGTTGACGGTTCAGAAACCAACACTATAAACTCTTTGATTGCAAAGAAAGATGGTTATTACATTTTGAACTATACACGTCAAACTTTAGCTGACTCTGTAGTATCAAACGGAACCGTTATTGTCAGCAGAAAAGATAATGAACAAGGCGGCAAAGATTATTATGTAGGTTCATCCAAATTGAGAGCTTTAGGCTCAGATGCTGCTGATGATCCTTATCTTAATAGTCTTGACGAGCAGGCAAGAAAAGATGCTTTAGCCGTTGAAACACAGTATTTAACCTTATTGCAAAATAAATATAAAGAAACTGATTGGATGGTTAAATATCAGTTGAATTCAGCAACTAATAGCTATGAACCAATATTTTTCTCAAAAAGACAAATTGAAGATGCAGATTATTCTGATAAAACAGATTCATCTTTATCATCAATCAAATCTTACACATACGGTCAAGCTATGGAAACCGTAGAAGTTAGAAACGGTTTAGCAAGAGTAGAACAAGATGTTACAGGCAGATACAAAAGCATCTTTATCTATGAAACATACATTGATGCTGATGGTAATCAAGTTATCAAGACAGATTCTGAAGGTAACGAATTAGGTTATGAATATCCGTTAGAAACTACAACATCCAGCGATGATGCTGCATATAAAGATGCTCTTAATCAGTACAACTACGATAAAGCTCTTTATGATCAAGAAATCCAAGCAATCAATTCTAAAATCGAAATTATTCAATCTCAAGATAAAGATTTAGAATTAAGGTTGAAACAGCTTGATACTGAAGAAAATGCTATTTCAA
The DNA here is from genome assembly GCA_949035555.1 of uncultured bacterium. Lineage (GTDB taxonomy): Bacteria > Cyanobacteriota > Vampirovibrionia > Gastranaerophilales > Gastranaerophilaceae > Zag111. The sequence continues at coordinate 35,110 of CAROLD010000008.1, read as the reverse complement.
CAGAAATGGAAGCAGTTAAAAAAGTTATTTCTAAAAACGTTGAATCTTCATTCAAAACATTCAATGCTTAGGGGTAAATATAAGTTACTCCTATCACCCTTTCTCTGTTGATGATTGGGTGTAAATAAAATTTCCTTTCCCTTTTTCCTATTGATTTTCCAACGACTCGTAAAACAGTCGTTTTTTTTTATAAGCATAGGTACAAATGTTGCAAGAGAAAATGAATTTGGTAAGTGTTTATTTGCTTTGTAAATATTATGTAACAAACTTAGGTATTTCTTAAAGAAAATATTTAACACTTCCGATATTGAGTATAAGAGGTATTTTATGGAAATCAATAATAATTTATCTTTATTAAATTATACAGCTAAAAAAAATCTGTCTGCACCTGAATTGGTACAGAATATTAATTTTGTTTCCACTACCTCATCTGCTAAAATCGGTGCTAAAGATTTAGAAAATGAAATTAGTGTTGATTCTATCGGTTCAACATTATCAGATGAAGCAATCGAAAAATTATGTAAAACTGCTTCAGTTCCGACTAAAGGCAATCCAACGGTTAATCAAAGTAAATTATCCACAACCTACAGAGATTTTTCACCGTCAGAGATTACCCGAATTAAACAGGTTATCTACAACCTTCATAACGGAATTACTAATCCTATAGAGCCTAATCCTGGCACACCGGATCCGGATGAACCGGATATTCCTGTTATCCCGCCGGAACCATCCGAAAAGAAATCTTTTATAGAGGAATTCTGTGATGTTGATACTATGTTTGAATATCTGAATACTCTGGATTCTTCAATAACTAAATCCTCAGGTCTTTCTAAAGCTCAACTGGTTTCTCTGACTCAGGATGATGACTGGGAAGACAGTAATAATGACTTTTTTGGTTCACTTAATAGAGTTTTTGATAAATTAGATATCAATGATAATGGTATTTTGTCTTATGATGAAATTAAAAATTTAATCGGAGAAGAACTTGGTGAAAACTTTAGTGCATACCAAACAAAAGTTAATAATTATTCTAATCAAATCCAAAGAACTTACGAACAACTTTCAAATCAGAAAAAACTTGAGTTTGCAATCGAAAAAACAGAAGAATATTTACAGGCGGCAGGCATGACAGACCAGCTTGATGCCCTGCACAGACTAATGGGGCAGACTGATAGCCACAACACTATCAAAGTCGGAAATATTGCGATTGCTGATTTGAATGCAGGAAATACCTCAGGATACAGGACACTCGGATCATATAATTATATGGCTTGGTCATATGATTATGAAAATAAAAATGGTGAAACAGGTAAATTTGCTCTATGGGGTAATGATAATGATACAAGCGTCAATGATTTAGGGATAACATTAGATATTAGTTTACTTGATGGTAATTGGTACACTCTGGTTAATACATTAGTTCACGAGTTAACACATGCGACCGCTTACAGATATTATGCAGATAATATCGGTTCTATTGACGGTAATATCATAATTGAACTTCATAACAAGGGGATAGTCAGTGATGATGAGTATAGCTATTACCTTGCCCATTGGAGTAATATTTGTTCAGGCAATAAAACAGCTGAAGAAAATGCCATGTACGAAAGACTACAATATTTGCTTTATACCGCTTGGGGTGAATATGCCGCATATCAGGCAGATGCAGACTATAATGACAGTATTGGACAAGATGTTTATAAGCAATTAGGAGATAATGCTACAACGGCGGTTAACGGTGTAAATGAAAAGGATACAATTGCTGACCATATAAATAAATCTTATGAAGACGAAATTCCGCCTGATTATAATTGGTGGAGCTATGCATAATAAAAAAGACCGATAGTTATCGGTCTTTTTTATTTATACTATGGTTTTATTATTATATTTGATCCAGAGATATGGCTTTTACACCTGCATATCTTGCTTTATCCATCAGCGTTACTACTGCGCCGTGTGTTGCATCGCCGTCAGTTTCTATGAGAAGTCCGTCAGGATAATTTTTTATTTCCTGACTTAATACTGTGCCGAGTCTGTCAGGAGAGATCTCTTCATTGTGAATATAATATTTGTTATTTTTAGTTACCATTACAGTCAAAATTTTTGTTTCTTTGTTGTCCATTTGTTCTTCTGCAACATTTTCCGGTACGCTAAGGCTTATACCCTGTTGGTCAAGAAGCGGAGCGATAACCATCATAATGATTAAAAGAACCAGAAAGATATCTGTTAACGGTGTGATGTTAATTTCGTTAAATGTTTCTCTCATAATTACTCTCCATCTTCCGGAATATTAACCTGTCCGGCCTTTTGTTCAAGTTCTTTTTGCTCTTTTTTGTTAAGCGGTTCGCCAGCTACAACAAGTTTTTTGTATTCGGCATTTTGCGCCGCATTCATAATATCCATGATTTTAGCACTTTTAATATTTTTATCAGCTTTTACAACAACTTCAGGAGCTTCGATATCACCTTTCACCGCGATAAGTTTGTCGGTTAACGCACCTGCGGTTGTTGGTTCCCCGTTAACATACATTGCGCCATCTTGAGTTACAGATACCGTAACTTTTGATTCTTCAATATTTACTCCGTTGTTTACGACAGGCACATCTACAGCATTGTCCATTGACTGGAATGAAGGTGCCACAACCATCATAATGATTAACAGTACCAGAAAGATATCTGTTAACGGTGTAATATTGATTTCTGTGAATAATTTTTGTTTTTTATTTGTGCTGAATGCCATTTTATTTACCTATTATAAGTTAACTTTTGAAGATGAATATTTGTTATTTTGAGCTTCTTCCGCATCAACAAAGCTTAAGAATAATAATTTGATTAATTGGAAGTCATCTTCGTAGTGTTTAACAATTGATTGGAATGAGTTAAAGAAGATAACTGCAACAATCGCAACTCCAAGACCGAAAGCTGTTGCAATCAACGCAGAACCGATACCGGAAGCAACTGTAGCCGCCTGATTGCCTGAATCAGCTAAGATATTGAATGTCAAAAGAATTCTGACAACAGTACCGAACAAACCTAAGAATGGAGCTACACCGCCGATTGTACCTAAGATTGTTAAGTGACTTTCCAGTTTTCTTGTTGCTAATGCCGCAGAAATATCAAATGAACGTGAAAATCCGTTTCTTTGTTCAGAGAAAATTCTGACAGCTTCTTCAATAACTTCACCGATAACGCCTCCGCAACGAATAGCGATATTTTGAGCGCCTGATAAATCATTTTTTGAAAGTTCTCTGTTGAGTTCTCTCATATAAACTGTGATATCGCGCTGGTTTTTTTGATAGAATGACCATTTGCTGATAACAACGCCAAGTACAAGAATTGAGCAGGCAAAGATTGGTAAAAGTACCGGCCAGTCCATTTTAATTGATTCTAATAATAATTCCATAGTTTTTTATCCTCATTTTCTGTAGTAACATTTTTAATATTTTGTAGCACCGAATACGTTGTAGTCAAATGTGAATTGAATATCAATACTTTGTCCTTTATATTCAGGCGGGAGCGGTCTGAACGGAGCTGCTAAGTGAACAGCATTAAGTGCCGCTTTGTCTGCATTTGGCAGTCCTGATGATTTGAATACACTGCAAGATAGTAATCTTCCGTCTTTTGCAATTTTAAACAACAGAACTACACGTTTACTTTCGTTTCCTTTTGGCGGATCCCAGTTCATTTTGATACGTCTTTGGAGTTCTCTCATGTATGGTCCGAAATCAGGTTCTCTAACGGCGTCAATTCCGGGGCGACCTCCGCCTCCTCCAGGGTTTCCGCCTCCAGAGCCGGTTCCTCTTCCGGATCCGGTACCTGTTCCTGTGCCATGCCCTGTGCCGGAGCCTGAAGCCAATCTATTGCCGGAACCGCTTCCTACAGGTGCTAATGACGGGTTCGGTGCATAAGTTCCACCGCCTTTTGTACCGCCTTTATTTGATGTTCCTGAGCCGCTAATCGGACCTGTTGCATATTGTCCGGCTTTAGTACCGCCTGCCGGTACCGGAACTTTAAACGGTGTTGATGAAGGTTTTGAAATCGCCTTTGGAGTCATTGGCGGTTTAATTGAAGGTCTTGCTGTAGGAGGCTGAGGTTTTGCAACTTCAGGTTTTGGAACAGCTTTTGACACTTCCGGTGCAGGAGTTACATTTTTCTGCGGAGTTGTTGCCTTTGGCGGAGTTTGCGTCGGCGTTTTAGGTGCAACACTCTGAGTAATTTTATTAATTAATGACGGCTTTTTAGGTGCCGGAGCCGGAGCAGCTGATGGTGACGGTTTTGCCGCAGGTGTTGCTGATGGCATTGATACAGGTTTTTTCGGGTCGTTTATACCGCCTGTTCTTGAGTTTCTGTCTGCTCTAAATCTTGTATTTTTATCTTTTGGTGTATCTTCTTTATCTACAAGAACAAATTCTATGTCGTTAATTTTAGGCTTTGGTTTTTCAAACATTTTCAGGTTAATACCTAAAATTGCAAGAATTGTTAATATAAGCCACAAAGTCAAAAGAGATGCAGGATGAATAATTGCAGATATAGTAATCCCTTTTTTTAAGTTGATTGATTCTTTATCTTCTCTTGTAACTGCCGGCATACGGAATTCTGATTTGTTTTTTAATTCCTCTGTTCTCGGATCTCTGTTTTCTGTGTATTTATTTAGTATTGACATTTCATTCCCTAACAACAAATTTCTTATTTTCGTTAATGATTTTATTTTAAATCTAAAATAAAATTATCACCCGAATTACTAATTTTCTAACCCTGCCGGATTGACGGTAATCGGCTGGGTTAGTATGAGTTCAATCCCTGCATTGGCAGGAATTTCAACATCAGCCCCTTTGTCCCATATTGATTTAACAAGCCCGCCGCCAGCGCCAACAGCTGTCATTAAGGCGGCACCTCTGCCTGCACTCCCGCCGGATAGCGGACCGGCAATGGTTCCTATTACAGCTCCGGCACCAGCTCCTACTGCGATATCTTTTGTATATTCCGCGGCAACATCAAATTTTGAACCGCCTATTAAAGTTCCTGTATTATCATCTGTCTTAACAATTGCAGAAATCGGAATTGTTAATCCTGTAGGTGTCATAATTTGGGTAAATCTTAGAGTCAGCTTACCATTGATTGTTCCGTGTTTTGCTTTTGCGGATTCGATTACTGTTCCTGTTACAGAACTTCCGGCAGGAGCAATGCGGTTACCGTTATAGTAAAAATCACTGTTCAACGCAAGAGTAATTGTCTGTCCGTTATAAGCCGTTTCCGATGTTACAGGAGCCATCAGGACAGCTTTAAATGTTTGTCCCGCAGGAACGGTTACAACACTTCCTTTTAAGGTATTGCTGTTTAATCTGTAGTTTTCGTTATAATAATCAGGTTTAAAGCCTGATTTTGGAACATCTTGCTGGTAGCTAAAATTGGATGCTGCATAGCAAGAGTTAACGCTTAATAATACTGCGGCTAATATAATTATTTTTTTCAAAATACCCTTCTCCCTAAAACAATACTCTTCTTTTTACATTTTACCTCATTTAAGTGTTTTGTCAATTTATTAATTAACTAATCCGTTATGGTATGTGTAATTTGAGCAGGAGCAGTGAGGATAATAATCTGTTGTTCACCTGCCGAGATTTTAGTATGATGTCCCATACTGCGCTTGCCGCCGGGTCTTATTTGAAGAGTTGCGCTTCTGTGGTTCCAAGAAATTCCTTGGAATTTACTTTGGTAATGAGGCATTTTAACCCATTCGGACGGCGGGGTAAGCTCTCCGCCTATAAGATTCCCGTTGGATGTGTACAGGTAGCCTCTAATAGGAATTTCAAATCCGTCTCTGATTACAAGTTTTGTTATTTTAACTTTCATAGAGGCGTTTGTTCCAATTACAGGCTCGTTAATTTTTTCAATGTATCCATAGAATTCAGAGTTACGTGGAATAATATTTGTTTCATACATAAATAAATCATTTGTCGAAATAAATTTTACCTTATACCCTTCCGGACAGGTTTCAGTTGAGATTTCCTGAAGATTTATAACAGGAATAAATGAACCTTCCGGCAGGGTAATTTCATCATAACCGCGCATTTCCAGCTGTACTGTTGTTAATTCTTCTGCGTTAGCGTAAGAAATTGTTAATCCTATCAGTAATGAAAAAATTATAAAAAATGCTCTCATAACTGTTATTATAACAGTTTTTTCAATTATATCAAGTAATTTCATCATTGACTTAATTTAAGATATGTTTAATATTAATATTATGACAAAACAGAAGGTAATAGCGTTAGTTGACTGTGATTCTTTTTTTGTTTCTTGTGAGCAAAAAAGAAACCCGGAGTTAAAAGGAAAAGCTGTTTGTGTACTTTCAAATAGCGAAGGATGTGTTATTTCTCGTTCTCGTGAGGCAAAAAAAATGGGTGTGAGAATGGGAGAGCCTTATTTTATGGCAAAAAAGGAACATCCAAAAGCTGTTTATATAACAGCAGACCATGAATATTACAGCTCTGTATCAAATGAGGTTATGTCAATCTTAAAAAATTTCAGTCCGTTTGTTCAAGTGTATTCGATTGATGAAGCATTTGTTGATTTGACCGGGTTAACCAGGCTTTACAAAAAGAATTATTATAAGCTTGCTGTTTATTTACGCGGACGAATTTTAAAAGAGGCTGATATTCCGGTATCTATCGGTGTAAGTTCTACCAAAACTCTTTCAAAACTTGCATCAGACAAAGCTAAAAATCATCCCGAAGGGGTTTTTATTATTGGTAAACGAAAAATTGTACAGGAACTTCGTCATACAAAAATTGAAGAAATCTGGGGGATTGGCAGACGTCTAACAGTTAAGTTTAAGCAAAATGGGATTTTAACCGCTCAGGAACTTCTTTGTGCATCTGACAGTTGGCTTGATAAAAATATTGGTATTCACGGACTTGAAATGAAGCACGAACTTTCTGCCAAAATGGTTTCTCCTGTTGTTAATGACGAAAAAATTCCGAAATCTATTCAAAATACCCGTGCATTTGGTATTTTTACATCAGATTTCAATTTTATAAAAAATGAGTTAAACAGGCATATTCATACCTCTTGCCGAAAATTGAGACTTTATGATACAAAATGTCTTCAAGTCGGGGTAATGCTTCGGACAAAAGATTTTAGGGTATATTATGCAAAAAATGATTTAAGGGCTCCAACTGATTTCGAACTTGAAATTTCAAATGTTGCAATAAAGCTTCTGGAAGAAATTTATAAACCTGATATTTTATATCGGAGTACCGGTGTATTTCTTGAAAAAATTGGAGAACAAGGTACTGAGCAATTATCTTTATATTCGGACACTAATATTGAAGAAAAAAAGAAAAAACTTACCAGGTGTTTTGATAAGCTGGAAGCTAAATTTGGGAAAAATATTGTACAAACAGGATTTACCATAAAAAAATAAATTTAAGCAAAAAATATTTTTTACGGATTTAATAACTACAAAGAGGTCAATTATGAAAATAAACAGTATACAGCCCGCATTCACATCTCAAATTACAGAGAAAAAGCCAGACAAAAAGGATTATCTGGCAATGTTCTATCAAAAAACTAGAAATTCATCGGATATGACAGATTCAATTCTTGTGCCGAGAACCATATTTAAAGGATATCTTGGAATAATGACCGGTACTACCTTGCTTACTCTCGGTTCGTTAATAAGTAAACATCCAAAAATATCAAAACCTTTAAGTATTGCAGGCGTTTTAACATCTCTATATGGAACCTGGGCATTTGTTCGTCCATTTATTGTCAAAGATGTTCAAGGGGTTACAACTGCACAAGATATGAAAAAATCATCTCAGGCTGTTTAAACTTCATTTAATTTTCTATTGATTGTGTTACAAATAATTGAAAATGCTCCTTTATAAGGACAAGATTCCGCAAGTGCGTTCAGCATCATAAAGTCGTGATGGGTGCTGTTTATTCTTACACTAAAGACATCAACGCCGGCTTCTTCCAATTTTGAGGCATATGCTTCACCTTCATCTCTTAATACATCGTTTTCATCTACGATAACAAGTGCCGGAGGAAGATTTTCAAGATCAGAGATTTCGGCTTTTAATGGAGAGACATAAATATCATCTTTTGATTTTTTGTCAGGCAGATATGCATCCCAGAACCATTCCATTGCTTTTTTAGTAAGCCAAGGACCGTTTTTGAATATATTATAGGATTCTGTATCCATTGATGCATCAGTTACCGGATATAAAAGAACTTGTAATAAAAGATTTGGACCGTTTTCTTTTTTTGCCTTAATTGCTATAGCTGCAGCCATATTTCCGCCGGCACTGTCTCCTGCAATTATAGTTTTATCAGGATTGATGTTAAAATCCTTATAATGTTTGTGTAAGTATTCAAATACTGCGTAAATTTCGTTTAATGCTGTCGGGTACTTAGCTTCAGGTGAGTGAGAATAATTTACAAATGCCACAACGGAATTTGTGCAGTTAGCAAGTCTTCGTACTAACATATCGTGTGTATCTTTGTCACCTAGTATCCAGCCGCCGCCATGAATATATAAAATTAACGGAAGAATTTCGTTTTGAGAATTTTTTGGGCGAATGAAACGAACATCTGCTTCTCTTAAATTTTCAGTGGGTATAAATGTATCGATGATATCTGCATCAATTTCAATATGAGTTTTGCTTTGCAAACTGAGTAGAAATTTTCTTGCTTCATCCGGAGTTAATTCATACAATGGTTTTGTATCTTTTATTTCAAGTGATTTTACAAATTCTTTTGTTACTTTATCCAGGTGTAATTTTTTGTCCATAATTTCTCCTTTATTTCAAAAATAATTTTGAAAGTAATTGAGAATTATCACATCCGCTGACGGGGTAACATAAATCAATAATATTAAAAAAGCACCCAAAAGGTGCTTTTTTAATGGTGCCGCAACTCGGAATTGAACCAAGGACACAGGGATTTTCAGTCCCTTGCTCTACCAACTGAGCTATTGCGGCTAACTTTTATTTGTGTAACTCATGCCGATTACATATTCTATCTTACCTGCTCAAGATTTAAAGTCAAGAAGTCTTTTTCTTAAGTTGAAGATTGACCTGTTAAATAAAGGGTAACATTTCTACCTTCAAGTTGTGGTTTTTTCTCAACTTGAATCGGGGCATCAGCTAAGTCTGCAAGAAATCTGTTCGCTAAATCAAAAGCAAGGTTTGAATGCTGCATTTCTCTGCCTCGAAGCATAACTACGATTTTAACCTTGTTACCTTGAGAAATAAATTTTCTAACACTTTTTAAACGAACTTCGTAATCGTGAGTATCAATTTTGTATCTTACTTTTACTTCTTTTACATCAACAACATGCTGTTTTTTCTTAGCTTCTTTAGCTTTTTTAGCAAGTTCATATTTATATTTGCCGTAATCCATGATTTTGGCAACAGGTGGAGCTTGATTTGGGCTGATTAATACCAAATCCAAATCAGCAGCATCTGCCATGGATAGGGCTTTTGAAGTTGGAACTACTCCATGGTTGGTTCCGGTTTCGTCAATTAATCTTACTTCTTTTGAACGGATACGTTCGTTCATTATTGTTTTATCCCTGTCCTTCATGGATCTAGTATCGTTAGCTATTGTTTTATCTCCTATATTAAAGTTATATTACGTTTTCATATTATCACAAAAACTAAAAATATGCTATAGTCTAACTTAAAACAATTATGAACTTTTGTAAATTACCTGAAACGATTATAAATAAAGCTTTTTGAAAAAAATAATTAATCTCTTCATAAATATATTAAAGATCTTTTCTCTTGATGCCGATAATGAAATTGTTAAGATTAAGGATATTTACCCGACAAAAATTAAATAAGGAGTACAAATATGGAAACAAGACAGGCTGAAGTAATGATGAGAAGTATGGCAATCGCTGAGATTGAATTATCGGAAGACATTTTAGGGGAGGTGCAAGATGTTTCCGTTCCTCTTCAAACACTGTTTGATGAATGTTTAAATTTTATTTCTGTAAATGATTTTAACGTTTAGTATCCTAAAACAAAGATTTAAAGAGTAAGATAGTTACATATCTTACTCTTTTTGTTTTATATACAGAAATTTACAATTAACCGCCTGTGTATATACACAAAAATAAACTTGTAATACAATGTTAGCTGAGAAGGGAGCAAACATGAAAAAATCATTAGCTAACATTGCAAAACTTACAATTATTATGTGTTTACTCAGCGGAACCGCATTTGCAGATTTTAAAGAACACTACGATTTAGGGCAGAATTATCTTGCCAATTATCAGTATTCAAATGCTATTGAGCAATTCAAAAATGCATTAAGAATTAATTATCTGGATAATTCGGCAAGAATCGGATTAATTAATTCTTATCTTGCTCGTGCAGCAGAAACAGGAAATAAAGACAATAATTGGAGCAAAGCGGCTGATGATTTTAGAAGTGCACTGTTTTATATGGTATACTACCCTACTCAATCGCAAGTACAAAATTCAGCAAGCGCAATCAGTCAAACTTCAAAGAACCTTGAAGTTTGTTTGAAAGCTTTGAATTTTGATTTGTCGTCGGAAAATAGATTTAAAACTGCAAAAAGACTTCGTGCAGAAGGTAACTTTGCGGCAGCAGCATATGAATTTAATCAGGCACTAGGAAGCCGCGATTTACAAAAAAACAGCTTTGAACAGACCGGAGATATCTTAAAGCTTTTAGGTAATGAACCTAAAGCCGCAGAGTATTATAAAAAAGCCGTTTCTGTTGACCCGTCCGATTTGAATTTGAGACTTTCTTATGCAAAAATTCTTGATAATATGAATTCATCCGATGATGCGCTAAAAGAATTCAGCTATGTTCTGGAACGTTCAACTACTGATAATAAAGATATTTTATATACGCTAGAAAGAACCTTTAAAAAGAAATTGGAGGCTTCTCCAAACAGCGGAAACTTAAATGCCAATATGGGTGCTGTCTTGCAGAAAGAAGGACGTCTTGATGAGGCATTGACTTATTATAAGAAGGCGGAAACTTTGGATCCGTCGAATACAAATACCAGAATTAATGTTGGAACTCTTTATCAACAGAAAGGTGATTATAGAACTGCAATTAAAGCTTATGAATCTGTTCTTATAATGACACCAAATAATGTTAACGCAAATCTGTACCGGGCACAATGTTATGATAAACTTGGTGATACAAAAATGGCTCAAGACGGTTTTAAAAGAGTTTTGGCTCTTGACCCGAATAACAGTTATATAAAAGGACAAATGCTTGAAAATGTAAAAAAGACATCTTCTCCTCAGCAGTTTGTAGAGTATGTGAATGCTAATCTTGCCAGCTCTAATCCGTCGGAAATCTTTTATGATTATGCTATAGAACTTCATAAAGGCGGTAATATTGAAAATTCCGTATTTATGTATAATCAGGCAATCAAAGCTAACGGTACTAATCCTGAAATGTATGTTAATATGGCGCTTGCACAGGCTCAAGGAAATGATTTTGACGGAGCATTAAGAACTTTAAAAACTGCCCGGACAAAATTCCCTCAAGAAGGAACTGTAGCAGATACTCTTAAAAATATTTCTAATATGAAAACTGATAATTTAATTGCAAAAGCTGCTGAATTTTACAATAATAAGCAGTATAAGGAAGCTATTAACACATACTTAAGTATAGTTCCGGCAACTGCTGACACAATGGTTGGTGCTGCAACTTCTTATCAGGAGCTTGGGGATAGAAATAATGCTATAGCTTATTATAAAAAAGCTTTAGAGTTAAAACCTGCTGATGCCGATATTGCATATTATATTGCGGTTTTATATGGTGAAGCCGAAGATTTTGTTAATGCTAAAATTTATCTTCACAAAGTTTTGACTCTTAATAAAAATCATACTCAGGCAAAAGAATTTATGGCATCAATTGACGAGTCTGACAGGTCTAATTTGCTAAATGATGCTATTGCACTTTATGATGAAAGTAAATTTGATGAAAGTCTGGTTAAATTTAACGAATTGTTATCAAAAGATGCTCAAAATTCATACGCATTATATTATCGTGGTATGATTTATGATACAAAGGAGAAAAGAAACGAAGCAATTGCAGACTTAAAAAAGGCATACAGCCTGAATAACGAATTCACAATTTGTAATTACTTAATCGCATCAGACTATGACGCACTCGGTAAATTCAAAGACGCATATACTTACTATACAGCTTATGCTAACTCAGATGTGCAGGATGATGAATATAAGCAATATGCAAAAGCCCGTGCCGAAGAATTAAAAGAATATGCAAAATAGTACAGTACAACATCTTATACAAAGCAAAGTATCACTTGCCCCAATGGCAGGTATCACTGACTATGTTTTAAGAAGTTTGGTTAGAAAATATTCAAAGAATTGTCTTCTTACAACCGAGATGATAAGTTCAGAATTTCTGGCACAAAATATTCAAACGGAGATAACAAAGCTTGATGAAAATCATCATCCGATAGTTTATCAAATTTGCGGTCATAAACCTCATTTGATGAAATATTCTTCGGAGTATTTATCTCAGTTTGCAGATATGCTTGACATAAATATGGGATGTCCTGTAAATAAAGTTGTTAAGGGGCAGGACGGCTCAGCTTTGATGCGTAATCCTTCTCTTGCGGCAGATTTGGTAAAGGCTGTAAAAGACGGTACAGATAAGCCGGTAAGCGTTAAATTTCGTCTGGGATACACCGCAGATGAGATGAATTATGTTGAATTTGGACAACAAATGCAGGAAGCAGGTGCGCAGTTCATAACTATTCATGCCCGAACACGTTCTCAGTTTTATGCAGGAAAAGCAGATTGGGAGAAAATTCGAACTCTTAAGGAAAATGTAGATATTCCTGTTTTTGCCAATGGAGATGTAACCTCAATAGAAACAGCTGAGCAATGTCTTGAACAGAGTAAAGCTGATGGTATAGCTATAGGCAGAGGGATTTTAGGAGATCCGACACTTATTGCACGTATAGAAACCTATCTTAGAACAGGAGAAAAAATATCTGAACCTACAATTATAGATAAACTTGACATGATGAAAGTTCATCTCGATGAAGAAATTAAACTTCGCGGAGAAAATGTTGGAATTAAGTTTTTTAGAAAGTTTTATCCATACTATATTGCAGGGATTAGAAATGCCTCAAAGATAAGAGGTGTAATGGTAATGGAAGAAGATTACAGTAAAATTCTTGAATATATTGAATATATTAAAAATGAAAATCTGCAATATGTTTAATTTTTTCGTAATAAAACTATAAATATTAGCAAAAAATATCTTGCTGTTTTTTTACACATAGTATATTATTAAAAAATGAAAGCAGGTAGAAAGATATGAACGCAAAAAATGAAAAGTATATATATCCTCAAAAATCACGGTTAACAGCTATTGATATTTTAGATATAGAGATGGAGCTTCCTGATTTAAAAAATATTTCAGAATCAAAAGCTGTTGCAATTGCCAGATGGCTTTCAAAATGGATAGAAAAGGATTTAAAATCCGGGAAAATTGAGATAAGTAATATTATTCCATCAAAGGCAGATTTTGCGTATTTGCTTGGAGTGAGTATAGGAACCATGCAAAATGCCTTCAGGCAGCTGGAAGACTGGGGATATGTAGAATCAAAACAATGTGTAGGAACACTTGTACGTGATTACAAAGCACCTGTGTCAAAGGTTAGAAAACTTACTTCAAAGCGTGAATTAGCCGCAGAAGCTATAAAAAGATATCTTCAGACTGACGGCTTTAAAAAGGGAGCGACTCTGCCATCATCAAGAACTCTTGCAACAATTACAGGGTATTCTCCTAATACAACCAGAATGGCTCTGGATTATCTTGAAAATCAAGGTATAATTATGCATTTTAATAAAAACGGCAAAGAACAGGGCTGGACTTTGTTGACCGAAGATTTCGAAATAAAAAATATTACTAATTCACAAGCGGCTGAAACTCTCGTAGACATTGTAGTCCGAGATTTAGAGTCATATATTACCGAGAATTTGAAAGTCGGAGATAAAATGCCTTCTCATGCCGCTCTTGCAAATGCACTAAAAGCAAGTGTAAAAACCGTTCATGATGCCCTGAAAGTTCTTATCGACCGTGGTATATTGCTTGCTCGCAGAGGAAGATACGGAACGTCAGTAGTTAAACTGCCGGGAGATAAGGTTTCATCATTTAAGCCTGAGACTTCAATATTTGCTTCAGCTCAGGAAACTGCTTTTTATCATTATGAAAAAACACAAAATCATATAAAGAAAATGATTGCTCAAGATTATGAAATCGGTGATAAATTACCTTCAATTCAAGAGCTTGCAAATCAGCTTGATTTAAGCCCGAATACAATTAGAAAAGCTTTTCATAACTTAGCAAAAGAAGGTTACCTTGTATTTTCAAGAGGGCGTTACGGCGGAACTTTTGTCATTGATATTCCGGAAGTTGATGCTCAAACATTTAAATGGCTTGCTGTTAACCCGGCTTATGCAAAAGAGTACCAAGAGAATTAATTGTAAATAATATTAAATATTTTTGACATGACCTATTTAATGCTGTCATAATTAGTACATACGCTATACTTGGGTAGAAATATGTACATAAAACAGTTAGAAATAGATAATTTTAAATCATTTGCAAATAAATCAGAGATCCCCCTTTTGAAAGGTTTTACCACTGTCTCCGGACCAAACGGGTCAGGAAAAAGTAATATTATTGACAGTGTTATGTTTGCGCTGGGCTTGAGAACGGGCAGTGCTTTGCGTATTGAAAATTTGTCGGATTTTATTACAACATTTAACAATAAAAATGAAGCAATGGTAAAAGTTACCTTTGGTGATGTTGATGGTATTGGGGAATTATCTGTCGGCAGAAGGATTAAAAAAACTAATCAGGGTTATGCAAGTACTTATTACCTTAATGATAAAGTCGATACTCTGACAAATATTAGAGGAATTCTGGAAAAATATAATATCACTCCAAACAGCTATAATGTAATGATGCAGGGCGACGTGAACAGTATTGTAATGTGTTCTTCTAAGGTTCGCCGCGGAATTATTGACGAAATTGCCGGAGTTGCAGATTTTGACAGAAGAATAGATCAGGCAACAGGTGAATTAAAAACTGTAGAACAGCGTGTCGAAGCCGCTTCTTTAATTCTGTCCGAAGTTGAAAAAACTCTAGAACAATTAAAAGCAGAAAGAGAGGTTGCTCTCAAATATAAAAAGCTTCAAGAAGAAAAATCAGGGCTTGAATCTCAAATCAGCACTGTTAAATTCTTTGATTTGCGCAGGAATTTAGAGCTTGCGCATGACAATATTCTCCAATCTAACAAAAAACTTAAAGAAGAACAGCTTAACAAAAAAGATTTGGATGAAAAAATTAAACTGATTAACGAAAAATATAAAGAGCTTGATGCAAAATTAAAAGAACAGGGTGAAGATGAGCGCAACAAATTAAAAGATGCGCAAAGCGATCTTTCTGCGCGTATTCAAACCAAGAAAAATGCAATTGATTATTCTCAAACTCAAATTCAAAAAGGGCTGCAGGCAATTGAAAATGCAAAAAACGGTATAGAATCTTACAAAAAGAAAATTGAAGACGAAAGACTTAATATCAAGCTTTCGCACGATAAAATCGGTATTATTGAAACTCAGCTTAAAGATAAAAAAGATGAGCTTGCAAAAAAGCTTGCAGATATTTCAGGTCTAAGTTCAACTGCGGATAAATACATTCAGGAGCGAAACGATGTATCCCGCGGGCTGGATGCCTTAAAAGATAAAGATAATGAACTTTTAAAAACATCTCTTCCAAAAGAGAATGAACTGAAAAACTTAAAAAAAGAAGTAGAAGATGCAAAAACCTTCATAGAAAATGCTGAACAGGCAAAATCAAACTTCGGAGATAATAAATCTTTGAAAGAATTGCAAGTTTCCGATTTAAAAAAGGAAATGGATGAATTGAAAGAAATTCAAACCAAAACAATGAAGGATCTGGACGATGCAAAAACTTCAATCGAACATTTTGATCATGACGTAAGAGCGGCTTATCGTAAGTTTTCAGATATGGAAGCACAAAGAAGAGCTATGTCATCATCAGGTTCAAGCCTGCCCATAAATGCGGTTATGAATGCAAACTTAGAAGGGGTTCATGCTCCATTAATGCAGTTGGGTACAGTTGATGAAGAATATTCGCTTGCATTAGATGTTGCATTCGGGGGAAGACTTGCACATATTGTTGTAGATGACCCGCATGCTGCGTATGTTGCTATGGAGCTTTTAAACTCTTCAAAATCAGGACGCGCAACATTCATTCCGTTGAGCAAAATTAAAAAGGCTCCGGGTAAGTTGCAGCTTCCGAAAAATAGAGGTGTAATTGATTTTGCAATAAATCTTGTTGATTTTGACGATATGTATCTGGATGCATTTTTCTATGCAGTCGGTGATACCTTGATTGTTGAAGACACAGATGCTGCTGAACAATTGATGGGCAAATATCGTATGGTTACTCTTGACGGCAAACTGTATGAAAAATCATCTGCAATCACAGGCGGTTACGTGAAGAAATCAATGTTTGGGTTCGGACAGAGCGACGACAAGGAACTTGAACGCGCAAAAGCAAAACTTGATGAACTTCAGAAAAAGTATGACGATGCTGTTGCAAGACGCAGAGAATTAGAAGATAAACTCGATAGAATAAGAGTTTCTTACTCTTCATCATCTACCGAGTATTCAAAAGCAAAGATTGAGCTTTCAAATATGACTTCTCAATTTGAAAACAGTCAAAACCTTCTTGAAGCTAAGAAAACTCTTGTTGCTGAAAATGAGCCTAAAATCGAACAGCTAAATAACGAATTGGATAAGATTGAACTTAAACGTGTTGAGCT
Organism: uncultured bacterium; assembly: GCA_949035555.1. Lineage (GTDB taxonomy): Bacteria > Cyanobacteriota > Vampirovibrionia > Gastranaerophilales > Gastranaerophilaceae > Zag111. Next base: position 18,221 of record CAROLD010000008.1, on the reverse strand, counting down.
TGCAGACCAAATTCAACAGTCTCAAGACAAACTTGCAGAACTTGACAGTCTGTTAAATGATAAAGACTTAAAAGATTTGAAAGAAAAAACACAGGGGATTGAAGACGAAATTCGCAGATTAAACAGTAATCTAATGAATGTGAACAGTGAAATTCAAGGTTTTGAAAATACTATCAAGTTTAATGAACAATTAATTACTTCTAAACAGGATGACATAAAAAACACCACTAAAAACAACGAATCGCTTGAAAAAGACAAGGAGACTTATAAGGTAGAAATCGTTCAATTAGAGGAACAATTAAATACCCTATCTGATAAAATTGCTGTAATTGATGAAAAAATCGGAGAACTTGTGAAACAGAAAGAAGAAATTCACAACAGTCTGGTTGAATTACAGACAAACAGTGCGGTAAAGGCATCCGAAATAGACAGAATTAACGAGCAGATTGAATCTTTCAAAGCCCGCCGCCGTGAGCTGGAACCTCAATTAAAAGAAGCTTCTGAGGTTTTGGAAAATGCAGGAGTTGATGTAGAAAAACTTGAACCTGTTCAAATTTCAATTGATGAGTTGAATGCAAAAATTCAAAGACTTGATAAGAGAATGCAGGAACTTGGCGACGTAAATATGCGCGCAATCGTATCTTACGAAGAAAAAGCCGCAAGAAAAGAAGAATTAGACACCCAAATCCGCACCTTATCAACCGAAAGACAATCAATTTTAGATAAAATGAACGGGTTTGAACAGCAGAAAAAAGAAGCATTTATGACAACTTTCACCTCTATAAATGAAAACTTTAAAGATATTTATCATCAATTGTCCGAAGGTGAAGGAAGACTTATTCTGGAAAATGAAAATGACCCGCTTTCTGCCGGCATGACAATTGAAGCAAAACCGAGAGATAAAACAACAAACAACAAACTCGGCGCCCTGTCAGGCGGAGAAAAAGCGCTCACTGCGCTCGCGCTTGTATTTTCAATTCAAAAATATTTACCTGCACCGTTCTATGCGCTGGATGAGGTTGACGCAAGCTTAGATACGATGAATGTTGAGAGAATTGCTGATATGGTTAAAAAACAATCATCAGATACTCAGTTTATTGTAGTAAGTCACCGTCGTCCAATGATTGAAGCTGCTAACAGAACAATTGGTGTAACACAAAAAGAAAAAGGCAAAACAAAAGTTACAGGTGTAAAACTAAGAGAAGACAATGATGAATAATAATCTTATAAATGCCGAAGATTTAGAATCTTCTATATATGGTAATCTCAATGAATTTGATGCCAACGATGGTATTGGAATTCTTGTTGATATGGCAAAGCAGGGTAAAATTGATCCGTGGCATATTGATATTCTTGATGTTACGGAAAAATATCTTCAAAGAATGATTGAATTAAAATCTTTGAACCTTAGAGTAGCAAGCCGTACCTTGTTGTTTGCATCGATTTTATGCAGATTGCAGTCAAATGTTCTCGCCGGTCTTTCACTTGAAGATTTTAAAGATGAACCGCAGGATGATGTTATCTATGATGATGACGGATTTATTGTTGAATATCCAGAGGATTCTGAGTTTATACCAACCAGTAATGTAGTGAGTTTTGACGAAGCTCTTCAAAGAAGAACAAGTATTCGTCTTAACCGCAATCGTGTTGTAACTTTGAAAGACTTGATTAAACAGTTGGAATTTTATGAAAAATTAGAAAAAAGAGCTTCTCTAAAAAGTGCTCACGAACGTGCAAAACGTCATGTCAGAAACTATTCAAGATTAACTCCTGATGAAATTGTTTCAATGGCGCACGAAGAGTATATCGAAGAATCTGTTCTGAAATTGAAAGATAATCTAGAGCAGATTTTCACAACAGTAGATAAAATTGAATTGAACGAATTAACCATGCTCGGAATGGATAAAATCAGTGCATATTTGGCTCTATTATTCCTTAGCCGCGATACTGATTATGAACTTGAGCAGGAAGAGTTTTATTCAGATTTATATGTAGTTAAAGGCGGTAAAAAAGATGCAGCAGTTGAAGTCTAGAATTGAAGCGGTTCTTTTTGTAACGGCAAAAGCTTTGTCGGTAGATGAAATCGCCGCATATTTGGATGTAGAACCGGAACAAGTTGAAGAAGCAGTTTTAGAACTTATTTTTGACTATTCCTCTCGTGACAGTGCGCTGGAAATTGATGATGAAAACGGATATATCCTTCAGGTAAAAGAAGACTATTCTGATATTGTTGAAAAAATTTGTCCGATAGATCTTTCTCCTGCGGTATTAAGAACATTGCTGGTTATAGCATTAAAAGAGCCTATCCGTCAGACCGAACTTGTAAAACTTCGTTCTGCCGCGTATGAACATGTTGCAGAACTGGTTGAAAAAGGACTTGTATCTAAACACAAAGATAAAAACGGCAGAAGTATAAATATTAAAACAACAGCAAAATTTGCAGAATATTTTAAACTCAAAGGTGATACAAGAGCGCTTGCTCAGCAGTTAGAAAAAGACCTGGCGGAAAAAACAAATGCGTAAGTGTTTGCTTGCCGTACTTTTAATTGTTCTGTGTATTTTAATGCTTTATAAATCTCCGTTATCAGCGGCGTATTACTATAAGCAGGCTAAAGCTTTGTATGACGGCGGGAAGTATGAGCAGGCTCTTCCTATGTTTGAAAAGACTCTATTTGCGTCAAAAAAACATCTTCTTGCTCGTTTTTATTATGTAATGTCGCTGTCAAAAGCGGAGCCGACATATACTGTTCAAAAAAAGTTATTTAAAATGGGCAATTCTGATATTGATGATGAAGCAAAAAAATATGCCCGATATCAGGCAGTATCTCTAAGAAAGAGACTTCTTTCCGGCGTTGAAGATAATTATATTTATAATGCTGCTCAGGGTAATGATATTTTACGCTGGGATATAAGGTCCTTCCCTCTCAAAGTCTATTATGAAAATCCAAATGCTGTTCCTTCGTACTATATTACAAATATAGAAAAGGCTTTAAACCAGTGGACAAACCGTACAAATTTTGTCAAATTTACCAGAGCCTCTCAGGGGGCAGATGCTGATATAGTAATAAAATTTGCTGATATCCAATCAGATATTTGTCAGGACGGAGTTTGTCGATATACTGTGGCTTACACTGAGCCCGTTATTTTGTCAGATAAAGTGTTAAAGAGAATGGATTTGACATTCTATAAAACAAACCCAAGGCATGAAAATTTTTCAGAACGGGAAGTTTATAATACAGCTTTGCACGAACTGGGACATACGCTGGGGATTATGGGACACAGTAATAATCCGTTAGATTTGATGTATGCAACAAATGAAAACAATATGAATATGTATGCAAGGTATCGTTCTGAGTTTCAGTATTTAACCTTGCGAGATTTAAGAACGCTGGCGCTTTTGTATAGGCTTGAACCCTCTATTTCCAATACTAAAAATTTAAAAAGTGAGAGTTTTTATTATGCACCGTTGATTTTGGGAAGTGATGATGCAAGACTCCGTAAAAAACTTCTTGAATTTAAAAAATATATTCAGGATTATCCTAAATTTGCATCCGGTTATATAAATTTAGCCTCCGTGTATGCTGATATGTCCGATTTTGACAATGCATTGCAAAATCTTGGAATAGCGGAAACTCTTGCAAAAAATGTTGATGAAAAATATTTGATAGATTATAACAGAGCAGTTATTTATTATAATATGCAAAGGTCAGAACAAGCCTTGCAGTATGCAATGAATGCAAAAAGTATAAAGGATGACAGTTCAATAAATGAGCTTATTTCAGAAATTCATAAAATGAGCAATAATTAGAAAAAACAATCCGCGTTTAATACGCGGATTGCGAAAGTTTTTTATGATGATTTATTCATAAATTTTGCGACAGTGCCTGCGGCATTAACCATTGTATTAGCACTTTGGTTTAACATTGTCCATAATCCGCTTGATTGGTTATTTGCATTGTATGCATTGCCGTTATAATTGTTTCCGGATGTTGCATTATTCATAGCAGCATTCGTATAGTTTAGAATATTATTATTCATTGCTGCATTTAAGTTATTCAGGAATGAAATATTATTTATTCTGTTAACAAGTTCTTGCTGATACAGTTGGTCTTGTGTTGCTACAAGACTGTTGCTTAAATCTGCAACTGCCTCCGCTCTTTTATCTGTAATTTTATTCAAGTTGTCCAAGAATACCGAATTATCAAGGTTGCCAAATCTGGTTGCAATATTGTTTCTTAGGTTTGTTTCCATTGGGGTGTATATATTATCAATTTGTTTTACCCCTTGGGTTTTTAAAGCATTAATTTGGTTTGTCCATTCCTGACGCTGTTTGTTGCTAACGCTAAACAAATCCGTTAAAGAACTGTACAAATTTTTTTGTACAGTGTTATAAATATTTTTTTCGGTATTTGACATATTGTAGCTGGAACCTACAATATTATTATTTTTGTCTCTTTGTGTAGTTGCAACAGTTTTGCCGTTGACTACGATGTTTCCTGTTGAATAATCAGGATATTTAGATTTTTTTCCCATATTAAATATTTCCTTTCTCAAAGGTTATATTTAATACTCATTGTTGGCTAGAATACAGTTATTATACCATTTTTTTTGAAAGTTGTAAAGTTAAAGTAAATATAGAGATAAAAAATTTGAAAATACTTTATTCTCGTATCATAATATTGATGTTATGGCAGATAAGATTAAAATAGTCGGAGCAAAAGAGCATAATTTAAAAAATGTATCACTTGAAATCCCCAAGAATGAACTTGTTGTATTTACGGGAGTTTCCGGCTCAGGTAAGAGTTCGCTAGCTTTTGACACAATTTTTGCAGAAGGACAAAGACGTTATATTGAAAGTTTATCCACTTATGCAAGACAATTCTTAGGGCAGATGGATAAGCCTAATGTTGAATATATAGACGGGCTTTCACCTGCAATTTCAATTGATCAGAAATCAAAAAGTAACAACCCGCGTTCAACTGTTGGTACTATTACTGAAATTTATGATTATTTAAGACTTTTGTATGCGCGAGTCGGTGTACCTTATTGTCCAGGTTGTGGAAAAAAGATTAAACCCCAAACTCTGGATGAAATTGTTAATAAAATTATTCAACTGGGAGAAGGTATAAAAATTCAAATTCTTGCACCTATAGTGCGCGGTAAAAAAGGTGAATACTCCTCCCTTTTTGAAGAATTAAGACAGGAAGGTTTTGTCAGAGTTAAGGTCGATGGAGAAGTTTATAATCTCGACGAAGACGAGATTGAACTTGCAAAGACCAAAAAACACGATATAAGTATAGTTGTTGACCGAATTGTAGTAAAAGATAGCGCATCATCAAGAATTGCTGACAGTGTTCAAATTGCATTGAAAAAATCAGACGGTATTATGATTGTGGATGTTGTAGGAGATAAAGAAATTGTTTTCTCCGAAAAACTTGCCTGCCCTGACTGTAATTTGAGTTTTGAAGAATTAACCCCGCGTATATTTTCATTTAATGCGCCGTATGGAGCCTGTGAGCGTTGCGCCGGATTAGGAGCTGATTTTATTGTAGATCCGGATTTGGTTGTTCCGGATAAAACAAAATCCTTAAACGAAGGCGCAATATATGCCTGGGCAACAAGAAGTGCAACAACTTATTATCATGATTTGTTATCTTCTGTCTGTTCTGCGTACAAAATTGATATGGATACTCCTTTTGAAAAATTGTCAAAAGAGCATCAGGATATAATTTTATACGGTTCAAAAGAAGCTATAAAAATTAAGGTTCAGCAGTTTGGAACACACAGATATCAAACTAATATTTCACCGTTTGTAGGTGTTATTCCGTTTCTAGAGAAACGATATAATGATGCTTCAGGGGATTACTGGCGTGAAGAAATTGAAAAGTTTATGGTTGCAAAACCTTGCCCTTCTTGCGGCGGTGCGAGATTAAAACCGTTCCCGCTTGCTGTAAAAATTCGAGATAAGAATATTTTTGAATTTACTAAAATGTCAATTGATGATGAATTTCAGTTTATTACAGATTTGTACCTTGAATTGACCGAGTACCAATTAAAGATAGCTAAACAAATTTTGGATGAAATTCGTGCACGATTAAAGTTTTTGATTGATGTTGGTTTGCATTATCTGGATTTGGCTCGTATGGCAGGAACATTGTCAGGCGGTGAATCTCAGCGTATTCGTCTTGCCTCTCAAATCGGTAGCGGACTAAGCGGTGTTTTGTATGTTTTGGATGAACCTTCAATCGGTCTGCATCAACGAGATAATGATATGCTTATCAAAACTTTATTTAAACTTCGCAATCTTGGCAATACTTTGATTGTTGTTGAACACGATGAAGATACAATCAGAAGTGCTGATTATATTGTTGATATCGGTCCGCGTGCTGGGGTTGCAGGCGGTGAAATTATTGCGCAAGGTTCTGTTGATGATATCATTTCAGCTAAAAAATCCATAACTGGTAAATATTTAAGCGGAGAAAAGTTTATACCAATTCCGGATAAAATCAGGGATGGTAACGGACATTTCTTGCAGATTAAAAATGCTCATTTGAATAATTTAAAAAATGTGGATGTTGAAATTCCTCTTGGTAAAATTGTTGTACTTACTGGTGTTTCAGGAAGCGGTAAGTCAACTCTTATGCAGGAGCTTTTATATGAATATGCAATTCATAAGCTTCGTAAGAATAAACCTAAACCACAAGGGGTTGATGAGATTACAGGATTTGAAAATATTGATAAAATAATTGATATTGACCAATCTCCAATAGGCAGAACTCCTCGTTCTAACCCTGCTACATATACTGATGTGTTTACACCAATTCGTGATTTATTTGCCAAAACTAACGAATCAAAAGTCCGCGGATATAAGCCGGGAAGATTTAGTTTTAACGTTAAAGGCGGACGATGTGAAGCCTGCAAAGGCGACGGGTTATTGAAAATAGAAATGAATTTCCTGTCAGATGTCTATGTGAAGTGTGATATTTGTAAAGGCAGACGATATAACCGTGAAACTTTAGAAGTTAAATACAAAGGCAAAACTATTGCGGATGTGCTTGATATGAGTGTTAAAGAGGCTCTTGAATTCTTTGACAGTATTCCTGCAATAAAAAATAAACTTCAAACCTTGAATGATGTAGGTCTTGATTATATGAAACTGGGGCAGAGCGCTACCACACTTTCCGGAGGAGAGGCGCAAAGAATTAAACTTGCGTCAGAACTTAATAAACGTTCTACTGGTAAAACTTTATATTTGCTTGACGAACCGTCAGTTGGACTTCACTGGGCTGATTTGGACAAGCTTGCAAAAATTCTTCAAGCTCTTGCCGATCAAGGAAATACAATCCTTATGATTGAACATAATCTTGATTTAATCAAAATTGCCGATCATATTATAGATTTAGGACCGGAAGGCGGTGTTGACGGCGGTCAAATTGTTGTCTGCGGTTCTCCGGAAGATATTATGAATTGTAAAGAATCTTATACTGGCAAATATCTTGCTAAATATCTTAAAAAGGCTTGATATTATTGAATATTTGATATTTCTTTTAAAATTTGCTATGATAATTTCTATGGATGGTGATAAAATGAAGCAAAAAATTTTATATTTTGTTTTTTTAATGTTATTGTCCGCTATGTTTGGAAAAACATATGCGCAAACCGTTGAGGTTGAGTCGTTAAGTGTATTCTCTACGGCAAATCCTCCGGCATCAATTACAATCAAATTAGCAGAACCGCTGGAATTATCTGATGAGTTAATCTTAGATATGGGTACGACTCTAAATGGCGATTTAGTTGATGTAAAAAGTCCTAAAAGACTGAAAAGAGATGCAGATTTTTCGTTTAAACTTAAATCCTATACCGATTTAGACGGAATGTCACACAAAGTCTCTCAAGATATCACAGCATCATATACAGAACCGATTGATAAAGGGCAGGCAGCAAAGAATGCGGCATTAGGTGTCGGGAATTACTTTGTCAAAGGCTTATCAATGGGGGTTGCGGCAGTCGAAGGCGCAGTGAAAAACGAAGAAGACAACAGGCTGAAATCATCAGTAGTTTCTGTATATGAAGCCTCCCCGTTATCACTGGCAAATAAGGGTGAAGATATCGAAATCAAACAATCACAAGTGTTTTATCTCAAATTTCCAAAACCTGAAAAAGTAAAAGATATAGACGAAAAAGAATAAATTAATACAAATACTATAGAAAAGGAGTAAATGAAAGATGAAAAAATTATTAATTGCATTTGCAGGACTGGTTCTTTCTATGAGCTTGATGTCATCAGTAGAAGCTAAAACCGTTCAGGTTTCAGCATTAGAAGATTTCAATGCGGCTAACCCGCCTCAGGTTTTACATGTGCAAATGAATGCTAATACAAGACTTGATTATGACTTAATGTTATTTCAGGGTTTTCAGGTTACCGGAAAAGTTGCTGCTCAAAATGGCGGATTTGTATTTATTCCGGTAAGTTATGTTAACTTTCAGGAAGAAAGTCTGCCTATTGAAAAAGAATTCCCTGCAACATATAAGGGTAAAGCGGGCTTAATTAGACAAAATCAGCCGTTCTTGTTAGTTTTCCCTGATAACGGTCCCGATACATTTCAATATTATGTTCCAAGCGTAAGCGATATGAACTAATTTTAATTATAGACTAACCAGTACACTAAATTCATTAGTGTACTGGTTTAATTTTAAAGAGAGGTATATTATGCATAAATATTTTTTAGGTTCATATTTTCTTACTGTTGTTGGACTTGTTGCCGCATATTTCTGGGGAGAACATATACACCCGGGAGCCGGCTTAATGAGTGTTTTTATAGCATCAATTCTGGCAGTGCTTGAGACAAGTTTATCTTTTGATAATGCTGTTGTTAATGCGATGAAACTTGAACATATGTCTGAAGTGTGGAGACATAGATTTTTAACATGGGGTATTGCGATTGCCGTATTTGGAATGAGATTTTTATTTCCGATATTAGTTGTTGCAATATTTGCCAAATTAGATATGCTGACTGTTGCAAATATTGCATTGACAGATTCGGCTAAATATGCTCATTACCTGCATGAAACTCATGCACCTATCGTAACTTTCGGCGGTTTGTTTTTGATAATGCTGTTTCTTACATACTTCTTTAATCATGAAAAAGAAGTGCATTGGATTAAATTTATAGAAGCACCGCTTTCACATCTTGACCATGTAAAAGGCATAGAAATAATTCTTTCTTTGGTAATTGTACTCTTTCTGCAATCCTTTATGCCTGAAGAAGTAAAAATTCCTGTAATGATTTCAGGTATTGCGGGTATTGTAACTTTTCTTGCAATTGACGGTGTTGCGCATTATCTTGAAAAACATGAAGAAATGCGTGTTGCAAAATGTGCTTCAGATGCTGTCAAATGTACTGGATTAATTAGTTTTATATATCTTGAATTAATTGATGCATCATTCTCTTTAGACGGGGTTCTTGGAGCTTTTGCCCTGAGTAATGATGTAATTATCATTACAATTGGTCTTGCAATCGGTGCAATGTTTGTAAGATCTTTGACCATCATGCTTGTCGAAACAAAAACCCTTGCTAAATTTCTATATCTAGAGCACGGAGCACACTGGGCAATCGGTGCTTTGGCTGTAATTATGCTTATCACAACAGTTAAGGAAATACCTGAAGTTATAACAGGCTTAATTGGTTTATTCTTTATTGTTGCGGCTTTGATATCATCTATTGTTCATAATAAAAAACTAGAACAAAATAAATAATAACAAACAGCCCTTGAAATTTTTCAAGGGCTGTAGTTTTCGGAGTTGATTTGAAAATTTTATTACTAGCCGATATTCCAGCTGTTTAAATATTCTTCCTGTTCTTTTGTTAATGTATCAATTTCAATACCCATAGATTGAAGTTTTAATTCTGCAATTTTAACATCAACTTCGTGCGGAAGAGTGTATAATTTATTTTCTAATTTGCCTTGATTTTTAACAAGGAATTCAATACCAAGTGCCTGATTTGCAAAACTCATATCCATAACGCTTGCAGGGTGACCTTCCGCTGCAACTAAGTTAACCAATCTGCCTTCTGCAAGCACATAAATTGATTTACCGTTGTTAAGAACATATTCTTCAAGGCTTGGTCTAATTTGTTTAATTTCAGTAGTATATGCTTTTAAATCACCTACATTAACTTCCCAATCAAAGTGACCAACATTACCTACAAATGCGCCATCTTTCATTGAAAGAAGATGTTTAACATCAATAACGTGTTTATCTCCGGTGACTGTTAAGAAAATATCACCTTCAAGAGCTGCCTTTTCAATTGGCATAACTCTATAGCCTTCCATTGCCGCTTCAAGAGCTTTTAGAGGATCAACCTCACATACAATTACGTTTGCACCCAAGGCTTTAGCTCTAAGGGCAACGCCTTTACCACACCATCCATATCCAGAAACAACAACTGTTTTACCTGCAACTAAAATATTTGCCGCTCTCATAACTCCGTCAAAAGAACTTTGTCCTGTTCCATAGCGGTTATCATATAAGTGTTTTGTCAAGCTTGTATTTACGCCCACCGCAGGGAAGCCTAAAGTTCCTTGAGCTTCCATTGCTTGAAGTCTGATAATTCCGGTTGTGGTTTCTTCTGTAGAACCGATTATTTTGCTGATTAAGTCAGGTCTTTGAGCATGAATTGTAGAAACCATGTCGCAACCATCATCAATAATAATATCCGGATTATGGTTAATTGCTTCCTGAATGTGTGATTTATATTGCTCAACGCTTTCTCCCGCAACTGCAAATACCGGAATATTATAGTATTTTACAAGTGCAGCTGCAACGTCATCCTGAGTTGACAAAGGATTTGAAGCAACAAGAACTGCATCTGCTCCGCCAGCTTGCATTACGGTACATAATGCCGCAGTTTCTTTTGTTACGTGGACGCATGCAGATAATTTTAAACCTTTAAAAGGTAATTCTTCCATAAATCTTTTTCTGATTGATTTCAAAACCGGCATATCTTTAAATGCCCAATCAATCTGTTTTTTGCCTTGTTCAGCAAGGCTGATATCTTTAATGTCACACTTTATTTCAGTCATTACCATCATATTCTCCTTGATTTCTCGAACACAATAATTGTATTCGCTACACTCCATATTATAGTCAAAAAATAAGTAAAACATAATTATTTATCTTATTTGTAAAATTTTCTTAATAATGTCGGGGCGGGTAACAAAATTTTTTCTTTATGATTGTTATAATTGAAGCTAAGGAGTATTTTGTGAAAGTTAGTTTAGTTTTAAATCAGGAAAAAGTTACCAATAGTAAAAAAGAGTTATCATTTGAGGGGATAAAAACCGTAAAATCTGATAAAGGTTTTAAAAATTATGAATTCGGATATGTTTTTGACCCCGATAAAGAAGAATTATTTTTAGAAGTTTATTCTGTCGGAGTTGATAAAACAAATGGCAGAAATAATTATTTTACAGAAAAAAGAATTTATCCTAAAAACAGTCAAAACGGGGTTTATCAACTGAAAGCCGGACCAAACCGTGTAGATATGTCACGAGTTTTTGGTATTGATGACAATACTCCTTTCGCATATCACTATGTTTTGAAAAATAAAGAGACAAAGTATCACGAGACGATGGTTGATGCAGGGAATGTTCTGGATTTTCGCAATTCCAGAAATGACGGAGGTGCAATTTATAATCTTCATCTTCCGACAACTTCTCATCTTTCCCGCGGCGGTTCAATGAAGCTTGTTATTATTGATTCGCAAAAAGTTGGTAAAGTTTATAATGATAAAAACATTATTGTAGATGATACAAATCTTATCCGCAGAGCACAAAAAGGTATTAAAACTATTTCAAACCGCTTCGGCGGAACCCTTGCCGGGTTGGAGTATGCTGTTGATAAGGGCGAATATGATATGTATAATAGAATTATTTCGCTCCCTGTATTTACGGATGATGACTTTACTGCACATGCTTATTGGAATAAAAACTGTATGCAGATGGCAAGTTCATTAGGTAATATCAATAACTTTGCATCATTACAGAGAAAAATGTTTGCTCATGGGTTGAATTTTGTCTCTGATGGTGCATTCGTAAACGAAGGGCTTCAGGGAATTCACTTCAAGCATATGCTCAAATGGGGTGTGGAGTCTCCATATTATAATTGGTTCAAAGCTCCAGGACTTAAAGATAGTCCGCTTTCAATGGGGGTTTTTGTAAAAAATAAAGAATATATTTCTCACAAAGTTGTAAACTCACCATATAATTATAATCAACAGTCTGACGGTAGGGTTACAATTTCAAATAATAAAGACTATGATTCGAAAAGACCTACATATATTCAATTCTTTGATACCCGTCTTGTTGATGAAGCAGATAAAAATGATAAAAAACATTTAATAAAGAAATATGCGCAAATGAGTTTAGAGAATGTATATTCTCTGCACTCTCATAATGATTCAGTTTATTTGTATTCATTTGAAATTAATCCTAAAGATTATAATGCTAATATAAAGCGTTTGAACGAGTACAATGAAAAAGCGCCGGAAGCCCAAAAGGCTCCACTGAATTCGCCTTTAGCAGCGCGCATTTTATCTAAAAATAGCACTTTTGATGTAGAAGCAAAATATGAAAGCGGGTTTGAAACATGGGATGCAAATCCTGATATCGCAAAATTGAATTTTGTATATTCTCATGCTGATACTAAATCATTGAAAAATTTGCCAAAAGAAGAACGTAAAGCCGAAATTTCAAAACTTTTAAGCGCAAATTATCAAGTTCAGGATTACGCTGTAACATCAGGCCAATTCTGGACTCAAAAAACTGATGATATATTGAGATTAGCAATTGCTCAAAATTTAAAAAATATTGATGTATCAAATCCTTCACTTGTTTATGAAAAAATTGCAAAAAAATCAAACGGTAAAATATTTCCAAAAACTTTAACTGCTGAAGTTTCGGAAGCAGAAGTTAAAAATGTAATTAACGGACGATATTTTAATAAACGAACTCTATCAAAAGAAGATAAAAAATCACAAATTTTAGAAGGGTTGATGAATACCCCTCTTGATTCGTTTGAATTTGGGGATAACTTAGTTGCAGTACTGGGTTCTCCATTAATTTCCAAAAGAGCTACGACACTGACTGATATAGGAGTATCCAGATATGACTTGTTCAAAGCCGGAAATAAGAATCTCCAGTCTCAGTATAAAGAAACCTATGAAATGATGGATAAACTTTACCAAAATGAAATGTCCGATTATGCAGTAAAAGTCTTGCATGCTGTAGAAAATTCCGGAGTTGTAGATAAGCTGTTTGATGGTGATAAGGTTACTGAATTTGGAAAGTATGTACTCCCGCTTGTTCTTCCTGAAATTGCGAAATTTGCAGTTGTAAAATCCTTTGCTCCAAAAGTAAAAGTAAATGTTGACGAAAAATCAGGTGAAATCGCTTATGACTACAACGCATTAAAAGAAACCCATTTACAAGGAATTGGAATCACAAACTCCGGCTCACCTCAAGATGAAGCTCGCATGGTAATTTCTAAAATGCGCAAAGGTATCAAACATTTAGATGTTTCACCAGAAAGCGACATTGTTCAGTCTATTGTAAAAAGCCTGAAAGGTACAAGTGTTGAAAGCTTTAAACTTGCCGATTTGATTGTCGATAAAACTCAATCGGGTCTTGACTGGAGAATTGATGCAACTAAAGATATTGCAGATGTAGAAGCGCTTCGTAACAAAAATAATAATTTTGATTATACATGGCAAAGTATTATTAACTTTTGGAAGAAGTTTAATCAGGGTGTAATTGCTAAAAATCCTAATTCTTATACCGTTGCGGAAGTTACTAACGAGACTGATTTGTATAATGAAGGCTACGGTTCTTATTCTGATAAATTCCGTTCAGTCAACGATATTATATCTAAATTCCAAAGAGAAACAGGTATTACTTCAATTGCAATGTATTCTTATTTCTTTAGTGATATTCAAAAGTTATTTGCTAATATATTTGAAAGCGGCACTCAATATGAAAATGATAAGTATAGTGACCGTCAGTGGATGGTTTATAATATGATGAACAGTTTCTTAAATTCCGGCTCATTAGATTATATAAATTATGCTTATACATTTATCGGCAATCATGATAAACCTCGAGCATTGCATTGTTCCGCTATTGATATGCAGAAATTCTATGCAGATTTAACGAATGATAAAGATCCGAACTACTATGAAAACAGATTAAATGCATATAAAATCATAAAAGATAAATTTATGGATTATATTGACCCGAAAGTAGTGGAAAATTACGACTTTTCAGCAGTCTCATCAAAGGCTGTAGCTATGGGATATGCATTGAGAACATCTGCAATTAAAGTTCTTGAAGATTACAAAAATAATGGGAAATTGTCAGAGCCAGAGTTTGATGCTGCATTTAGAGCAATCAGTAAATCTGTTTCTGACCTTGTTAACGGAAAATATAACGGGACAAGATTTGACCCTGATGCATTTGGTATAAAACCTATTGATGTATCAATAGCAAAGGTTATAAAACAAGCTCAAAAACAATATGGATTAAATCTTCCTCCTGATGTTGCAAAATCTTATGAAGACGATATATTCCAGAAAACTGTGGAACCGGCAATTACAAGACTACTTGGTATGATGAAATATCTTGTAGCACTTCCTGGAATGCCAACCTTGTTTGACGGCGATGATATGGGGGCAACCGGCTACGATACTAAAACTAAAAATATGTATCTTCAATGTCGCCAACGTATTCACGATGAGTGGGTAGACGAAGAAAGCGATAAGTATAAAAAATTTATTAAAAAGCATAAAAAAGAATTTGATGATGTAATGAAGGTAAGAAAAATGCCTGAATGTAATGCTTTAAATAACGGTACACCATTTATGCTGCCGCCACAGCACGGCTCTAATGGTGAAATTTGTCCTGCTATTCTTAGACAAAGTACTGATGGAAGAATGGCAATCTCAATATTCAATACTACTGCTTTTCATAATAATCATGAAGCTGATTATAGTCCGCAAAATGTTCATCTGGACTCTTTGAACTTGAATTTTGAAGTTAAAAATGATGGTATAGGCGGAACTTTTGCTGATAGAATGAATGGTAAAGACAAATTGGGAGTTCACGGTATCAAAGAAGGTACAAAATTTGTGAATGCAGAAAATCCAAATGATATCTATTATGTTCGGGAAACAAACGGTAATTACTATCTGAAACGTCATGTTAATAACCATGATGCACCTATCGATTTTTCAAACAGCACATTGATTTTATACCATGTGCCACAAGGCACTCCTCTGACATTTACAGGCAGAATGGATGTAAAACTTCCAGCTCAAATGATTGCTAATAAGTATTCAAATTCCGGATTAGACGATTGTGGTAAAAAATTAGCTTTAATAAAATAATCTAACAAAAAGGCGGCGAGGTTATTAACCTCGCCGCCTTTTTGTATATCTTAAACTGCAAATCTAAAGTGTACTAAATCTCCGTCTTGAATTACATAATCTTTGCCTTCAAGTCTCGTAACCCCCTTTTCTTTGCAGGCTGTGTATGAACCTAATTCTGCAAAGTCTGAATATGGAGTTATTTCTGCTCTTATAAATCCTTTTTCAAAGTCTGTGTGTATAACACCTGCCGCCTGAGGAGCTTTTGTTCCGGCAGTTATTGTCCATGCGTGAACTTCTTTTTCTCCCGCAGTAATAAATGTTCTTAATTTTAAAAGATTATAAACAGATTTTATCATTCTGTTTATACCGCTGTCTTCAATTCCCAGTTCTTTTAAATATTCTTCAGCTTCTTCTTTTCCGAGCTCAGCTAATTCCTCTTCTATTTTAGCTGTGATAACAACCATTTCTGCACCGTGTGATTTTGCGTATTCACCCACACGTCTTGTATAATCGTTTCCATCTTTTAAATCAAATTCAGATACGTTTGCGCAGTATATAACAGGTTTTACAGACATAAGGTTAAGCATTTTTACCACAGGAATTTCGTCTTCTGTGAAGTGTTCATGCAAATCTATAAATGTGCATTCGGATAATAGTTCAATTAGTTTTTTAAGAACTTTATCTTCCAGTACAGCATCCTTGTCGCCTGACTTTACTGTTTTAGCAATTCTAGCTTGACGTCTTTCTACTGATGCCATATCTGCTAAGGCTAGTTCAGTATTAATCGTTTCAATATCACTAATCGGGTCAACTTTACCTTCTACGTGAATTGTATTTTCATCATCAAAACATCTTACAACTTGAATAATAGCATCAACTTCTCTAATGTTCTGTAAAAATTGGTTCCCTAAACCTTCGCCTTTACTTGCACCTTTTACAAGTCCTGCGATATCTACAAATTCAATGGCGGTTGGGATTATGGTTGGAGCCTTGCATAATTTGGAAAGAATTTCTAATCTTTCGTCCGGAACTTCTACTACTCCAATATTTGGTTCTATTGTGCAGAATGGATAGTTCGCACTCTGCGCGTTTCTTGTATTTGTCAAAGCGTTAAATAATGTTGATTTTCCTACATTAGGAAGCCCTACTATTCCTGTTCTAAGCATTTATATTTCCTTCTTTTACCAGCTAATCAATACTATAATTTTACCCCAAAACCTTAGTAATACATAGTCATTTTTCTTATTGTAAAGAAATGTAACATATATATACTTTTGAAATATTATTTAAGCAATTAATCTATCATAAAATCCTTTATATTAATGTAAGGGAAATATATTAAGAGAATTGGGGAATTGATTATGAGAAACGATGAATTGATAACGGTAAAAGAATATACAGAATCTTTGATCTACAATCCGGCTGAAGAAGCTTCTATGATGAGAGTTGAAGATTACGTAGCATCTATTAGAACCGGCGCAGTTCAAGCAGAAGTTTCATCATTAATAACTGTTAATGACTATGTAGCATCATTAACTTCTGAAAGATATTTGACACCGGAAGAAGAAGCGTTAGCTTTAAGAATTGAAAAAGCAGTTTCGAAAAAAGCAGAAAAAGCAGCACAAAAATTGGATCAACTATTAGCATAATCATCACCTCTTTCATAATAAAAACGTCGGCACAAAGAAAATTCTTTCTTTGTGCCGACGTTTTTATATTAAGTCAAAGTATTTATGTTTGTAAACTTATATTACAATTATATACTATTTAAACTAAAAATAGCAATTTTATATAAAAATAATACTTTATATATATGTCAGGGGATTACAATTAGGGAAATTTAAAGGAGAAAACAATGGCAAGAGTATTAATATCAATGCCTGAAAAATTTTTAGACGAAATCGATTTAGTAGCAGATTCAGAAAATCGTACACGTTCAGAACTTATTCGTGAAGCATTAAGAACATATATGTATAGAAATCAACTCAGAAACGGTAAAAAAGCAACAACAAATGCTGAATTACTTGATGCGCTGCTCGGCTAGCAGTAAAATTCAGGGAAAAGAAATTTGGTGGGGAAAATGAAAAGTAAAGAATATCAAATGGTTACTGTCTACGAATATATGCAGATGTTAGACAATGATGTAAAATATGTAAATAATGATGCAAATGAGCTTAGGAAAAATATTGAAAAATATTTACTTAATACTCGTAGAGCGCAGACAAACGCTAAATTGTTAGAAGTTCTTCTAGCTTAAATTTGTCAAAAAGATTTTAGAGGCATTCGTTGGTAAAATGCAATACTCAAGGTAAAATGGTTATAGAAAGTAAAAAAAAAGACTTAATCATAAGATTAAGTCTTTTTTCATATTGTTTAAAAATTATTATTCAATAATTTTATCAACAACACCAGCACCAACTGTTCTACCGCCTTCACGGATAGCAAATCTCATACCTTCTTCGATAGCTACTGGGTTGATTAATTCAACTTCCATAACTACGTTATCGCCAGGCATTACCATTTGACCTTCGAATTTGATTGAACCAGTTACGTCAGTAGTTCTGATGTAGAACTGAGGACGGTATCCTGGGAAGAATGGAGTATGACGTCCACCTTCATCTTTAGTCAATACGTAAACGTTTGCTGTGAATTTAGTGTGTGGATGAATTGAACCTGGTTTACAAAGAACTTGACCACGTTGAATTTCAGTTTTATCAACGCCACGAAGCAAAGCACCAACGTTGTCACCTGCTTGACCTTGGTCAAGAGATTTTCTGAACATTTCAACACCAGTAACTG
>CAROLD010000007.1 GCA_949035555.1 uncultured bacterium | reverse complement strand
ACTTCGGCTAACGCTTTTTGGAAACAGATATAGGGATTACCTCGCGTTAATGCACCCGCAGGGCGGCTATCTTTTTATCAGGATAGCCGCCCTGCGGGTGGTATCTTACTTTTACATTACGAAATGTTGTGACATGTAAAGAGATTTATTGCAATTAAGCTTTGTCATGGTGTACAATTTTAAAAAAGCCGTCTTTACGGCATGCTTTTTTTATTTTGGGAAGTGTAATTATTACAGACTATATTAGATAACGGAGGTTAATGTGTCAGACAACAGCAGTACTTGTTTAGAAGAATCTTTAAATCTTTCTGAAAATGCAGTAAAAGTTTTAGAAAGAAGATATTTAAAAAGGGATAAAGACGGTAATTGTACAGAAAAACCGGCAGATATGTTCCGCAGAGTTGCGGATACAATTGCGGCAGGAGATTTAAACTTTGGAAAATCTCAAGCTGAAGTTAAAGAACTTTCAGACAGATTTTACAGAGCAATTACAAACCGTTACTTTATGCCAAATTCTCCAACTTTGATGAACGCGGGCAGAGAACTTGGTCAATTAGCGGCTTGTTTCGTATTGCCTGTTGATGATAGCTTGGAAGGAATTTTTGAAACTGTTAAAAATACTGCACTAATACACAAATCAGGAGGAGGAACCGGTTTTTCTTTCTCCAGACTTAGACCTAGAAACAGTGTTGTTCGCTCTACTATGGGTGTTTCATCAGGTCCTGTTTCTTTTATGGAAGTATTTAACGCAGCAACTGAAGCCGTTAAACAAGGTGGTACTAGACGCGGTGCCAATATGGGTATATTAAGAGTTGACCATCCGGATATTATTGATTTTATTAACTGCAAATCTGACAATAATAAATTAAATAACTTTAACATTTCTGTAGCTATTACCGATAAATTTATGGAAGCATACTTAAACGGTACTGACTATGATTTAGTTAATCCTCAAAATAACGAAGTTGTAGGCAGAATGAATGCTAAAGAAGTATTTGATTTAATCGTTGATGGAGCTTGGAGAAACGGAGAACCTGGCATTGTATTCATTGATAAAATGAACTACGACAACCCAACGCCTTTAGTTGGTGCAATAGAATCTACTAACCCTTGCGGCGAAGTGCCACTTCTACCTTATGAAGCTTGCAACCTTGGTTCTATCAACTTAGGTTTAATGATGAAAGAAACTTCAAACGGATGGGAAGTTGATTGGAATTTACTTGAAGAAACAACAAGAACAGCAATGAGATTTTTGGATAATGTTATTGAAGTTAATAACTATCCACTGCCACAAATTTCTGAAATGGTTCAAAATAACAGAAAAATTGGGCTCGGTGTAATGGGCTGGGCTGATATGCTTATGAAAATGGGCTTATCCTATAATTCAGAAGAGGGAACCAAATTAGCAGGACAAGTTATGGAGTTCATTGATTATGTTTCAAAGACAGAATCAATTGAAATGGCTAAAGAACGTGGAAGCTTCAATAACTTTAAAGGAAGCATATACGATTCTGACAATTACCTTTTCAACAAATACAAAGGTAAATCAGCTGGCAAAATTTCAGACGACAAATGGGCTGAAATTGATGCAGGTATTAAACAATTTGGACTTAGAAACGCAACAACAACATGTATCGCTCCAACCGGAACAATTTCAATGATAGCATCAGCATCCGGCGGTGTTGAACCTCTATTTGGTCTTGTATTCTCAAGACTTATCATGGATGGTACTGAAATGCTTGAAGTTAATCCTATATTCAAAGATTATATGGTTTCAAACGGCTTGTATTCTGACGCTATGATGTCTAAAATTGCTCAAGATGGTACAATTGCACATGTTGAAGGTGTTTCTGATAAGGTTAAACAAATCTTTGCAACAGCTCACGATGTTTCTCCTTACTGGCACGTAAAAATGCAGGCTGCATTCCAACTTCACACGGATAACGCAGTATCTAAAACAGTTAACTTTGTAGAAACTGCTACACGTGAAGATATTGAAGAAGCTTACATCTTAGCTTATAAAAACAACTTAAAAGGCATAACTGTTTATAGAAATAATTCACGTCAATTCCAACCAATGAATTTGGAAGCGAAAAAGACTGAAAAAACAGTTGAAATGAAACCTGTAGAATCAAAGCCTGAAGTTGATAAGAAGAGCGAAGCTGAAGAATATGCCCCAACCGGAGAAGTTAAAACTGTAAAATGTCCTGAATGCGGAACTGAAATCCAGATGGCAGAAGGATGCTTTATTTGTCTTAACTGCGGATATTCTGGTTGTTCATAAACAATCAAAAATCAAAAAAAGAGCGCCAATAGTATCGGCGCTCTTTTTTATTAAAAATATTCAAGCACAAAAAATCCTCTTCGTTGCAAGAGGATTTTGATTTTTTATTTATCTTAAACTTTCTGGGACTGCCATAGGAATTGGAGCGGTTTTTGTACCTGTTTGTTTTGGAACAGTTGGCACTGGAGCTTTATCAGCATCAACTCCATCTTTAGACGATGTACTTTGGGAATTATCAGAAACTGGAAGAGTGTTTTCAGGTTGTTCTGATTGAGTTTCCGGTGCTACTACTTCTTTACCGTCATTATTCGGATTTTCGTCATCTCCGATAACTTTTGCATCACCGAATGAACCGTTATAATTTTTAAGCTCAATTACAGGATAATCAAAATCTTTTGCACCTAAATCTCGTGTTGCGACTGTCATAACTTCTTTCCAGATTTTAGCAGGGATAGTACCTCCATATAAACCGTTAATTTTCTTGTTATTATCATCGCCAACCCAAACTCCTGCAACAATATCAGGAGTATAGCCGACAAAGTATGCGTCTTTATATTCATCAGTTGTACCTGTTTTACCAGCCGCAGGTTTTCCTATGTTAGCTCCGGTACCGGTACCTGAAATAATTACGGTTTTAAGCATTGCAGTCATTTCTGCGGCAGTTTTTAAACTGAGTTGATGAGATGATTTTGTTTTCGGAGCACGATATAATACTCGGCCTCTGGAATCTTCAATTCTTTCAATTGCATAAGGTTGAACAACGTAGCCGCCGTTTGCAAAAGCACCATAAGCTCTAACAAACTCAAACATTTTAACGCCATTTGATCCCAGCGAAATTGTATAATCATATTCAATCGGAGTTGTAATACCTAAAACTCTTGCAAGCTGAATTACAGAACGAATGCCTACTTCCTGAATAATCCTTGCCGCACATACATTTGAGGAAATCATTAAGGCTTTATAAACAGGAATTTTACCTCTATATTTATGGCTTGAGTTATGAGGAGACCAATTTCCTATGGTGATAGGACTATCGTCAACTAAATCATTTGGTGAAATCCCTTTTTCCATAGCCGCAGCATAAAGAATAGGTTTGAAAGCTGAGCCCGGAGCTCTGATTGCCTGAGTAATACGGTCATATTGAGTTTCACCATAGTTTTTACCGCCGGCATAAACAAGTATTCTGCCGTCAAGAGGACTGAAAGCAAAAATCGCAGCTTGCTGAGATTTTCCGGTCAACCCCCAGGCTCTCATATTTTTTAACATTGATTCATTTGCAGTCACCTGCGCTTTAGAATCCAGAGTAGTCACAACTTTATAACCACCGTGAATGATATCGGTTTCATCAAAGCCCAATTTTTCCATTTCTTTTACAACAAAATCGCTAAAATACGGAGCTTTATTTGTAGTATAAATTTGCGGAACAGAACTCAATTTAATATCTGCATCAATTGCTTTTTCATATTCATCTTTAGAGATATATTTCATCGTATACATTCTTTTAAGAACCTGATTACGACGCTGTTTTGCTAATTCTTTATTATTATAAGGATTATAAACAGACGGAGCCTGAGGCAATCCAGCAATTAAAGCTAATTCCGGCAATGTAAGCTGATTAAGTTTTTTGTTAAAGTAAATCTGAGCCGCAGCGGAAACACCGTAAGCACCGGAACCGAGATAAACATTATTCAAATACATTTCTAAAATTTGGTCTTTTGAAATAGTTTTTTCAATTCGTGCAGAAATTTCAAGTTCTTTAATCTTTCTGGTAATTGTTCTTTCGTTTGAGAGGAAAAGAATTCTTGCAAGCTGCTGAGTTAAAGTACTAGCTCCTTGTACAGCACGACGCGCAATAACATTTTGGATAGAAGATCTGGCAATACCGAAAATATCGTAACCGTTATGGCGGTAAAAATTTTTATCTTCTGTTGCTATTAACGCATTTTTTAACTGCTCAGGAACATCTTTTAAATCAACTTTGCTGTATGTAAATGCTGTAAATGTTTTGATAACTTCACCGTCAGCCGAATAAAACTTTGTAACAATATTTGGTTTAAAATCTTCCAAATTCTCAATGGGTGGAAGAGATGATAAATAAAGATTGAAAGCAACAAAACTTGCGAGTAAAAGTGCAGATGTTGTTAAAACAAACATTTTTAAATTTGTAAAAAACTTATTTTCGTTTTTTCCTGATGCCTTATCTCTGGCGGTAGTTTTAGCACCGCGTTGTCTTTTATATTTTTCATATGAACTTGACATGTCTTCTCCCCTATATAGATGTCTATATTATACCACCTAATAATATATAGCAAAATTGTTTACATAACATAAAATCCCGTTGAATTTGAATTATTTTTAAGATACACTAAAAAAGCTTGAGTATAACTGGAGAATAGATTATGTACAATGTAGCAATTATAGGTGCAGGACCGGCAGGTATTTTCGCAGCACTTGAAATTATGAAATTAAAACCTGAATGGAAAGTAGTTCTGATTGAAAAAGGACAAAGAATTGAAAAAAGAAAATGTCCTATTCGTGAAGGATCTCCAAAATGTGTAAATTGCAAACGCTGCGGCTTATTATGCGGATGGGGCGGAGCAGGTGCTTTTTCCGACGGTAAACTTACACTGACACCGGATGTTGGCGGTCACCTTGTTGACTATATGACAAGAAAACAAGCAGAAGATTTAATCGGTTATGCAGATGAATTATATCTTAAATACGGAGCAACAGATGAAGTATTTGGTACTGATATGAAAATCTTCGAAGAAATCGAACATCAGGCAGTACTGGCTGAATTGAAACTTGTGCACTCACCTGTAAGACATTTAGGTACAGAAAGAAGCTTGGATGTACTTAAAAACATGCAGGATTATCTTGATGAAAGAATTACAATTCTAAATAATGTTTCAGCAAAATCGTTAATTGTAGAATGCGAACAGGTTAAAGGTATTGAACTCGATAACGGTGAAGTGATTTCAGCAGAATATACAATTATTGCACCGGGACGCGAAGGCGCAGACTGGTTAACTCAAGAATTTGCAAAACACAAAATCGGCATGGTAAATAATGCAGTTGACGTTGGTGTTCGTGTAGAATTACCAGCACCGGTATTTGAACCTTTAACTTCAAAATTATATGAATCTAAATTAATATATCATTCTCCAACTTTCGGCGATGAAGTCAGAACATTCTGTATGAACCCGAATGGAGAAGTTGTTCAAGAAAATTACTCAGGAATTGCTACCGTAAACGGTCACAGTTACGCAAATTACAAAACTCCAAACACAAACTTTGCACTTCTTGTTAGTGAAAAATTCACAGAACCTTTCAAAGAACCTATTCAATACGGTCAGCATATCGCTAGGTTAGCAAATATGTTAGGCGGAGGAATATTAGTTCAAAGATTTGGCGACCTGTTAGACGGAAGACGCTCAACTCCTGAAAGAATTAAATCAAGCGTAATAACTCCAACGTTAACCTGTGCGACCCCAGGAGATTTGAGCCTTGTTATTCCTTACAGACAAATGACAAGTATCATTGAAATGCTTCAAGCTCTTGATAAAATTGCACCGGGTACAGCTTCAAGATATACACTTCTTTATGGTATAGAAGTTAAATTCTATTCTGCACGTGTAAAATTAACAGATAAACTTGAAACTGAAGGTGTTAAAAACTTATTCACTATAGGTGACGGCGCAGGTGTTACCAGAGGTCTATTACAAGCCTCAGCGTCCGGTGTTTATGTTGCAAGAACAATTTGTGAAAGATAATTATATTTGTTTATTGAAGCGCCTGCGCAATGCGCAGGCGCTTCTGTTTTATATAAAACACCTCTAAATCTCCATCATTAAGACGTTTTTTTCGTAAAAAAGTGTTAAAATTCGTTAAAATACTTGCATGCTGAGAAATTTTGAATATAATTGACTTGTACACGAAGAAAAGGAGTTTTATTATGAACAAAGAAGAATTAGTACAAGAAATTTCTAAAAAAGCTAACGTTACTCAAAAAGAAGCTGCTGAAGTATTATCTTCACTAGTTGATACTATCCAAAAAACAGTTGCTAAAGGTAAAAAAGTAACATTAGTTGGTTTCGGTACTTTCGAACCTCGCAAAAGAGCTGCTAGAACTGGTAGAAACCCACAAACAGGTAAAGAATTAAAAATCCCTGCTAAAACAGTTCCTGCTTTCTCAGCTGGTAAAAAATTCAAAACAGTTGTTAACGGAAAATAATCCATCAACTATGAATATAAGTTTTGAGGCTTTGTCAAAATGACAAAGCCTCTTTTTTATGTTTTTGGTATAATTTTAAAAAGAATTAGGAGAGAAAAAATATGTTAGATAGTATATTAACAGGTTTAATTGCTTGGATAGAGAGTGTTATTACAGCAATGGGACCTGCAGGGATTGCACTGTTAATGGCAATTGAGTCATGTAATATTCCTTTGCCAAGCGAGGCAGTATTACCGTTTGCAGGCTACCTTGTTTCTAAAGGGGAAATGGGTTTTCATGCTGCGTCATTTGCAGGTGCTATTGGATGTGTATTGGGTTCAATACCTTCTTACTATCTCGGGTATTTCGGTGGAAGAAAATTCTTTGAAAAATATGGTAAGTATATGTTAGTTTCCAAAAAAGATTTGGATGATGCTGACAAATGGGTAGAAAAATACGGAGACTGGGCATTTTTCATTTGCAGAATGCTTCCTGTTATAAGAACATTTATATCTCTTCCTGCGGGTATTTTGAAAGCCAGAAAAAGAACATTTTTCACCCTTACTTTTTTAGGGTCTCTAATCTGGAGCTACCTTCTTGTATATGTCGGAGTAAAGCTTGGCGAACATTTGGACAAATTAAAATCCATCTGGCATAAATTTGATATAGTAATTATTTCAGCAATACTCATTTTAGGCGGTATCTACATCTGGAAACACCTTAAACATTTAAAAGAAGATTAGTTCTTTAAAAATAGGAGTTGCTATCAAAAATGCAAAATAAAGATTTGGAACAAAAAATACTTAATTTAAAAGCAGAAATCTACAAAATTTACATCAAAAAACTAACACCAAAACTTAACCTTATTGAGCAAGAACGTTTGCAGATACTAGAAACAGATAATTTATTTTGTTATCGTTTTTTGGATCTTCACTATCTTAGGTATTTTATATTCCATTGCTATGCTCTTATATCAATTTTTTACAAATAAAAATTTTTGATAATTTTATTAATGAATTCACTTCAATATTAATTTTAATTGACTATTTTAAATTAAACAAAAACACCGGTCTGTAAGTTACTCTAACCATGATAATCTGTACCGCCGGTTTTAATAAGATTGTATTTATCTGCAATCTTTTCTACACAAGCCGGATTTGAGAATTTAATATACTTTCTCCAACGTGGATATGGGTAGTAAACTTCAATACCATCTAACCCTAAACTAACTAAGTTTTTGACGAATTTATCCATACTTAAAGCCCAACAGCAACAAGGATGGGCAAGCACAGCAATACCACCGGCATCATGAATTGCATCAATTAGTTGTTTCAAATCGCGTTTTGCAAAAATTCTGACAATATCAGCTTCTGTACCACGCTTATCTTTTGAGTAATATTTCTGCATTTTTTCGTTATTAACATCTATGCCGTAAGCAAGCAAATGTAAAAAAATACACTTATACCAAACATCAAATTCTACTCCCGGTATTACATTTAAATCAGGGTTATCAATATGACCTTGCACAGTATTATGATCAGTAATCGCCATATAATTATAGTCAAACTCTTTAGTTAAAGTTTTGAAATCTGTTTTTCCGTCTGAATAAGTTGAATGTATATGGAGATTAACTTTATTATTTAAATAGTCATCTTTTGTAAAAGATTTTATCAGTTCGATATAATTCATTGTAGCCCTTCTTTATATTTAACACTATTTGTTATAAAATTATATTACAAAGGAGGCTTTATGTCTAAATACACAATTAAGAACAGCATCTTTTTTGTATTATGGGAAGGGATAAAGATTTACTTTTCAAATATTGACAAATTTCTTGTGTATATGTTGTTTCCTGTATTCGGACAGGTAATAGGTATTGCGCTGTCATTCGGATTAACTATTGGATTTGCGGATAAAATTGCACAAAAAGCCGACAGCCTGACAACTGCATTGCTGATGATTATACTTCTCGCAATCCCGGGATTGCTGATTTTTGCAAAAGCCTTCTGGGAATATATGGTGGCATATGTTGCGCTAAACTCAATGACCGAGGGTGCTGTCACAACAGGAAAAGTTTACGATTTTAAATCTCATAATGAAGTGGCAACAAGAAGAACATGGTCTTATGTCGGCTTTTTAATCGTTATGAGTGCATTGATGTCGGTCGGCTCAAGTATTTTCTTCATCATACCGGGATTTGTATTGTGGATATATTTTATTCTTATTTTCCAAATTTTCACATTTGAACCGGATTTAAAATTCCATGAAATTTACAAACGAAGTTTTCTTTTAATTAAAGGGAATTGGGGAAGAACATTCCTTCTTACGGCAATTCTTGCATTCTTCTCTATATATATTTTAACAGAAGGTATAACTGTTATATTTGATTATCTAAACCTAACAGATAAAGTTTGCTCTATGTTTGACTTTATTTCCAACCGAATTCCGCTTGATTTTACTAATAAAGTTCTAACATATTTCAAAATGCCTATTATCACAAATGAAATGATTTCAAAAACCATCTTCCTATCGGTTTTAACTATGATAATCAGCGGTTTAACACTTCCAATAAGAAGTATTTGTTGGTCCTTATGGTATAAAAATTTGTCTGATGTAAAAGGCACAGAAGCTGAAATTGGTGGTTCTAAACAGAAAAAAGTATCGAAAAAATCACGTTGTCAAAATGAGGATATTTAATGTTCATTTGTAAAAACTGCAAATCCGTAGATAAATTTGAACTCATGTTTTCGCCTGACTACAACGGAAACAGAAGCTTTGCTCAAGCATACAATGATAATAAGGAAATTGAAATAACCGTTGATGGGTATGTATTTGTACCAGATTTACAATTTATGAATGAACACGCGGTTTGCAGATATTGCGGACAGATTTATATGTGGGATTACGAGTAATCAAGCAAGGTATATAATATTTAGAAAAAAGGAGAATAATATGAGACTGGAAAATCGTGCAAATAACGAAACTAGAAAAATTAAATTCACAAAAAACTACACAAAACATGCCTTAGGTTCAGTACTTGTT
The DNA here is from genome assembly GCA_949035555.1 of uncultured bacterium. Lineage (GTDB taxonomy): Bacteria > Cyanobacteriota > Vampirovibrionia > Gastranaerophilales > Gastranaerophilaceae > Zag111. The sequence continues at coordinate 62,017 of CAROLD010000007.1, read as the reverse complement.
GAATTTGGTGATACTAAAGTTATTACTACAGCATCAGTTGAGACAGGAAAACCAAAATGGATGGATAAAGATGACTGCCGCGGCTGGTTGACTGCCGAATATTCACTGCTGCCTTCTTCAACATCAACACGATGCCAGCGTGAAAGAACCAAAATATCAGGACGTACACAGGAAATTCAGCGTCTTATCGGAAGGAGCCTCAGAGCCTGTGTTGATTTAAAAAAAATGCCGGACTTAACAATTACAATTGACGCCGATGTAATTCAGGCTGACGGCGGCACAAGAACAGCAAGTATATGCGGAGGTTTCGTTGCTTTAGCTGATGCGGTTGATAAACTTCTCGCTGACGGAACTCTTAAAGAAAATCCGATAATTGAACCTGTTGCGGCAATTTCAGCAGGTATAGTTGATGGAGAAGTCAGACTTGATTTGAATTACGAAGAAGATTCCCATGCCCAAGTTGATTCAAATGTTGTCTTAACAAAAAGCGGAAAAATTATTGAATTTCAAACGACAGCTGAGGGTGAACCTTATGAATATGAAAAAATGATTGAAATTTTTGAAACAGCGAAAAAAGGCATTAATGAAATCATTGAAAAATATTAATTTTTACGCTAAAATCCCCAATATGAAATGGTTTGTTTTAGGTCTTATATTAGTACTTACAGGAACATCAACTTATGCTCTTCCGTCAAAAACTGATAAAGAGCCGGTTGTTTCAACACAAGGTATTGAAATTGATAAAAAAATTGAAAAATCAAAACCTTCACCTGAGCAAAAAAATGAACAAAAAGAATTTAAAAATCGTTCTAAAGAATATATAAGGTATAATAAAAACTTAAAACGTGAAAACTTAAAAAAGGAAGAAAAGCAAAAAGAATTAGACTATTTACAAAAAAGGTTAGAGATAAAGAAAACTAAGCTGGAAATAAAATTTCCGGCAGAGGTGAAAGGAGAAGAAAAATGAAAAAATTAGTAGTATCACTTATGGCATTATCAGTATTATCATTTGGATCATCTGCAATGGCAGGATCTGTATCCAGCGCACTAAATAATGCGGCAAATAAAATCAATAAAGCTGAACAAAATATGACACAAGCTCAAAAAGATGCAGCTAAAAGACAAGAAGAACGTCAAAAAGCTTACGAAAAACGAAAGAAAGAAAACCAAAAAGCCGCTGAACAAAGAAAAAAAGAATGGCAGAAAAAACAAGAACAAGCTAAAAAAGATGCAGAAGCTCGCCAAAAAGCAAGAGATAAAGAAATCCAAAAGAAAAAAGATGCTTGGAATACATTAATGGGCAAATAACCCTGTAAAATATTTAAGGGCGGAATTTTACAAATGTAAAATTCCGCCCTTTTTATTGCTATGATAGTTTTTTGTGATACGATAAAGAATGTCAGACTTAAGGACTAAGATATACATGTTGATTAGGAATAATATAAAGACAATGACCGGCGCCCAGCTTGCTGTACATACCCTAAAAACACTCGGTGTGGACACAATTTTCGGCTATCCGGGGGGTGTCGTTCTTGATTTATACGATGAACTTTATAAACAAACTGATATAAAACATATCCTTGTCCGTCATGAACAAAGTGCTGTTCATGCGGCAGAAGGATATGCAAGAACAACCGGAAAATGTGGAGTTGTTCTTGTTACATCCGGTCCAGGAGCAACAAATACGGTTTCTGGTATAGTAAATGCGTATATGGATGGTTATCCGCTTGTAATTTTAACAGGACAAGTATTCAAAAACCTTATAGGTACTGACGCATTCCAAGAAGCTGACATATGTGATATTACCAAATCATGTACTAAAAAAGTTTTTCAGGTTACTAATGCTGCAGACTTACAGAAAACGTTAGTTGAAGCATTTGATATTGCAATGACAGGAAAAAAAGGACCTGTACTTGTTGATTTGGCAAAAAACATTTTTGCTGAAATTGCCGAACCTAAAGAAGCTCTCCTTTTAACACAACATCACCAGGAAAATAGTATTTCTAACAACGAGATTTCTCGCATCTTAAACAGAATTTTAGCCTCTTCTAAACCTGTAATTGTTTCAGGAGGCGGAACAATCCATTCTCAATGCGAAAAAGAATTATTTGATTTTGCAAAAAATTTACATATTCCTGTCGTTGACACAATGATGGGACAAGGGAGTTTCCCGCAGGATGATGAAAACTATTTTGGAATGATTGGAATTTTTGGTGACAAATCTGCAAACCAAATTTTAAAAGATTGTGATTTAATAATCTCACTTGGCGCAAGATTTAACGACAGAATTACCTGTATGTTTAAGGATATCAATCTTGCTGAAAAGTTTATACAAATAGATATTAATAAAGACGAAATTTTCCGTGTGATATCAGGAATGGATTCTTTATGTGCAGATATAAAAACAGTACTTGGCAAAATGAATTTTATACTTAATTCAAAACCAAATACAAATTTTGAAAATTGGTTAAAATATGCACAGCGTTTAAAAACCTTGAATGTAAAAAGAGAACGTCAAACAAATTTGATGCACTCTTTTGAAGTTATTAGAAAAATTGAAGAATTTACAAGTAAAAGGGATGTTATATTTACATCAGAAGTAGGGCAGCACCAGCTTTGGGCAGTTCAAAATCTCAAATTTAATCCTAGTCGAAGAATTTTACTATCAGGCGGTTCGGGAACAATGGGTTTTGGATTTCCTGCAGCAGTAGGAGCTTCTATAGCGAAACCGGATAAAACAATTGTTTGCATAACGGGTGACGGTTCTTTCCAGATGAGTTTACAAGAATTGGCGGCATGCTCTGACTATAATTTGAATATTAAGATTATGATATTAAATAACGGATACCTTGGAATGGTACGACAGCTTCAAGAAAAAAACTGTGGAGCTCGTTATTCCGAAACAAAAATATCAAATCCGGACTTTATAAAACTTGCACAAAGTTATGGCATTCAGGCACACAGAGTTTCTACTACAGATAAAATTGAAGAAATTCTACAACTGGCATTTTCAACAAAAGGTCCGTTTATCGTTGAATTTGACGTTGAACCAATGGAATTACTATAACACGAATTAATAAGAATATTACCCTTAGAAGAGGCTTGAACAATAATGAAAGAATCAATAATTAAAGAAGTTAAATCCATTTACTCCCAGAAAATCAGGACAAATGACCCTACAGTTATAAACGCTGACATAAAAAAAATTAAAACGGAACTTAAGCATTCGAAAACTTTTTTTAACGGAGTAATTGAAAAATTGAATATTATCACAAAATCCTAATGATTACAGCTTGAACAATTACCGCCGCAACTGCTATTATGATGACAAGAATTTTTAAATAAGTCATGGAAGTCAAAAATTCTGTCATTCAGTATTGAATCAATTACAGGTATTGCCAATTTCGCGATAATCTCATTTATATCTTTTTCAAAATCGTCAATATGAGTGTCAAGCCCAATAAGAACAGGATATTGAGCAATTATCTGTCCGAAGAAATTATCATTTTCAACCCGATGAACAGTTACTCCGCTAACCTTAACCCCTGACAAAAAAGCTTCTTTAATAGCGTCCCTGCACCTAAATGACGGTAAAAGAGAAGGATGAAAATTTATCACATTGAGATTTTTGGGAACAGAAAAATCCGGCTCATGTTCAACTAAAACAATTAAATCATAATATTCAAAATTATCATTTTCTTCAACAATACTGCAAATATCGCCGAAGTGCGCTTTCAGTGCAGATATAATTCTTGTATTATTTGAGTTTAGAATTGCAAATTTTTTATTTAACATACAAAAATTTTATTACAAAAAGGCAAAAAAATAAATTCACGGGTATTATAAAGAAAAAAAAGGAATATATATGCAAATACAAAATACACCCCCTACATCATTTGGGATGAAAATCCCAACAAAAACAGCAATAGAAGTCGCTTCAGGATGTTTTCTTGATAATGCAAAAATATCTTGTCCAAAACAGTATCAATTACTTGAACAAGTTTCAGGCTTAAAAGTAATGGACTTATACTCAGGTGAAGTGGCTGAAGGATTAAAAAATTTGTCATTAATCTTACGCGAAAAATACCCTGCTATCGGTGAAGCCGTAACAAATATACGCAAAGTTTGCAATGACATAAATAAAGAGAGAACATTTTTGCCTGAAGACGAAAAAGTTATAAATAAAAAGCTCAAAAATATATGGAATGCCGAAGCTAAAAAAATTGGCACAAAAACTATTGAAATAGATAAAATTTCATTAAAAGAACTGGGACTGGACAAATACATTTAATAAGGACTAACATGAAAGTAAAATTAACAGAACCGAAATATATAACACGCAGTTTCCCGACAAACGGAGTCTTAAGATGCCTTTCAGGACAAATGCCGGCAGGAAAGTCCGAAAAAGATATCCAAGATACCGCTGATATCTTAACCACCATACAAAAGATTTTTAAATATACAGACAATGATTTTAAAGAGTTGGTAAAAAGTAATAATTTTCTCGGAGCATTTATTCTCCCAATTGGAGCTGGAAAATATCTAGAAGGCGCAAATCCTTTATTAAAACCAATTAAAACAAGACTTATGACAGCTCCGGATATAAATACCGAAATCGAAAAAATGGTAAAGGAAATTGGTGAAAATATAGATTTAAAAGCATAAAAAAAGCTCCTCAAATGAGGAGCTTTTTCTTGAATTATGAACCATCCCACCGGAAGAGGTAACAATATACCCCCTAGTGACATAGCGCAAGCAATACACCTGCCGCAACAGCAGAACCGATTACACCTGCAACATTTGGACCCATTGCGTGCATTAATAAATAGTTTTGTGAATTGAATTCTAAACCTACTTTATTAGAAACACGAGCCGCCATTGGAACCGCAGAAACACCAGCAGAACCGATTAATGGGTTAATTGGTTTAACTTCTTTTCCTGTAATTTTGCCATAAATTGCAGTACATAAATTCATCAATTTAGCCATTAACACCCCAGCTGCAGTAGCAAATGAGAATGCTATAATACCTAATAGAAGAATAAACAATGTTTGAACTGTTAAAAACTGTTCAGCTGACAATTTAGATCCAACAGACAATCCTAAGAAAATAGTTACTATGTTGATTAATGCATTTTGCATTGTGTCAGATAATCTGTCAACAACACCACATTCTTTACATAGATTACCAAAAGTCAAAGCACCAACTAACGGGCAAGCATCAGGTAAGAAAATTATACATAAAGAAAGTACAACTAACGGGAATACAATTTTCTCTCTTTTTGAAACTTGTCTTAATTGATCCATTTGAATTTGGCGTTCTTTATCTGTAGTTAACAATTTCATAATAGGCGGTTGAATAACTGGAACTAAAGCCATATATGAATAAGCTGCAACCGCGATTGCACCCAATAATTCAGGCGCAAGTTTTGAAGTTACATAAATAGAAGTCGGACCGTCTGCACCACCAATAATACCGATAGCACCTGATTGCGGCAAGGTAAATCCGAAACAGCATAATGCTAAAAGCAATGCTCCGAAAATACCGAATTGAGCTGCACCACCTAAAAGTGCAGTTTTAGGGTTTGCAATTAACGGACCGAAGTCAGTCATAGCACCAACACCCATGAAAATAATCAACGGGAATAATCCTTTATGAATACCAGCTTCATAAATTATACCTAAGAACCCTGTAGGGTCAGCAATACCAGCCATCGGAATATTTGATAACAAACCGCCGAAAGCGATTGGAACCAAAAGTAAAGGTTCGTATTGTTTTTTAATGCCCAGCCATAATAAGAACAAACAGATAACAAGCATTATCGGATGTCCGAACTGATGGAAAAATTGTTCAACCGGTGAAGTAATTGACGGGTCAAACTTTTCAACCATATTATAGATACCTGTAGAGTGCCACAGTTCTAATAATCCTTCTGATAATATCATTTGCGACCCCCTAACCTACAGTTACCAATACTTGACCTGTTTGAACTTTGTTACCGACTTCGATTTCAACAGATTTAACAGTACCTGAAACAGGTGATTTAATTTCTGTTTCCATTTTCATAGCTTCAACAACAGCAATTACATCGCCTTCGCCAATTGAATCGCCTTCTGAAACTAACACTTTTAAAACGTTACCAGGTAAAGCTGCTTTAATAGGAGTACCTTCTCCTGCATCAGCGGCTTTTGCTTCGATACCTTCTTTAACGTTGAAGTCGTATAATTTACCGTTAACTGTAGCTTTTCCGCCTTCTAAAGCAACAGCATATTTTTTACCGTTAACTGTAACAGTGTATCCGTTTCCTGCCGGTTCGCAAGATGAAGGATTTTCTGATTTATTTTCATTTTTACGAACACCGATTGTTCCCTTTCCTTGCAAGAATAAGATACCTTTTTCTTTACAAGCCGCAGAGATAAATAAGTTTTCATCATTAACTTCAAGACCTGCATCTTCAAGTCTTTTTTGAGCAACTTTAAGACCTTTTGTTTCGTCTTTATCATTTAAGTCAACAACCGTTTCTGTAGTTGGCTGCAAACCAAGTTGTTCTTCAGCGATTTTAATAACTTCAGCATCAGGTTCGCAAGGAGTTTTACCAAAGTAGCCAAGAACCATTTTTCCGTAACCTTCTGCAATTTTCTTCCACTTACCGAACATTACATTGTTGAACGCTTGTTGGAAATAGAATTGGGAAACAGGAGTTACAGATGTTCCAAAACCGCCTTTTTCTACAACTTCTTTCATTGCGGCAACAACTTCAGGGTATTTGTTCATCAAATTGTTGTCACGTAACATTTGAGTATTAGCTGTCAAAGCACCGCCAGGCAACGGAGATTGAATAATCTGAGGGTTAACTGCAAGAGCTTCAGGAGGCAAGAAATAATCTTTCATACATTCTTTAAATACTTCTTCTGTTTCTAAGATTTTTTCTACATCAATACCCAAATCGTATTCGGTACCTTTTAATGCGTGCCACATAGAAACGATATCAGGCTGAGCAGTACCGCCGGAAACAGGTTTCATAGAAAGGTCGATACAGTTAGCGCCGCCTTCTAAAGCCGCTAAGTAAGCTGATAAGCCTGTGCCTGCTGTTTCGTGAGAGTGGAATCTGATATCAGCATCCGCACCCAAAATTTCACGTGTTCTTTTAATTGTTTCAAATACTTTGCGAGGAGCTGATGTACCTGAAGCATCTTTGAATGCAAGAGAATCAAATTCAATTCCGGCATCCAAAATTGAACGAAGAACTCTTTCGTAGAAATCAACATCATGTGCACCGGTACAACCAATTGGAAGTTCCATCATAGTGATAGTAACTTCGTGTTTCAACCCGTGTTTTTTAATACATTGGCTTGAGTACAACAAATTGTTAACATCATTCAATGCATCAAAGTTTCTGATAGTGGTAACACCGTGTTTAGCAAACATTTTTGCATGAAGGTCGATAACGTCTCTTGGCTGTGAATCCAAACCTACAACGTTAACCCCTCTTGAAAGAGATTGAAGGTTGATATCAGGACCTACAGCGGCTCTAATTTTGTCCATTGTTTCAAAAGCGTTTTCATTACAATAGAAAATCGGTGATTGAAATCTTGCACCGCCTGCAACTTCAAAATGTCTAATACCTGCATCAACAGCTGATTTTAATGCAGGAAGAAAATCGTCCACGAAAACTCTCGCTCCGTAAACCGATTGGAAACCATCTCTGAAAGATGTGTCCATAACTTTAATAAGTTTCTTTCCCATAAATTTTATCCTTTCGTTAAAATATAATCTTTGTAAATAATAATCTTATACGGAAGCTCCTCTTAAGATTTACCCCTTGCCATAATTGCGGCAATAGCGACAGCGATTGCTTCATCCACATTTGCCGCTGTCTTTTTAGCTGCGGTTTTGACTTCTTCAACAGCTTCCGGGAATATTTTATTCAAATATCCAACAAATTTTGACATAATTCTCATTGAGAAAATCAAAATTGTAAGGAATATAAGAACAAATCCCATTCCCATTCCGAGTAATACTAACCCGTTTCCTAAATTTCCACTCATAAAATATCTCCTATCGTAAGTACTGTTTCTGCGTTATCTTTAGTTTGTAAAACAAGTTCCCCCTTATCTGTAACAGACTTGGCAAAACCAGTTTTTATATTATTAAATACCTGAACATTAAGTTCGGTATCTAAAAAACAATTTCTCTTTACATATTCATCTTTTATTAATGAAAAACCTATTTTAAGAAATTCATCATAATTTGCAAAAAATTCGGTTAATAATTCGTTTAAGAATATATCTAAATTTATATTTTTACCTGTTTCAATATTTAAACTCGCAGCAATTTTATCAGGAATCGCATCCAGGTCAGCCTGTTCAGCATTAAGATTAACACCTATACCAAGCACAATACCTTCTAAATTACCACCGGACATAACTGTTTCTGAAAGTATTCCGGCTATTTTTTTACCGTTTATCAAAACATCATTCGGCCACTTAATCTGTGTCTTAACCCCGTAACTTTCAAGAACTTTTGAAAGTGCAACAGACAAATACTGAGTCAAGTTAGGGTAAATTTCACTAAAAGCATTTGAAGGTTTTAAGACAATGGATAAATACAGATTATCCTCACCTAAATCAACCCATTTACGGTTAAGCCTGCCTCTGCCGCAAGTTTGGCGAAGAGCATGAACAGCAGTTTTATCCGCAAGTACGCCAATATGCGATTTTGCATAACTATTGGTTGACTCAGTTTCTTCTAGTCTGATAATTTCCATTTTCTCCCCTAACGGAATATCCACGTGTACAGTAATTATATAACAAACAAAATAAAAAACATATGGCAAATTTATTTTTGCTCTGCATTAATGTAAATATGGACAATATTTCATTTCAATCGAGAATAAAAATTGCGGGCAGAGCCGACTTTCGCAATTTAGTGAACAGAGAATTTGCAAGCGTCGATTATCCGTGGACAATAAAACAAACTGCACTATCACAAAAAGCACGTACCGACGGCATCTATGACTGCACTGCAATGGGAGTAAATGACGGTGAAAAAGTTTTGCTTTTTCACATTTGTCCGACAGAAACCAGAAATCAAAATTTTAAAAAACTGGAGACAGAAATCACGGAAAAGATTGTAAATCTGCTTAATCTTGATTGCCTGAAAGGATTTATTCTGGGCAGTAAGAAATATAATATCAACAGCCCCAGAAGCTCTGAACTATTTGACATGATGGAGGGAGTATTAAAGAAACTGCATATTCAGTATTCAAAATTCAAGGGCGGAGACTATACTAACGATATTACCTATAATTCCACAAAAGATGAATGGCTCATCGGCAATGAGCTACTTGATGTTATATCTACTAAAGAAGCTCAATTCAAAACTCCACAAAAAGCTGTAGAAAAAATATTTGATCAGATAAATATTGCAGACTGCGATGAATTAAGCTGGTAATCAAATATCCGCCACTCGGGCAACTCAAATAAATTCCCTCATTTGAAAAAATATATTTGCGAAAAAATTTTTTCAGTGATAATATTACTTGTGAAGAGGGAGAAAAATGGAACACTGGGTTTATACAACTAATATTCTGGGACATACAGTGTCTTTTAACATGGATACCCTTTTAACTATGTGGTTTTCAATGCTTATACTTATTATTATAGCGTTCATAACAACCAGAAATCTAAAAATGATTCCCGGTAAACTTCAACTTATTGGCGAAAATATAATTAAATACTTTAATGATATTTCTAAAGCTAGTATGGGAAATGACGAAGCACAAAAACATATTGCAATTATTTTGACATTGTTTATGTTTATCTTAACCGCAAATCTTGTTGGACAGCTTCCATTCAAACTCATTCATCTTGCACATGGAGAACTTGCGTCACCTAATAACGATATAAATATGACTGCGGCAATGGCTGTTGTTGTGTCAATTTATTATATATTTTACGGTATCAGAAGAAACGGTTCAAAATTCTTTTTCAAAGGCTTCAGTATTGACGGGATAATTGTTACTATTGTTGATACCCTTGAGCTTTTTGTAAGACCGTTTTCTTTGGCTCTACGACTTTTTGCAAACATTCTTGCTGGCGAATTGCTTGTTGCAACTTTTGTAAGCTTATTTGCAATAGTTTTACCTCTTCCGTTTATGTTATTTGAATTATTCGTTGCACTAATTCAGGCACTGGTATTCACCCTGCTTTCTACAACATACATTTCAATGGCAGTACAAGAAGAATAATGTAAAATTTGAAAAAATATTTAACGTGATAATATAAAGGAGAAAAATTATGGCAGTAGAACAAACTTTAGATTTAGCAAAATTAGGTGCAGGTATTGCAATCGGTTTTGGTGCTATCGGCGCAGGTTTAGGCTTGGGTATTGCTACAAAAGGAGTACTTGATGCTATCGCACGCCAGCCTGAAATTAAAGCCGAAGCTTTTAAAAACTTTATTATCGGTGCAGGACTAGCTGAAGCTACAGCTATTTACGCTTTGTTTATTGCAATTATGCTAATCTCTAAATAAGGTGTACCAGATGGTTGAATTCAATGCTACTTTTTTAATTGCAATGCTTAGTTTTGTAGTGTTCATTATGATTATGAATACTATATTCTATAAACCTGTTTTGAATATTATGCGAAAACGTGAAGAATATATAAAATCAAATTACGAAAACGCAAAACAAAATTCAGAACAGGCACAGGCTTTTGATACTGAAAGAACTGAAAAGCTTCGAGAAACTCACGAAAATTGCAGACATAATATACGAGATATTGTGGATAAGGCACAACGCTTAGCCCATAAAAAAACTCATGACATAAAAGAAAGAGTTAAAACAGAACTTCAATCACAAAAAGAAAATCTTACAAATCAGGGATTAGAGCTAGAAAACACTGTTAAATCTACAGTTGTAAAAGATTTGGCATCTTCAATAACATCAAAGCTGTTAGGACAAGACATAGAAGTAAACAGCGGCAAGGCGGCAGAATAATGATTACAGAAATCCTAAAAAAACTGGCAGAATCAAACACCATCAACTTTATTATTATGTTGATAATTCTTGCGGTGATAGTTGTGAAATTAAACCTAAAATCATCTCTGCAATCCTCGGTTTCTCAAGTAGAAGCTTCAATACAAAACTCAGACAAAGCAAAAGCAGACTCAGAAACCGTCTTATCTAAATCTAAATCAGCTATAGAAAAATTGCCCCAAGATATAAAAGAACTGGAAATAGAGGCTGTTTCAAAAGCCGATGTATTTAAAACACAAATTGAGGAAGCCACACAAAAAGAGATTACAAATATTCAAAAAAATATTAACAGAGCACTATTAATAGAAGAAAAGAAAATCTCAAATCTACTACAGGGTAAAACTATTTCTGCATCGATTGAAATGGCGCAGAATAATATCTTGGCAATGCTTTCTCATAACCCTGAGTTACACAATAAATTTATAGAAGAAAGCCTAGATGAACTTGAAAAGGTGAAATTATAATGACGGATACCAGAATTTCAACAATTTCAAAAACATATGCAAAATCACTGGTGGATATCGCATCAGAAAGCGATTCTTTTGACTATTTTAAATCTCAAATGGAAAAATGTTTGGATGTATTAAATTCTTCTGAAGATTTAAAAATAGTAATGGAAAACAGTTCTATTTCAAACATCAAAAAAATCGATATGCTGAATGAAATATTTGTGTCAAAAATTGATAATAAAATATTAAACCTACTAAAATTACTGGTTGAAAAGCATAGATTTAATGAATTCCAATCCATTTATAAAGCATATTGCAAAATGATAGATGAAAAATCTAACAAAACAAATGTAGTAATAATTTCAGCAGTAGATTTGAATTTTGAACAAAAAACAAATATTTTATTCAATCTCGAGCACAAACTTCAATGTGAAGTAATTCCTGAATGGAACACCGACAGCAATATTATAGCGGGGCTGATATTCAAATTTGGAGATTGCGTAATAGATACAAGCCTGCGCTCTAAGATAAAAAATTTAAGTAAAACAATATCAAGATAGAAGGGGAAATTATGGCATTAATACAACCTGATGAAATAAGTTCTATAATAAAACGAAAAATAGAAAACTACGAACTTCAAACAGAAGTATCTAATACCGGTTCTGTGCTTGAAGTAGGTGACGGTATTGCACGCGTTTACGGTTTGCGAAATGTTATGGCAAACGAACTTGTACAATTTGATGACGGACACGGCACTTTAGGAATTGCAATGAACCTTGAAGAAGACAATGTCGGTGTAGTAATCTTAGGTGATTACACAAATATCAAAGAAGGTACAATAGTTAAAACCACTGGCAGAATCGCATCTGTACCTGTCGGTGACGGACTTATCGGAAGAATTGTTGACCCGACAGGAAAACCTTTAGATGGCAAGGGGGATTTTCCTTACTCGAAAACCCGTCCGATTGAACGTGTTGCACCCGGGATTGTTACCAGAAAATCCGTACATGAACCGCTGCAAACAGGCTTGACCGCAATCGATGCACTAACTCCAATCGGCAGAGGGCAAAGAGAACTTATTATCGGCGACCGCCAAACAGGTAAAACTGCCATTGCAATTGATACAATTATTAACCAGAAAGGTAAAGATGTAATTTGTATTTATGTAGCAATCGGTCAAAAAGCTTCAACTGTGGCGCATCTTGCAAAAACGCTTGAAGAACACGGAGCAATGGCTTATACAATCATAGTATCTTCTACAGCTAATGAATCCGCTCCGCTGCAATATATCGCACCGTTTGCAGGAGTTGCTATAGGCGAAGAATTTATGGAACAGGGTAAAGCTGTTCTTATCGTTTATGATGATTTATCAAAACACGCTCAAGCTTACCGTGCAATGAGTTTGCTATTAAAAAGACCACCGGGACGTGAAGCTTATCCGGGGGATGTTTTCTATCTTCACTCAAGACTTCTTGAACGTGCGGTTAAATTAAATGACGAACTCGGCGGAGGAAGTATTACTGCATTACCGATTATTGAAACTCAGGCAGGTGATGTTTCAGCCTACATTCCGACAAACGTTATTTCAATTACTGACGGTCAGATTTTCCTCGAAAGTAATGCATTTAACTCCGGTATAAGACCGGCGATTAATGCAGGGATTTCAGTTTCACGTGTTGGAGGTGCGGCGCAGACTAAAGCTATTAAACAGGTTGCAGGTCAACTTCGCTTAGATTTGGCACAGTTTAGAGAACTTGAAGCATTTGCTCAATTTGCATCAGATTTGGATGCCTCAACAAAAAAACAATTACTTCGCGGACAAAAATTGACAGAAGTTTTAAAACAACTTCAATACAATCCTCTAAGCGTTGCCGAACAGGTGTCGATTCTTTATGCCGCTAATCAGGGCATTTTAGATGATATAGCAAATTCACATATTCAACGTTTCAAAAAAGAATGGTTTGTATATTTTAATGCAAACTATTCCGAATTAGCAGAAAAATTAAACGCAGGCGGCGCATTATCTGATGAAGATAAACAAACCCTTACTGACGGTTTAAATACATTTAAAAGTACATTCTAAAAATAAAGGAGAGAAAACATGAAATGTTATAATCACCATGACAGAGATGCATTCGGAGTTTGTAAAACTTGCGGAAAAGGTCTATGTCTCGAATGCTTAAAAGAAGAAAACGGAGTTATCCTTTGTAAAAAAGGCAATTGCGCTTCTAGCTTGTCTAAATGCCGTATGTGGTCTATACTTGGCATTGTTCTTCTAGGAGTTCTAGTATTATTAACAGTTATAGACTAAAAAGGTTCTATCAATGGCAAACTTAAAAGATATCAAAAACAGAATAATGAGTGTTGAAAGTACTAAGAAAATTACCCGTGCAATGAAAATGGTTGCTGCGGCAAAAGTTAAACGTGCGGAAAACAATGTTAAAACCTCGCGTCCATATACACGAGAACTAGTTTCAATGTTCCAAAAGCTTTTGAATTCTGTTAATGAATACAGCAGCGAAACTTTAAAGATTAAATATGCCATTGATAATTATCCTGTTTTGTTGGAAAAGCGAGAAGTTAAGAATGTCGGTATGCTTGTAATAACGTCAAATAAAGGGCTTGCCGGCGCATACAATGCAAATGTAGTAAGAGACGCGTTGAAAAGAATTGTTGAATACAAAAAACAGGGCATTGAAGTTAAACTTTTCGTAGCCGGACAAAAAGGAATATCAGCACTTCGTAAAAAATGCATGCAAATCGGCTGCCCTATAGAAAAGAAATATTTCTCGGCAATTGATAACCCTTCCCCAATTGAAGCCCGTGATATTGCAGAAGATATGGCCGAATATTTTGTAGAAGGAAAAATCGATAAAGTTGAAATAGTTACAACAAGATTTAAAAATATGATGAGTTATTTTGTGGAAGACTGGCAGGTTCTGCCTGTTGTCGGGGTAACAGATGTGCATGACAGAATAACTGATGATATTCTTGATCCGTTGATGGAATTCATTCCCGATAAACACCACATTTTGCAAAAAGTTGTTCCTATGTATATGACAAATATTTTCTATCATTCTCTATTGGAAGCTCAAGCAAGCGAACTGGCTTCAAGAATGACAGCAATGTCTGCCGCAACCTCTAATGCGGATAAAATGATTAAAGAACTGTCTATTGAATATAATAAAACCCGCCAGACCGCAATTACACAGGAAATTATTGAAGTCGTTTCAGGCGCAAATTCTCAATTGGGATAATTATACAGTCTTGCCGTCCATAGCGCACAGGATGTAAAATATTTGTAAAAATACTGTATTTGCGCGATGTTTGTTGTATAATCATCATGAGTTAAGTGAGGTGGGATATGACTATTATGACTTTAAGTAAAATTAATGAATTAGCAAAAGAAGTTTTAGAAATCGAGGCAAATGCAATTAAAAGATTAGAAAACAATATCGGAGAAGCTTTTGATAAAGCTATCGATATTTTATATAACTGCAAAGGCAGAGTAATCGTTACCGGAATGGGCAAATCCGGTCTTATCGGTAAAAAAATCGCAGCAACAATGTCTTCAACAGGAACTCCTTCATACTTTCTGCATCCGGCAGAAAGTACACACGGGGATTCCGGTGTAATTACAAGAGATGACGTTATTATTGCAATTTCCAACAGCGGCGAAACTCAAGAATTGATGAATTTATTACCTTTAATCAAAAGATTTGGATGTCCTATGATTGGGATGACAGGTAATATGAATTCAACACTTGCAAAAACAAGTGAAGTCGTACTTGATATTTCTGTAGAAAGAGAAGCTTGCCCGCTGGGTAAAGCTCCTACCGCAAGTACAACAGCAACCTTGGCAATGGGAGATACTTTAGCAGTTTGTTTGATGGAGAAAAAAGGTTTTACAAAAGAAGACTTTTTGATGTTCCATCCGTCAGGAAAACTTGGTAAAGGTTTAACTTACAAAGTAAAAGACCTTATGATAACGGGCGATAAAATGCCAATTGTTAATGATAGCGAATCATTTACTTCTGTTATTAATACAATATCTGAATTCAAACTTGGTATGGCTATGATTTTAGGTTCAGATAATACTTTAACCGGGGTATTAACAGACGGTGACATCAGAAGAACTATCATTAAATATCCAAATGCGTCTAATATTCAGGTTAAAGACGTTATGACGGTTAATCCAAAAAGAATTACTGATGATGCTTACGCGGCATCTGCGCTTAATTTAATGGAAAAATATTCAATTACTGCACTTGCGGTTGTTGACGAAAACAATATTCCTGTTGGTGTAATACATGTTCATGACTTGTTAAGAGCAGGTGTTGCATAATGGATTTAAAAGAAAAAGCTTCAAAAATTAAGTTACTGGCTTTTGACGTTGACGGTGTTATGACTGACGGCAGTATCACTTATGATGAAAACGGTGTTGAATATAAAACTTTTAATGCAAAAGACGGCCATGGACTTGCAAAAATGGCAAGAAACGGATTTATTACTGCAATTATCACCGGCAGAAAAAACGGTACGGTTGACAGAAGAGCATGTGACCTGCGCGTAACTGAAGTATTTCAGGGTGTAAAAAACAAACTTCCAATATTGGAAGGATTGATGGAAAAATATGGATTGGATTTTTCACAAGTTGCCTACATGGGAGACGATGAACCTGATATTTGTATTCTGGAAAAAGTTGCCATTGCAGGATGTCCGGCTGATGCAGTATCACGAGTACAGGCGGTTTGCAACTTCAGAGCATCACGCGATGGCGGAAAAGGTGCCGTACGCGAATTGTGCGACTATATTTTTGACGCATCACAAAACGAAAAATAATTTTATAAAGGGGATATATTATGTACGAAATTAAAACACAGGCATTTTTTTCTGCCGCTCACCATTTGCTAAACTATGACGGAGAATGCGAAAATCAGCACGGTCATAACTGGATGGTAGAAGCTTTTGTACAAGGAGAAAGCTTAAACAAAAGCAATATTTTAATTGATTACAAGGTTTTAAAAAGAGAACTCAACGCAGTTCTTGAAACTTTAGACCATAAAGATTTAAATGAGCTTCCTGATTTCAAAGGGGAAAGCCCTTCAAGTGAAATGATTTCTGCATATATTTACACTAAATTAAAAGAAAGAATTGTACAGCTAAGCAAAATTACGGTTTGGGAAACCCAAACATCTTGCTGTTCTTATTTTGAAGCCGACTAATAGAAAGAGAGAAATATTAAATGAATTTTATACAAGCAATTTTAATGGGAATTGTTCAGGGTCTTAGTGAATTTTTACCTGTATCAAGCTCTGCACATCTTGTTTTTACATCTAATTTTTATAAAGTTTTTAAAAATATTCCAATTATCGCACAATCAAATGAAGAAGTATTTTTCGATATTATGCTTCACTTTGGAACATTAATTGCAGTTTTGATATTTTTCAGAAAAGACGTTATTGAAATCGCAAAAGCACTGATTGATGCGGCAAAAAACAGAAGTTTGTCAGACTATAAAGCTAAATTAGGCTTGTATATTATTCTTGGTACTGTTGTAACAATTGCACTTGCTCTTCCGTTAAATCCGGTTGCAGAACATCTGGTATTCCATCCGGCACTTGTTGGCGGACTGCTTATCATAACAGGCGGAGTGCTATTTTTTAGTGAATATTTGTCATCAAAAAAAGAAAGATTAAACAATAATCTGACACTAAAACAATCCCTTTTTATCGGGCTTGCTCAAGGACTTGCGGTTCTTCCGGGCTTTTCGCGCTCCGGTTGGACTATTGCAACAGGTCTTTTTTCAGGATTAGATAGAGAAACATCTGCAAGATATTCATTTTTACTAAGTATTCCTATTATTCTAGGAGCTTCAATGGTCTATCCGCTGGTAAAAATTAATGTCGCAGAAGCCGCAGGATATAACTGGTCAGCTATTCTGGCAGGAACAATTGTTTCCGGAATTGTAGGATATTTATGTATTAAATATTTTATGAAATTTATTTCAAAATTTTCCTTAAACTTTTTCGGTTACTATTGCGTAATAATGGGGATTTTCACTCTGGTCTTTTTTAATATTTTTAAGTAAAAAAATATTGTAAAAATTTGTAAATAACATCCTATAAAGGTAACAAAAAAAAATCTTGACATGTATTCTAATGAAGGAAATGCGGAGTTATCATGATATTACCAGTAAGCAATTTTAGCGATAAAAAATTAGCATTTAGCGCTAAGAGCAGAGACGAAAAACTACTTCCATATGATCAGGATACGTTATTAGAAAATAATTTTTCTACACGTATGCGAATTGGTATGGATAAATTAACAAAGGCATTTACGGTATATCCGGCAAAAGGAATTTCCGGCAGTAAAAACTCCAATTTCTATGAATTTTTGACGATGGGGTTAGTACCTTATATTGTCGGCAGTGCAACTTTAATGGCAATTTTTAATGCCGCTAATAAACATTATGGAAATTCTGATAAATTTTTTGCAGGACCTTTAGCTAAAAAAATGGCACTTGGAGTTTTATTTTACGGAATATTCAAATCATTATCAAAGTCACTCGTTGATGTTCCTGTAAAGCTTGCAACCGGAATAGATACCCAACTTCCGTATGCGAGGGTTATTTATGAATTACCTGAATATGACGGCGATTCCGATTTAAAAAGCATAGAATATCATAAAGTAGGCGAAAGTGTCGATTTTACCCGCTGGGACTTACTCTACGGTGAACAGAAAAAAGGTGAAGAACTTAATTTCCGTTATGATAAAATAGCGAAGAAAAACGGATTAGGAGAGAATTTAAACGATTCAGACCAGGATGTTAAGCCTATTTATAAAGAAGTTCTTGTAAAATCAACTTTGGCAAGAAGTTTCTCTTCATTTATGTGGGCGGCAATAGGTGTAATGATTGCCTTTCAAAAACCGTGGGAAGAATTTTTCAACACTGCAACTTTGAAAGTTTGGAAACCGACAGAATTCGGGCATTCGCTTAAAACTTTTGGAAGAAGTTTTGTTAAAAGCGTAAAAGAGTTTTATAAAGGTCCTGAAGGTACAATACCGCATTTCAAAAAACATGCCGGCAAATATATGCTTGGAGCGGCTTCGGTAATAACAATTCTAGGTGTTTTGAATACCATTCATATCAGGAAAAAACCTCAAAATGAATCAGTTATTGATAAAAATAAAGAAAGTGTGGTGAGTTAGATGAGAACAAATTTAATTCAGGCATACTTAAATGGCAATCCGGCAGCAAAACAATATAATGCCGAAAAAACAGTAAAAGACTTTGATGTAAAAAAAGAACTTAATAACAGAACATTTATAAAACCATTACCTAGCAATGGTAAACTTGTTAGAAATACATTATTTGACATGCCTGCAGAATTTTTTAAAGATGTCAAATATGATATGAAAGCCTTGAAACACTCAGTAAAAGGGGAAGCTAACGACCACGAACTTGGAAGACTTAATGATATGGGTATGAAGCTCGGCGGGCTTGCTATTGCGACCTATCTGTTTACAAGGAAATCAACTCCGCTAACAAAAATTATGGAATTTGTAGGGCTGACATCATTTTTTGCCGCAATGGATTTCTGGCCAAAAGCGGCGCTCCAGCTACCTGCATACTTAATACACGGATTTGATATCCGACAAAAATATGAAGATAATTACGGAAGAAAAAAATTATTGTATCAAGACCACCAGTTCATTCCTTGGGATTTGTACAGTGATGAAGAAATCAATAAAATCGGCGACAGATTAAGAGTTCCGAAAGATATTCCGAACAGACGTGATTTTATTCAGGAAAAAATGAGAAAAATTGCACTGCAAAATAATACTATGTGGATGCTGACAGCAGGATTTGCTACACCAATTATGAGTGCTTTGATTTGTAATGCGCTGACTAAACCTATTTCCCAATATCAGGATGGTAAATTAAACCAAAAAGCCGACGGACTTCTAGTAAACTTTAATGATGAAGCAAAAAAATATGATTATTCAAAACAGCGAGAGCAATTAGCTCAGTTACTAACTGAAAACAAAGGCAAACCGATAACACCTGAATTATTTAAGCAAATTCATTCTAATATTACAGACGGTCTTGATTTTGTTGTTTCTACAGAAATAGAAAAAGACTTGAAAAATTTATTGCCATTAGATGATGGATTTACAATAAATAGAGATACTCTTGAAAATGTACGTTCCGGCTTAGGAAAACATTTTGCTGAAGTTGGGCTGACAGAAGATGAATTAACTAAAATTTTACCTACAAATGACAATCTGACTCAAATTTTTACTGACAAAAACCTGATAAGAGAAAATGTAAATGATTTTTCAGATTATTCAAAAGAAATTACAAATATTTTAGAAAGAAATATAGAACAATTCATTCATGAAAATCCTGCTCACCCATTAGCTGATGCACTTGATTTCCATATGGGTAAGCTAATACACACAAATGCAATAGGCGAAGATTCTGCATTATATAAAACATTAAGATTCCAACATTCAGCAACACTATCAGAATCTGCAATACAAACACTTGAAAAAGCATCAGAAGCACTAACAAAACTCAAATCAGAAGTCAATGTACTTGATAAATTTGCATATCTGAAAGCCGCACAGGCACCTGAAACAATTCTTGCCAATAGCTGGAATGAAATCTCGGACGACTTGTTAAAAACTCTTAATTTCAGCAAACAAGATATTGCAAAAGCAAGAATCGACAGAGAAATTACAGGACCACTGCTTCGAGAAAAAATAGAATATATTGCATCAGATGACACAAGATACAACAATTTTGTAGATAACATGTTTAAAAAACTTTCTGCGCTTCATGAAAAAATGGCATCTATTGATGTACCTGAAGCAAACAATACCAACTCATATCTGGGTAAAGTTAACACCACTTATGACAGTGCAGCGCACAGCTTGAGAGAATTAAATTTACATAATTCTGCAAATAGTATTAACGGTATCGACGGACATGTTGAAACCTCCGCTAAACATATTCAAATTTCGTTTATCAAAGACAGAATTACAGGTGTGAAAAGTTCCTTCTACAGATTGTTGAATGCGGTTGACACATATAGAAGAATTTCACAGATTGATAAAATAGCTCCTGAAACTCTTCATAATAAAATGCCGCGTCAGGTTAAAGAAGAACTCGTTGAATTTGTAAAACAAATGCTTCTAGATGCACACACCTCAGATTATGCAGTAAAATTCTTTACTCTGCGACATCCGGAAATTAACCCGCCGGAAAACGCATCATTAGAAGAACTGGCAAGATTCTACGAACAAGTTGAGGTCGAAAACGGCAAGATTCTTAACAAACATCTCGGAACTCATTCTGCAAGCCAGTTAACCGAACTGTCGAATGACAAAGGTTTCTTTGGTAATGTTATGAGATTTATTTACAAAGAAAATCCTCACCCTGACACTATGGCTCGCGGTCAGTCAAGTGTAATCTGGGATGACTTTATGGCTTACAGAAATGAACTTTTAAATATATTAGGCGGCGATGAAAACTTTGCAAAACCGGGACACCTTGTTGACGGAGTTGTAAAATCAACGTCGGAAAGACGTTTCTTACGTTTGGGATGCGCACCTGATGAAATGTTCTACAAATTATGCAAACAACGCTTTAACAGCAACAAATGGTTTGCAATGTTCGGCGGCTTTGGAGCGGCTTTACTCGGAGTAACCGTATTATCTCAATTCTTCATGGGCAAGATGAAAGTCCCTGCGACAGGAAAGGAGAATAAGTAATTATGATAAATATATCTTCAAATCTAATAACTCAAAAACTTAATTCTCTAAATATTTCTAAACCTATAAATGCACCAATAAACACGGTTAATACTATCACTCCGTCATTTTCCGGTAATTTAATTACGGATTTTCTTAATAATCAGGCAGTAATTAATACTCCTATTGTCACAAAAACAACACCTGTTGCTCAAACTGAACCAGTAAAACCTTATAAAAATGATTTAAGAACTTTATTTTTAACAAACAGTGCCAAAATTCTTGCAATTATTCCGCGTACATTCAATGCAAAAGACACCAACGGAAATGAATATATTGAGAAAAACGAACAACACGGAACTTTCTTAAACGCAATAGAAAGATTAGACGACATTCAGGCAGAAGGATTTAATACATTACACGTTCTTCCAATCAACCCTCCGGGGGAAAACAATGCTTTCGGAACAGCTGGTTCTATATATTCGCCTGTCGATTTTCTCAAAATTGATCCTGTCTTAATTGATAAAAATGACCCTCGTTCTGATATAGAACAATTCAAAGCATTCACAGATGCCTGCCACAACCGTGGAATAAAAGTAATGGTTGATATGCCAAGCTGTGCTTCTTATGATTTATTCCTTGCTAAGCCTGAGCTTATGGCATTTGACAGAAACGGACTGGCAAAAACACCACAGGGTTGGAATGATATCAGAATGTTCCAGCCATGGGAAGATGAAGGTATTAGAACACTTAATCCGGAACTTCTGGAATATCACAGAAAATTTGTTGACATGATGATTGATGCGGGTGTTGACGGAATACGCGCGGACGTAGCACGTGCAAAACCGGTAGAATTTTGGGATATTATTATTCCGTACTCTCATAAACGAGACCCTGAATTTGCGTGGCTTGCAGAAACATATACATACGAAGATGCTTCTCCGCAGGCAAATATGCCGTACGACAGACCTGAAGATTCTCTACGCGCAGGATTTGATGCATATTACGGGCAGTATCACATATTTAACGAATGGAGTACAGCTCAAGAACTTCACGATTATGTAATTGATAATCTCAATTTGTCTTACCGTGTTGAAAAAGGCAAATCACTCATCGGCTCATTCGCAACCCATGATGATATTTCTCCAATGTACCACGGCGGAGAAGTTTATTGTAACCTGACATCAGGCTTGCAGGCAACATTACCGATGCTGAACCCATATTTTGTTGACGGTTTCCAATCAGGTGATTGGTATGAATATTCATATCGAGGAAAATCTTTACCAACCTCAATGACAGATAATAATGATATGTTTGTTCATAAAGGTAAGCTTGATATATTCAACCTCTCTAGAAAACCGGGAGGCAATCAGCCTGAAATAGGAAAATTCATGACCGAATGCTTTAATCTTAGAGACAAATACTCTGATGTATTAAAACGAGGTTCTTATATTATTCTTGATAAACAACAGGATAAACTGGATCAAGTTATAGCTTTTGCCCGTCATAGACATGGCAGAACACTACTTGTTATTGCAAATAAAAACGTAAATAGAAATGTATCCTGCAAAATTTCTGTTCCATCGTTGAAAGCAAACCAACAATTAAAAAATCTCCTTCCAACATACGGTCAGGAAAGTAAATTCCAGGTGTCGCAAGGAGAAGTCGCAGTTGATTTAGGTCCTGCAAGAATACATGTATTTGAAATAGAGACACCGTATATTGAAAAATATACAAAAAATGTCTATAAACAGCATTAAGAGAGAAGAAAAAAGCCCGGCTAAATAATCTTTAGCCGGGCTTTCTAATAAATTACCAGTTTGAACGGGTTAAAATCTTCTTCCCGTTTTTATCATACATCTTGTCTTTGTACCATATACCCTGAAATTCTTTATCTCCGTCAAACATATATTGAATATCTTTTGATACAAAATATATTGCACTCTTCAACTGTCCATTTTTGTTATACTGCATTGAAGTGTACGGAAAATTCGGATATTCATCAGAAATTACATCGGTAAAATACAGTTTTCCAAATGCACTATAGTAAAAAGCTCTATGCGGATTATCCTTGTACTGAATTGCATACATCATAAGGGTATTACGTTTAAAATAAAATGCGCAATATTTAGCTTCTTCATCTTCTGTAACCCCTTCGTTTGTAAGCATATAATGTAGTTTATATTCTTTGTCTTTACGATATTTTTTAAATTCGGTCTTAAATTCATCTTTATCAAAGTAAATTTTGCTGGAATTATTGTCAAACAAGAGATTTTTATACTTCGCAACATTTTCTTCTCTTTGAGCAAGCGAAATATCAAGCCAATCAAAGCTAATTTCAGCATTTAACGGTTGAAGTTTCTCTTCCGGTTCAAGAGCCTCTATTTGTATATCTTTTACTTCATCCAAACTTACAATATTTTCTATTGCTGATGTTTTTTGTGGAACTAAAAATGCTAAACACAAAAATAATGAAATTAATATCTTTTTCATAATTTAACCCTCTATAACATATTATTTAAAATTTTATAAGCCAAACGTAATTTTATTGAGAACAAATTATCCTCTGCTTCAAAGAGTTGCTTTTCAGAAACAGCGTATTCTTCCGGTGTAATTAACCCGTTTATTACAAACCCGTCAAATTTGTTATTACTGTCTCGTTTTGCTTTTGTTGAAATCGCGTAAATAAAAGCCGCCATGTCTTTTTTATCAATTAGATTATCACCGCCGGAGATTTCACCATGGGCAGAAATTTTATTAAAAGCATTGCGAATTTGAACCTTAATTTTCGAAAGATACTCCGGACGATTCATAACATCATAATGCCCAAATCTGAATTTCAACATAAAAGCTTCATATTGGGCGTAATCAAGCTTACCTGTAAGATTTCTGGCTTCTCTCGCCATAAAAAGCAGATAGGATTCTGCAAGAGAATTAACTTCTTCTTTAAATGTTTCATCAAGTTTTTTATTCTCTTCAGGTGTCTTATCAGGCTTGTCAGCCAATTTGCGCCATGAATCAGGTACTACATCAAACAGTTCAGCATTTGGATTAGTTATACCGCTCTGGACAACCATATCGTTAATAATATAAGCAAAAGCTTCTCCAAACTCAACATTCCCTCCTGATAATTCTGTTAGAATAGAGGTACGTTGTGCATTAAAAGGAGAAGCATTTTGCCCAAAATTTTGCATTAAATATTCCTTAACTTATATCCCAGCGACCGCAGGTTCCACCCCAGCGAGCGATGATATTACCTTTAACATCTTTGATTTTTTCAACATGCTGAACTTCATCCAAACCTTCAACAATTGTGATAACTTCACAATTATTTGAACAGCCTGTGCAAGCACAGGTAATAGATGAAAATCGCATATCAGCAACATTCCAGCCTTTAAATTTAGTTTCACATTCTGTGAACTGATGATTTTCCATAGCAAGAAGCGCCGCCCCGATTGCACCCATAGTCTGGTGGTTTTCAGGAACAACAATTTTTGTATTCAAAGCTTCTTCAAAAGCTTTTACCATACCGGTATTGGTTGCAACCCCTCCCTGGAAAGAAACTGTCGGAAGCAACTCTTTACCTAAAGCAAGATTACTTAAATAGTTTCTTACAAGAGCCTGGCAAAGCCCATATAGCAAATCTTCTACAGGGTAACCTAACTGTTGTTTATGAATAAGGTCACTTTCTGCAAATACACCGCATCTGCCGGCAATTCTTGCAGGATTTGTCGATTTCAAAGCTGTAGGTCCAAATTCTTCAATTGGCACATTCAATCTTTGAGCCTGATGGTCTAAGAAACTGCCGGTACCTGCCGCACAAACAGTGTTCATTGCAAAGTCTGTTACGATACCGTCACGCAGAATAATAATTTTACTATCTTGCCCGCCGATTTCTAATATTGTCTGAACTCCAGGAATATTAGTACTTGCGGCAACTGCGTGTGCTGTAATTTCGTTTTTCACAACATCAGCACCGACTAAAGAACCTGCTAAAGCTCTTCCTGAACCTGTTGTTCCTACACCTTTTACTTCATAATCTGTCAAGCGTTTTGCATACAGCTGACTCAAACCTGACTGTACGGCAAGTACAGGTTTGCCCGCTGTTTTTAACATAATACTGTCAACATACTTACCTGTTTCATCGACCAGAGCTAATTTGGTCGTAACAGATCCTACATCTATCCCTAAATATACTGTTAAACTCATGTTTTCTTCCTTTTCCTATAACAGTATTATGATAGCATGAAAAATTTGGATTTTATAATTTTTTAAATAATAATTTACACACTCTTAGTGCATAACATCATTTCTGTTTAGCTCTCCGACATAATCAAGAGGGGTATTATTCGGCATTTCCTCCAGCATATCGGAAAGCAGTTTTTCCAGTTTTGAAATTTTAAATAAATCCACAGCAGACTTAATTTTTAATTGAAAATTCGGGGTTGTATTCTGTATTGCTAAATCCATAATAATTATATCCTCACCAATGTTTATATTATTTATTAACCCTTTTTGAATGTAAAAATTACACTATTTTAAGAAATATTAATAAAATTTATATTTTAACTTTTTTCAACTATACTGTAAGGTATGAAGAAAATTGTTTTATTATTAATTTTAGGTTCACTATTTATACCATGCGTTCAAGAGGCTGACGCATCACTTATATCTGACCGCGCATATAGGGCTGAAGTCAGAAAAGAAAATCGTCAGGAGCTTAAAGAAATCAAAAAACTTTTTAAAATTCACAATGAATTTGCAAACAAACACGATATCAAAGGGCTTGAAGCTTTATATTCCGAAAACTACATGAATAATGACGGATTTAATCGTGAAGTTTATTTCAAAAGCATAAAGGAGACCTGGGATACCTGCAAAGATTTAACTTACAATACAAAAATTATATCAATAAATATAACCGGAGATTATGCAAGTGTAAATGTTGAAGAAAAGGCAAGCGGTACAATTAATGATACAATTGATTTTGCGCCGATATCCGGAGAACTTCATTCAAAATCTACAGGAATTTATCATCTCGAACAGGTTAACGGAAAATGGTTTATAACCGGAGAAACTGCATTAACAGATGAATCTTCACTTTTATACGGTGATGCAAGATTTATGAATTTGGAAATCCAAGCACCAAATCAGGTTGAGGCGGGAGAAATTTACACTACAACTGTAAAAGTTGACGGAGATTCTGATATGTTTATTATCGGCTCTATTGATGCAGACCCTGTTACATATCCTGCTAATACTCCTAAAAGTGAATTAAGACCAATGCCGCAATCTCAGGTTTTGGAAAGACTTTTAAAGTCAAATACTGACAATATAAATGAGTATGCTGTTGCATCTCTTGCTATATCTAAAGCTAAAAATATGGGAAGTGATAAGTTTAAAGTTTATATCGCAGGTCTTGCCTGTATTATGAAAAGAGTAAATGTTATTCCCAAAAATAATTTTATAAAATTAGAGGACATATAATGAATACATCAATAGGTAAATATTTTTTCTTAATATGCTGTTTTGCATTCTGGCTGTTTTTGTCGTTATTTTCATCAAAACTTATTGTTGATAATTTAACATCAGGACACCATTACTCAAATGCAGTATTTCAGCTTCACTATCTGAAAAATTCAGGAGCAGCATTCAGTCTGCTTCAAAATGCAAGAGAATTTCTGATTATTGTCTCTATTGTTGCAGTAACCCTTTTATTTTTATATGTTCATAATCATATCAGAAATATTCATTTTATCTCTGTATCATTTATCGGGCTGCTAAGCGCTGGGATTATGAGCAACTGCCACGAAAGAATTGTATTAGGATATGTTAGAGATTATATTCAATTAAATTTCATCAACTTTCCGATATTTAATGTCGCAGATATATTTATAACAATCGGAGTTATAGCACTCGCTGTAATTCTGCTTTTCTATAAAGGTAGATAATAATGCTTCTTGTAATTGATGAAAACTCTGATAACGCAAGATTAGATGTATATTTATCCGAACTTTACGAGGGAATTTCACGCTCAAAAATTCAAACTGCGATAAAAACAGGTAAAGTCTTAGTAAACGGATCCTCAAAAAAAGCTTCCTATACTTTACGAGAAGGGGACAGAATCGAGTTTGAAAACCTTGTAGAAGAAAAAAATCTAAAAATAGAACCTGAAGACATTCCGCTTGAAGTTGTGTGGGAAGATGAGAATATGGCGGTAATAAACAAACCGTCAGGAATGCTTACACACCCGACTTTTATTGAAACTTCAGGAACATTAGTTAATGCTCTTTTATATAAATTCGGACAAAATTTATCGGATATGAACGGAGAATTCAGACGTGGTATTGTACATCGTTTAGACAGAAATACATCGGGGCTTTTGATGATACCAAAAAACAACAAAACCCACGAATATCTTGCAAATTTAATCAAAGACCATAATCTGACAAAAAAATATCACGCAATTCTTGTTGGGAATTACCCTCGCGATAATGATGTTATATCGGACCCGATTGGCAGAAACAACCTTAACCCTAAAAAAATGGCTGTACGCGCTGACGGACGCCCTAGCGTTACTAAACTAAAAGTAATTGAAAGATTTGGAAATGAAGCGACTTATGTAGAATTGAATTTAATCACGGGCAGAACTCATCAAATCAGAGTTCATACGAGCCACAAAAAACATCCCGTCTACAATGACACAATGTACGGCGCACCGCAGGGTAAAGTTAAAACAGACGAACAGGTTCTGCAATCATACTACTTGAGATTTGCAAAACCGTTCTCTCAAGATATAATAGAATTAGAAATCGAACCCGATGAAAAATTGTCAAAAGTGTTGACATATTTCAAAAACAGGAGAGTTTAATATGAAAAGAATATTTTTGGTTCTAAGCGTTGCGGCATTACTTGGTATAATTTACTTAACATTTATGAATTTCGGAAATACTGTTAATGTAAATTATTTATACAGTAATATGCTGGATGCTCAACCTCAAGCAGGATTGACCGAAAACGGAGCATATTTTTATAAAGCGATAAAATTGTCAACTTACACTCTTTTGATTTTGTTATCAGGTTTATTTGTAGGCGCGGGAACTGTTTATATGTTTCTTTCCGCAACAAATGATAAAGTTAAAGCTTATCAAAGAGAACTTGAGAGAACATCTATTTCAGGCACTGCAAACGCTTCCCGTGTAGAAGTTCTTGAAGCTAAGATTAAAACATTAGAAAAAGCTTTTTCAACTGTAGTTGATGAGAGAACTAAACTTGAAGTTCAAATCAAAACCCTCAATGCGGAACTTGATAATCTTAACAAATAACTAATTTTACCCCCTATATATGATGTAAAATGAACAAAACCATGATTTAATCGTTATATTGAGTGTATGAGGATTAAAGGTGCAATCATTTAAAAAAATAATCATAACAGCATTTATTCTGGCAATAAGTACGTTACAAGCATTGGCAATAGACGATATTAAGGTCGAAAAAGGTTCGGTCTTAAGCCTTAACGATTGTATCTCAATCGCTTTGAACAATAATCCCGCAATAAAAAATGCACGATACAATTACGGAATTTCAAAAGCAAATGTAGGAATTGCCCGTTCCGAATTTTTTCCGACTATAGGTGTTGGCACCGGATATAATCTTTCAGATACACAGACAAGGATCCGTTCTACAAGTACAAACGCTTATTCAGTAGAAGCATCACTAAACCAGCTTTTGTGGAATTTTGGGAGAACTAACGCGCATATTAAGATGCAAAAATTTTATCTGATTGCTGATGAATACCTATTTGCAAATACAGTGAGAGAAACAACATTTTCAGTTAAACAACGATACTATGAAGTTCTTGCCGCTCGCGCAACAGTCCTTATTAACAAAGCTTACGTTGATATAAATGAAAGAAATTACCTGAGAACAAAAGCTTATTATGACGAAGGTATTAAATCAAAAATTGACCTTGTAAACGCAGAAGTTACGCTTAGTGATTCTAAAATCGCACTGATAAAATCTGAAAACGCATACAAAAATTCTCTTGTTAACCTGAATAATGCAATGTATCTTACAAAAGCACCTGCCTATATGATTTCTGGTACAGAAAATTTTAATGTGCAGGATAACGTAGCTCCTGTCGATTTAGCGCAAATTACAAAACCATCAGAAAAAGATTCTCACATTCCCGTAAATGTAACAGACGCTAAACTTACAACAGCAGTTGAAAAATTGGAAGTCCTAACAGATTACAAAGTTACAGAATTTCCTTATTCATTTGAGGAATGTATGCAAATGGCTTACAAAAACCGCGCAGATTTGAAAGCATACAGTTCAACTCTTGATGCAGTCAAAGAAAATCTTTTATACGTGAAACGCAACTATTACCCATCAATTTCTGCCAGTGCAGGCTATGGTTTTAGAGATACGAATTCTACAAACTCATTTAATGCAGGGATAAATCTTTCAAGTTCCGTTAATATAATGAATCAGAAATATAAAGTTGATGCCGCAAAATTTCAGGTTGATATTGCTGAAAATTCGCTAAATCAGCTTAATCAGGATATTTATTTTCAAGTTCAAAACGCATACATAAATATGATTGAACTCGAAAAACAAATTCCTTTGCTTGCAGTAAAAGTCCGTCAAACCTTAGAGAATTACGAACTTGCGGAAGGCAGATATTATGTAGGACTTGGCGATTACATTCAATTGCAGGATGCAAAAGTCAACTACAACAACGCTCAGTGTTCATATATTGAAACTATTTATAAATACAATGTAGCAAGAGCTGATTTGGAAAGCGTAATCGCACTTCCTCAGCCTGTTACGGTAACCTTAGAAGGAAAATAATATGCAGATAGGTGATTTGAAAAAATTTGCAAAGAAAAGAGTAATAATACCGCTTGCCGCGGCACTGATTTTAGGTGCGGGATACGGATTTAGCGCAAACTCAAACAAAGTCAAATATGATACTCAAAAACTGGAAACCTGTACGATTACACAGGTAGTTGAAGCATCAGGAACTATTAACCCTGTAAATATAGTCAGTGTCGGTTCTACAGTATCAGGTCTGATGAAAGAAATTTATGTTGACTTTAACTCCGAAGTAAAAAAAGGTCAACTGCTTGCACAAATTGACCCTGCAAATTTTCAAGCATCTGTTGATCAAAACAGAGCGCAGATTAACAATGCACAGGCAAATCTTGCCAAACTAAATGCACAGCTTGTTATGGCAGAAAAAACATATAACCGTTATAAAAACCTTTATGCAAAGAACTTCATAGCAAAAAGCGAACTTGATCAAGCTGAAAGTGATTATCTTGCACAAAAAGCATCTGTTGGGGCGCAAAGAGCATCCATTGCACAAGCAAGAGCAACTTATAATACCGCAATGACAAACCTCGGCTACACAAAAATTATTGCGCCTGTTGATGGGACAATAATTTCCAGAGATATTGACGTTGGACAGCCGGTTGCCGCAAGTTTCCAAGCTCCTGAGCTTTTTAAAATTGCGCAAGACTTAACAAAAATGCAAATAGAAGTTAATGTTTCCGAAGCAGATATAGGTAAAGTTAAGGAAGGTCAGGATGTAGAATATACTCTTGACGGTTACCCTGACAGCACTTTCTATGGAAAAGTTACGCAAGTTCGTCTTGATTCAACAACAACTTCAAATGTTGTAACTTATACAGTAATTGTCAGTGTCAGCAACGAAGATTTAAAACTAAAACCTGGGATGACTGCAAATGTTTCAATAATCACAAGCAGAAACAAAGATATAATGTGCGCACCGTCAATTGCTCTTAAATATTCTCCGGAAGCAACAGGACAAAAATATAAAGAACAGGGCATCTGGATTTTAGAAAAGGGTAAGCCTGAAAGAATTAACATTAAAGAAGGAGTTAGTGATGATTCCAATGTACAAATTATTTCACAGAAGCTAAAACTTGGAGACGAAATCATCGTCGGATCTTTTGGAGGTAAAAAACCAAAAGGAATGACACAAAAGAACGGCAGCCGACGCGGCGGCCCTCCAGGAATGTTTAAATAAAGAGAAAGGATTAGCTGATGCAAACTCAAACCAAACGCGATTTTGTAAATAAAGTAACCATTAAGCTTAAAGAATTTGAAAAAGAACGACAAAAAAGACTCAAAAAATTAATATTGATAAACCTATTTATAACTGTTGCAATAATTATTATTTACAAGATTTCCATTCTCTGCTATACTCAAAATTTGGACGGTTTGTCGGTTTTTGGATATACTGCAATATTGGTTGGAATAATATATTTCTTTATGAATATTTTTGATTATAATAAAGATTTTAAAAATTTTATAAAAACTAAATGTACGAATGACATTTTAAATACTTTTGATTTAGATACAATATACAATACTCCAACTCATGATAATATTCTAAGAGCCAGTAATTTATTTCCTCAATACACTTATTCTCAGTTTGATGATATTATCAAGGGAATATATAATGGAGTGAGTTATAAAATAGAAGAAATTAAATTGATTGCAAAAAGTCGAAAAAGCGAAAGTACTCTATTTAAAGGTGTAGTTATTTCATTTCAATCAAATAAAAAATTTAAGACAGAAACATTAGTTGCGACCAAAGGTGATAATAACATAAGAAATAATGTACCAAATTTAAGATTTCACTTAATATATATGACATTATTATTTTTAATACTACCTATGACAATTTTTTTCCCTTTTTTCTGGATAACTTTTTCAAAATTTGCAGAAAATACTAATTTATCTATATTACAGCAATTAACGTCTATACTCAAAGAATTTTTACCGATTTTTGGATGTATATTTGCAGGTATAATTATACCTCTGCTTGTTTTTGTTACGTTAACTGTTAAATTATATCTTAAAAAGAAAAAAATGCAGGATGTAAAACTCGAAGATGTCTCATTTGAAAAAAGATTCAATGTTTATACAAAAGACCAGATTGAAGCAAGATATTTATTAACTCCAACATTTATGGAAAGATTAAAGTCTCTCCAAACTGCTTTTGGTACAAAGAAAATTAAATGTTCGTTTTTTGATGATAAAATAATGTTTGCAATTCCTGTCAAAAAGGATTTGTTTGAGCTTGGCAGTTTATTTAGAACACTTTCCTCAAATAAACCGGTTGAAGCTTTTTATGAGGAAATTAATTCTATTCATCAAATGATAGAGCATTTAAAATTAAACGAAAAAACAGGATTATAATTATGAATCTGATCGAAGTAAAAAATGTCATAAAAACATACCAAACAGGTGAAGACTCCTTTAATGCTCTTAATGATGTCTCATTAAATATTGAAAAGGGTGAATTTGTTGCAATTATGGGCACTTCGGGTTCAGGTAAATCAACATTTATGAATATGCTTGGAACACTTGATAAACCAAATTCAGGTTCATATTATCTTGACGGAGAAGATATGTTAAATCTTGACAGTGACAGACTTGCAATGGTTAGATGCGAAAAAATGGGGTTTGTTTTTCAAGGTTTTAACCTTATTTCACGTACATCAGCACTTGATAATGTTTCACTACCAATGATTTACAAAGGTATTCCGGAAGAAGAACGAATTAAACGCGCAAAATGGGCATTAAATATTGTCGGACTGAAAAACAGAGAAGACCATATGCCAAACCAGATGTCAGGCGGTCAGCAGCAGCGTGTTGCAATTGCCAGAGCACTTGTAAACGATGCTCCGTTGATTTTAGCAGACGAACCAACAGGAAACCTTGATACAAAAACAAGTATTGAAGTTATGGAATTTTTTGTACGGCTTAATGAGGAAATGGGTAAAACAATAGTTCTTGTAACACATGAACCTGATATTGCAGAATACACAAAAAGAGTTGTAAAATTCAAAGACGGTAACATTGTTCTTGATGAGCCGAAAGAAAAATGGCTCGCACATCGTACTCGCGAAACCTAAGGAAATTAACAATGCTAGATTTCAAATCAATATTAAAAATGGCAACAGTGTCATTAAGAATAAACAAAATGCGCTCTATATTAACAAGTCTCGGTATAATTATCGGTGTCAGTGCTGTAATTATAATGCTTGCGGTAGGCTCAGGTGCAAGTATAAAAATTGCCAAAGATATGGAATCTATGGGCAGCAATCTTCTTATGATACGCTCTGCTTCTGCGAAATCAGGCGGTGTTCGTATGGGAATGGGTACACGACCAACCCTTACAATGAAAGATGCTGCAGCCATTGAAGCTAAATCACGCGGGATTTTAGCGCTTGCTCCATATTCTGCGGAAGGCAAGCAAATAACTTACGGAAATCAAAACTGGTCAACCACAGTGGGCGGAACAACAATGCCGTATTTTATGATAAGAAATTACGAAATAGAATCAGGACGAGGATTTTTACCTGAGGACAACAAAAACAGCACCAAAGTTGCAATATTAGGACAAACAGTTTCAACGGAATTATTTGGAGATGTTGATCCGATTGGCAAGACAATACGTATAGGTAATGTTCCGTTCAAAGTTGTAGGACTTTTAAAAACAAAAGGTTCAAGCGGGATGGGACAGGATCAGGATGATTTGGTCTTTATCCCAATCACTACAGCACAAAGAAAAGTCTTCGGAACGGATTTTCCGGGAACTGTTAGTATGATAGCAGTTAAGGCGCAAAATGATGAAGTAATAAGTCTTGCTGAACAGGATATAACAGAAATTCTGAAAGAACGCCACCACATCGGTAAAAATCAAGAAAACGATTTCGAAATCAGAAACCTTGCGGAAATGCAGGAAACCATTAAATCAGCCACTAAAACAATGTCTCTTCTGCTTGGAGCAATTGCCGGAGTATCGCTTATTGTCGGCGGTATCGGAATTATGAACATTATGCTTGTTTCAGTAACAGAAAGAACCAAAGAAATTGGCATCCGTATGGCAATCGGTGCAAAAGCTTCAGACATCCGCTTCCAATTTTTAATAGAATCATTTCTACTTTCAATGGCTGGCGGGTTGATTGGAGTTATTGTCGGAATACTTGGAGCTTATCTGATGCAGAGGTTTGCAGGGATGAACATTGCAATAACACTGCAATCGCTTCTGTTATCAATGGGATTTTCTGCGGCTATCGGTATCGCATTCGGCTACTATCCTGCCTACAAGGCATCTTTACTAAATCCGATTGATGCTTTGCGATATGAATAATTTAATTGACACACCTGCGCTGTAGTTTTATAATTGAGCTATGAAAGAGATTAATATCATTGCGCCTGTTAAAAAACCGGAAGATATATTGGAGTTTTCGCATCAAACAAATTGCAGAGCTTATTATGTTTATTACACAAAATTTTTAAATGGAAACTTTGATTATGTCAAAGATTTTGTCTCCAATGCTAAAAAAACAGGTGCAAAAATCTACATAAATTTCAAACATGATATTGTTGAAGAAGAACTTCCCGAAATTAAAAAATTTCTAAAGTATCTTAAGACATCCGAGATTGACGGAGTATTTATAAACAGTTTTGCCGTACTTGAAGCTATTAAAGTATTTAAACTTCCGTTTGACGTTATTATCGATTCGTATTTTGATATCCATAATCTTTCCGGTATTGATTTTATGAACAGTTTCCACAAGATTGACGGGATTATTATTACAGAAGAAATTTATCTGAAAAATATTTCAAAAATTAAAAAATTTACCCGTCTTCCGCTTGCAATTGATTCAGACAACCTGCCTTGGTGTGCAGAAGACATCATTAAGCTGAAAGCAATTGACCACGTCATTATCAAAGGAAAATTTCCAACGTCTGATGATATTTTAGAAGGTATTGAACTGATTGAAAAAATTCTTGATAAACCAAAACTTTTCAAAAATCAAAAACTTCCTTTTAAACACGTAAGAAAATGCATCTATCAGACAAATCATTTTTCAGGTGAAATGATTTGTGCTGAAGGAAAAGACTTCAAATTCAGCCGCAATATACAAAACTTTGACTGGGATATAAAAAGAGTACGGACGCCTAAAGATTTATCAGTAACCGATAAATATCGTTTAAACTTGCGCCTGACAGGACTTGCACAAATATCTGAACTCGAAAAATATATAAAAAAAATCGGACATAATCCGATTTATTCAATAGAATACGGTGAAATTGTTTCTACCTGTGACCTGGCAACGAACAGCTTTTCTAATGTTTTAAAAAAGGTTAAAAAATTTTGCCAAAAACATAATATAAAATTCCAACTTTCAACACCAAACATTTTGATTGAAAGAGATTTTGACAGAGTTTACGAATATGAAAAAGAATTACTACTTTCTGCACCTGCGCCTGACTCATTAATCATTAATAATATCGGGTACTTATGGTCATTTATTAACGATTCTGACATTAATCATATCCCATTTGAAATAGGTCAGGGCATTAATCTTTTGAACAGTATGTCAATAAAATGCCTCAACAATCTTGCACAGATAGATACAGTTGATTTTACATCATTCGGCGATTATCATTCTGCTCTCAGGACGCTTAAAAAGATTAAAAATGATATTCCGAATAAAAAATACACAATAGGAGGGAACATAAGAGTTTCCAGCATGGGATTATGCCCGCTGAATAATGACAGTGCAGTAGTATCAAGACTTTCTTGCAAAGCGCCCTGCCATAACGGATGTTATGCACTGAAAGACCCTTCTCAAAAGAAACTCTTCCCGTTTGTATGCGACGGTTTCTGTAGAATGCATATGTTTGAAGATAGAATCTCAGATAATTTCTCAAATATTGAAGAACTCTATAATGCAGGAATAAATGAATTTGTATTCGATTTCAGCGCACTCCATCCAAAATACATTCCGCTTTTGCTAAACAAATTTTTCAGCACAGTTCAAAATAGTAAATAATTGTTTCAAGACTGTCAAAAAATATATTTTTGAGCTATTATAAATATAGTAGCATTAGATAGGGATAAATAGCATGACAAACTCAAAAAATGAAGAAAAAGTAATCGGAATACCGAGAGCAATGTCTTTTTATAATAACTATCCGTTTTATTATGGATTTTTCAATGATTTAGGAATAAAAATAGTTTTATCTGATGTTACAACAAAACAAACAATGTCAGAAGGCGCAGGACTTGTTGTAACAGAAACCTGTCTTCCTATAAAAGTTTATATAGGGCACATTTTGAATTTGATTAACAAAGGTGTAGATAAAATTCTTGTTCCGTCTCTGCAATCAATAGATAATAAAATTTATAATTGCTCAAAAATCAGAGGACTTCCTGATTTGGTTCGTAATGTTGTAAAAGCTGATTTTACAATGATAGAAGCAACTTTGGATAAATCTGAAAAGAAACAAGGTCTGTATGAATTTTTGGCAGAAGCTGTAAAACCTTTCGGAATTACAGATATGAAAGCAATAAAAAAAGCTTCAAAAGCAGGCTGGAGATGCTATAATAACTTTTATGTAATGACAAAATCAGGCATTCCATATTCAAAAGCACTAAGCTATGCACTTCAAGGCAAAGTCGTAATTTCAAATACAACAAAAGAATATCCTATTTCTATCGCCCTTGTTGGACACGGGTACAACATTTATGATGAACGTGTCTGCATGAAAATAATGGACAAACTGGAAAAAATGGATGTAAAAGTCTGCACAGCACTTCAATTATCAGCAGAACAGCTTGACGAAGGTATTGCAAGCCTCGGCAACGAAAAATACTGGGCTAACGAAGATGAAATGACCGGATGTGCAGGTCACTACCTGAAAGACAACAAAGTTGACGGTGTAATTACAATTACTGCATTTGGATGCGGACCTGATTCATTAATGGTTGAAAGAATTACTCGTCGCGCCAAACAGTTCAACAAACCGCTTCTTAACCTGACTATCGATGAACAAACAGGAGAAGCTGGTTTTGTTACACGTCTGGAAGCTTTTGTTGATATGCTTTTCCGTAAAAAACGCGCAAGTATTGTTAATAAACTGAATTTGGCACAAGAAAATAATAACTTCACACCAAACACAGAATTTATTGAAACAAAAACTATTAAATAAATCTAAACGGCGGGTTCAAAATTGAACCCGCCGATATTTATATGAATTAATTTAATTATTTAACTATTTGAGTTAGTGCCGATACAACATCTTTATCCCACTTAGTACCAGCCTCGGATTGAATAATTTCCAGCGCATTATCAGCATTCATAGCTTTACGATAAGGTCTGTCCGATGTCATTGCTGAATATGCATCAGCTGCGGCTATAATTCTTGAGCCCAGAGGAATTGATTGTCCTTTGAGACCCTCAGGAGTTCCTGAACCGTCAACTCTTTCCGTGTGATATGTAATATACGGAACAACTTCCGATAAGAAATTAATATTCATTAAGAGGTTAACTCCGATATTTGTATGGTTTTTAATTTTCTGTAATTCCTCAGCCGAAAGTTTGCCATTAGTAGCAAATATTTTCTCTGGAAGTGTAATCTTGCCAATATTTTGCAATAAACCTGCATAGTAAATCAAATCTGTAGTTTTTTCATTCAAGCCGAGTTTCTTACAAATACCGCGTGCAAGTTTGGCAGTATTTCTTGAGTGAGAAACGGTATATTGACCTTTTCTATCAACTGCATTTGCAAGAGCTTCAACAAAACTTTGCTGAAAATCACACAAGTCACCAATTAATGCAGTCAATTCGGCTCTTGATTGTTTCAATTCAAACTCTAAGGTTTCAGAGTTTTGAATAAGCCTGTTGGTATGTTCAATTTCATTTTGCAGTGTAATGGTAGTTCCCAGAAGATTGGCAATACTTATTACTAGCTCCAAATAGTCATCATCCAAAACAGTTTTTACTGAGAGTTCAATCAATCCGACAGGCATTGTGGAACTTCGCATTGGAATACCGACAAATCCGTCTTTTTCAATAATATCATTATGAGTAAGCTCATCAACCTTGACAATACTATCTTTATTGTCTTGATTTGAATTACCAACCAAAATCAAATTATTTTCGCCTTTAAGCATATAAATACGGCATACATCAACTTCCAGCATCTGTACAATTGAATTTGCAATAGAAGTATAAATTGCAGTTTCTTCATTATCAGAAAAATCAAGAACGCAAAGAGTGTTTTTTGACGAATAAATATCCGTCAATTCTTTTAATTGATTTTGCAGACGCTCTTTTTTATTAGCTTTTGTACTTATTTTCTTGGCTAAATCTTCTGAAATAAGAGCTTCAGACAGAAAATCTCCAAGATTAAGTGCAAACATTTCCTCTATAGGATCAGCCCCCGTTAGGTATTCGGATTGCCCGAATAATGAGACTCCTGACTGCTTTTTCTCTTCTTTATCCATATATCATCCTTTTTGAATACATGCCTTCTTATTTATATTTACGGCATAATTTCTAAAAACTTTAATTATTTAACAAAAATCATACTAATGTATTAGATTTTTAACAGTATTACTTAATAGGTAAATTTCTCGATAAAACTAGACAAGTGGGCAATTTATTTTTAACACTTGTTTGGCATAATAGGATTATGCTGGACAAAGAAATAAAACTAAGTATAATTATTCCTGTTTATAACTCTGAAGAGTTTCTTGAAAAATGTATAAACAGTCTTTTAGCTCAAACTATTAAAAATTTTGAGATTATTCTAATAAATGACGGTTCAAAAGATAAAAGTCTTGAGATTTGCCGGCAATTTGCACAAATAGATAACCGGATTAAAGTTTTCAATCAAGCAAACTCGGGTCAATCAAAAGCTCGAAATGTAGGTATAGAAAATGCGGCTGGAGAATATATTACATTTGTAGATTCAGATGATTGGGTTGATGCAGATTACTATGAAAAACTTGTAGATGCCAGCGAAAGAAATGACGCTGATATTGCCTGTGCTTCAATATTGCGAGTCAGAAAACATTCTCAAAAGTATAGAATTAAGTATACAAAAGAAACAATCTTTACAGAACCCCAAAGTAAAATTGATGCGGCTAGAGTTCCTGATATGTGCTACGTCTGGAACAAAGTGTATAAACGCTCTCTCATCGATAAACTGGAACTCAGATTTATCGAAGGTATGTTCTTTGAAGATGTGGATTTCGTTACAAGGGCAGTATTTTTCTCAAACAAAATTGTGACGGTTCCAAATACTTACTACCACTATTGGACAAACGGAAATTCAACTGTAAAAACAATGCACAAATCAGACAAAAAACGCAGAGATTCATTAATGTCTAAACAATATGTACTCGAGTTTTTTAGAAAATACAACCTCACTTCACGCTCCAGAAATTTAATCAAGCGTAAAAATTGTATTAAATTCTTCGGATTTACTTTACTTAAAATATACGAATGGGAAACAAGAAAAGAATATTACTTGTTTGGATTTATTCCAATATTAGAAAAAATATCTTATGCTTAATACCCTATAGCCCAGTAAAATCCACTTGAAGCGGTTTTTACAGGAGTTATAACTTTATTTTTTGCATTCATTGCAGTAACTTCTATAACCTTATCCGCTTTTTGAAGCAAGTTAAATTCACCAATTTTTGTATCAACATTATTGAAAGATTTAAACTTATCCAACTCTGCCTGTAAATCCTGATTTTCAGCATTAAGTCTTACGATTTCGTTATCCAGACTGTTTAATTTTGCCTCAAAATTCATAGCAATATAATAACTAACAAAAGTAATTCCAATCGTAAGCATTAAACAGAAACAAAGAGATTTGTTAATTTTTCTGGTAACCATTTCTCTGATGGTCATCGGTTTAGCTTGATAAAAAGAACCTTCAATTACAGGGCTGTCTTCTTTAATAGGCGTAGAAACATAACTGCCTTGTCTATAAAGTAATTCCTGCTCTTCAATTTTTACTCTCGCTGTGGTCAAATTCATTCCCTAAACTACCTGCCAATAAACTCTTACTGCTCTAACTTTCTTATACACCTCGCAACTCTTAGCTTTGCACTTCGCGAAGGTGGATTTTGTTTTACTTCATCCTCAGCCGCCATAATTGGTTTTTTATTTACCAGCTCCAGAATTGGAGGAGGACAGTGGCATATCATTTGATTTTTCTCGCAATGACAGCGGGTTGAGTGATATTTGAATGCCTGCTTCACAACTCTGTCTTCCAGAGAATGAAAACTTATTACACTAATTATAGCACCAAAGTCCAATAAATCCAATACATCATTTAATGTGTTTTTAACATTTTGTAACTCTTGATTCACTTCTATACGAATAGCTTGAAAAACTCTTGTAGCGGGGTGTATAGACGATTTTACTTTAGGTGTAGAGTTGACTATCAACTGAGCTAGTTCAGTTGTGGTATTTATTGGTCCGACTTTCCTATTTTCTACAATTGCCTTCGCTATACGTTTAGAAAAGCGCTCTTCACCGTATTCAGAGAAAATTTTTACCAAATCATTTTCTGAATAGCCGTTTACAACATCATACGCCGAAAAGTCAGAATCCATATTAAA
Source organism: uncultured bacterium (assembly GCA_949035555.1). GTDB lineage: Bacteria > Cyanobacteriota > Vampirovibrionia > Gastranaerophilales > Gastranaerophilaceae > Zag111. Next base: position 21,296 of record CAROLD010000007.1, on the reverse strand, counting down.
TCTCATATCTAACGGAGCTTCTTTGGAAAATGAAAAACCTCTTTCCTGTTTTGTTAACTGGTGATAAGATGCACCTAAATCAAACAAGATACCGCCTGTTATTTTTTCTATCCCTAAATCTTTCATTACTGACTTAATATTTGTATAAGAATTTTTTACAATCGTTAAATTTTTATACTCATTTAATCTTTCAGATGCCGCATCTATCGCATCCTGATCAATATCAAAAGAAATTAACCTGCCATCAGGCTGAATACGTTTTAATATAAGTTCACTATGCCCGCCGCCGCCAAGGGTGCAATCTACATAAACAAGACCATCTTTACATTCCAGTGCATCGACTGCTTCATTTTTCATTACAGTATAGTGATTAAATTCTTTCATAAATTAATCTTATCATAAAAATAAAAAGCGCCGCGAAACGCGGCGCTTTTTCATACGTACTATTCTTAATAAAAACTTTTACATTATAAAACCGGCTAAACCCTCCGTATCAAAAATCTCAACGAATTTATCGTATGTACAACTTACTTCTTGCCCTGATTCATCAACAATTTGAATAATATTTTGAATTTCAATATCTTCAACAGATGCATCTTTTGCTAATATTAAATAAGAATTAGCATCTTTTTCATGATTTGCTTTATGTTCCCATAAAGTTGTTTCATTGTACTTAAATTCCATTTTTCTTGACCTCTTTCATTATTTTCGTAACCACAATACTGATATCGGCATATTTTGTTTAAGTCTTTAGTAGTTTTTATCATTTATTTACAATTGTTAACAAAAGCGGCGGCTGAATTTTCCAGCCGCCGCTTTTTGATTATATTTACTGTTATTTTATAGCTTTTTTAGCTCTATATAAAGAGGTTTCTTTTCCCAGTATCTCAAGAATACCTACCATATCGGCACCGCAGGTTCTACCTGTAACAGCAGCTCTGACTGCCCACATAGTTACTTTTGGTTTAACACCTTTTTCTTTCCATTCTGCACGGAATTCTGCAAGGACTTCGTGAAGATTTTCTTCTGTCCATTCCCAATTTTGAGCTTTCTCAACGAAATCTTTCAGTACACTTTGAGCAGTTTCTGTGTCCAAAGTTCCTGTTTGAGTTTCAGGCAGAATTTCGACATCTTTACCAAAGAAATAAGGAACCGCATCTGTTATATCAGACAACAATGTCAAAGGTTCGCGGGTTATTTCTACCATTTTGGTAAATTGTTCATCTGTTAATTCGGACAAATCATATTGAGAAAGATATGGTTTTAACATTTCTTTTAATGTTTCCATCGGAAGCATTTTAATATAATGTCCGTTCATCCACTTTAATTTGTCATATTCAAAAATTGAGTTTGAAGATGAAATTTCTCCAATTCTAAAATCTTTAGCAATTTCTTCTACAGGCTTAATTTCTTCGCCATCAGAAGGTGCCCAGCCCAAAAGTGCAACAAAGTTAATCAAAGCTTCTGTTAAGTAACCTTGTTTTACAAAGTCTGATACAGCAGTTGCACCGTGACGTTTAGACAATTTACTTCTATCAGGGGCAAGAATCATACCTAAGTGTCCAAATCTTGGTACTTCAATACCTAAAGCTTCAAATATCAAAATTTGTTTATATGTATTTGAAATATGATCTTCTCCACGTATTACATGTGATATTTTCATCAATGCATCATCAATTACAACAGCAAAGTTATAAGTAGGCGCGCCGTTTGATTTTTGAATTACAAAGTCGCCCAGAAGGTTTGTATCCATATGTAATTTACCTTTTACAAGGTCTTCAAATTCCAAAATTGAAGAAGCGTGGAAAGCTTTTTGAGCTTTTGCAATATTAAATCTGATTGCAGGTTTTCTGCCTTCAGCTCTTAATTTTGCTTTTTCTTCTTCTGTTAAATTTTCACATTTTTTAGAATAAACGTAAGGTTTTTTAGCTTTAGTAGCTTCTTCTTTTTCCTGTTCTAGTTCTTCCGGAGTACAGAAACATTCGTAAGCAAACCCGGAATCCAAAAGTTGTTGAACATATTTTGGATAAATATCAAATCTTTCAGATTGAGTATATGGACCGTAAGGACCGCCAACATCCGGACCTTCATCCCAATTTAAACCTAACGCTTTCAAACTGTCAAAAATATTATCAATATATTCTTGACTTGTTCTTTCTGCGTCTGTATCTTCAATTCTTAAAATGAACTTGCCGCCCATTTTTTTAGCAAACAAATAATTAAATAATGCAGTTCTTGCAGTCCCAACATGCAAATTGCCGCTTGGAGACGGTGCAATTCTAACTCTTACTTCTGACATATCTTCGCCTTCTTTCTTTGTATATTTCAGCAAAAAAAGAATACCACAGGGGTAAATGATTTTCAAGCTTTAGTCATACGTTGAAAGATTACAGCAAATAGAGTGGTAAATGTTTTTCAAGTATACATTTCCTAGAAATGCATGTCAAAACTAGGATGGCGCCCGTTAATTTTCTCATCTTCGATTCTCATAGCAGAACCAATTGTAAAGTTCTGGGCATTTGTTCGGTTAATTTCAAATGCGACATCACCGTTAAAAACCCCTTCGTTTTCTTCCAAAAAAGTAAACAATGGATCAGCCGGCGCTTTAACGATACCTTCTAAGGTTTCGCCAGCCTGCTGAATAGTCCTTTCCGGCACTTTTACGTTCATCCCGAAAGGCTTAAACGGTCTATTAAATGTGAAATTTGAATCTGCCATTATATTTTTACCCTTTTTAACTAAGATTACTATAGTTATCGGCATAAACTTTAGAAAGTTTAATTTTACCATACTGTTTGTTAAATTATGTAAAGCGTTAATAAAAAATTTGTGCTAGTATTTTTATATGGATAGCTTGAAAGATTTTCAAAAGGACCTGAATAAATGTTCAAAATGCGGACTTTGCGAAACTGTATGTCCGCTATTTAAAATCAACCCCAACGACTGCGTTGCAAGCAAAGGCAAATTCATTATGCTTCACGGAGTAACTAAGGGTGACTTAAAGCTGTCAAAAAACATTAATAAATATATTGATACCTGCTTAAAATGTGGTAAATGCAACTCATTTTGCCCTAGCGGAATTGATGTTTGCAAAATCTTAAACACTGCCAAACACGAATATATGAAAAAAACTTTTTCAGGTAAAATTATAAATTTTGCACAACAGCAATGGATTTTACAAACATTCATCAGAATTGCAGAAACCTTTAGCAACCTGTTTCGCCCGAAAAAAGAACAATTTAAAACTCCGGTTTGTAATATTGTGTATTTCAAAGGCTGTGTTAATCGAGTATTCCCACAAACAGATAAATACCTGAATAAAATCATCAAAAATTTACCACTCAATATTATTGAACCTGATTTTGATTGTTGCGGATTGCCATTTTTATCAGAAGGGAATCTTGAAAGATTTATCCAAGCCGCACAATGTAATATCAAAAAACTGAAAAATATCAATTATGATTTTCTCGTCACTGACTGTGCAAGCTGTGAAAGCACAATTCTTGATTATTCAAAATATCTTGATAGTCCGATACAAACAAGTAAATCAATAAACTGGGGGAATTTAATTGCTCTCAAAGGTCTTACGTTCAAATATAATAAGCCAATTAAAGTAACATTTCACAAACCTTGTCATCTGAAAAACGATGCCTTCTTAAGACAAATAATGAAAAACTGTGAAAATGTTGAATATATTGAAATGGAAGATTATGATGCTTGTTGCGGGATTGCAGGCTCATTTGCTCTAAAAAATCCAAAATATTCTCAAAAACTATCCGTCTCAAAAGCGAACCACATTAATAATACAAACGCAGACTATGTAATAACAACATGCCCGGCATGTATTATAGGTTTAAAGCAAGGTTTACATTTAACTAAAGGAAAAACGAAAGTAATCAGCCTGTTAGAATTCCTCTCAAAAGCTGATAAGATCAGCCTCCAGATATCCAGCTTAACATAAGTTAACATTCCATCCATAAAAAAGCAATTTTTAAAAAGCAAAATACTTTATATATACATAAGGAATATCTAGGATATATTTTTACAGGAACAGGATACTAAGAGAAAACAATAGGGAGGACACCGCATGGGCGTTGGTGCAGATGATTACATCGATAAGATGTTAGTACAAAAATATCAGGAAGAACGAGTTGATAACCACGACAATATGGAATCAATGGTCGATCCGAACAAAATGATGGAAGCTATGAATGATTACGCAGCTACAGTACGTAATATGATGGAGCTTCGTCAGAGATTAAATATTGCATGTTATGCAATTAACGCGAGAACAGCAAGATATCAAAAATCCCTGGGACAGCGATAAAAAGATTTGTGTTGAATTGTGCCTATTTCTGGTAAAATAGGATAAAACACAAGGAGACACACAATGGGAAAAATTATCCTGGGTTCTTCTTCTCCCAGAAGAGCCGATATTCTGAAAAAACTGAAATTGGATTTTGAAATCATTCCGTCCTCTTATGTGGAACCACATGACCGGACGGATTTCTCTTATGCTTATGTTGAAGATTTAGCTTATAATAAAGCTTCATATGTCGCAAAAGAACTGCATCCTCAAAAGCATCTTGTTATAGGGGCAGATACAATTGTTGTGATTAATAATAAAATTTTAGGAAAACCCAAAGATTATAATTATGCAAAACAAATGCTTGAAAATCTTTCCGGTAAAACTCATTTTGTAGTTACAGCAGTTTCTGTCGTTAACTCGGAAAATCTTCAATTCAAAGTTAAATCAACAACAACGTACGTAACATTTAACAAACTTTCAGACCAACAAATCGCAAACTATATAAACAATTACAAACCTTTTGATAAGGCGGGCTCTTACGGAATACAAGAACTTCCGGACGGATTTGTAAAAGAAGTCTCAGGAGAATTAGATAATGTCATAGGTCTGCCGTCTAAAACAGTATTAGAACTCATACAAAAAATGCACTAAATAAAACTTAGTGCATTTTAATATTATACCCCAAGATATCTTTTCTAAACCATGCCTTCTTTAACAGCTTTGACTGCGGCTTGAACACGGTCATTAACACACATTTTTTGCAAGATTGAACAAACATGAGCTTTTGCTGTATGAACACTTACAATTAATTCTTTTGCAATTTCAGTATTACTTTTACCTGCAACAAGATGTCTAAGAACTTCACATTCACGTTCTGTTAATGGAATTTTTACCTGATCTGCGGCTTTAGCTCCCATAATTGCGGCATTTTCAACTTTTGGAATAGATTTTAGCGCATGATTAGCAACTAAAGAGTCAATCCAGCAAACACCCTGATGAACATCACGTATTACATCGGCAAGCTTAGTTGGCTCAATATCCTTCAAACAGTAAGCATTAGCACCGGAACCAAGTGCGGCTACAACTTCTTCTTCGCGATCATGAGAAGTCAGCGCAATAATTTTTATATCCTTTGAGAATTCTCTAATTTTAACCATAGCTTCAATACCGTTCATTGTAGGAAGCCCTAAATCCATTAGCACTACATCAGGATTGTATTTTTGGATTAACTTAATTCCTGTAATCGCATCCTCGGATTCTGCCACAACTTCTATATCTTCATTTGAATTTAATGCACATCTTAGCCCTACTCTGGTTAATTTAAAGTCTTCGACTATAACTACTGAAATTGATTTTTGCTTGGTTTCCATAATTGATTCTCCATTGTCCTATCGGGGTATATAACTTCTTAACAAATACAAATTTATTACTTAAACATTTTTATTCTATTAGCTAGGTTGCTAATATTCACATATTACCCATGTTGTGTTTTCAAATTTTTTCTTATGGTATAATCTTTATATAAGGGAGATATTTATGTTAGATTTTTTATTTGCCAAAAAAGAGCAGAAACCTTCAGCAGAAGCTGAATTGAACAGAATTTACACAGAGTTAAAAAAAGCATATCCGTTTGAAAATATTTCTGAAATCAGGAAAAAATATTTATCCATGCATATTCAAAAATACGGATACCTCACTTACTCATTCCAAAAAGCTCAAGAAGAGTTAACCAATGAAGAAACACTGTTTGCACTTGAAGAAAAATGGAAACAAAATAATATATTCAAAAACAATGAATTTTATTTTAAAAATAATCAGATAAGCCCTCTTGCCAGAAACCATGAAAAAAATGCAGACTGGTTCAAAAAAGAAGGACATAACATAAAATTAATAAACCTTGCGGCACTCGGTAATGGAAACAAATCAGAAGAAACCGGGAAATTTTTTGACTGGCTTAAACAACTGCTTATTTTACCAACAGGTAATATGAATAACAAAATTTATAACACTACAATATATCTTATCCCTTTCCATCCGAGAGAATTTGGTTGTGCATATCTTCCTAAAAGCAGTGAAGTAAGTGAAAGATTAAATGATGCTCATATACAAGAAATTACAGGTTTGGACGTAAAACAACAGCTCCAGACATTTATAAAAATGGCTCAGCTTGCAGGACACCCTGTTATATATGATATTCTCCCTCAGACAGGAAGATTTTCAAAATTCGTTCTGGCTAACCCTCAAGTTGCTCGCTGGTATGATATTACAGAATTACAAAAACAGCTTTCAAATAAAATAGATGAGGTTGCAGAATTTCTTTCTAAAGACCACGATGCAGATGATATTCAAATAGTAAAAGATATTTATATTCAAAGACTTCAAGGTAACTCAGGGGAACTAAGCCCTGCATTTCAGGAACTTTATAACAGCTTTGACGGAATAATGCTTGAACATAAAAAAGCATTCTCAAACTCAATGCTTGAAAGACCTTATCAACAAAAAATCCACAAACGGGTGAGAGAACTTGTTGCAAAAATTCACGAATTTAAAGGTGACAAAAAGAAACTTGAAGAAAAAGATATTACAAAACAAGTGGAAACCATTCAGTTACTTATAAATGAAGGTTTATGGCCTGCACCGGGCGGTGCATGGTGTTCTGCGGGAGTTCCGGTATATGACGGAATGAGCGAATGCGGAGGTTATCCGGTATTTAAACACTTTGATTTTAAAGGCGATGATGTAACCGGATTTGCAAATCTTGACTGCCAAACCCCTTACTATTTTGTAAATCTTGAAAATGGCAAATTCAATGAAGATGTTATTGAATTATTTATTAATAGCATGAAACAACTTCTGGAAGACTACAACTTTGACGGTTTCAGAGTTGACCATATTGACCACATTGTAGATGAAGTTTCAGAACGAAATGGACGCCCGATAAGCTACCGTGCACCAAGATATGTTCTAAACAAGCTAAACACGGCAATGAAAAAGAAATTACCATACTTTGCAACACTTGCAGAATATATGTTATGGGACAGTTTCTACAAAGAATATCATCAAGATATGAAATTTGATGTTCTATGGGGTAATGATATTATTTCACAATTTGACAAAACTCCGGAAAAAATTTCTGATGATAACAGAAATTTGAGTAATTATAATATAAAATTTAAAAAAGGTAATATGCTTTCTATTTTGAAAACATATAACAATCAGGACGGCGAATTTCATTGTATAGACCAATATCCGGCGCAATTAGGCGAACAGGGAGCATTATATAAATGGGCAAAATACAAACTGCTCCCCGGCGGTAAATTTGCACAAAGACCGGTAATGTATGTTGACGGAGACGAAAGTTTTACTCAGGGCGGAGTAGAATATACTATAGGCGAAGAAGTTGCGATGAAACGTGCTGAGAATGAAGATTTTTATACAAAATTTGATGCAATAGACAGATTTGTAAAAAACAACAATGTTATCACCGGCGGCGAAGCTCAAATTATCATTGACGATGAAGATGGCTACAGCGCATGGCTCATTACAAGAGAACCGCTTAGAACAGCTTATCTTGTGATTTCAAATCACAAATATCCAACGGAAAAAGTTACTAAAACTGCCGCTACAGGCGAATGTTATAAAGAAATTATTGAAGGATATACTATCTTTGACAAAGAAATTCATATTCCGGGCGATTATACTTTAAAATGTGAGTATTATATTAATGAAAAAGATTATGAACCTCAAGATTTAGAACACTCTGACAGTTTGCATTTTGAAAAACTGGAGCCGGGTGAATTCAGAATTTTTGAATTACAAAGGGGTTAATAAAAAATAATCCTTCAGAGCTAGATTATTACAATATATTATAATCCACATAAATAATTTACAATAATTTACAATCCGCAAACACAATTATAGATTGAAAAATTAGCAAAAACTAATCCTTAAGGATTAGTTTTTGCTAATTAATGTTATTTTACTAGAAAATTTGGGATTAATAATTTTGTAAAGCGTATATGAGGATTAATTATCTTGCATTCAAAACAATGGTCAAATTCTGAATAAATAGCGGATAAATCATTCAAATGGTTGACAGACTTTGAAAAAAATAGTAATATAATCGTTATGTAAAGCGTATGTTATAGTTTTATTTTTAAAAGAAAGGTGAAAGATTATGACAAAAAGATTCGGTTTTACTTTGGCAGAAGTATTGATTACTCTTGGTATTATTGGTGTAGTTGCTGCTATGACTATTCCTAACTTGATTGCTAATACCAACTCAGCAAAATTCAGATCACAATTTAAGAAAACATTATCAACATTAAGCCAAGCGGGTTTGATGGCTCAAGCTCAGTATGATTTTGATTATGCAGGAACTGATCAAGCTTGTGCAGCAACTATTGCTCAGGATAACCCAGAAAACAGAATGTCTTTTTGCTCATTGTTAAACGGAACATTAACAGGTGCAACATATGTAGCAAATTTAGGTTCATTAAGAAGAGCTAACTCTGGTCAGGGTGCTGGATCTGTAGCTTATTCAATTAATGCAGCACAAGGAGGTTACACAAGATCATTAGGAGTTGCTCCAGCATTAAACAATTATCACGGATATACTTTAGCAGATGGTTCTATCGTTGCATTTCCGGCGGTAGCAGTAGGTTGTACTCTTGAATTGGGACAAGATATACAAACAGCTATCGCTGCCGGTGGTAGCCTTGCGAACTGTGTTGGATTTATCGACGTAAACGGCACAACTCTTCCTAACAAAGAAGTAACCTGTGGTACAGCTGCAGCTTCTGGTACATCTACTCGTAATATTAATACTCCTTGTACAGTTAAAAACGATGCTAAACACATGACAGACGTATTCCCTGTTGTATTCCACGATGCAACTGTTGAACCTGCGTCTGACGCTGCAAAATATGTGTTAACTTCAGCTAAATAGTTGATAATAACATAAACAACTTTGGACAGAGAAGAACAAATGTTCTTCTCTGTTTTTTATACAGTTATACACCTTTTCAAATTAGAGGTTTTGATGTATAATGTAGTATAATAAATTCATTAAGGAGAGAAAAATGGGATACAAAATCCTCTCAAAAAGAGAAATTTGTCCAAATCAATACGAAATTTCTATTGAAGCACCATATGTTGTAAGAAATGCACAAGCAGGACAATTTATTATATTTAGAGTTGAAGATGAAGGTGAAAGAGTTCCCCTGACTATCGCGGATGTTGATAAAGAAAAAGGGATTCTCACTCTTGTATTTATGGCAGTCGGATATTCAACAAAAAAACTTGCAGAACTTAATGAAGGTGATGAGTTGATCGACCTTGTGGGACCACTTGGTAAGCCGACTCATATAAAAAATTACGGCACTGCGGTTTGTGTTGCCGGCGGCTATGGCGCGGCTCCTTGCTATTTAATTTCTAAAGCATTAAAAGAAGCAGGCAATAAAGTGTATATGATTGCTGGCGCAAGAACAAAAGATTTATTATTCTGGGAAAACAAAATGAAAGAAGCTTCTACAGAATTATATTTAACAACCGATGACGGCTCTTATGGTATCAAAGGTTACGGCACAACCGTATTGCAAGAAATCATAGACAGAGAAAAAGTTGATTATGTAATCGCAGTCGGACCTATGCCGATGATGAGAGCGGTGGCGGAACTCACCAGAGATAAAGGTATTTATACTGAAGCAAGCATGAATCCTATTATGGTTGATGGCACAGGAATGTGCGGAGCTTGCAGGGTTACAGTCGGAGGCGAAACAAAATTTGCCTGTGTAGACGGACCTGATTTTGACGCTCATAAAATTGATTTTGATGAAGTTATTAATAGAACTCGCATCTATAAAGATCAAGAGCGTAAACGCAGTGAAAACTGCAATTTGTTAAAGAAAGCTGAAAAAGTGTAGGAGAAGAGAGTTATGGGTAGAAATGATATTCCGGTTTGTCCGTTGATTAGTATAGGTTCAGGTATTGATATGGTATGCAGTCAAACTAAATGTGCATGGTATGTTCCAAGTGTTCAAAAATGCTCAATGTATTTGATAGCATACAACAACTTGCTTGAAGCTAACCAAAAACAACGCGCAAAACAACAACAGCAATAATTATAAACTATGAAAATAGCCTTATGCGTAAAACAAGTTCCCGATACTACTGATATCAAGTGGACGGAACACAATACTATACATCGAGAAGGGGTTGAAAGTATAATCAACCCTTATGATGTTTATGCTGCAGAATTCTGTTTAAAATTAAAAGAAATTATTCCAAATACAGAAATATCAGTTTTCACAATGGGTCCGCCTCAAGCTGAAAGTATGCTTCGAAAACTGATAGCACTTGGGTGTGATAACGGAGTGCTAGTTTCAGATAAAAAATTTGCAGGTTCAGACACTTACGCAACTGGTTTAACTTTATCAAGAGCAATAAGAACGGCTCTTCCTGATTTTGATTTAATAGTATGCGGTCAGTTTGCTGTTGACGGCGACACTGCACAAACAGGGCCGAATATTGCAAATTTCCTAGATATTCCGCAGGTTACATATGTCAAAGATATTATAAATGCTGACAATAAAATGCTTATTTTGACACGTGAAATGGAAGACGGAATAGAAACAGTTAGTGTCGGGTTCCCATCGCTTGTTTGCATTCTTCAGCATGATACAGAACCGCAGAGACCGCTTATTAACGGTGTTATCAAAGCCTCAAAAAAACAAATAAAATACCTTGCGTTAAAAGATATTGGGTTATCGGCTGAAAATACAGGAATAAAAGGCTCTCCTACTTATGTAAGCAAAGCCTTCCGCAATACGACAGCACATAACGCACAAAAATTCAAACTAAATGTGGAAGATAGTGTTAATCTTTTGAAAGAAAAATTAATTTCTTTAGGAGTTTCAAATAATGACTAACCGCGAAAACTCAGGAATTTTAATATACGCACAGCTAACCCGCGATGAATACATCCACACAGTATTTTTTGAACTTTTGGACAAGGCAAAAGAATTGTCGAAAAAACTTGGCGGTGTAAGTGTTGATGCAGTCTTGTTTTCTCGTCCAGGAATTGTTGAAAACTTTAGAGAATCTTTTCAAAATATGGGTGTTAACAAAGTTTTTTATTTTGAAGATGAAAAATTTAGTGAATACTCAACAGAATATTATTCCAAACTTCTTGTTGATTTAGTCGGAGTAACAAAACCAGAAATTTTACTAATCGGCGCAACTAATCAGGGAAGAGACTTGGCACCGAGAGTTGCCGCTGCTTTAAAAACAGGTTTAACAGCAGACTGTGTAGAGCTTGATATAAACGAAAAAGGTCAGCTTGCCGCAACACGTCCGACATTTGGCGGGCAGTTGATGGCAACAATTCTATGTAAAAATTATCCGCAAATGGCAACTGTCAGACCTAATGTTTTTAAAGTTCACTCTGTGGATGATTGTGTTGAGACCGAATTAATATCTTGCCCTGTAAACATTTCACATATTAGAAGCCGAGTAAAAATTTTAGAATTTCAAAAAACAATTGAGACATTAATAAATGATTTAGATTCAGCTGAAATAATCGTTGCCGGTGGCAAAGGAATGAAAAACGAAAAAGGGTTTGAACTTTTAAAAACTTTCGCGGATAAAATTGGCGGAACGGTTGCGGCAACCCGTGGAGCAGTTGAAATGGGACTTGCGCCTGCATCCATTCAAATAGGACAAACAGGAAAAACTGTTCATCCGAAAATTTATATCGCTTGTGCTATCTCCGGAGCTATCCAACACACTGTAGGAATGAATGCTTCTGAGCATATTATAGCAATAAATACAGACGAAAATGCCCCGATATTTGATATTGCGGACACGGGAATTGTTGGTGATGTATTTGAAATAATACCGCAATTATGTAAATAAAAAAAACTTACCTCGCATTTTAATGCACCTATAAAAAGGGCGGAGCCACAGGCTCCGCCCTTAAGGTTTATTTAGATTTAGCATTAACACATTCATCAAGAAATGATGTCATTACATTTTTAAATCTTTCGCACTCTTCTTGGTTATTAGCTTCAAACCTAAGAGTAAATACCGGTTCCGTATTACTTTGTCTTATTAGAGCAAACCCTCCGTTAAATACAATTCTCATACCATCAAGAGTTACAATCTCTTTAATATCTGACCCAAACATTTCAGGAGTATCTTTCACCTGAGTTTTCATAGATTCTAAAACTTCTTTTTTCAGATGATTAGGGCAAGGGAAACGAACCTCATCGCTGGTATAAACTCTGTTAAATGGTTCTAAAATATCTTCAAGTTTAAAGTTAGGATTAAGCTTTTTATTTTTTGCAATAATTTCAATAATACGGCATCCGGCATAAATAGCGTCATCAAAACCGTAATATCTGTCTTTAAAGAAAGTATGACCGCTCATTTCACCGCCTAAAATCGCATTAGTTTCTTTCATTTTGTCTTTAATATAGCCATGACCTGTTTTACACATAACGGCATTGCCGCCGGCATTATTTATTGTGTCATAAAGGACTTGAGAACATTTAACTTCAGAAACAACAGTCGGATTTTGCTCAATTATATCCATTGCATAAATTAAAAGTAATTTATCGCCCGTTAACGGATTACCTTTTGAATCAACGACCCCAATTCTATCACTGTCACCATCGTATGCAATCCCAACATCTGCACCAAGTTCAACAACTGTTTTTGAAAGAGTTTCCAGAGTTGAAAGCTGACTTGGATTTGGATGGTGATTAGGAAAAGTTCCGTCCGGTTCTGAGAACAATTCAACCACATCGCATCCCAGTTCTCTATAGAGTTGAGGACCAACAATTCCGCCTGTTGCGTTTGCACTGTCAACCACAACCTTAATGCCTTCACCTATTGTCCCGAATTTACCCTTCATTTCTGCAATATATTCAGGAATAATTTCGGTTGAAAAATCATTTTCTTCAATTGTTGCTGGCAAAGTTTTCCAGTTTGCAAAAGTTATATCTCGAACTTCTTTAATTTGAACTTCATTAAGAGTTTGTCTGTTGAAAGTCATTTTCAAACCGTTATACTCTTTTGGATTGTGGCTTGCTGTAATAATCATCGCACCATCAAGATTATGAGCAACTTCAGAATAGTATCCGATAGGGGTCGGAGCTAGCCCTAAATCTTCAATATAACCGACATTCGCATCAACAAGTCCCGCAATTAAAGATTTTTTTAATGATGGAGAGTGTAATCTTGCATCCATACAAACACTTATTCTTAATTCGCCTGCTGTTTTAGAACTTTTTTCTACCAGCCATTTAGTATAAGCAAGCCCGATATTATAAAAAAGCTCTTCTGTAATATCGTCCTCATAAATTCCTCTTATATCATTTTTACCAAATGCGTGTTCGTATTGTTTCATAATTCACATCTCCCGTTCTTTCGTCTATAATAAAATCATACCATGAAAAATATTATTGATAAGTTCTTAAATAATCAGAATTTTGCCGCGGTAATATTCATATTACCTGCAATTTTTGGAACTTTTATATTTATCATTATTCCGGTAATATGTTCGTTTGGCTTGAGCTTTGCGAAATGGGATTTGCTCAATCCGATAGAATGGGCAGGTTTTGCAAATTATTTGGAACTGTTTAAAAGCGAACTTTTTTATAAAATATTTTTAAACACAGTAATTTTTGCACTTTCAGTATCAATTCTTGGCGTAATAATACCGCTGATACTTGCGTCAATTCTAAATTCAAAAATTCGCGGAAGCGAATTCTATAAAACAGCATATTTTCTGCCATTCATAACCCCAATGGTTGTAATTGGAATAGTTTGGGCCTGGATTTTTGACCCAAATATCGGACTGTTAAGTCAAGTTTTACACCTCCATATAAACTGGCTTTATGATTCAAAATTCGCCATGCCTGCACTGATAATAGTGTCAGTCTGGAAGCTTATCGGATACAATATGATAATATTTTTATCTTCACTCAGTTCTATTTCACAAAGTATGTTTGAAGCGGCAAAAATTGACGGTGCAAACGCATTTCAAACCTTCAAAAATGTTACGGTTCCGCTTCTTTCACCGACTATATTTTTTGTAGTAATAATTACGGCAATAAGTTCTTTTCAAGTGTTTGACCTAATTTACCTGATGACGCAGGGAGGTCCGTTTGACAGCACAAATGTTCTTGTCTATGCCATTTATAAAGAAGCTTTTGAATATTTTAATGTCGGCAAAGCTAGCGCGATTGCGTATGTTTTGTTTGCTGTAATCCTTATTTTAACACTTATTCAGTGGAAATTAAGAAAAAAACTTGTTTATAATGAGGAATAGGGGTAAATTAAAAAAAGGCGGGCTGAAAAATTTCAGCCCGCCTTTTTATTTATATGAATTAATCTCTTTTCTTTAATGTCGGGAACGCAATAACGTCACGGATTGACGGGGAGTTAGTTAACAACATAATCAATCTGTCAATACCGAGTCCAAGACCGCCCATTGGAGGAACTCCGTGTTCTAAAGCACAGATATAATCTTCATCAATCGGCATAGCTTCATCGTCGCCTGCAACTTTTGCTTCCATTTGAGCTTCAAATCTTGCTCTTTGGTCAATCGGGTCAGTAAGTTCAGAGAACGCGTTAGAGATTTCCCATCCGTTAACACGTGTTTCAAAACGTTCTGTTAATCGAGGATTATCTCTGTGAACTTTTGCCAGCGGAGATATGTCTCTCGGGTAGTCGTAAATATGGATTGGCTGGATTAAAGAGCCTTCAATTTTTTCTTCGAATACTCTTTCAACAACCTGTCCCCAGTTATCGCAATCATCTGCATCTACGTTAACTGATTTTGCTTTTTCTTTAGCTTCTTCAACAGTTTTTACGGCATCAAAGTTTATACCTGTAGCTTCTTCAACAGCACCCAGCATAGTTTTTCTATCCCAAGGAGGAGTTAAATCTATTTCGTTTTCGCCGTATTGAATTTTTGTTGTGCCTAAAACTTCTTGAGCTACAAATGCAACTAAATTTTCGGTCAATTCCATCATATCATTGTAATCAACATAAGCCTGATACAATTCCATCATTGTAAATTCAGGATTGTGACGGGTATCAATACCTTCGTTTCTGAAACTTCTGTTAATTTCAAAGATTTTTTCACTTACACCGCCAACCATAAGACGTTTTAGATAAAGTTCAGGTGCAATACGCAAGAACATATCCATATCAAGAGTATTATGGTGAGTGATAAACGGTCTTGCATTCGCACCGCCTGCTTGCGGATGCAGCATAGGTGTTTCTACTTCCATAAAGCCTTTATTGATTAAGTATTCTCTAACTTTTTGAATAATCAAGCTTCTTTGTTGGAAAGTCTTTTTAACATCTTCATTAACAATCATATCGACATATCTTTGGCGATATTTTGTTTCAACGTCAGTTAAACCGTGAAATTTTTCCGGCAATGGAAGTAATGATTTTGACAAAATTTCCAAAGATTTAGCTTTAATTGTCAATTCACCGCGCGGGGTTCTTCTGACGGAACCGTAAAAACCTACGATATCTCCAATATCTACGGTTTTTAAAGTTTTCAGATCTTCTTCTGAAAGGTTTTCTTTGTGTGAAAAAATTTGAATTTTACCGGTAGCATCTACTAAGTCGATAAACATACCTGTATTACGATTTGCCATTACACGTCCTGCAACATGGTAACAATCTTCAATTTCTTCACCTACAGCAAGGTCTTTGTACTTATCCTGCAAATCCTGTGCCATAATATCTTTATCGTATCCGTACGGATAAGGGTTAAGTCCTCTTTCTCTAAGGTTATTCATTTTTTGAATTCTAACCTGACGAATTTGATTTTGAGAAGAGTTTGAGTCTTGAGTTTTTTCTAATTGTTGTGTCATCTTTTCTAATCCTTCTTTTTACTCTAAAATTCTAGCACAAAAACAATAAAATCAAAATTTACATTAGCCTAAAGCATGAGCCTTTTGGGTAGTTTTGTCAATTACATCATAAAACAGTTTATCTGAGCGCTGTTCTTTCATCTCACAAATACCGACAAAAGTACATCCGCCTTTGGTTGCAACATTATCAATCAAAGTTTGAACGGAAGTTTCGCCTCTGTTAAACACCATTTCAGCAGATCCCAAAGCTGTTTGAGCGGCTAAAATTAACGATTTTTCATAATCTAAACCAAGTTTTTCACCTGCACGAGCCATATCTTCAATTACCTGATAGAAAAATGCAGGTCCTGATCCTGAAATTGCGGTAACAATATCCATCTGATTTTCTTCAACAGTAATACATTTACCGATTGCTCCGAGCAAACCTTCGATAAGCGATAAGTCTTCATCTGAAGCCTTCGCTCCTTTGCAGACACCGAACATGCCAAGTTTTACAAGTGCGGGAGTGTTGGGCATTACTCTGATTACACGGTTTGGAATTATATTTTCTATTTTTTCAAGTCTAACCCCGGCAGCAATTGAGACAACCAGAGTTTCTGACATTAATACATCCTTTACCTCTTCCAAAACATCAACTACACAATTCGGCTTTGTTGCAATAAACAAAATATCAGCAGATTTTACAAGTTCCTTATTATCACTGATAACAGAAATATTTAATCTTTCTTCGGCTTTCTTTGCAAATTCTTCACTGACTTCTGAACCTCTAAGCTCATAAATTTGACCGTTATCAGAAGATGAAATTCCGCTTATAATAGCTCCTGCCATCTTTCCGCATCCGATAAATCCGATATTTTTCTTCATAATATTTAACCATTCCCTTCTACATTTGTTGACTATTTTCTTTGTTTACTGTAACATCTGAATTATACGACAAATAAATAGTAAAAGGAAATAAAAAAATGAGACGTACACTAGAAGGAACAAAAAGAAAAAGACAAAATGTTAGCGGTTTTAGAGCAAGAATGTCAACTCCGGGCGGCAGAGAAGTTTTAAACAGACGCAGAGCTCGCGGTCGTCATAAATTAGCTATCACTGCTAAAAAACGTGCTTAATAATTTTGCCGGCATGGCTTGTATTAAACAACGAGAATAAATTAAGAAAGCCGGAAATGTTACCTAAGCAATATCGTTTGAAAAACAAATTCGCATTCAAAGCGACATATAAAGTTAAAAACTCCTCCCATTCGGGTGGAGTAACTTTGTTTGCGGGGATTTTAAAAAAAGAAGATTATCCGACCAAAGTCGGCTTTGTTGTAAGTAAAAAAACTCATAAACGTGCAGTAAAACGTAACAGATTAAAACGTTTAATGAGAGAAAGCTATCGTATTCTGCTAAAAGAAGGTAAAGTTGGAAATTCGCAAAGATTTATGTCATTAGTGTTTGTAGGTTCTGAGCGCGCACTCGGAAAAAATTTCATAGAAATAAAAACAAGTATTTCAAAAATGCTGGAAAGGATTTAATATGTTTGAAGGAATGTATGTTGATAATATAATGATGCATTCTGAAACCCGTGTTTATCCGACAGAACCGCAAATCACAGCAGGTGTAATTGTAGGAACTCAAGCTTATTACAGATATTCACTGCGTGAATCATCCTACCCGACACTGACTCTTGTAGAAGAATTAACAGACGGGGCAGGAAATGTTATACCTTCGGGACACTATGAACTTGCGCTGTCTGATGAACGTGATTTTCTTATATTAACCCAGTCCAAAAAAGCTGTAGCACTAATCCCTGTATTCAAGATAGAAGTCGACATGTCACAATATGAACAGGTTAGAGACAATAAAGCCTTAAAACGTCAGAAAAAAGAAGAAAAAGAAATAGCAAAGACTAATAAAAAAAGAGCAAAACAAGGTCAGCCGCCAGTCAACGACGAACAAGACATAAATCAGGAAGCAAACATTGAATATGTTCCAAACTACGGCGGATATTATTTAATCAAGTACGAACGCGGAGATGTCCGCGCCTGGGGAGCAGTTAAGGGCTAAGGAGTAGAGACTTATCCTTTTAATAATTTATCATAATGTTCTGCATAAAAATCGCCAAATCGGTCTTCCAAAATAGCCTGACGGCATAGTTTTGCAAAATTTATCAAGAAATGAATATTATGAATAGACAACAATGTTGATGCTGTTTGTTCCTGACATCTCCACAAGTGTCTGATATAAGCTCTGGAATGATTTCTGCAAGCATAGCAATCACAACCTTCAACTAAAGGTAATGCATCATCTTCAAATTTTTTATTCTTGATATTAGCTTTCCCGTTCCAGGTAAAAAATGAACCGTGGCGGGCGTTTCTGGTCGGCAGTACACAATCAAACATGTCAATTCCGTATTTTATACCGTTAAGTAAATCTTCAGGTGTACCAACTCCCATAAGATAACGAGGTTTATCTTTAGGCAGAAGCGGAGCTGTAAGTTCCGTGAAATGATTTTTAATATCTGTCGGTTCTCCCACACTAACACCGCCGATTGCATACCCAACCGCATCAAAGTAAGATATTACCCTTGCACTTTCTTTTCTTAAATCGTCAAAAAATGCACCCTGAACAATCGGAAAAAGTGCTTGTTTCGGGTTAGTTTTAGCTTTAAAACATCTTTCAAGCCATCTGTGTGTACGCTCCATTGCGGCTTTCGCCGTCTCATAATCGCAAGGATAAGGCGCACATTCATCAAATGCCATCATAATATCAGCTCCGATGTCCTGCTGGATCTCCATTGAGACCTCAGGTGATATAAAGTGTTTCGTACCGTCTTTCGGGTCGCGGAATTCTACACCGTCTTCTGTAATTTTACGTAAATGTGAAAGTGAGAAAACCTGAAACCCGCCGGAATCTGTCAAAACAGGTTTATCCCAGTTCATCCAGCCGTGAATGCCGCCAAATTTACGAATTCTTTTAGTGCCTGCGCGTAAATAAAGGTGATAAGAATTTGCCAAGATTATTTGGGCGCCCGTATCACGTATCTGGTCACAGGTTAATGATTTAACTGCAGAATTTGTTCCGACAGGCATGAAAATCGGTGTTTCAATCTTGCCGTGCGGAGTTGTAAATAACCCTGCGCGTGCACCGGTTTGAGCATCTTCGTGTATCAATTCATAACTAAAATAACCTTTTTCATTCATAACATTCACCTAAGCTTTTAAAAAAGCTGTCTTTCGACAGCTTTATAATTATACCTCTGCATCCAAACTTTCGATTACAAGTTCAGACATACATTTGCCTTCCATAAATAATTCATTTTCATTGAAGTAAATTTTAATTTCTCTTTCTGCACTTGCAACAGAATCAGACCCGTGGACAATGTTATATTCCATAACTTGAGCAAAATCAGCTCTAATTGTTCCAACTTCCGCAGTATCCGGATTAGTTGAGCCCATAATATGTCTTGCACCAGCGACAGCATTATACCCCTGAACAACCATTGCAACAATAGGTCCACTTTGAATATATTTTATAAGTCTAGGATAAAACGGTTTACCTTCATGTTCTGCATAATGCGCTCTTGCCTGTTCATCGGTGACATGTAACATCTTCAAACCAATTACTTTATACCCTTTAGTTTCAAATCTCTTTACGATTTCACCGATAAGTCCTCTCTGAACTCCGTCAGGTTTTACAGCAATAAAGGTTCTTTCTTCTGTGTGCATATCTAAATCTCCTCTTCAAAAGTATATAGAGCAATTATAGCATGAAACTTTTATTTTTGCACTGCTTGTGTTAATTTTAACAGAGCTATTTGATTTTCAATCTAGACGCCCGATCCTTACTATTTAAACAAACATTCAAAAATACCTTCCGAATATGTCGGATGCGCAAAACAAACTTCTTTTAAGCGACTTACTGAAATATTATTCTGTATAGCAATTGTTAACTGCTGAATTAATGCAGACGCTTCAACTGAAACAACATGTGCACCAACAATTTTATCCTCAACGGACAAAATTTTGATAAACCCCTCCGTTTCGCCGTCACAATGAGATTTGCCAAGTGCTGAGATGAGCATCATAGATTTTTTATAATCAACCCCCTCTAAATCCTGTTCACGCTTGCCTACCCACGCAATTTCCGGAGTTCCGTAAATAACCGAAGGTATTAAATCTTTTCTCATCTGAATATCAACAGTCTGCTCGATTGACTGTTTTATAGCATAGTGAGCCAGCTGAATTTCACCTGAAACATCTCCGATATAGGTTACACCATCAACTTTATCGTGTTCATTTGCGCATCTACCAATTGCAGCAAGAATTAATTCAGGCTCAACAGTTTCACCATTTGAAAGGATTACAGTCCTATCTTCGATTTTTTCAACAGAGGTTTGGGTGTAAAATTTTATTTTTTCACATTTAAAAATCCGCTCAACACGTTTTGAGACCTCTACATCTGCAATCGGCAAAAGATGAGGTGCAAGTTCAACAACTGCGGTTTCAACTCCAAAATTAGAAAATATCCTTGCCCATTCTATACCTATAGCACCGGAACCGACAATCAAAATACTTTTCGGCAATTCTTTTAAGTCTAAAACATCATCTGAAGATAGAATAAATTTATGGTCAAAATCCAATCCATTAAGTGATTTTGGCTTTGAGCCCGCGGCGCAAATTATCCTGCCCAAACGATAAAATTCTCCGTCTGCATCTTTAATTTCTGAGGCTGAGACAATTTTCGCTTCTTTATTAACGAGTGTTACTTTAGAATTTTTCAGCGCTAGCTCTATACCTTTTCTAAGCTTTTCAACAGTTTTATTTTTTCTTTCAACAACTTTTGAATAGTCAAGCTCAATATCGCTTGTTGTAATTCCAAACTCATCGGAGTTGTTAAATTTTTTATATATTTCTGATGCGTACAGAATACTTTTTGTCGGAATACAGCCTTTATTAAGGCAAACACCGCCAACACAGTCTTTTTCAAACAGGACAACTTTTTTACCGGCTATAGCTGCGTGTAGTGCCGCGGTGTAGCCAGCAGGTCCTGCACCAATTATCCCTAAATCAAATTCTTGCATTCTGTCTCCTTATCTTGTGT
>CAROLD010000006.1 GCA_949035555.1 uncultured bacterium | reverse complement strand
CGTAGATTGCGTTGTCGTCTTTTTCTTCGCCTACTTGGGTGTAGTTATCTTTGAAAACACTTACTCCATTATCTGCTAGGATGTTCAAATCCTTGTTTGTCCAGATGGCGCCGCCTTGGGCTGTGCCGCTTTCTGATTTTGCGTAGTTACCGAGGAATGTGCTGTTGGTGATTGAGC
This sequence comes from uncultured bacterium, assembly GCA_949035555.1. Lineage (GTDB taxonomy): Bacteria > Cyanobacteriota > Vampirovibrionia > Gastranaerophilales > Gastranaerophilaceae > Zag111. The sequence goes on along the minus strand of CAROLD010000006.1, from coordinate 83,938 downwards.
CGAGAGTACCGGTGTTATAGAGCGCACCGCCTCGACTGAAAGAAGTGTCTGCAATTATTCTATTACCAGAAAAAAATCCCTCGATTTTCTTAATATTACTAGAAAGAAGAGAAAGGGAACCCCCATATCCAGAACCTGACGTATAGCCATAATTACCAATAAAGTTTCCAGTAATAGTATCAATTGCAGTTCCTGAAATATGCATCGCTCCACCATAAGTATCTACACCCAAAGCATAACTACAATTACCAATAAAATTACCTTTAATATTATTGATTATTCCGTTATAAGATACTATAGCGCCTCCTCTAGGTTCACGACCTTTTGCATAATTACCAATAAAATCTGCTTCAATATCACCAATACTACCTTTTTCGTTATATATAGCACCTCCTCTAGCCATAGTTTTTCCAATACTGTAATTTCCAATAAAACTACCTTGAATTTTATCAATTTGAGCATTCGCAGTCATGTTTCTTATCGCAGCACCATCTGCCATAACACTCTTTGCGTTAAGATGATTACCGACAAAATTAGCATCAATTGTACCAATTTGACGAGTATTATTTATTGCACCGCCTTTTATATATCCATTCTGAGATGTAGTAGAATTATTAATAAAATTACCCTTTAAAGATTTAATAATACCATCGTTATTTATAGCATTACCATAGCTATCAGTACTATAAAGATCCAAAGTATTATTTATAAAATTTGCATTTATATCTCCTAATTTTCCATTATTTCTTATTGCAATTCCGCTAGCAGAATTAGCTTTATCATAATTGAGACCAATAAAAGTTCCTGATATAGTTTTATCCTCTAAATCATCGGTATTCACTATTGTATCTAATAATAAATTAGAGTATTTTACTTCAAGAGTAGATAAACCTTCCTTTTGTTCAAAAATATTAAGAGATTCATCTTTTGACCATCCATAATACACTGAATTATCGCCTTCGCCAATAGTTTTATTTAAATCTAAACGATAAATTTTGGGTATAAAATTATTTGAACTATTATCCCAAATAAATTTAGTTATTGTGTTTTCTCCAGATGATGAAACTGGAGTTAGTGTATATAACAATTCTGCAGATTGTGTAGGTGCACCGAATCCAATTGCACATCCTATAAGTAATGCTGCTGATAAAGTACTAATATTGTTTCTACTCTTTCTCATCGTATGTCCTCGCTTTCAAATAAAATGCATCATTTTAATGAAAATGTGATTTAAGTCTTGAAACTACGATACTTCGTGGTTTTCTTTTTGCATAAAAATATCAATCTTCACATCGTAAATGGCTGAAATTCTAGTGTGTCTTCGCATACAGCGAACGCTTGCTTTTCATTATTTTGGTGTATTCATAATATTCTACCGAATATCTAATCGGCATTCTTAATTTCCATCTTTAGGGATTCTGTTATTATCGTTACAAATTTAAATATTATATATCCTTATAGATATATTATAATGTATTTTATTAATCTCGCAAGTGTTATAAAAATAAAAAGCGATCTGTTGATCGCTTTTTATTTTTATCCTATCCTTTTCCTAAATTCTTTTCTCTTATTTCCTATTGATTATCCAACAACTTTTGATACAAAATTTACTGCTTCGAAGAACGAATCTTTTACGAATTCTTTAGCCAAGACCTTGATTGGTCTGTTTTCAATACAATCGAAAACATAATATATAGGGTCTTGAGAATTGTTAAATCTCATTCTTCTGTCTTTATTTTCTAAATAATTAAATTCTTTTAATGCTCTATTTTTTCGTCCTGATGGTTTAACCATTGAGCCAAAAGCCTGTCCTGATGATGCTAACATAATTATCTCTCTTCTCTCTTTGTTTATATCTTACATATATATAAAGTAAATACAATAAAAAAAATTGCTTTTTAAAACTGATAATATTAAGAAGTGTTAACTAATCATTCAGAGTTACACAATCGTCGTCTTCGATAATATTTTTCCCAATTGCTTTTTCTAGTTGAGCTTTGGCAGAATTATACTGATAAAGGGCACTGTAATATGTTAATTGGGCTTGTTCATATGTATTTTCAGAATCTTTTAATTCAGTTGGAGACCCCTCTCCTACGCGATATCTGCCAAATGAAAGCTCATAGTTTTCTTTTGCTTGCTTAACCTGTAAAATTGCAACAGGCATTTGATTTCGCATTTCATCAAGACGCAGATATGCATTTTGGATCTCTAAATATATTGAATTTTGCGTATTTCGAGCATTTGCAAGTTCTCTGTCGTACAGATATTTAGCTTCTTTAATTTCATTTCGTAATAACATAACGTTAATTGTCGGGAATATCAAATATCCGCCGATGTTATAACCATCATTTGACCACCAGCTTTTGCCACCTTTTTGGTATTGTGTTTCAAATGAGATTGTCGGATAAAAGGATTTTTTTGCAAGTTTTACGGTCTGATTTGCTCCTTCAACTTTCAGTTCTGCAAGTTTTAGTTCCGGTCTTGCATCTCGAGCAATATCAACAGATTTTTCAAAACTTAAATTTATTGGTCGATATTGAAGCTTATCTGAGATTTTATATTTTTCAATATATGGGACACCCATAACGTTATTTAGCTTTGCAATAGCAAGATTTACTGCGTTATCTGCCTGAATAAATTTAAGTTTAGCATTACTTAAATTTGTTTCTGCTATTGTAACATCGACTTTGGGGTTCATTCCTATTTTATAAAAAGCTTTTGCCTGATCATAAAACATTTGGTACTTATCGACAGTATCCTTTGCAACTTCACGTGTTTCCTGAGCGTATAAAACATTATAATAAGCATCTTTGGTTTGATAAATTATGTCATTAACGATTGCTTCAAATGTTTTTTTGTAAGCTTCATAGTCAAGTCTTTTTATAGTTGCCTGATTTTGGGTAACTCCAAAGTCATAAAGCATTTGTTGTAAAGTAGCTTGACCGGCAAGGAAGTAGTTAAATTGCAGATTCTCATTCAACGCATCTGATAATTGAAGTTGTTTTAAATAGGTATAACTTGTCTGCCATGAAAACGACGGGAAAAAGTTAGCCCAAACCTGTTTAATTCTGCTGTCTGCTGCGAGTATATCTTGAAATGCAGCACTAATTTGTGGATTATTACCCAGTGCGATACGAATACAATTATTCAGAGTCATGTCAATATTTTTCTCTACAGAACCCGATATAATTGTGTCTGGTGTTACTTTTGACTGCGGCAGTACATTTTGTGATTTCGGGAACTCATTATGATTGAGATTATTTCCGAGTTCAACCGCAAAAACAGGGGTTGAGATTAGTAAAAATATACAAATTAATTTTTTTATCATTATTTATCCTTTTTTAATTTTGATGCCAGATTATTTTTAAATTCTTCAATCATAACGTAAAAAGCAGGAACCAAAAATGTCCCAATAAATGCAACTGCTGCCATTCCGCCCAGCACGGTCATACCAACAGAATGTCGCGATGCTGCACCTGCTCCGGATGCAAACACAAGCGGCAATAGTCCTAATATAAATGCAATATTTGTCATCATTACAGCTCTGAATCTTAATTTTGCGGCTTCCATTGCTGCGTCGCGTATTGGCATACCGTTTTCGTGTGCATCTTTTGCAAATTCAATAATCAGAATTGCCTGTTTGGTACTTAGCCCTAAAAGCATTACAAGCCCGATTTGAGAATAAATATCAAGTGAATAGCCTGTAACATATTGAAAGAATAATGCTCCAACAAGTGCTACTGGAGTTACTAGCAGTACTGTGATTGGCAAAAACCAGCTTTCGTAAAGCCCTACAAGAAATAAGAATACAAAAACCAGTGACATTACAATAATAGGACCAATTTGACCGCTTGATTCTTTTTCCTGCAAAGAAGTTCCTGACCATGCATATCCCATGTCATTCGGTAAAGTTTTAGCCGAAATTTCTTCCATTACACTTAGAGCTTTTCCTGAACTTACATTACCTCTCGCACTTCCGTTGATAGTAATTGCCGGATACATATTAAACCTTGTTCTGATATATGGACCAACAATATTTTCAGTTTTTATAACGGATGTTAACGGTACCATTCTGCCTGATTTATTTTTTACAAACACTTTGCCTAAATCTGAAATTCTGGCTCTATATTCAGAATCTGCCTGCAAATATACACGGTAAACACGTCCGTATTTATTAAAATCGTTTACATAGGATTTAGCATAATATGAAGCTATTGCGTTATAAACTTCACTGACTTCAACCCCTTGAGCAAGAGCTTTATCAACATCAACATCAATCATCAACTGCGGAAGATTGGCACTGTAGGATGTATATACCATTGCAAAATTTGGATTTGCCTGAGCTTCAGCTATAAGTTTTTTTGCCTCTTCGTACAATTGTGAAGCAGAACGGTTACCTTTATCCAAAAGTTGATACTCAAATCCGCCAAACATACCAAGTCCGGATATAGCAGGCGGAGAAAAAGTTGCAACAGTAGCTGCAGGATATCCTGCAAACTGTTTATTTATATTCATTAAAATCCCGTTTAAAGATTCATCTTTCTTTTTACGCTTTGACCACGGCTTGAAATTAGATACAATAAATGCAGTATTTTCACCATTCATGCCGACAAGTGCAATTGTATCCTTAATCCCCGGGATAGAAAGCAGTTTTGCTTCTACATCTTTTGCAACCTCATCAGTTCTGGATGCTGATGAACCGTCAGGAAGCTGAACCTGAGTAAATACTGCTCCTCTGTCCTCTGTAGGCAGAAATCCTCCGGGTATAATCAAAAATAAACCGGCGGTAAACAATATTATAAGCCCTAATACAACCAGTGTTAATCCGGAATTTTCTACAAAAATATGAGTCTGCGTTAAGTATTTATCACGTATTTTATTAAACCATACATCAAACTTCTGAATAAATACAAAATCAGCTTTTTCTTCACCTGATTTTAAAATTGATGCACAAAGAGCAGGTGCAAGAGTAAGCGCAACCAGTGTTGACAGCCCGATTGAAGAAGCGATACAAAGAGCAAACTGTCGGAACATTTGCCCTGTTATTCCGCCCATAAACGACACAGGAACGAATACTGCCATTAAAACAAGCGATGTTGCAAGAACTGCGCCAAAAACCTCTTTCATTGTAATTTCAGTTGCATCGACAGGATTTTTACCTTCCTGAATATGTCTTTGTGTGTTTTCAAGTACAACAATAGCATCATCTACAACAAGCCCTACAGCAAGTACTAATCCGAATAAAATCAGCAGATTGATAGAAAAACCAAATAAATGCATAAATACAAATACACCGATTAATGATACCGGAATTGCACAAAATGGTATAAATGCGGCTCTTGCTGTGCCCAGAAATAAATATGTAACAATAGAAACAAGAAGTACTGCAAGTACAACTGCGCTTATTACTTCATGAATTGATTCACGTACAAATTCTGTTTCATCACGCTGTATTTTGTACTCAATATCTTTAGGAAAAGTTTTGCTCAACTCTGCCATTTTCTTTTGAATTTTATTTGATAAGTCTATAGCATTTGCTTCTGGCAGCTGACTTACAGTAATAATCGCCGCATTTTTCTGGCTAATTCTCGAAAAATTAGAATAGTTTTCAGCCCCCAATTCAACGCGGGCTATATCTTTTAGTTTTATTTGAGCACCGTTCGGAAGTGACTTGATAATGATTTCTTCAAAGTCTTTAACGTCTTCTAATCTGCCGCGGGTTCGCATGGTAAGTTTAATCAGCTGTTTATCTTTCATTGGCTCAACCCCTAAATCTCCGGCAGGTGATTGAATATTTTGAGTTTGAATCGCAGCAGAAACATCACTTGCGGACAATCCGTAATTTGCCATTTTGTCTGCATTCAGCCAAATTCTCATTGAGTAATTTGAAGAACCGAAGACAGAAACTTGTCCGACACCTTTAATACGTGCAAGTTCATCTTTGATGTAAATATCTGCATAATTTGAGATAAACAAGTTATCATATGAATTATGAGGCGAATTAACCGAAATTAACAGTAATCCCGGTCCGCCTGTGGATTTTTTTACAGATAGACCATAGCGTTTGACTTCTTCAGGTAGTCTCGGAGTTACAAGCTGAAGCTGGTTCTGCACGTTAATTACTGCCATATCAGGATCTGAACCTACTTCAAAATACAGGGTTAATTTATAGGTTCCGTTTTGAGAGGTTGAAGACATATAAATCATATCTTCGACACCGTTTAACTGAGCTTCCACAGGTGCTGCTATTGTTGATTCAAGTACATCAGAACTGGCACCTGAATATGTTGCGGTTACAACAACCTGAGGCGGCGTAATTGAGGGATATTCCTCAAGCGGTAACGATTTAATCATAAGTATCCCTGCAAGCAAAATCGCAAGCGAAATTACTATAGCAAGTTTTGGGCGTTTGATGAACAAATTGCCTTGCTTTTCTTCTGACATATTTAATCCTTAAACATAATATTATTTATTTTGAGAGAGTTTTTGTTTTCCTGTTAGGGTTTGTAATTCTTCTTTTGATATTATTTTTACAGGAGAACCCGGGGTAACTTTAAGTATACCTTCAGTGATTACTTTATCACCTTTTTTAAGACCTTCTTTTACAATCCAATTGTCTCCTGTTTGACCTTGAACCTTTATATATGTAAGCTGTGGAAGATTATTTTCATCCATTTTATAGACATATTTTCCTTCTTGATTTTCCTGAACAGCTGTTATTGGTACAATCGGAACATTTACAGGCGAATTGGCATAAACTTTTATTGTAACAAATTCCCCATGAAGAAGTTTGTTATCAGGGTTTTCAAAGGTTGCCCTCATTGTAACGGTACCTGTTGTTTGGTCAACTTTGTTATCCAAAAAGTCTTGAACACCTTCTAAACTGTATTTTTGTCCGTTTTGAAAAAATAATTCTACACGTCGTTTTTCATTTGCTTTTTTATCAATGGAAGCAATTGCCGAATAGTCTTCGGAAGACAGTGGAAAAGTAACATAAATAGGATTTGTGCTATTTATTGTTGTAAGAGAACCCGAAGAAGGTGATACATAGTTACCGACCGTAACGTCAATTATCCCTATACGGCCGTCAACAGGAGCTTTTACAGTTGTATAGTTTAAACTTCTGGTTGAGTCTTCATAACTTGATTCTGCCGCAGTATATTGCGCCTGTAATGCATTACGGTTTGCTAATATTTCATCATATTTTGATTTTGCAATGTAATCCTGTTTAACAAGCTCTTCTGCACGTTTCAACTGTTTATTAGCATAATCAAGCTGTGCTTTTATATTCTGAATATTTGCACCTGCAATTTTGGAAGCATTTGAAAATTCATCAGGCTCTATTAAAAACAAAGTCTGCCCGGCTTTTACATAGTCTCCTTCTTTGAAAAAACTTTTTTGCAAATACCCTGAAATACGTGCCATAATGCTGACCTGATACTTTGAAACAACACGTCCAGGAGCTTCAAAACTTCTGATAACACTGTCCTGTTTAACCTCTTCCACTACCACTGATGGAGGCGGAAGTGCTGCTCGCGCTTTCTGTTTCATTTTTGCGCCAAAAGCTGAATACGCAAATCTTAACGCAATCAAAACAACAGCGGCTATAATAATTGACAGTATTATTTTTTTCACTCAATTCTCCTTAGTTTATAAGATTAGTTTGAATGTAAGCTATCATTTGATTAAGAGCATTTCCTCTATGAGAAATTGTATTTTTTAACTCTTCTGACATATCTGCCATTGTGATATTGTATCCGTCAACTAAAAATATCGGGTCATAGCCAAATCCATTAATACCTGACCGGTGCTCTGCAATTTTGCCGTGACATTCACCTATTTCTGAATTCAGGATATTTCCAAACTCATCTACAAGTGTCATAGCACAAACAAATTTTGCCTTTCTATTACCCGAGCCGGCAAGATTTTGTAAAAGCTTGTCAATTCTTGATTGTGCCGTATCAGCATAACGTGCTGAATGAATCCCCGGAGCACCGTCTAAAGCCTCTACACAAAGCCCCGAATCGTCAGCAAGGGATATGCACCCTGATAATTTTGCGGCTTCCTGTGCTTTTATAAGTGAGTTTTGCTCAAAAGTTGTACCTGTTTCATCCGGATTAAAATTTTCAGGCGGAAGAATAAATTCAATACCTGTTCCTTTTGAAATTTCATTAATTTCTGCCAGTTTATGCGGATTACCGGTTGCAAAAACTATTTTAATATTGTTATTTCCCATATCTTCTCTGCCTTTTCCCAAATTCTTGTATGCACTCTGCAAGTATATTTTTATCAAACTCCGGCCAAAATTCATTTCTGATAATTATTTCAGAATAAGCAATCTGCCACAGCAGATAATTTGAAATACGCTGTTCACCTCCTGTTCTGACCAGAATATCAGGATCAGGAACCCCTGCTGTATATAAATTATCAGCAATTGTTTGTTCTGTAACCATATCCGCAGAAGTACCTTTTTCAATAATACTTTTGACAGCGTGAAGAATTTCATCTCTTGCTCCGTAATTTAGGGCAATTTGTAACACTACACCGTTATTATTTTTTGTAGTTTCAACAGCATTGGAAAGAATTTTTTGCAAATTCTCCGAAAGTCTTGATAAATCTCCGATAAAATGAATTTGAACATTTTCTTTATGCATTTCATCAAGCTCATTTGTAAGAGTAAGTGCGACCAAATTCATCAAAAAATCAACTTCTTCCTGTTTTCTGTTCCAATTTTCAGTTGAAAAAGCATAAACCGTGAGATATTTAACGCCGAAAGCATCGCATGCTCGCAGAGTTGCTTTAAGAGATTCTACCCCTTTTTTATGACCTACTGCGGAAGGAAGTCCTTTTTCTTTTGCCCAGCGTCTGTTCCCGTCCATAATTATTGCAATGTGTTGTAAATTTGTTGATTTAACTATATCATTTATCATAATTTCCTCTATACAATAGCTCCGTGTGAAGCATCCTGAACATTTTTGGCATACTTTGCAAGATAACCTGATTTACACTTTAATTCAAACGGTTTTAAATTCGCTCTGCGTGAAGCTAAAATATCATCAGAGACAAGTAAATCAATAGTTCTTTTGTTAATATCAATTTTAATTTTGTCTCCGTCTTCTATGAGCGCAATATTGCCTCCTTCAGCCGCTTCAGGACAAACATGTCCTATGCAGACTCCGCGAGTACCGCCTGAAAAACGTCCGTCTGTAATTAATGCACAGCTTGTACCTAAGCCTTTACCAACAAGCAAAGATGTAGGAGCAAGCATTTCGCGCATTCCCGGACCGCCTTTTGGACCTTCATAACGGATAATTAAAATATCTCCTGCTTTAATCTTATCCTGCTCCAGAGCGTTCATAGCTTCTTCTTCTGAGTTAAAAGTTTTGGCCGTTCCTTCAAATTCATAACATGAAGGATCAATTCCTGAAATCTTGGTGACGCATCCGTCTTTCGCCAAATTACCGCGCAAAATACCAAGCCCCGGTTTTGTCGTGACCGGTTCTGAATACGGATGGATTAAATTCTTATCAACATAAGCTTCTTTTACAATTTCTGAAACATTAAATCCGCTTACTGTTGTTTTATCAATAATTCCAACATTTGCATCAATCAAAGTTTTAACAAGTGCAGGAACGCCGCCTGCTTTATGAAAATCAGACATTGTAGGTGCCGCTGCAGGATCTAATTTAACAACTTGATGAATTTTATGGCTCAGTTCTTCAAAATCATCTAATGTAACATCAATTTCACCGGCTGAAGCAAGTGCAAGTATATGTAAAAATGAATTTGTAGAACCACCCATTGCCAAATCACATATAATAGCGTTGCGTAGAGTATTTTTATCAACAATATCGAGAGGTTTAACATCTCTACGCACAAGGTCAACAATCTGCATACCGCTGTCAAAAGCTATTCTGCGTTTCTTAGATGATACAGCCGCAGATGTTGCACAGAAAGGAAGGCTCATTCCCATAACTTCAGTTAAACAAGCCATTGTATTCGCTGTGTACATCCCTTGACAGGAACCCGCAGAAGGGCAGGATTCTTCTTCAAGTTCAAGCAGTCTTGTTTCATCAATTACACCGCTTCGGAATTTTCCGACGGCCTCAAATGAACCTTTAATCATTGTTAGTTTTTCGCATCTGCTTTCACCGTCAAGCATAGGACCTGCGGTTACAACAATAGTGGGAATATTCAATCTGAGAGCCGCAATAAGCATTCCGGGAGTGATTTTATCACAATTTGAAAGCAGAATCAGACCATCTAATTGATGAGCTTCTGCAACAGTCTCAACACAATCAGCAATTAAATCTCTTGAAGGCAGAGAATAACGCATTCCGCAATGCCCCATAGAAATTCCGTCGCAAACCGCAGGAACCCCAAAAATAAATGCCTGACCACCCGCAGAATGAATACCTTTTTCAATTTGACGCTCTAAATCTCTCATCCCGATATGCCCCGGAACAAGATCGGAAAAAGAACTGGCAATTCCGATAAACGGAGCGTTCATATTACGTTTACTTACTCCTGTTGCCATTAAAAGTCCGCGGTGCGGAGTTCTTGCGATACCTTTTTTGATACTGTTGCTTCGCATTGCATACCCCCTCTTGGTTAATTATATATCAAAACCTAAGTTTTGTAAAAAATATTCAAATAAATATTAAAATTTAATATTTAGGGATTTTAATTATAATATGAGTATAAATATTTCGCGAAAACTTTTAACCGGAACAGGTATCTTTACAGGTTGTATGGCAGGATATTTCACAGGAATTAGACTTATTGAGCGTGATGCTTATAATGGAAAACAAGTTCCGTACGAAGACAAAATTATTCCTGAACTCTTAAATAGTGCAAACCGATTAGATTTGAAAACAAAACAGGGTTTAGAATTTTCGGCAATGGATATAAATCCGAATAATAGCAGAAAATATCTAATTTATTGTAATGGTCTGTTTGGCAGTATGTGCTTAAGAAAACAAAAAACTTACGCTGAACTCTTAAAAACCAACTATGGAATTATCGGTTTTAATTATCCAGGCTGGGGAGATGAGAAAAATAAATTTTCACAAAAAAACGCGCAAGAAAGCATAACTTCAGTTTATAACTATCTCACACAAAAAGGAATAAAACCTGAAAATATTGGAGTAGTTGCTCATTCAATGGGATGTGCTGTTGCTTCGGAATTTGCCGCTCATAATAAAATAGCATTTGTAGTTCTTGTCTCGCCATTTAATAAAGCTAGAGATGAAGTTAAATATTATATTGATAAAACAAATCTAAAACCTTTTCAAAAGCAAATAATGAAATATCTTCCATCCCGTATTCTTCCGCTAAAATTCACCTTAAATAACGAGAAAAATCTTAAAAAAGCAGAGTGTCCGGTATTAATTCTTGCATCAGAAGATGACAATGTTGTCCCAATAGAGCTTACAAGAAAGCTTAAAAACAAATTATCAGAAAAAAATAATATCCAATATCAAGAATTTAAAACAGGTGCGCATAATATTATTGGCGAAAAACTTGATAAAGGTATTGAATTTATTACTAATATGAAATTTTAACTATATTAAAATCATCGTCCCACTCAATTTCACCTTTTGGAGCAATTTTGTGATAGTCGTATGAATTTGAAATATACTGTTTGCTGAATAGATCCTTTTTGCCTAAAATTTTTGCAATATCAGGTAAGAGCCTAGTGCTTCCTGCTAATGTTCCATCTGCTGAACCCGCTCTGTTTCCGTCAAAATAAATTTTAGAACCGGCAAAACTAAACTCTTTTATATCACTGTGGGTACAAGGTAGACAATCAGATACGAGTAAAATTTTATTCATTTGCTTAACCTTAAATAATAACTTAAGCGCATCATCTGATACATGAACTCCGTCTGCAATTACTTCTGTAAATATGTCATCCTGTATTAAAGCGCTGAGCGCTGTTGATGAGCCGCGATGGGTAATCCCGCTCATTGCATTAAATGTATGTGTTGTTCCGTCGCATTTTGATAAATCCGCTCCTAGACAGTGACCTGCCTGAATTTTTATTCCTTTATTATGCAGATAATCAAAAAGTTGAGGTTCTGCCAATTCGGGGGCAAGAGTAACAATCTTTATAAAATCATCATACAGCTTTTTAAAATTATCAACAGAAGGCACCATAAAATGGTCAGAATCATGAATTCCTTTTTTTTCAGGATTTAAAAATATTCCTTCTAAATGTACACCGCAGATTTGTGCCATATCCGAAGTTTGTTTTTCTGAAGCTTGCTTGATAATTTTAATCTGTCTGCGAGTGTTTTCAATACTGTCAGTCACCAGTGTCGGAAATATGTATCCGACCCCTTCTTGTAATATTTTTTGAGCCAGATAAAGCACATCCTCAACAGACGCGGTATTAAAATTGACCCCGTAACATCCATGAAAATGCTGTTCAATAAATAACTTCGTTTTCATTATATAACACTGCCCGCAAATACTTTTCTTGCTTGTTCTCTATCATCAAAGTGGATGGTCTTATCTTTTAGTATCTGGTAGTCTTCATGACCTTTTCCGGCAATTACGACAACATCATTATTATCAGCAATAGATTTTAAAATCCCTATAGCTTCACCTCTATCAGGTTCAACTGTAACTATTTCAGGATTCACTGACTGTAAGCCGGCAATAATATCAGTGATAATTTGCTGAGGGTCTTCTGAACGAGGATTATCACTTGTTATAACGATTTTATCTGCCAATTTTTGAGCAATAGCACCCATTTTTGGACGTTTAGTAGCATCTCTGTCGCCCCCGCATCCAAACAGGCAAATAAGTTTTCCACCTTGAGGTGTAATTTCTCTTGCAGACTTTAATACATTTTCCAAACCGTCAGGAGTATGTGCATAGTCAACAATTACAAGCGGTTTTTTATTAACAACTTCAAATCGTCCGGCAACTCCATGAACACTTTGCAAAGCTTTTAGTGCAACTTTAATATCAATCCCCACTGCAACTGATGCGGACAACGCCGCAAGAACATTATAAACACTAAACATACCGTTCATATGCAGGTTAACGGAATATTCCTCTCCTTTTGCACAAAGAGTAAATTCGGCACCGTTAAGAGAAAAATGAATATCTTTAGCCATAAAGTCAGCTGATTGTTTTACACCGTAGGTATATTTTTTAACTCCATCAGGAACAACGTTCAAAAATCTTTCGCTGTATTCATCGTCCATATTTATTACTGCAAAATCATCATCGGTTAATCTTTCAAAAAGAAGAGCTTTAGCTTTAAAATAATTTTCCATTGTTATATGGTAGTCAAGGTGGTCTTGAGTCAAGTTAGTCAAAACTGCGCCATTAAAACGACAGCCGCCTACTCTGTTTTGTTCAAGTGCATGAGAGCTGACTTCCATTACAACATTGTCAATTTTTTCAACATCCTTAATCATTCTCAAAGTAGCTTGCAATTCAGGAGCCTGAGGTGTTGTATGCTTTGCATCGCGATATTCACCGTTAGATGATAATTTATAGCCTAGAGTCCCGATAAGCGCACATTTTTCGGAATTTGCTTCAAATATTTTTTGTATTAAATGGGTAACGGTTGTTTTACCGTTCGTACCTGTAATCCCGATTAAATTAATGCCCATTGAAGGTCTAGAATAAAATCTGTCCGCAATATCAGCAATTTTATGTCTTGTGGAATCGACCTGAACTTGCGGCACTTTAACGCCCTCAATTTTTCTTTCTACAAGAAGTGCAGCGGCACCGTTATCAATAGCCATTTGAGCATATTCATGTCCATCTGTATGCTCTCCGACGAGACAAATAAAAATATCGCCATTTTTCGTTGTCTTCGAATTGTAAGAAATTCCTGAAATTTCGACACTTTTAAAATTTATTAAATCACTATATGGTAAATACTCAATTAATTCATCTAACTTCATTATATATGTCTCCTATTTTAGTTTTTATTCTTTGGTGCGGAAGGAAGTTTGTCCGGTTTAAGGTCAAGGATACGAGCAGTTTGTTCTGCAACTTCGTGGAAAACCGGACCGGCTACGGTATTACCCCAAACAGGACCTTTTTGGGCGCTGTCAACTACAACATATATTAATACCTTCGGGTCGCTTGCAGGGAAATAGCCAATAGTTGAAGTGTACATTGCACCCGAATATCCTGTCCCATTTTCTAATGGTTTTCTTGAAGTTCCGGTTTTCGCCGCAACATTATATTTGTCCATTTTTATACAAGATTTTCCGTTGTTAACGCTCATTGCAAGAAGTTTTGTAATAGTTCTTGCTGTTTGTGCTGAAACTGTTGGTATAAATTTAACTTTTTCAGCTTCTTCTTCCGGTGAATATTTTATAACGTGCGGGGTAACTCTTACTCCATCATTTGCAAGCGCAGAAACTGCCGATACCATTTGCATAATTGACACAGAGGTTCCGTATCCGTATGACATTGTCATATGTAAACCTCTATCCCAGAAACGTGGGGAAGCAAGCAGACCTGATGATTCTCCAGGTAAATCGATCCCTGACTTTTCACCAAATCCAAATTTTCGCAACATATTATAAAATTCATGATGAGTCATTAAATATCCGACATTTACTGAACCGATATTACTTGAATGTTCAAATAAATAAACCAAATCAATTTTTCCCGGAGCGCCTTTTTCTCTATAATCGTAATTTTCAATAGTGTAGCCGCCGAACTTCATCCTGCCGGTATCTTCTATTATTGAATTTTCATTGATTTTACCAAGCTCCATAGCACTTGTAACCGTTATAGTTTTAAATGTGGAACCCGGCGGATAAACATCTGTCAATGTCCAATTCTTTATCTCCGTATTAGTTGCTTTTTGAAATTTATTAGGGTCATATGTCGGATAAACAGCATAAGCTAATATTTCTCCGTTTTTAGGATTCATAACAATTACAGCACCGCGAAGGGCTTCTTTTTCTTCAATAATCTTTTGTAATTCTTTTTCACAAACATGCTGAATTGCCGCATCTATTGTTAAAACAACATCCTGTCCTTTTGGATTAACGGTAGGTGCAACAGGGTCAGTTGAAAAATTATAAATAATTTTTCCGTCACGAGTTTTTTGATATCTGGTGGCACGGACAACATGTTCCAGTTTATTTTTTGCAGTAAGCTCAATACCATTTGAAACATCTGCATCAAAATTATAAAAACCAAGCACGTGAGAAGCAAAAACTCCTTGCGGATATTCTCTGGTATTCTTTTTGTCAAGCGAAATCGAGCGAAAACTGTTATCACTTATGATTTTCATTATTTTTTTTGCGGTATCCCTGTCAACATCTTTTTTTATTGCAATTACAGGTATTTTTTTATTAGAAATTCGTGTTCTTAATTCAGCTTCAGAAATATTTAAAACTGGGGCAAACAAATGCGCAATTTTTTCAGGGGTTTCTTTGTCTGTGTAATCAACCGGTCTGGCATAGATATTGTAATAAATTCTATCAGTTGCAAGCTTGATACCGTGTCTATCATAAATATCACCTCTTACTGCAAAATCATGGCTTGAACGCTGCATTTTACCACGCTCACGATATTTTTGAAAATCAAATATTTGAATGATAAAAAGATGCGCTACAAGTATAAAAATTGCTATACAGTACAAAATATCCAAACTGTCAGATACATTGTTACAGTATTTATTTCTAGAAGATTTACGGCTCTTGTCTAATTCTCTTCTCATAATCTATCCCTTACTATTATAATTTTACCATAATGAGAGGCAAATATCGAAATTATTAAATAAATTTACGAAATTATAATTTTCGTTAAATTATTGTATATTAATATTATGAGAATTTTAACGACAATAATAACACTATTATTAGGACTTGATATTTGTGCTCTTAACGCAAATGCCGCAAATATTGTTTATCCGAAATCCGATAATGTCGTAATAAACTCGCCTGAAACATTTTTTATAGGCAACGAACATCTGACAAAATCATTAAAAATTAACGGAGAAGAGGTCGAAATCCATCCATCCGGCGGGTTCTGGCATGTTGTAAAGCTTAACCCGGGAGTAAATGTTTTTAAACTTGACAATGGCAAGGAATTTACAACTTATAAAATAACCAGATATATTCCGTCAAACTGTTTAAAAAAAGATGTAACAACACTTTATGAAACACCATTCTGGGTTAAAACAGAATCTGATAATGTTCCGCTTCGTTCAATGCCAAATGATGCCGGACTAAACAGATTACAGCATTTTCAAAAAGGGATAGCCTTGAAAATTATTGGAGAATACGCAGATTTTTATAAAGTCCAGCTTGCAAGAGATGATTTTGCATGGATTGCGAAAAAACATGTTCAAAAAGCAGATGTACCTGATAGCGCCAAAATTTTATCATATAATTACTCGGAAGATGCATCAAAACGGCATTTTGAATTAAAACTCTCGAAGAAAGTTCCTTACATTTTATCTGAAACTAACGGATTTGACCTAGTTGTTTATGATGTACTTGATTTTCCATACGAAAAATATGAATTTCATATTAACAAAACTGATAAAAATTTTGGTTACAATACATATTACACCGATGACAACAGACTGATTATCGATATTTTTAATGCACCAAAAACACTGATGAATTTAAGAGTAACAATCGATCCGGGGCATGGCGGCAGAGAATATGGTGCAATAGGTTGCCTTGGACAAAAAGAAAAAGATGTTAACCTTGATATTGCGTTTAAACTTAAAAATAAACTTGAGGCAGCAGGCGCAAAAGTATTTATGACTCGCACAGAAGATAAAGAAATTGGATTATATGACAGGGTAGAATTTGCAAATAAAAATAATTCACAAGTATTCATAAGTATTCACAACAATGCTCTGCCGGATTCTGCGGCTCATTTAAAAAGCAGTGGAACTGAGGTCTATTATTTTTATCCTCAGTCAAGAGCATTGGCAAAAGCGGTCTTAAAGGCTTTAATTTCTGAAACTTGTTTAAAAGATAACGGGGCAAAAGCGCAGAGTTTTGCTGTGGTTCGCAATACAAATTGCCCTGCAATACTTGTTGAAGTTGGGTATATTATCAATCCTGATGATAATGTAAAACTTATTAATCCTGAATTTCAAGATAAAGCGGCAGAAGGTATTTTAAAAGGTTTGGAGAATTATTTAAATGACATTCAATAATGAAAAAATCGGAGCATTCATTGTTCCTACCGGAATAGGTGCATCTATAGGGGGATATGCCGGAGATGCCAGCAGTTATGCAAGAAAATTTGCTAAATATACAAAATTGATTGTAAACCCTAATGTGGTCAACGCCGCTTGTTTTTCAGGAATAACAGATAATATGCTTTATACGGAAGGTTATACAATGGACAGCTTTTTTAAAGGTGAGATAAATTTATTACCTTCAGAAAATAATAAAATTGGAATTATCTATGACAAAGCCATTCCGCAAGATGTTTTGAATATTCATATAAATACACAAAATGCGGTACAAACTATTTATGGTGTTAAAATACATTCATATGAAATCTCAGATGTTGAAGCAGGCGTAGAATTTTATATGACACCTGACGGTATATCAACAGGTGATGTTAAAAATATTGAAACTATCGGAAGTGCGTGCGAAAAATTATTAGCTAAAGGCTGTGATGCAATTGCTGTTGTCTGTCTGTTTGATGATGCCGAAGATGATAATGAAGATTACTCAAACGGTATTGGTGCTGATCCTGTAGGCGGCGTGGAGGCAATAATTTCACATTACATTTCAAAATATTATAAAGTGCCCTGTGCCCATGCTCCTGCTTTTATAGATTATTCTATTCATTCTGATTTAGTTAATCCTAAAGCTTCTGCGGAATACATTACACCGACATTTTTACCGTGTATATTGCTGGGGCTTGCAAACGCACCTAAAATCGTGCAAAATAAAGGCATAAATATCAAAGACCTCGACTATTTAGTAATGCCGTACGATTCACTAGGCTCAATTCCAGTATTTGAAGCACTAAAAAATAATATTCCTGTATATGCAGTAAAAGAAAACTGTACAGAACTTAATATTACAAAAGATAAAATCCTTAAAAACTCTGATATTATTGAGATTTCAACATATGATAATGTCTTAAAACACATATTAGAACGTTAATAATATCGGGCGTTCTTTTAGTTCGTAAAACATTTTTGAAGCTATTTTAAATTGTTCCGGATTTGAGCTTACATAAAATTCTTCATATCGTTCTTCTGATGAACTTTTTAAAATCCCGCAATCTCCTAAATCATCCTTAATAAATTCAGCAAAATTAATTGCAGGATCTATGAATAAATCGTTAGAAGCAAATTCAGAAAGAACTTTTAGTAAAAATGGATAGTGAGTACATCCCAGAACAATTTTTTGCGGATTATTTTCCATCATACGCTCAAAATCTGCTTTAATTATATCAATACTGTCAGCAGAAGTTAAGATATTTTTTTCAACAATATTAACCCATTCCGGACAGTGCAGACCAAAAACCTGCATATTTTTATTGTATTTAGCAATTTCACGCGGATAAACATTGGAATTAATTGTTGCGCGTGTCGCAAAAACTCCAAGTCGTTCTATAGGAAGATTTGCAAGGATTTTTGTTACTGACTGTACAATCGGATACAATTTGAAGTTATATCTCCCGCAGATTTCATCATAAATAACTGAAGATGTAGTATTACAAGCCATTACAACTGCCTTACAACCTTTTTCTTCAAAAAACTTGAGAATTTTATCAGAGTATTCCAGCAGTTGTTCTTTCGTTTTTTCACCGTAAGGCACATGTGCTGTATCACCGTAATAAATAAAACTTTCATGCGGTAATATTTTTTTTACCTTATTCAAAACTGTTAATCCGCCTACACCCGAGTCAAAAAATGCAATCGGGGAATTGCTTGAATTTTTATTTGAAATACTCATAAATACCCTCAGCTATTGCTTTTGCAGTTGCCTGTTTTCTAGCCTCAGACATAATCTGCTCTCTTTCTGCCGGATTAGACAGGAAGCCAATTTCAACCAGAACAGCAGGTGCTGTAGTATGATTTATAACATAAAATTTAGATTTGAACAACCCGCGGTCATTTGCATTAATATGGTTTAGCAGTGAAGCGTGAATATTTTTAGCCAATTTCAAGCTGTTATCTTTATAATAATGAGTTTCTAAACCGTTTGGTGAGGTATTATTAGATGAATTTACGTGGATACTCACAAAAATATCAGGATTAGCTTCTTCGCTTATTTCAACTCTTTCTTGTAAGGATACAGTTTGATCAGTTTTTCTTGTCATTGTGACAATATAGCCTTTTTTCTCTAACAGTGTAACAACTCGTTTGGAAACATCAAGAGTAATATTCTTTTCATAAATGCCGTTTCTAATGGCACCACAGTCAGAACCACCATGACCGGGGTCAATTACAATATATTTTTTACCGTTAACTTTTTTAGGGACAATAGGATCAACCGCAATAACAGGTTCAGTTGGCCGTTCCGCAAGCTGCATGCTTGAAGCTTTAACTTTTATCCTTAAAGTTTTTCCGTCACTGCCTGCGTGAATATCAAAAATATCGTCTTTACCTGTCGGGATTGTTAATTTTGCTCCGCCATTTTTCATGTTGGTAATATTTATACCATCAAAAATAAACGCAGATTTTTGATTTATATCTTGATATTTATCAATGTTATACATCATAAGTTCAAGAGCATCTTTTTTACGATAAATACCGTAAATAACAGGTTTTGAAAAAACCAGCTTCATAGTGTGTGCGGTAATATCAGTGATTTCGTCATATAAGGAATTCAGGGAAGCTTTAACAGATGAAAGATTTTGCGGATTTTGACTTTTTGTATCAACAAATACTAATCTTTGAGTATCAGGATAGATTACGGGCACATACCTGTCAGGATTTGAACACATTATAACAATCCTTGCAGTATTTCTGTTAAATTGTCCGATTTTGATTGTATCTCCTTGATTGAAAGACATTTCTTTATTTCTAATAGCAGGATTTACAGTAGAGTTTGAAATATCATATACAACCCTTGCAGGATTAGAAAGATACATAGGTTTTGACAATGTTAATGAACCAATACCTGTAATAACAGCATCATCACCTTTAAAATTTATATTATCGATGTAAGATTTTGTAGGTAAAACCATATCTTTTTTTGCGAGAACAAAATTTTTACTCTCGGTAGTTTGTCCAAGATTAAACGCTGAATTTATTTGCCCAATTATGCTATTATCTACCGCCGTTACAGGCGTTTGAACAGATGTTGTTTCATACTGCTCCGCAACCGGATTTTCACTGTAGACCAGCTGAAAATAGTAGTTTGAAAGTGAAGGGTTTCTAAACCTAAGAAACAATGTATTATTTAATTTTCTTAGTTGAATATTATACGGATTGTATCCTTCATTATATGAAATAACTACTCGCACCACATTTGGATTAGTTGAATACTGACTAACAATTACTTCCTTTATGCCTGGTGAATTTATAACCAGATTTTGAACCGGACATTTTAACACGGCAGAATTTATATCAAAATAAGCTTTGTTCTCTTCTTGTAAAACATATAATTTAGGGTTTTCTACAAATGCATTCTCCTCATTATCAAACGAATTGATGGCCAAAAATGA
The DNA here is from genome assembly GCA_949035555.1 of uncultured bacterium. Lineage (GTDB taxonomy): Bacteria > Cyanobacteriota > Vampirovibrionia > Gastranaerophilales > Gastranaerophilaceae > Zag111. The sequence goes on along the minus strand of CAROLD010000006.1, from coordinate 63,286 downwards.
AGCCGAATTATCATAGACAACAGAAGTTATTCCAAGGTCGGCTGCACTGACATATGGAATAAAATTCAGGATAAATGCAAATATTATTGCTACTTTTATAAAAATATTTTTCATATAATCGTACCTTTTATAAAATTATATGATTATTTTAGTTAAATAGCAAAAATGTTACATCTATATAATATTTTTTTTACCTAGAATATATGCCGCCTCAGTTCTATTCTTCGCATCAAGAGTTGTGATAATAGAACTAACATATGCTTTTACAGTATGTTTGCTCAAGTATAAAGTGTTTGCTATCTCAATATTTTTCATACCTTGTACTAAATATGAACAAATTTCCAATTCTCTATTAGTTAAATGTCTCATAGAGGACCTCCTTCATTTTAGATTATAAAAGTACTTTGATAGAGATTTCTTAATAATAATTCCAGTTTTAAAAACTTTTATAATTTTTACTTGAAAAAATAATTTGTTTTAAATAATATATATAATGTGAACAATTTAAGCGCCCGTAGCTCAGCTGGATAGAGCGTTTGGCTACGAACCAAAAGGTCAGGGGTTCGAATCCCTTCGGGCGTAAATAAAAAATCTCAGGTATTATCTGAGATTTTTTATTTTTTATAATATTTTTATATCATTCCCTGTTTTTAAGTAGATTTTGATTATTATCCTAAAGAATACTGATTATTTATCCCAATTTACCTGGCAAAAAATTTTATTTTGGTTTTAAATAATTTGCCCAAAATAATCAAACCATGTGACTCTTTACAATTCCACTGTTAAGAAACAGGACAATACAGAAAAGGGGAACTAGCCTCAAAGCCCCAAAACTTAAAGGGATTTAGGAGTAGTTTAGGGTTGCAGAAAAGTCCGGTATGTCCGATTTGCGTCATTATTGTGTCCTGTAAACGTCTAAACTCATAGTGTAATATCCCCAAAAGCCTTATTTCTGTAAGGGAATATCGATTGACTATTATAGGACTTTTGGCATTCAAAAAGTAACATTGGTTCCAGAAAAAATATTTTTCTGTTACAAAACGGAACCTTAACGGAACTTTTTAAGGAACCAAACGGAACCCTAAAATAATTTTTGTTGTTTAGGAGATATGGTTGAAGAGTAAACAGTCTTAAACAAATTTCTATCATTTAAATATTTATCAAGCAAATTGTATTTCAGTAATGTTACTGCTATTGCCACAGAGCGAGCTTGACAATTAAATGATTTTTGAGGATTAAATTCAATATCTGTAAATACATCAAATGCCATTAAACGATCACATAATTGCTTATCCTTAGATAGTGCAGATAGGTAAATATAATCATAAAAAAATGTTTTTGGTTCTAACTCCCAATCTATATTATTAAATGAAAATTTTACTAAATAACCTGAATTTTTCAGACGTTCATCAGTTTTTGCTTCACGAGCAGATTTATAGAGTAGTTCTTTGTATTGCTTTCCATTTGAAAATACTTTTGATGATTGAAACACACTTTCTACAGGATAATCTTTATTGTCTATATTTTGATATTTTAAATTAAATGCACTTAATGAAATACCCAAATCATTTTCCGAGCGTCTTGATACTTCAAGAATTTTAGCATTTGGATAAACCTTTAGAATTTCTTCATGGAATGACTTTACGGATTTTTGTTTCTGTGATAAAGCAAAGCCAGTATAAAATTTAAAATCACAGGATTTTTCTCTATAAAAATTTTTCTTACCATCTCCTATTAAGAAATAAGGTCTATTTGCCATTATTTTTTCTCCCATCTAACTGATTCTCTATCTTCTTTAAAGTAAAAATCACTAATTACTAATTTATATTTGTTAAAAATTTCTTCATTCACACATCCACTTTTAAATATGTTAAAATCAACATAATTAGAAAAATGTATTTCCATTATGTCTGTAGTGTCAATACAGCCGTTAATGAGAATCTCTGCTTGCGGATTTGTTGTGATAAAATCCGGATCAGTATCTTCTCTTTCATATGTATATTTAGTGTCTGAAACACTTGGTAAAAACATATTCTTTAAATATCTTGGACTAGTTAGTATGTCACTAGTTAGCAGATATGCTGCATTTGAATTGGCGGCATTGATATAAACATAGTATTTTTTTAAGTTATTCGATAAAATTGATTCAGCATCCAAAACTATCATTACATATTTATTTAGTGAGTTATATTTTTTATAATGTAACATTTTGGAATTAGGATATTCTATGGATAGACAAGTGCAATCTGGCCTACCATCAAATCTTTTTTCGTCAGTATATTTATAAACTATGTTTTTTTCATCTAAAATATTTCTTGTAAGGATTCCATTGTTTAATATGCTTTCCAAATTTTGAATGTTTGTAAAATGGATTAATTTTTTTATTTTTCTTCTGAGGATAAATTCTATTATTTCCATTTTAGTGCACAGGGTTGTTGGATTCAGATAAAGCAAGATATTATCATAATTATTTTGATATAATGTTAATGCAGATTTTAATCTTTCCTGCTTATAGATGAATTTATGTCTGAAATAACATTTAATACTTTTTGTTGCTCTATTTGTTTTTTGTATGCTAATTGTTGTTTTAATACAATAGATTTGCGTTCTTCCTCTAACCTTTTCTGTCTTGCAATTTCTTGTTTTTCTTTTTTAATTTTTTCTTTTTCAATAGATTTTTGTATTATTGAATAATTTTTATTATTTATAACTGATTTAACAAATTTATCGACAGCTCCTTTAATATGTGAATCTTGAATATAAGGAATATATTTTTGCAATTTATGTATATTATTTAAAAATTCTATCTCAGTATGCAATATTCCAGATAAAAATAAATCTTTATCATTTTTTAAACTATTTAATAATTCTATAAAAATTTTTTCATTTGCCATTCTATTAATCTATACCTTCTTCCCCTCAATATATTCCTCAAGTACCTTATAAACATATCTCTGCGTAGTTTTACAAGCTCGGATAGTGTCGAACATACTTCTTCTGGTACCGTCAAAGTTATCTATAATATATTGTCTTTTGTATGGTTGGTTACAATGAGCATGGATAGAAAACTTTTCTCCTGCTGCTTTGAACATTAGTTTCTTTGTTGCTTCTAAGCCAATTATTGAGCATAGATATTGTAAATCTTCAGTTGGCAAATTATCTTCTGTTATGTATTTTGCCCATGCTGGTTCTTCAGGTTCTTGGCGTCTAATCATATTACTCCTTTTCTTCATTATATTACAAACGGAACCAAATCTGGTTCCGTTTGGTTCCGTTTGAAAAATTTTCTAAAATACTACAAATATTTTGCTTTTGCAATATCAGAAAAACAATGTTTTCGTGGGTTTGAAGTGGCAGTTGTTGATATGTTTCGATATGGATACATTGACTACACATATCTCTTAAGCAGAGTTAATGTGTGAGAGGAGACAATTATGCAAAACTCAAATGATTATTGGATTACAACTAAAAAGCTTGCCGAAATTAAAGGTATATCCGAAAGAGCAGTTCGCAAGGCAATAAGCAAAAATAAATATGTTATAAGAAAATGCTCAAAATCTTATGAGATTTTAGTAACATCTTTGGAAGAAAATGTTAGAGAAAAAGTAACATCAATTAAAGAAAAATCTACTCAACTAGTACCTATAACTTATGTTGTACCAGAAGAGCAAAAGAAATTGGCTCTTGCAAAATACGATTTAATTAAAAAATGGGATGAATTTAGATTATTCAAGAAAAATAAAACAGTAGCCGGAAAAGATTTTCTTGACGCATACAATAACCGTTGTATTTGTACTGATTTATTTGATACTGTCGGTAAAGTTGCCATTGGAACAATTTATGAATGGCATAAAAAACTCCGCACAAATAATGACGATTGGCATTGTTTGATTAATAACTATACATTTGGTGAAAAAACTAAAAAATCTAATTTATCAGAAGAAGAAAAGTCAGAACTTTTGAAAAATCTTCTTCATCCAAACCAGTTAAACATCGGAAAAGCAATCAAATATACCAAAATGGCATTAACTCATCGTGGATTTAAAAATTTCTGCTGCGATTTAACATATAGAAGATTTGCTAACAATTACAAAAATGAACATTATAACATTTGGATTGAGGCAAGAGAAGGTAATAAGGCTCTGCATGATAAGGTTTTACCATATATCTCAAGAGATATTTCAAAGCTAGAAGTCGGGGATGTAATTGTAGGCAATGGTCACAAATTAGCATTTTTCGTTAAACATCCATACAAAGGAACATTTGTTAGACCGACATTGGTTGCTTATCAAGATTGGAAATCAGGTGGTTTTGTCGGGTTTGAAATAATGCTTGAAGAAAATACCCAATGTATTGCAAGTGCATTAAGAAATTCAATAATAAATTTAGGCAAAGTTCCAAAATTTGTATATCAAGACAATGGTAAGGCTTTTAAGGCAAAATATTTTATCGAAAACGGAATAACCGGATTATTTACTAATCTGGGCATTCAGCCAATTTATGCAAAACCTTACAACGCAAAAGCAAAGCCTATTGAAAGACTATTTAGAGAGTTGCAAGACAGTTTTGAAGTAATGCTTCCATCATATACAGGAACGAGTATTGTTAAAAAAACTGCTCAATTAAAAAGAAATGAAAAACTCCATAAAGAAAATTTTAAGGTTAATATTCCAACAATAGAGCAAGTTGCACGAGTTCTTGAAATTTGGTTGCAAAAATATCATTATGCACAAAAATGTTCACATATTGAAGATAAAACAATAGGCGAAGTTCTTGAAAACGGCAGAGGCGAAGGGGTTAATATCGACACTTTAGACGACCTTATGATGGCTAGTGAAATTAAAAACATTTACAGGAACGGAATTTTATTCCTCAAAAACAATTATTATGACGAAGCATTATTTGGTTATAAAAAGAAGGTAATTATTAAATACAGCTTGTTCGATTTGAGCTCAATTAAGGTTTACAAATTAAGCGGTGAATTTATATGCTCTGCCAAAAGAGTTGAACCTGTTCATCCGTTAGCAAATTATTTGGGTGAAGCAAAAGACATAGAAGATTTAAAACAAAAAACAAAATTAAAGAAACAGTTAGAAAAAAGAACGGAACAAGAATACATAAATCATCTAAAACGAAATCAGGTTTATACTCCGCTATTAACAATGGATTTACCTGAAAAACAAAAGGAAGATAAAATAAAACAATTTAGTCTTGAAGTAAAGACCGATTTTCAAGCGGAAAATTTCAACGGTTGTTTCAGAACAAGATTTGAAAAATATGAGCACCTAATCAAGAAAGAAAATCTTACCAAAAGCGAACAAGACTGGATTGCAGAATATAAATTAACGGATGAATATGAACAAATATATGGCGAAGAAGATAATAAGGAGGTATTTAATGCGTAAATTATTTGTAAAAACCCATAATGTCAAAAACTTCGTAGAGTTAATGAATAACCTTATTGATAAATCTAATGAAGTTCCAAAAATGGGATTGGTATATGGTGATCCCGGATTAGGTAAGACCAGAGTTGCAGTTTGGTGGGCAAATAGAAATGATGCAGTTTATGTAAGAGCTCAAAATAATATGACAAGCCACGGGATATTAGAAAAAATTGTTGAAGAACTGGGTGAAGCTCCGTCTAAAAAATCTACGGATTTAATGAAACAATGTATTGCACATTTAAGACTTAATCCGCAAGTTATCATTATTGATGAAGTTGACTATCTTATAGGTAGTTCAAAAACAATTGAAACATTGAGAGATTTACACGATTTAACGGGAGCGCCTGTTGTATTAATCGGAATGCAAGAAGCAAAAACAAAACTTGGAAAATTTAGACATTTATATGACAGAATTTCTGAAATTGTTGAGTTTAAAACATTCTCCAAAGACGATATGGAAGTTATTGTCGAAGAATTATCCGAAATAAAAATAACAGATGAGGCAAAAGAAATATTTTTTGAAAAATCAAACCGTTTTCGCCAAGCAATTAAGGGGATTGCAACATTAGAAAATTTAGCAAAAACAAACGGATTAAGCAAAATTGATGTAAAACAAGTGAAAGGATTAACCATTGAAAAATAGAGATTTAATTATAAAATCAGCAAGAAGATTAGATAAATTCACTCTTGATGACATAATCTTGGTTTCAGAGATTGAGGAACAAGAAGTTAAAGATATTTTATCGGAATTATTAAATGAAAAAATAATCGTAAAAAACAATAATACTTACTTCTTTAATATTAAAAACAAAAGCAAAAAGAGCAAGATAGACTCCAAAACGGAGATTGAACCAATCATAATTGAAAAAGAAGAAGGTTATAATTATTTTCTTACCTTAAGCAAAGAAACTCAAGAACGGATTAGAAAGTATATAGAATTACTCAATTTTGTAAATCAGGCAGGTGGTAAAAATTCAAAGCAACTTGTTGAACTATTTAATCAAACATCGGGTTACAAAAATATTTCCCTTTGCACATTAGGCAGAATACGAACAAATTATAAAAGATATGGTTTTAAGGGTATTTTACCGGCATATAGTGCAGGTAATATTGAAAGTTCTATTCCTGACGAACTATTTAATTATTTTAAAAAATATTATTTAACCAAAGAAAAATTATCTGCAACAGATGCGATATATAAAGCACAAAAACAATTACAAGCGGAGCAAAAAATCGAACAACCTTATGCATATACATCAGGTGCATTTTTGAGGAAATTAAAATCAGAATTTAGTCCGCAACAAATTAAATATTTTAGAAACAATATAGTTCCGCCAAAAGAAAAAGCTGAAACTAAAAAAGAAATAAAAGAGCCTTTAGATATGTTGTTTAAAGATGCAGCAAAAATCTACTTTAACAGACTAAAAACAGAAAACAAGCTTGAGAGAATAATGCATCAAAAAACAGATTATAAAAATCATTTGAAAGAATATTTCGGAGATTTCCGGATAAGAGAAATAACAAATAAAGTCGTCGCAAAGTTTAAACAAAAACAATTCGATAGCGGATATCAGCTTGTTTCCGTAAATATTTATATTCTAATCCTTAAAAATATTATTAACGCTGTTTGTCCTAAAACAAATTATCTTGCATCAAGAAGCAAGAGTCTTAAAGAAAATACTTATGCTATGGATATGAATTTATTAACCGAAGAACAAATTTCAAAATTGCTGGATATTTGTTATAAAAAATATCCTGAAGCCTATCCGATACTGTATATTTCCTTATCTACAGGAGCAAGTATTCCTGAATTATTGGGATTAACTTGGGATAGAATTGATTTTAGAAATGAAATAATTTTTCTAAAATACTTCCTCTATGGCGATAAGCTCGTTATGACTAAATGCAATTCTACAATGCGTAGATTGAAAATTGATTGGAATATTTGTTATAGCCTTGAAGATAAATACTATGAATTAGAACCTGAGCCTAATGATTTTGTTTTTAAATTTGAGAGCAATAAACAGGCACAACAATATATTGAAGAAGATGTTTTGTCGCCGCTGGCAAAAGAAATTGGTGTTTCCAAACTAAATCCGAGTGATGTTCAGCATAATTTTGTTAATATCTGCATTAAACAAAATATTCCGCTTACATATATTCAAAAATCACTCGGATACTACGGAATAACTAATTTTGTTAAGGTTTATCGTAATTTAATTGAACAACAGGAAGAAAATTACTACAACCCGCTTGATAAGATTTTGAAGAAATAAGAAATAATTATGAAAAAGCAAATATTGGCAGATTCTGCTGCGAATCTATATATTGAAAAATTTATGACATTAGAAAATATTGCAAAACAATTAAACGTAAGCGAAAGAACACTTAGTCGTTGGAAAGCAGAGGGTAATTGGGATGAAAAAAGATTTAAACATATACAAGCAAAAACAACATTTCATGAGGATTTATGCGATTTTGGGAAAACGCTTTTAGAATCAATAAAGGCAGACATGAAAAACGGTGAAAAGGTAGAACCATCAAGGATGTACACCCTAACTAAAATTATGAATATGCTCAAAAACATAAAAACTTATGAGGATAAAGTCTCAGCCGAAAATTGTGAAACAGCAAAATCAAAATCTGGCGAATTATCAGCTGATATTATCAGAGAAATTGAAGAAAAGATTTTAGGCATAACTTATGAAGATTAATTTTTAAAATCGTTTTTTAAAGGTTTTAAATATATTCAAATGAGGTTTTATATATAAATTACATTTACCCCACCTTAATGAGCGAGTTGAACACTTTTTGAACAGGGTTTGAAATAAGTTTGAACACCTAATTTTCATTTTTATCTGCATCAATAAAAAATGCATGCCTAAAATATATGATATAATTAGTAAAAGTCAGAAAGGAAGCTTATGTATAATCAATATTATTATGAATTATTGAACAATGGACTTAAAGCATTAAACTTTGGTTCAAGAAAAGAACAAGAACATAGATTAAATGAAATGTGGGAGAGATGTACTCCAGAAGAAAGAAATGAAGTATACAATGAAATACAAAAAACGAGAATTTACCCAAATAATTTTGTTACTTATGATACAAGAATGTTATTGGATGATGATATAAGATTAAATTTGAAATTTTACTGTAATAAATTGTTGCAAAAAATTCAAGAAGAACAAGGAAATAAATATACTGTTTCATTCAATGCAATTAATTCTTTATGTTCAAATAGCATTTATTTTGGAACTGACATATTATATCAAAATAATGGCGACATATTAGACGTTTCAAAGCTATTAGATGCTATTGGGTATGGTTTAAGTATTGCTAGTCTTATATTTAATGTTAATACTGAAGAATACGAAAATTATATTACAGTTTTAAAAGGTCTTGAAAGAATTTTTAATAATGACAAACCTAAAAATCCATTAAAAGACTTGAGCTATGCACTTGAAGTATTTTATAAAATTCAAAATTACTTTGAAACAAATCCAGAGAAAAAACGTGAGAAAAAGATAGAGTCATTGGCGGTAAGTTTATTTATTGAATTTTTAACAAAATAAAAAACTCTTTTGCTCAGTACAAAAAATATCTTATATACTACACAAAACAACACAAACAAACTTTTTCAACTTGTTTAAGTTATTATTAAATAAAGGAGAAAAAGATGTACGACTTAAGATTTGGTGATTGTTTTAAATTATTAGATGATATTCCTGATAAATCAGTTGATTTAATCTTAACAGATCCACCGTACAATATTGCAAAATATTCAACTGGGAATATTGATTTACCGGGTAGGTCAGCATTAAATAATGATTTAGCAGATTGGGATAAGCCGGAAATTGAGCCACTAAAATTATTAGCCAATTTTAAAAGAATAATTAAACCAAAAGGCAATATATTTATTTTTACTACTTATAATCAAATTGGCAAATGGCATGAGGTTTTTGACCCTGAATTTGATACATTCCAATTTATGGTTTGGCACAAAACAAATCCCGCTCCTAAAATTTATAAAAATGGATTTTTAAATAGTTGCGAATTAATAGTTTGTATGTGGAACAAAGGTCATCAATGGAATTTTAGCAATCAAAAGGAAATGCATAATTTTATCCAAACTCCTATTTGTATGCAACCGGAAAGACTTTCAAATCCTAAACATCCTGCTCAAAAGCCTGTAAAATTACTTGAACATATAATTAAAATTGCATCTAATGAAGGCGACACAATACTCGATCCTTTTATGGGAGTTGGTTCAACAGGTATCGCTGCTTACAACTTAAATAGAAACTTTATTGGAATTGAATTAGAAAAAGAATATTTTGATGCTACCTATAAAAGATTTAAAAATCATGAATACAAAATGAAAGAATATGCTATGAGCAACTTCTAATCATTTCATTAAGTTTTTCATTTAAGTTAATTTGATTTATGGCTTCATTATAAATTCTTGTAAATTCGTTGAAATCAATTCCTTCAGGAAGAATTTTATTCCAAAAAGCGGAGCCGACCAAGAACATATGAGGATATTGTAAGTATTTCTTGATAGAACCAGACCAAGTTCTGCCTTCTCCATCCTTATGGTATATTGTAGCAAAATATGGTTTTGTATTCCTGTAATTTAATCCGGTATAAATAGTTAAAAGTTTTTTAGCATTAGATGGTGCATTACTGCTATCTAAATTACCACCTGCTTTAATTTCCATAATATTTAATTCATCCCCATCCCAAAATGCTAAATCGACAGGCTTTGTTTGATATTCATTTGTATATGGCAAATCACCGGACAATAATTCTAAAATACTTTCATGATTTACAGAACAACATATTTTTCGTTTTTTATCTCCCTCGCATCTTGTCATAAATTCTGCAATTCGTCCTTGTAATTCAGGATTATGCATATCAATATTTGATACAATAATTTGTTCATTACCATTTGGATTTTCAATATTATGTTCTAAATTATGCGGATTAACAATTTGTGGAACATTTTCAGCCCCATAACGGAGTTTTGTAACTTCTTTTGCGACTTTTTGAATAGAATTACCACTCTTCGATTCAAAACTACTTACAAATACCATGTGGGCAGACATTAAAGTATCCAACTCTTTTAATAAGAAATTATGTTGTTTTGCTCTGAAATTAGTCACAAAATCACTTTGTATTCTCGTTACTAAAGATGAAAATTCTTCTTCTACAATTTCAAATATTCTATCTCTCATTATTATAGTACCTCTTTTAATTGTTCAACTGTAATATTATTTCTATGTAATATTTTATGACAGTTTGAACATAGCGGAATCAAGTTTTTACGTGCTTCTTCTAAATTTGTAATTTTTCCACTTTCTTCATAAACAGAAATTGGCTTTACGTGATGAAACTCTATATAATTTTTGCCATACTCACCATATCGTTCTTCAAAATCAAAATCGCATGCGGCACATTTAATTTGACCAATTTTGCTATAATATTCAAAAGCATATTCTCTTAATTTTGCAGAGCGTTTTCTTGTTTTAGTTACAGTTGTAACCAATTTACCTTCTGAAATTTCATCTTCTGGTACAAAATGTTTTTTATTATCATTCAATAAATTCAAGTTTGCACGTTTTTGAGCATCTATATCGAAATATCCACTATTAACATATTCATACTCTTCATATTTATCTTCAAGAAAATCTAAACCCTTTTCGGTAATATAATATTTTTCATTTTTATATTCTGCTAAATTAGCACGTTCAAATGTAGAATGAGATCTTAGATTGCGAACTTTTTGCGAAAAATATGTATCGTTTCTACCGGGGATTATTTCGGCATCCTTACCTTTTGGCTGCATTATTTCTGTTAATATATCAATTAGTTCAGAAGTAGTTGTACCCTCTTTTCGTCTTGAAAAAACTTTTAATGAAGGAATTATAAGTTGATTTTCCGAAATGCGTTCTTCTGGCATATTTCCCTCCTATGCATATTGTAGTTGTTTTTTCTTATTGGGTTTAAGAGCAGTAACTGTACCACTTTTTTTGATTTCATTATCAATAGGATAATTTGTAATTAATAAATGCTCACAATCTCTATTGTTACGACCTTTAAAACTAACCATATATGTTTTATCAAAACTTGTTATGTATAACCCTTTTTTATCGTATAAATTTGAGATAAAGTCGGTATTTTTAATAACAAGCATAAATTTCGCCGGACATTTATTGATTAAATAATCAGCTAAACGTTCTTGATCTTTTTTATCAAAAGTATTATTAACATAACTACTAAAATCTGTATCATAAGGCGGATCTAAAAATATAAAATCATTTTTAGTAAGTTTAATTTTATCTAAAAACTCTTCAAAATCTAAATTGTAAATATCTGTGTTTAAAAAGTGAGCTTGAAGTTCCTTGGATTTTATATAATCAATTTTTCGTTGAAAATTCTTTCTATTGTAGGAAATTCCACCATAAGGAACATTGAACTCCCCGTTAGAATTGTATCTAAACATTGAAGAATAGCAATATTCACGAATAAAGTAAAAATATTCGCTATTGTCATATTTGTTATACAACGCTCTTATGAACATATAAAAAGAACCTTTTAATCCACATTCAAAATTGTCATATGTATCTTTATCTGGAAGGTTACCTTTTTTATCTTCCAAGTCTTTCATGCGAATTAATTTGGCACTAACATTACGCAATAATTCTTTTTCAAAAATATCATAATGCTTTAATAAATTAGAATTTAAAAGGCTCTTAAATTCGGTTTTGTTGTCATTTATAAAGTGTTCAATACTAGCAATGAGTTTATCTTTATCCAATTTATTCGATTTATATTTTAAGTAAACCGTATTAAAAAACTCAATATTATTGTCCAATATGTTTTCTAAACCAATCCAAGCATTCTGAAGAGATTGCAAATCTCTTACAAAACTTTTATTTTTATACTTGATATTATTGTATAAAGAGGTCAATTCAACAGATTTATCATTAATAAGCATGTTTTTATTTTTCATAGAAAAATAAACAGCCCCTCCGCCAACAAAAGGTTCAATAAAACGAACGAAACTAATCGGTACATTCGGAAGAATATACTTTAATTCCTGTTCCTTACCTCCGGCCCACTTAACTATGGGCGACAAATCATTCACCTTCTCCATAGAAATATTATATTCTAAACATGTGAATTGCACAATGTAATGAAGAAAGGTTAAGAATATAACGTTCTTAAAATTTTATTGTTAAACCAAAAGGGAAATCTTTTTCTGTGAGATTTTTAAATTTATCCTTAGTTGATATTAAGTTATATTTTTTGTATATTGACCATAACCTTTTAGCAGAAACATTAAGTTTGTCGATATATGATTTTTTCATCTCAGCATGATCCTTTTTTTTATATTTAAAAGAATGTATATCAAACGACTCATTTATAGCGTCTACAAATTCATCAAACACTTTTGTTATTTCTCCAGCACCATATGAGTCATTAATTTTATCTAAATGAGAATATGGCTTTATTAATTTATGTTCAATATTGAATACTTTATCAGGATAGCCAAGAATAAATTCTTCTAGTTCTAATTGTATAAATAATGGATTATTATGACCTTTCACATATAAATCACTACTAAATAAGCCGCGATGCCAATATAATGGATATAAAATTTTTGAAATATTTTTAGATAAAAGAAAAATGTTAAAACCAGCAATTGATGTCGTAATAAATTTATCTACATATAACCCCATTGATGAAAGGATAACTTGTGTTGAATACGAATTTATTTTAGCATTATCTATTAGTAAAGTATTTGATAGTGAATGTTTTTCCAAAATGCTAAAAATTTCGGTATATGGGACACTAAATCTATCTTTGTATTTTTTTTGGATTCTTGAAAATGTTACGATTTTTTTAGATAATAGCAAATCTTTTACACTTTTATATTGTTCCTTATTGTTCATATCTATAACAGGTAACAATATTAAATCTTGTATTTTTTCAGGAATTATATTATTTTTTTTACCATATGTATCATTAAACAATACTTTATTTGCAATTAATTCATATACATATTGAACATATTTATCTTCTGTTTGTTTATTTTTTAAATTTAGCAAATATTCACAAATTTTATTTTCTATTTCTTTTTCTATAAATTCTTTTATTTTTTCAAAGTCATTGTTAATTATAAAACTTTCTCTGTTAGCGCTTAATTGTATATTTGGATTTGTAATATTTAAAACTAATTTTATATTTGCCCAAGAAGGAAGTAGTTCTCGACAATTAATTCTAAATCCATTCTTTGCGATTATGCTTTCACATCTAACATAATCTTCTTGTTCTTTAATTAAAAATACACGTCCAGTTATCCCATCTTCAGCAGAGTTTATATCAAAAGAATGGTAAATTGTACACAATTTTAAATTTATTAATGAGTCATAAGAATTGATCCTTGCACCAATATTAACGGGCTTGTTATTAAACAAAATTTCTACCGAATTATCTATTAAAGGAGCACAATTTTTAATAAATTCCAAGATATCAATGTTTTTAAATGGATGGTCATCATTTAAGTTTAATACTATCTTAGTGCCAAAATCTTGCTTATCAGTTTTCCTTTGTATGAAATAATCATTAATTGTTGGAATGTCTATAAGTATTGGCCCTGTTTTATCATTCAAATTACTTGGTCTCAACTTGCTTTCAATTGAAATATTATTTGCAATCATAAAAGTTGATAGTATGCCTATCCCAAATTCGCTTATTGAGGTAAAATCTTTGACTTTTTCCATTGATTCTGTACTTTTATAATAACTTTTTCCTACATTCATAAAGTACTTTCTGAATATGTTTATATCCATACCTATACCATTATCTTCAATTGTAAGAATATTATTATTAAGGTATATTGAAATTTTAGGAGAAAAACGACTATCGCTTGAATGCATCTGTTCTAATCTTTGACGATAAAGAACCGCATCTATAGAATTTTGCAACAATTCTCTTAAGGCATATTCTGGACGACTATATAATCTGTTTCCCATTAGCAAAGAAATTATATTTGTTGTGTTTAGTTCAAATTTTAATTCATTATATATATAAGAACCGTCTGAATGGATATTATCTATGCAAATGTCACCTTTTAAATTAAGTATATATTTATCGTTTTTACACCCAAGACATGCTTTACAATCTTTAATTTCATTGTTAACATACTTTATAAAATTCCTCAAAATTCTTTCTGTATTATATTCAGAACATTCTGCATGTATTTCAATTAATGTATCATTTATATTCCAGCCCTTTATTGATAAATGTTTTTGCCATTCTTGAATACTAAAACTATTTTGTGGTTTTATTTTCTCATATAATACACTTGGAGTTCTATTAGGATAAATGTCAATTATGTCTGCAATTCTTAGTATTATTGTTAAATATTTTTCGTTTACACAATTATCAGCAATGAAAGATTTTTCACAATAATCATTTATTTTTTCAATATTTAAAGTGTGTCCACAACAAATTCTTTTTAGTATTGAAGCATAATTTATACCATAAATTGTAAATTTATTCTTGATACTTTCAATATATGCTTCGCTTCTATATCCGTGATTAATTCTTATATAATCTTTTATAGTATCGTTTTCGCCATAATTTTCTTCATGTTCTTTTATCCATGCATATTTGTAGGTCTTGTATTCGGTACTATTAGCAATAGTATTAAAATCTTCGTCTTCAATTAACATACCAATGTCATGCAAATATGCACTGTATATTAATAACACCACTTCAACTATAGATAAAGCATCTTTAGTTTTTGGGGGAATAATTTGCCACATATTTTTAAGTACATTTACAGAATGAACTTCATCATGTGAAGTGTATTCGGGCATTCCCATTTTAATACTATTTAATAATGGTACAAACTCATTTTCAATATTATTTTTTAATATTGAAGTAATTACATCATTTTTGTCTAACGATTTTAAATGTTGGTATAAATCAGTATCTTCCAGTTTCATAAATAGATTATACATGCTAATAAGAGTTTGTCATATAAATGTTTTTTATTTTATTATTCAATTATTGTTAATCTTAGTCATGTATTCCTCTAATTTATAAAATATAAATAAGTTTCTGAAACTTTCTGTTACTTTTTCTGTAACTTCATGTTAATTTACATCCACTTTCCAAATCTAAAAGCTTAATTTTTCTCCAAATTCCCCCAGCATAACCTGTAACACTCCCATCTGCACCTATTACTCTGTGACAAGGTATAATTATTGTTATTGGATTATGCCCAACAGCGCTTCCTACCGCTTGTGCAGACATTTTACTCAAGCATCTTTGAGCGGCTATCTTATCTGCAATTTGGCCGTATGCTATTGTTGCACCGTAGGGGATTTCTTTTAATATTTTCCACACTTCAAGCCGAAAATCTGACCCGTATAATTTTATTTTTGGAATAAAATCAGGCTCTGTACCCGAAAAATATACATCAAGCCATTTTTTGGTAGCTTGAAAAACTCGTAAATCCTTATCAACAAAATTTTTACCAAGCGTTTCACCATAATATTTTCCATCTTCAAACCACAAACCTATCAGAGCATCACCATCACTGCCCATTGTCATTTTACCAATTGGAGATTCATAATGAGATATGTAATTCATATAATTTTTCCTAAACTTCTTGACAACTAACCAAAAATATTATACTATACTACAAAAGTAGTATATGACTTCTTATTTATGACTAACTATACATATATACGCAAACTTCCCAATATGGGAGGTTTTTCTTTTTAAATATGCTTATCGCCGAAAACCTGACGTTGAACTTCAAGACCGGTTTTAGTTGTAGCAAGTCCGGCTTGTGAACTTTCTTTCAAGGTTGGTGACATTAACGCGCCGGTTTGTTCCATCGCATCAATTACTTCATCTAAAGGTATTTTAGATTCAACACCTGATAATGCAAGTTCTGCGGCTGTAATAGCGTGAACTGCAAGGAAGGGGTTACGTTTTACACACGGAACCTCAACTAAGCCAGCAACAGGATCACAGGTTAGACCCAGAAGGTTTTTCAGTGCAAGTGCTGATGCATTTAAAACTTGAGAAACATTTCCTCCACGTAATTGACAAACCGCTGCTGCACTCATTGCTGAGGCTGCACCGCATTCTGCCTGACAGCCTGCAACTGCACCTGCAAGAGATACTTTAGCAGATATTATACGACCGATTTCACCAGCAGTAATTAAAGCATTAAGCTGTTCTCTTTCTGAATGGTTATATTCTTCCGCAACAGATATCAACGCCGCAGGTAGAATTCCGCATGAACCAGCTGTAGGACAGGCTACTATCTTACCCATTCTAATATTTTCTTCACTTGTTGCAAGAGCATATTCTACAATTTTTTCAAATACCGGTCCCAGCATAGAACGTTCTGATTTATATCTTTGCTTGACTCTGTGACAATCCTGACCGCACATACCGCTCATTGAAAGTTCTTTGCTTGACATACCTGTTTGTATTGCTTCTTTCATTGCAAAAAGACTTTTATTTGCAAAAGTTCTGACTTCATCTACTGATATATCTGCATCAGTTGCCATATTTTCCTGTGCAACTTCATAAACTTTTTTATCAAGTTTAATGCACATATCGTGCAATTGTTCAAATGTGTTAATTGTTATACTCATTTTAATTTTCCAACTTTTCTACATAACTTACAAAATATACATCAGGAATTTCTTCCACTGTTTCAATAATTTCAGCATCAATATGTCCATCAACACTAATAATCATAGATGCATCGCGTCCCTTAGCATTTCTGTCACAAATCAATGAGGCAATATTAATATTTTTTGCCTGTAAAACCGATGATACCTGAGATATCATCCCCGGCATGTCTTTATAAACTAAGATAAGAGTGTTGTATTTGCCGGTGAGTTTAACATTAAATTCGTCAATTTGGCGAATTACAACTTCGCCCGCACCGACAGATTCTCCAGCGATAAACATATTATTTTCACCTTTAAAATACATTTCAACTGCATTTGGATGGTATTTAAAGTTATCGTAATACTCAAATTTGTATTTCACTGTTTTTGCGATATCAGAATCAAATATATCTTTTATTCTTCTATCTTCAACACTTAATCCTAACACACCTGCCAAAAGTCCTTTTTCAGTTCCATGCCCCTTGCCGGTGTGAGCGTACGAATTATAGAGTTTAAATGTAACTTCTTTGGGAGTGTTCTTATAAATATTTTTAGCAAGAAGTCCCAGACGCACAGCTCCTGCTGTATGCGAGCTTGAGGGTCCAATCATTACCGGTGAAATTATATCAAATAATGTTGACTTTTTCATTTAGTATCCTTTATTTAAGTTGTTTTCTATACGCTGTTTTAAAGCTTTTGTGTCTTCTATTTCTTGAATTTTAGTATCGATAATTTCTTTTTGAGAGTTTATTTTAACATTATCATCAAATGGATTTGAGCGTCCGTAATTTGGGTGAAAACAGGTGAAATACACAACGATAATCACTACAAGAACAATTAATAATTCTAAAAGACCAACTGCTTTTTTCACTTATTTTAACCTATTTTTTGTAATAAACATTTTTATTGCTTCGTCGTTATCAAGCGGGGTTCTCAAGGAATCCTGACTCATTTTGAAATCTTTAATTT
The DNA here is from genome assembly GCA_949035555.1 of uncultured bacterium. Taxonomy (GTDB): domain Bacteria; phylum Cyanobacteriota; class Vampirovibrionia; order Gastranaerophilales; family Gastranaerophilaceae; genus Zag111. The sequence goes on along the minus strand of CAROLD010000006.1, from coordinate 45,159 downwards.
GTTTAGCAACAAAATAGCGATTATACAACGATAAACCTAACCACATAATAATTGAAAAAAGAACAACCCCCATCATTGCAAGCGAAAATTTTACGGCAATAGTTTTCATTGCCGCAATATGTGGTTTATTTATAGCATAAGCAAAGTTAGTAGTGCATAATAGCACTACTAATATTGCATATGATAAATTTGTTAAAATTTTATTCTTCACTTTCTTCCTCTGTAGTTTTCTTTTTTCTGGAAGTTTTTGCGGTTTTAGAAGCTCCTCTGTTCGGGCGTCGGGTTCTTTTTTTCGGTTCTTCTTCAACGCTTTGAGCTTCCGTTTCTACAGGAGCAGACATTTCAACTTCCACAGAAGGTGCTGTCGAAGTTTCATCTGCCGCTTCTGCTTTTTTTACAGTTGATTTTCTGCGTCTTGATTTACCTTTAATTTTAGGTTCTGCAACGGGTTCTTCAATTATTGGAGCCGTTTCTTCAACCGGAGCAGCTTCTACAACCGTTTCATGAAGTTCAACAGGTTTTGCTTCTGTTTCTTCAACAGCAGGCTGTGATGGTTTGTTTTTATCAAACTTTTTGCGATTTCTACCGCGTTTATTATTTTCTTTTTTCACCGCGTCCGCAGATGCTGTAACTTCCGGTTCTGTTTCAATAACAGGCTTTTGAATTTGTTCTTGTTCTTCCGGAACTTGAGGCTGATTATTTTTGTTATTATTGTTAAATTTATTATTTTTCTTGAAGTTACCTGTCGGAAGTTTTAATTTTGCGGCTTTTGCACGGTATTCACCTTCCGCTGTCGGAGTTGCAAAGTTGAATTCTATCATTGAATAGCCGCTTCCCTGACAGTGCGGACATCTTTTGGTAAATATTTCTGATAAAGATTGTCCCTGACGGTGACGGGTCAACTCAACAAGTCCTAAGTCTGATAATTGCCCTACTTGAGGTTTTGCCTTGTCTGGTTCAAGAGCGATTTCCAATTCTTCAAGCATTGCAAGCTTGTCTGCTCTGGACATCATGTCGATAAAGTCAACAATAATCATACCGCCGATATTTCTCAGGCGTAACTGACGCGCTATTTCGTGAACAGCTTCAATATTAGTTTTCAAAATTGTTTCATCTTGAGTTGCTGAACTGATAAATTTACCGCTGTTAACGTCAATTACTGTCAAGGCTTCTGTCTGTTGAATAAACAGGTAGCCGCCTGAAGGCATATTAACTTTTACATTCAATGCTGCTTTAATTTCTTTGTGAATATCCATTGCGATTAAAAGCGGTTCAGTACCTTTATAAAGAGTTACCTGAATACCTTTTGACATATGCCAGTTTTGTAGAATCGTCTGTACTCTGTTCAGTGCAAACGGTGTATCAACGATAATTTCTTTAACATCATCAGTACAAGCTTCTCTAATTACTCTGTATAATAAATCTTGATCTCTGTAAATAAGATTTGGAGGAGTTAAAGATTCTGCAGAAGTAATTATATTGTTCCATTTTTCGAGCAGAATTTCTAAATCTTCCTGAATATCTGCTTCCGACTGTCCTTCAGCTTCAGTTCTGATAATTACTCCAACCCCTACAGGTTTAATAAGGTTAACTATAGATTTAAGTCTTGCTCGTTCTTTTGAGTTTTCAATTTTTTTACTTACACTCACTCCGGGTTCATTTGGCATTAACACCAAAAATCTTCCAGGAAGACTAATTTCTGTTGTAACTCTAGGACCTTTGTGTCCTGTAGGTTCTTTTACAACTTGTACTACAAGTTTTTGTTTCGGGGACAGTTTTTCTTTTAAGGTGCCTTTTCCCATAACATCCTGAGCGTGCAAAAAGCCCATTTTATCAGTTCCAACATTAACAAATGCCGCATCAATACTTGGTAAAATATTATCAACAGTTGCTAAGTAAACATCTCCTAATAAAACTTCTCCTCTGTGGATGAAAAAATCCGTTACTTTTTTGTTTTCTAAAACAGCTGCGATATTGTCTCTTTCTGCGATTACAATCTTTTTCTCAACACTCTGGTTAGAATTTCTGTTTCTGTCATTCATAAAAAATCCTTTTCTATAACTCATGCAAAGACTCGGTTAAGAATTTCACGCGTGTAATATCAAATATTACATCAGGTGCAATGATATTCATCAATACATCTGCTCTAAGCGGCGGGATTTCCGACCCTTGACCTGTCTTTAATACTATAAATAAACATTCATCTTCAAAACGGTGCGAACCGATTGAAGTTTTAATATTCATTGTTTTTACTAAACCTTTTTTGTTTTTCTTCTCGACTAAAATTTCATCAGAAGATAAAACTTTTTCTGTATTATATACTAAATTTTCAAAATCGTAAAGAGGTAAATCTTCTCTTCTGGCAGAAGCCTTAGGGTTAAATATTTTAATCTTGTACTCAGCCCAGTACGCTGTATGGTCAATTGCAGGGGTAGATTTGTCGATTTGTTCAACAGAGAGAATCTGTGATTCTTTAGGTAATACTCTTTGCAATTCTGTTTTAACAAATTCAGGCGAAACATTTTCCCATAATTCGATATCTGCAAGTTCTGTTAAACTTTCGCAGAAGAGCGGCAGAGCAATCCCCATTGATATTTTCATTGTCGGGTTATAGCCGTATGAAAATGCAACTTGTAATTCTGAACGTGTTATAGCTTTGAAGAATGTATTTTGCCAATCAAGATGTGAAAAATACTTTAATGTACCTGTTTTTGTTAATTTTACTCTATAACGATAAGTCTCTTTTACATTTTTAGGACATAGAGACGGGTCAACATGAACCTGAGCCTCTTTTGCGACCAATTGAGCCTTATCCGAGGCAATATACTGTTTTGCCATAACTTTTTTTGTACTGAAATTTTGACACACTCCACAACCAACGCAATGATGCTGGCAGGTAGGAACTATATGCGGAGAATTTTCATCCACAGCAAAAGCTTTTTTATATTCTTCAACAAACCATTCTTTATTAACACCAATATCAATAAAATCCCAAGGTAACGGCTTATCAAGTTCGTACTGAGTCTGTGCAAGCGAATTTAAATTAATACCAAGCTCTTCTGCGGTTTCAAACCAGACTTTTTTCTCAAAGTATTCTCCCCACGCATCAAGATAACATCCTTTTTTATAAAGTGCTTCTATATATTTACACAAAGATGCGTCGCCTCGGGTTAAGACCGCTTCCAATATAGAAACAAATTTTTCGTGATAGTTAACTTTTACACCCTTGATATGTTTTACTTGATCCATCAAATAATGAATATGTTCCGTAACTTTACCCAAATCCATTTGAGGACACCATTGGAATGGTGTAAACGGTTTTGGTACAAATATTGATAAAGTACACGTTAAATCAAGTGAGTGTTTAAATCCTCTCTCTTTTTTGATTAGTCTTGAACGGTAACGGATTTTTCTAAAGAGTTCCGCCATTTCATCCATATCCTGCAATGTTTCGGTTGGAAGCCCGCAAATAAAGTAAAACTTAACTCTTGACCAGCCGTTTTCGTAAAGAGTTAAAACGGCATCCATTATCTGGTCTTCCGTAATATTTTTCTTAATCACGTCACGAAGTCTCTGACTTCCTGCCTCAGGCGCAAGGGTCATCGTTGATTTTCTGACACTTTGCACCAGATTTGCAAGCTCTAAATTAAACCCGTCTATTCTCTGGCTTGGAAGCGATACAGAAATCTTTTTATCGTTAAAATCAACGGCAAGTTCTTTAATAACTTCATTTATATTACCGTAATCATTTGAAGAAAGTGAAAGCAAGGAATATTCATCATAACCGGTATTTTTGACAAGTTCTTTTGAAATTTTTATGATATCTTCTGCTTCACGTTCTCTTATAGGCAATGTCACATGACCCGGCTGACAGAAACGACACATTCTGCCGCATCCGCGACGGATTTCGACAACCGCCCTATCCTGAATTGATGAAGAAAACGGTATCGGATAAGTTTTTAATGCTGTTTCGTAATCTAATTGTGCAATACGTTTTTTTACACCTGAGGTTCCGCCATTTACACCCCAGCGTCCGCTGTTTTCGCCTTTGCAAAGAGCCTTTATCCGCTCTGCACGAGGAAGTCCTTTGGTTTGTTCCAAAATTTTGCAAACTTCAATAATAGAGTCTTCTCCGTCTCCAATCATAAATACGTCGATAAAATCAGATAACGGCAGAGGATTGTATGCACAAGGCCCGCCTGCAATAATTATCGGATCATCGTCTGTGCGGTCTTCATTTCGATAAGGAATACCCGACATTTCAAGCATTTTTAAAACCGTAGGATAAGCCATTTCATATTGCAGAGAAAATCCTACCGCATCAAAATCCTTAATAGCTCTTTTACTTTCAAGCGCGTATAGCGGGAAGGGGTTAAAATCCGGTTCAGGAGCATACACTCTGTCGCACATATAATCATGCTGCTGATTAATCAGTTCATAAAGAACTCTTACACCTAAATTTGAAATACCGATTTCATACTTATCGGGAAAAGCAAGCGCAAATCTGACTTTCGCGCTGTCAAAATCTTTATTATGGGATAAATACTCACCGCCCACATACTGATACGGCTTTGAACATTTGAATAAACTTTCGTGATACTTGTTAAAAAAACACATTTTTCCTTTTCTCTTTACGCTAAATCTTCCGGGAAGTATTTGTCTATTTCAATTATTGTGCCGTCAAGTGTATTTTCATCAAAGGATTTCATAAACTTGAACAAATCATCATTCGGAACATCATAAGAATACAAAACAATCTCATCATCAATTTCACGCATGACTGTAACCATATAATGGCATTTTAAACGATATTTTAAAAGGTGTTCTTTGTTAAATTTATTACCGTTTGTATCTTTTTTAACTTTTACATAATTAAATCCTGCATAATACTTGATTTTTTCTTTAACATCAGGCGTTATGCGATTGTTGTTGTGATTAGAAAATAAGTTGATGACTTTCTTATTCATATCCTCAGACACAATAATCCCTCCGTAATATATTAAACAATATAAATACAAAAATGTCTAAACATTAAGAATTTAATTCTTTTAAATATTTTATAACTTTTAAAGCCGTTTCTCGTCTGACATCAGCAGGGGCAAGTCTCATATATTCAATAGCGTGAGAGACTTTAACATTTTTATCATACCATCTGCGCATAATGTAATTATACTGATCTTCAAGGCTCAATTCTTCAAGCTCAATGTCTTTCATCAATTCAATAATGTAATCTGCACATCTAACCTGAATAACTTCGGGAGAATGCTCCAAATCGTTAATAGCTTTGCTTACAGCCGCATCTGCATCATACCATCTTTTAAACATATTCATAATTCAACCCTCTTATTGTTAAGAATATTAAACCAAATTTTTAGAAAAAAGTAAATTACTTTACAAAAAAATACTTTATATATATGTAGGTAAAAGGTTATTGAAAGGTTTGTCATGCAAGACAACAGTTATATGTATAATCTATCAAATCCAGCATTACATAGGGATTTAGGCGAAGCTAATATGAATATGATGATGCCTAACCCTGCTATGTGCGGAGGAATGGGATTTATACCCGGTGTAACAGGTACAATGGCTGATGTCCATATGCAAGGTTCTCTGCGCAATGATACTTATCAGGAGACAAGACAACAAAAAGACAGCAAAAACTATAAAAAAATATTTATAACAGCAGGTTTGATTATTGCAGGAGTTCTCTGCTTTAAAGGCGGCAAAAATTTGTTCGGCAAAATTGGAGAATTCTTTAAAAAGTTAAAAAAATAAATTCCAAATAATAAAGTGTGTAGTGTTAAATTTCAGCAGGATTTCCAAATCCTGCTTTTTTATGTTATATTTAACCCTATATAAAATAAAGGAGTGTATATTATGGCTAAAGATTGCAGTTTTGATATTGTATCAGAATACAACAAACAAGAATTAGTTAACGCGGTTGATCAGGTAAAAAGAGAGCTCACATCAAGATTTGACTTAAAAAATTCAAATTCAGAAGTCGATTTGGAAGCTGATAAAGCAATTACAATTACGACAAATGATGAAATGAAGTTAAGAAATATTATTGATATTTTACAGTCTAAACTTGTAAAAAGAAATTTAAGTATAAAAATTCTTGACCCGAAACCTGTAGAAAACGCACTAGGCGGAAATGTCCGACAGGTATTTGAACTTAAAAAAGGCTTAACTCAAGAACTTGCAAAAACAATTGTCTCTGATATTAAGGCTACAAAATTAAAAGTACAGGCATCAATTCAAGGTGAGCAGGTAAGAGTTACCGGAAAAGATAAGGATGATTTGCAGGCAGTGATTCAAACTCTTCGTAAAAATGAAGAAAAATATGATTACCCGCTTCAATTCACAAACTACAGATAAAAATTTAATTTAAAAAAAGCGCCTTATTTAGCTAAGGCGCTTTTTTTTATTTTTTCAAATCAATTCTTAAAACTTCGTAAATATTCATTTTTTTAGCTTTGCCGCGGATTTGAACTTCCGAAATCTTTATAACATCTGCAGTTCCTGCAATATGTTCATAAGTGGAGCTGCTTACCAGAAGATTCGTTTTATATACTTTATTGTAGCTTTCTATACGGCTTGCAAGGTTTACCGTGTCACCGATTACGGTATATTCCATACGCGTTTCGGTACCTATATTCCCAATAAACACTTCACCGGTGTTTATACCAACGCCGATTTCAATTTTAGGTTTTCCTTCAAATAACCATTTTTCACGAAGATATTCCACTTTTTTAAGCATTTCGTATGCACATTTAACCGCATTTTGCGGATGGTTTATATCTTGAATCGGCTCCCCAAATATTGCCATAACAGCATCACCTATGAATTTATTTATAACCCCGTTATATTTGGTAATAATAGGCTCCATTTCTGCAAAATATTCGTTTAATATGACAGAAACCTCTTCTGCCGACATTTTTTCACTCAGACTGGTAAAACCTCTAATATCAGAAAATAATACAGTTACCACGGCACGCTTACCACCAAGTTTTAAATCATCAATATTACTTACAACATTTTTCATAATATCCTGAGAGAGGTATTTACCCATTGCCTGCTTAATTTTTTCTTTATTACGGTTTTCGGTTATAAATTTAAAGGAATATCCAAATACTATAGTAACAAACTGACATACCAGCGGAACAGAATAAGTAAAAATTAATCCTTTCGTATATGCCATCAAATATACAAAGATAAGAAATATGATATCAATCAATAGAATTGATAATAAACCTTTAATAAATTTGCATCTCATTACTAAAACAAAAGCAATTATTGAAAGAAGCATAAAAATTGCAAAAGAGGCTGTAAACCCTACATAATGTAAGAAATATGACTCTTTTAAATTATCAAAAATAGTAGCTTGAATATCGACCCCTGGATGCATATCATTCATAGGAGTTTTCAATACGTCGGCAGATGGACCTGTGACATTTTGTCCTATAAACACTGCTTTGTTTTTAAATAAATTAGGATTAATATATTCACCTGAGCTATAATCAGGAGTTTTTCCCGCTTCAAGAGCTTTATATGTGTCTAGTATTTTAGAAGCGGAAATTATTCCATGCGAATACTGACTACTGAATTCACCAATATCACGATTTTCATAGTACCGGATATTTGTTCTGATATATTCAAGACAACCTGACTCATATGGAATTTTCAGCCCTGTTTTTGGTACGGTTATGTAATCTCTGTCAAGCATTATCTTATTTGTATTATTGGATAATAAATACATCTTTAGCGGGAGTGACGGATAAAACTCATCACCAATCTTAATTAAATTAATTGCCGATAAAACATATTGAAATCTCGTTTCCGGCTCAATTTTTACTGATCCGTAATTATTTGAGGCTTGCGCCATTTTTTGTGACATTTTAGCAATACTATAAAAATAAGTCGGAAAATTAACATTACGTTCATCGACCTCAAGCGAAAATTTCTTTTTAAGAGTGTTAAGTAATACCGTATCAGTTTCAGGAACAGTATCAGGAACAAAACTGGAAACTAAATTATTCATTTTTGAAATTTGATTAAAAAATTTCACATGTGATGGATTATTTTCGTCATAACCATTAATTACCATATCCAGTCCTATAACTTTAGGGTTTGCATATTTGTAGAAATAATTCAGCAAATCGGTATATTGATCTCTTACCCAAGGCCATTTGTACTTTTGTACAGAATAATCGTCTATAACTACGATTAAAGTGTCGGCAGATCCGTTTCTGTATAGCTGTGTTGATTGGTTAATTAACAAATTTCGCGCAGAGGAATCGAATAACAATAAAGTTAAGAATGACGCCAAAAACATAAATATTAAATACAAAATAAAAGCATTTATATAAAACAGTTTATTCTTGAATTTTTTCATCCTCTAAGCTCCCAATCAATGTTTTTTATTTTATGATATAATAAATTTCAAAAAAAGGATAGAATATGAACATAAACTTAATAGAAAAACTTTCAAGTAATAAAGTATTCCCGATAATAAGAAGCACTGATGCTCAAATCGTAACAGATACGGCAAGAGCACTAATTGATGGCGGACTTGATATTATGGAAATTAATGTTGAAACTCCAAATATTTTTAATGCAATAAGAGAACTCTCGAAAGATGCTATTATTTGTGCTGGTGGGATTATTACATCAATGCAGGCGCAAGCTGCACTTGAAGCTGGTGCTAAACTGATATCCTCACCAATATTCCAAACTAATTTATTAAAAATTTCCAAAGATAAAAAACTTCCATTAATTGCGGGTACATCAACTGCAAATGAAGCATATAATGCTTGGAAGTCCCGAATTCCTGTAGTGAAGATTTATCCTGTAACAGCAATGGGCGGCGTTCAATACATAGAAGATCTGCTAAGACCGATGCCTTTTTTGAATGTTATTCCTCAGGGGAATGTAAAACTTGAAGAGGTTAAAGATTATATTGAGGCAGGCGCTACCGCAGTAGGCATAGGAAGACACTTAACACTCGCAGACTCTTACAGCGAAATAACCAGAAGGGCAAAAAATTTATTGGAGCAATTTAACTAAATTATGAACGAAAAAAAATTTGATCTTATCACAATTGGCGAAAGCCTTATAGAATTTTCTACTAATCAAAAGTTTAAAGATGCTGAATGTCTTCATAAATACTATGGTGGAGATTCTTTGGTTGTTGCAGTTGCGGCAAAAAGATTAAATTCAAAAGTTGGCTTTATAACTTGCCTGGGGGAAGATGCATTCAAAGAATATTTGCTTTCCAGTTGGGAAAATGAAGGATTGGATATAAGTAATGTGCGTACTGTTTCTGATAAAAACGGTATTTATATGGTTTCCAGAACTTCTGTTCAAGATAAAGAGTTTATTTATTACAGAAAAAAAATCGCTCCTGCTAAATTAACACTGGAAGATATTGACCCGGAATACATAAAGAGTTCAAAAATAGTATATGCATCCGGAATTACACAATCACTATCCCTGGGCTCGCGTGAAGCTGTTAAAAAGGCTTTTGAAATAGCTAGAGAAAACGGCGTAATGACGGCATATGACCCTAATTATTCATCATTAATTTCTACTGCGGAAGATGCAAAAGAATATTTTGATGAAATAGCACCGCTTACAGATATTTTATTTATGAGTTCAAAATATGATACAAAAAGCATTTTTGACATTGAATCTCTTGAAAATATAATGAAACATATGGCAGATATGGGTATTCAGACCGTCGTTATAAAATCAAGCAGTGATAAGGGTTATCATATAGATTATCAGGGAAGCAGAAATTTTGTACCATTCTACACCGATAATATTGTAGATACAACCTCCTCAGGCGATGCTTTCAACGGAGCATTTTTGCACGCTGTGGCACGCGGTTATAACCCTACTGAAGCCGCCAAAATTGCGTCAATCGATGCCGGGCTTCAAGCTCAAGGTATAGGTGCGATAAAATCAACTCCGCATTATGAAGATGTTTATAAAATATTTAAAACAGAGGATATTTAATGAAAAAGAGATTTGTTTTATCAGGCTATTTCGGCTTCAAAAACTTTGGCGATGAAGCCATATTGTCTGTTCTGGTAAACAAATTACAAAAAGACGGACATAGAATTACAATTATATCGTCAGACCCGGAATATACAAAAAATCAATATAAGCATATAAGAAGTATCTATACATTTAAAATTTTTGATATTATCGGCGCAATCTCTAAATCTAACATCTTAGTATCTGGCGGTGGAAGTCTTCTGCAAGACGCCACAAGTCTTAAAAGTTTGATTTACTATCTGACAATTATCATAATTGGATTATTGCTGAGAAAAAAAGTAATAATTTTTGCACAAGGTATTGGACCAATAAATAATAAAATTGGTCAAATGCTCACTAAGAATATCTTAAAACATTGCTCTTACATCAGTGTTAGAGATGAAAAAAGCTTAAATTTATTAAGAAAATGGGGAATTCAAGCAGATTTAGTCTGTGATCCGATATTCTCAACAATAATTAATACTGATGAAAAAACCGAAACTGTCGCTGTACAGTTAAGGGATTTTAAAACAATGAATGATGACTTTATAGATAGATTAGCTGAAAAAATATCAAAAGAATTTGGAGATAAATCCATTGAAATTTATTCGTTTCAGGACTCAATAGATATACTGATTTGCAAAAAATTTCAAAAAGCACTAAACCTTTTAAATCCTGATATAAAAACTACTCTTTATACAAACCTTACAAATGAAGAAATTATAACCGGACTTTCAAAGGCAAAATATATGATAGCAATGCGCTTCCATGCTATTATTATAGGTTTAATCTCAGGAACAAAGATTTTATCAGTAAATTATGATATTAAAGTTGAAAAAATATCAAAAGAATTCGGGATTCCGATGATTGACTTAAAAAGAGATTTTTCAAATCAGTTTGAAATTTTAAAAACAGAGGACTTATCGCAGATAAATAAGAAAGTCAAAACAAAGAACTTTGATTGGACAGGTTTTAACACTGCAATTTCTGATTAATATATGTAAATTTATATTACAAAAATATTACCCATGTGGCTAATTTTTTTCAAAATAGATATAACATTTAAAATTCACCAAACTAAAATAAAAAAAGGAAATATTTTCCGTAAAAACTTATTTTAGGAAGGGAATTTAAAATGAAAGTATTGATACTTGCAGGGGGACTTGGTACTCGTTTAGGAGAAGAAACTGGAACAAAACCGAAACCTATGGTTGAAATTGGCGGTTACCCGATTTTATGGCATATTATGAAAATTTATTCTCATTACGGATTTAATGATTTTGTAATTTTAACAGGCTATAAATCTCATATAATTAAAGATTATTTTGTACATTACTACCAAAGATATTCAGATGTTACTGTGGACATGAAAACTAATAGTATCGAACTTCATAAAATGCGTACTGAACCATGGAAAGTTACAATGCTTTATACCGGACAAAACACAATGACCGGAGGACGCATAAAAAAAGCACAAGATTACGTAGGAAATGAACCGTTTTTATTAACTTACGGCGATGGCGTTTCAGATGTAAATATAGCAAATGTTGTTGAATTTCATAAAAAATCAGGGAAACTTATGACCATGACCTCTGTGCAGCCTTCCGGAAGATTTGGGGCACTGAATATCACAGCAGATAACACAATAGCATCATTCAAAGAAAAACCGAAAGGTGACGGAGCATGGATAAATGGAGGATTTTTCGTCTGTCAGCCGGAAGTTTTTGATTTTATAGAAGCAGATAATCCAAAAGAAATTTTTGAAAGACGACCGCTTGAAAATATAGCAAATGCAGGACAGCTTTGTGCATATAAGCATGATGGTTTCTGGCGTCCGATGGATACACTAAGGGACAAGATTGAACTTGATGAAATGTGGGCATCAGGTAACGCTCCTTGGAAAGTATGGGATAAACAGAATGCTTATGTAAGTCTTGCAGGAAAGGTTTAATATGTCAAAAAAAGTTTTAATAACCGGGGGTACAGGTTTTATTGGTCAAAATGTTGTAAATGAACTTTTAAAAAGAGGTTATGAGGTTCATTCACTTGTATTCCCTCCGTTTGCACCACATCACGAAGGGCTTATTCAGTATGAGATGAATTTAATGGACTCAAATGCGGTTAAAAATTTTCTGAAAGAACATCATTTTGAAAATTTAATTCATCTGGCATGGTATGTGGGAAAAGGTTGCCATAGCTCTAACCTTAATATGGACTGGACGATTGCAACATTAAATTTACTCAAAGATTTTCATGAATACGGTGGTAAAAAATTTGTAGGAGCAGGTACAATTTCAGAATATGAATACAAGTACGGCTATCTTATTGAGGATACTACTCCTACGGATCCGCAAACTCTTTATGGCAATGGGAAAAATGCTATTTTCAACATTGCAAAGGTTTATTGCAAACAAAATAATATAGATTTTAAATGGCCGAGAATATTCAATCTATACGGTCCTAAAGAGAAACCGCAAAGACTTATGCCTTCAGTCATAAATTCCTGCATTAATGGTGAAGACGTTAAAGTAAGTGACTGCCTTAAATATCAGGATTACTTGCATGTTGAAGATACTGCTCGCGGAATTGTTGACGTATTTGAAAGTGAAATACAGGGAGCAGTAAATATTTGTTCAGGTAAACCTGTACAACTTCGAAATATTGTTAATATGATTGCAGAGCTTACAAACTTTAAAGGGCAAATTCTTTGGGGTGCAATTCCTGCCGCATTTGGAGACGAACTTGTTATCGGGAATAACGAAAAATTGAAATCCATCGGATGGGAACCAAAATATACTCTTGAAGAAGGATTAATACAAACAATTGAATGGTGGAAAGAATATAACAAAGGAGAATTATTAAATGTCTAATTTTAATAATGTTTATAATGGGAAAACTGTATTAGTAACAGGTCATACAGGTTTTAAAGGAAGCTGGTTGTCAATATGGCTTACAATGTTAGGAGCAAAGGTTGTAGGTTATGCATTAGAACCGTATTCTTTACGAGGGAACTATAAAGCATCTCATCTTGAACAGCATTTATATGCAGATGTAAAAGGTGATGTGAGAGATAGTAAAAAACTTGAAGAAACAATTGCTAAATATCAGCCGGAAGTAATTTTTCACCTTGCGGCACAGGCTTTAGTCAGAACTGCGTATGATAATCCAAAATTCACCTATGAAACTAATGTTATAGGCTCTCTCAATATTATGGAAGCGGTTAGAAAATTTGATTGTATTAAGACCGTTGTAATGATTACTTCTGATAAGTGTTATGAAAATATTGAACAAATCTGGGGTTACAAAGAAACTGACAGAATGGGCGGTTATGACCCTTATTCTTCATCAAAGGGTTGTGCGGAATTAATGATTTCCTCATACAGAAACTCTTATTTTAATCCTAAAGATTATACAAAACATGGAAAAGCCATCGCATCTGTACGAGCAGGAAATGTAATTGGCGGGGGAGATTGGTCAGACAACCGCCTTGTACCTGATTGTATAAGATTTATCGAAGAAGGTAAAGATATTGAAATAAGAAGTCCTAAAGCAACTCGTCCATGGGAACATGTGTTAGAACCTCTCAGCGGATATTTACGAGTAGGGCAAAAATTAATGGAAGAACCTGTTAAATATTCAGAAGGTTTTAATTTCGGACCTCCAATTGAGTGCAACAAAACAGTATGGGAAGTTGTTGAATACCTGGTGAAATATTATGGCAAAGGTAAAGTTGTTGATGCTTCAATGCCAAATATGGTACATGAAAATACTCTTCTTAGCTTAGATGTTACTAAAGCATACAGAATGCTTAATTGGGAAGCAAAATTATCATTCTATGAAGCAATTGAATTCACCGTAGATTGGTACAAAGAAGCTTTGCAATGCAATGACATGTTTGACTATTGCAAAACGCAAATTCAAGCACATATGGACAAAGGTTATATGTGGGAGCAGAAGTCATTAGCAGAGGTAAAATAGAATGTCTGTTGTAATTTTAGGGAGCGGAATTGCAGGTATTTCTGCCGGTTACCATTTAAAAAATGCCGGCGAAAATGTTGTTATTTTTGAAAAAAGTAATGATTGGGGTGGTTTATGCGGCAATTTTACAATAGATGGATTTCGTTTTGACAAATTTGTACATTTCACATTTGCCACGGATGATTATATAAAAAATCTGTTTGAAGAATCATCGCCTACATTCGCACATCCAAGTGTATCTTCAAATTATTATAAGGGTTACTGGTTAAAACACCCTGCGCAAAACAACCTTGCACCATTACCTGTAGAAGAAAAAGTTCAAATTATTAAAGGTTTTATAAATAGAAGACAAAAACCTTTTAATGAACTTGAAAATTATGAAGATTGGCTCAGAGTGCAGTATGGAGACTATTTTGCAGAGAATTTCCCATTCCGTTATACTCAAAAATACTGGGGAGTAGAAGCGAAAGAACTTGAAACAAAATGGGTCGGAAACAGAATGTATTCTCCTGATTTGGAAGAAGTTTTACGCGGGGCATTCGAAACTCAAGATAAAACATTTTATTATACATCCCATATGAAATATCCTCAAAAAGGCGGATTTCGTTCAATTTTAGACAAATGCAGAGAAGGTTTGAATATAAGATTTAACAAAGAGGCAACACATATCAATGCTGAAGACAAAATTGTTACATTCTCAGACGGTTCACAGTCAACATATGAGCGTTTAATATCAACTCTACCGCTTCCGGAAATTGTAAAAATGCTTAGCAATGTGCCTTTAGAAGTTAAATCTGCGGCATCAGAGCTTATGCACACCTGTGGCTATATGGTTTCCTTGGGGTTTAAGCGTACGGATGTCGCAGAACATCTATGGTTTTATATTTATGACGAAGATATACTATCAAGCCGTGTATATTCTCCGAGCTTAAAATCTCCTGATAATGTTCCTACAGGATGCAGCTCAATGCAAGCAGAAATATTCTTCTCTAATAAATCCCAAATTCCTGACGCAGATGTTGTGCTCGAAAACACTATTGAAAAACTAGTGAAGATGGGACTGTTTACGGAAAATGAAATTATCGTCAAAGACATACGATTTGAAAAATATGCCAATGTGATATTCGATAAAAACATTTATAAAAACAGGAAAATTGTACTTGATTACTTAAATGCCATAGGTATTGAAAGTATCGGACGTTTCGGAAAATGGGAATACCAATGGACTCACCAAGCATTTAAAGATGGGATGGAGGTTGCAAAATGCATATCAATATAGGATACGCCGTAAGTAATCAATATACTGCTATGTTATCGGTATCAATACTTTCGTTATTGGAAAATAGCAATCCTGATGATGAATTTAATATTTATATTTTAAATTCAGATATTACAGATGAAAATAAACGTAAAATAAATGAATTAAAAAATATTAAAAATTTTAATATTGAATATATTACTGTTGAAAATAAGGACTTTGAGGATATCGCAACAGGTATAAGTATTGTGTCGAACTATAGAGTAAAAATAGCTTCACTAAAACCTGAATTAGATAAAATATTATTTTTAGATTCTGACTTACTTATAGTTGCTTCATTGCAGGACCTGTATAATACAAATCTTAAAGATAATTATTTTGGTGCTGTAGTAGATCCCGGTATCAAACTTCAATATGAATACACAATCAGAGATAATGAAAAATTTCCTGCTCGAAGATTTAATACCGGAGTAATGCTAATAAATCTGGATAAATGGCGAAAAGATAATATTGAAAATAAACTTTTAGAAGGTATGAAATGGTACTCAACAAAATATAAAGTATGGCCAGAACAGAATGTTTTAAACATGGTTTGTAAAAATCATATCTTAGAATTACCTCTACAATATAATGTTTGTCCAATTCTACAACAGCAAGAATTGTATCAAGAAGAAGGAATGTGGGAAAAAGCTTGCAATAATCCACAAATTATTCACATTTGTGGAAAACCTAAATATTGGGAAATTGAAGGATTACAATGGGAGGATATTTTCTGGAGTTATGCCAGAAAAACACCATATTATGAATATTTTTTACATAATCTAACAAATAACACTATTAAAAATAATAATAATCATATAAAAAAAGAATTATCTGCTCTCGCAAGAAATTTTGAAATTCAAAATAATGAAAATGCAAAACAAATTGAAAATTTAAAATTACACTTTAACAAATCATTAAATTATGCACTAAATTATCGGGAAAATTCTATCAGGTACTGGCGTTACAGATTATTGTGTAATATAACATTTGGAAAGAAAAAGAAGCACTATATTCATAAGAAATATATCTGGAAAAATATAGTAGAAGAAGGTAAAAGAATTAGAAATGCAAACTTTAATTAGTACGTGGAGGATAAACAAAAATGCAAACTGAAATAAAAACTCTAGAGCCGATATTTAAAGATAATTACACGGCTATTGCAATGAGCAGCAGTGATGAATATATTCCATATTTATCAGTTTGCCTTCAATCTTTAGTCGAGCACACCTCTAACAATCATAATTATGATATCGTTATTTTTTCTACGTCAGAAAACGAGCTTAACAAAAATATTATCATAGATACTTATTCTAAAAAAAATATTTCAGTACGGTTTTATAATCCTTCAGAAATCGTAAAAGATTTAAAAATGACTGTAACACATAAATACTTCAATGAAGCCTGCTATTATCGCATAGCATCTCCTTTGGTAATGAAAAGTTATAATAAAGTAATTTTTACAGATATTGACTTGATATTTAATACAGATATTCAAGCACTTTCGGCTATTGATATTGGAGACCATCCGATTGCCTCCTGTCAGGAATGTATATGGAAAACACTTATTGAAAATAATGAAGAAATCCATAAAATAAAAATTCGTGATTACGCAAAAAAGACTTTAAAATTACAAGATATTAACACTTATTATAATACCGGTGTAATCTTAATAAATATTCAAAATTATAATAAAAACAGCTATTATTCAAAGTTAAAAGAAGCGATAAATAATAACTATTTTCTATATCAAGAACAAGATGCTTTAAACTATTTACTCAAAACTCAAATATTAGCACTTGATAATAATTGGAATTATGAAGTTTCAGATATTAATACGGAAAATTTAAATATCAATGAAGCAAAAATAATACACTATTTAGGCAGTAGAAAGCCCTGGAGTTATCCGGAATTAAAATATTGCTATCTCTGGTGGAATTATGCTCGACGCAGCCCATTTTATGAAGTGCTTATGAAAAATTTGCTCGAAGTTTCGATTTTTGAAACGATTCTGCTGAATCTGAATAAAAATAAGTATCGTGTGAAAAGTTTAAAATACAGAATATTAAGTAAAATTACATTTGGAAAAGCAAAAAAACACTATCAATATAAAAACCGTATTTGGAATGACAAAATAAAATCGACAAAATTTTTAAGAGGGAATATCTAATGAAAAAAAACATTAAAGTGTCTGTTATTACACCTATTTATAATCATAATATAAAATACGTAAAAAAGTGTTTGGAAAGTTTAAAGCATCAAACATTAAAACAAATTGAATTTTTGTTAATTGATAATGGTGCAAATGAGGAATCCAAAAGATTAATTGCAAAATTCGCCCGTAAAGATGACAGATTTAGAATTATAAGCCTTGAGAAAAATCAAGGTTATGGTAAAGCAATTAACACAGGCATTAATAATGCAAAAGGAGAATACATAGGAATATTGGAGTCTGATGACTGGGCTGATAAAAATATGTATTCTGAATTATATAAATTAACGATCGATAAAGATATTGATATTGTAAAATCTGACTATAAATCTTATTTCTCAAAATACAAAACCAGATTAAAGAAAAATTTTAAACCGGAGTTTTGTAATCGAGAATTAACACCAATAGATTATCCTGATTTATTTTTATCGGATCCTGCTATTTGGAGTGCAATTTACAAAAAGGATTTTATTGTCGAAAATAATCTTTATCTTTCTGAAAGTTTAACTGCAAGATATCAGGATACCAGTTTCAATTTTATGGCTTTTGCGAAGGCGGATAAGGTATATTTCACCGAAAAAGCTTATATAAATTACAGAAGAAATAATCCTAATTCTTCTGTAAAAGATTTATCTTCAGTATTTTCTATCTGTGAAGAATACCATTTTATCGAACACTTTCTGGATAGTAATCCAACAATTAAAGAAAAGCTTAAATATGTAAAATCATATATTAAATTTAGAGGTTATAAGTGGAATTATTATCGCATTGCACATAATATCAGGAATAAGTTCTATAGAATTTTTCTTGAAGAATTCCAAGAAGCTTATAAAAATAAAGAATTAGACAGACATTATTTTACTGATGCTGCTGATATTGAATTTCTTGAAACTACACTTGGAATTGAGAATTTAAGCTTCTACAATAATGATTATTTAAATATCTGTTTTGTATTTGATAAAAAATACGTAAATCCGGCTTGTGTTGCAATATCCAGCTTACTGAATTGTGCAAATAATAACACTTTCTATAATATTTTTTGTATTGTTTCTGATGATGTTGACGAAACAGAAAAAGATAAATTAAGAAAAGTTGTCAACAAGGGTTCAAAGTTTTCAAATCTCGCATTTATTAAACAAAATAATGTATTTAAACATGCTTATGAAACCCGAGGAATAACCAATTCAGCTTATTACAGGCTGCTCTTGCATAATATTTTACCTGACACTGATATTGTCATATACTCAGATGTTGACGTGATATTTAATAGTGATTTATCCGATATAAAAGAATGTGGCATTGAAAAATACACAATAGGTGCTGTGAAAGATATTGCTGTAAACTTGAAAGATAACTGGAAAATGTTATCTGATAAATTCCATTATTGGACGGCATATTTCCCTGACAAATTTCCAAATTATAGAAATACAGGATTTATGGTAATGAACCTGAAAAATATTCGTCTAATGAATATTAATAAACAGGTGCTAGAGCTTTCCCAAAAGAATTTTAATTATCAAGATCAAGATATAATGAATATAGTCTTTCCTGAAGAAACTATACTACATTTATCCCCTAAGTATATATCGATGCCTAAACACATACAAATAGGCAACTATAAAAAAGCTATTCAAGAGCACGTAATTAGTGACGAAGAATATAATGACGTAATAAACAATCCCGCAATTTACCACTTCCCGGGAGTGAAACCTTGGGATAACCCAAAAGATAAATATAACAGCATATGGTGGAATTACGTTAAAAAAGATAAATTTCTTCAAAATCTTTTTAACAAAAAGACAAATATGGCAACACACATTAACAAATTTCTAAAAAATGAAACATTGTACGACAATGGTGTTAACAAAACTAAATTTTTTGGAGGCTTCTTAAAAGTTAAATCAAACAATATAATGGGCGAATATTACATATGCGGTATAAGATTGTTTAAAAAACGCCATCACGAATATAAAAAGTCAATGAAGAATCTCAATGAACAGATTTTATTTAGAAGAGAGCTGGCTAATCTATATCCGCTTATCCAATCACAAAGCGTACATCCGAGAATATTCGGTCAATATAAAGGAGCATTTAGAGATAAAGATGTTTATCTTGTTGCTACAGGTCCGACAGCAAATTATTTTATCCCTAAAAATACTGACAATGAAGTATATGTAGGGGTTAATGGTGCTTGCAGATTGAATAGATTCAACTTGGACTTCTTGTTTATGCAGGATAATACTGTAAACCAAAAAAATAATGAAACTCTGACATTAGAAGTATTAAATTACACGGGTAATAACTGCCAGAAGTTTTTTGCAGTATATCCGCCGAATATTTTTATTAGAAATATAAATTCCAGCCATCAATTATTACCAGTACCAAACCAATACTCTTACAAAGAAAATTGTCATAAGTATATTTTGGGTTCACCTTTAGAATCTGAATTTATACCTCAAGATATTGAAATTTCACCTATAGCAAATTTAGAAGGTACAACATTCTCAGCATTACAATTTATTTTACACGGTAATCCGAAAAGAATATTTTTAGTAGGTTGTGATTGCTCTGCCGGATACGCATATGGTGGTGATAATTATATTGATCTGTCACCTCAAAAAAAATCATGGTTAAGAATGGAGAATTTTATACAATTGCATTATCCGGATACAGAAGTGATTTCTATTAATCCTGTAGGGTTAAAAGGAATGTTTAAGGATACATATACAAAGCAATATACGTTAGAAAACAATATTATAGTTGGAGAGGATGAAATATTTGAACAAAGATATGAACAAACTGTTAGATAAGATTAAAAATACGCAGGCATATAAAAACTATTCAAGGATTTTACCATATGTAAAACCATATTGGTTCAGAGCAATACTAGCAGTACTAATCTGTATTCCGATAGGCTCTTTGGATGCAGTAATAGCATTGTCGCTAAAACCGTATATGGATTTGGTAATGGTAGAAAAAACCGTACAATCTCCTTGGTACATACCGTTTGGAATTGTAGCATTTACTTGTCTACAAGGATTTTTAAACTATAGTGCTACATATTTAAACACGTGGGTTGGAGGCAAAGTTACAAATGATTTAAAACGAGATCTATACAAAAAAATGCTGACTTTTGAAACAGGATATTTTGATAGACAGCGCTCAGGTGATATCGTATTCAGATTTAATAATGATGCTGATAACGCTTGCAACGGTTTGCTTGAAAACTTAAAAACCTTTACTTCCAGATTATTTTCATCAATTTCACTAGTTTGTGTATTATTCTACAATTCTTGGCAGTTAGCGCTTATTGCATCTATTGTGCTGGGTTGTGCGTTTGCTCCGCTTGCAAACATTAGAAAACGTATTAAATCCGTAATGGATCAATCCGTAATGGCAGGTTCTGCGGTTATTACAGCGTATAATGAATCTTTTGCAGGAAATAAAACAATTATTTCATACAATCTTGCACCCCAACAAGAAAAGAAATTTAATTTTATCCTTGACAATATATTTAACTTAAAAATAAAAATGATACAGCGTACAAGCTGGCTTTCTCCAATGATGCACGTAATTGTTTCAATAGGTATCGGACTTGCAATAGGGTACGGTTCGCATTTAATCCTTACAAAACAAATAACAAGCGGAAACTTTGTATCATTTATTACTGCGTTAATTATGTTATATACACCTATCAAAAATCTAGGCAACAATTTTAACGCCGTACAATTCTCATTTATGGCTATAGAGCGAGTTTTTGGTTTACTTTCACAAAGACCGGGAATTGTAGATAAACCAGGGGCTACAAAATTAGAAACTATTAGTAATGGTTTCCAATTTGAAAATGTTAATTTTGAATATATAAAAAACAAACCGGTACTAAAAAATATAAACTTAAATGTAAAAAAAGGTGAAACAATTGCATTTGTTGGTAATTCCGGAGGGGGTAAATCAACAATTGTCAGCTTAATACCTCGCTTTTATGATATCCAGATAGGAGAAATAAAAATTGATGGAAAAAACATTAAGGACTTTACTCTATCTTCATTAAGAGATCATATTTCAGTTGTATTTCAAGATAATTTTTTATTTTCAGGAACAATTAAAGAAAATATTTTACTGGGAAAAGAAAATGCAACAGATGAAGAAATAGAAAAAGCAGTAAAAATGGCATATTTAGATGACTTCATCGCAACTTTAAAAGACGGACTAAATACTCAGATAGGAGAGCGCGGAATATTACTTTCAGGTGGTCAGAAACAACGCGTAGCAATTGCCCGAGCTTTTATAAAAGATGCTCCCGTTGTTATTCTGGATGAAGCAACATCTGCACTTGATAATAAATCTGAAGCAGTTGTACAAATGGCAATTGATAATCTAATGAAAGACAAAACAGTATTTGTAATTGCGCACAGGTTATCAACCATACAAAATGCTGACAGGATAGCTGTTATTAATGAAGGACAACTTGTTGAACTGGGAAATCACAATGAACTCATGCAAATTGAAAACGGGCAATATCGTACATTATATGAAATGCAATTTAAAAAACAGGAAGCTGCGGTATAGTTTATGAACCTGAAAATATTTGTCTCGTATAAAGGTAAAAGAGAAATATTAAAAAATGATATAATCACACCAATTCAAACCGGAAGAGCAATTTCTGACGAAATATTTGAGGAGATGATTGGTGATGATACCGGAGATAACATATCTTGTGAAAATCCCAAATATTGTGAACTAACTGCCCAATATTGGGTTTGGAAACATTATGAAGAAATAGGAAACCCTGAATACATAGGTTTTATGCATAACAGAAGGCAATTTATCTTCGATAAAGATATGAAGCATCTGCCATATACTTGGCTTCCAAAATCAGAATTTTATTTTTTAGACCATATTCCAAATGACTTTTTGAAACATTTTACTGAAGATAAAATTTTGCCATATATAAATATTAAACCTGATTGTATTTTATTCCCTAAAGTTAATATCAGACCTGTAACATATCAGCCAAATATGAAAAAACATTTTTATCTTGGATTGCCGCATCAAAAAGAAGAAGTTTTTAATGTACTTAAATCAGTGATAAATGATAGTTATCATGAATATTTTCAAACATTTGAAGAATTTGAGAATAATACATTTATGTATTGCTGCAACTCATTTATAATGCCGAAAAAATTATTTTTTGAGTATTGTGAATTTTTGTTTGGAGTTCTTGAAAAAATAGATAAAGAAGTTGACAGTACTCTGTTTGACTGTAAAGAAATGCGGTTTCTCGGATTTATTGGTGAATATTTGCTTTCTGTATTCGTTATGCAAAATCAGAAAAATCCAAACTTCAAAACAATAGAAATTCCGGCAACTTTTGTAAGTCAGGATTACAAAAAATTTAAGAAAAAAGTAATACAGTATAAAATTTACTCAATCCTATCCTTTGGTAAAGCTAAAATCCGAAATTTAAAAAAATATATTAATTACAAAAATAGAATGAGAGTGTAAAACATTGGACAAACAAGAAATTATAAAACTGGGAAAACAGGTTAGAAAAAATATTATAAAAATGATATATAATGCAGAATCAGGACATCCGGGCGGCAGTTTATCCGCAGTTGAAATTATGATTGTTTTGTTCAAATACTGCATGAAACATAGTCCAGAAAACCCGAAGGATCAATATCGCGACAGATTTATACTTTCAAAAGGACATGCTTCGCCCGTATATTATGCGATTTTACACGAATGTGGCTATATTTCAAAAGAAGAGTTAGAAACATTTAGAGCATTGGGTTCAAGACTTCAAGGGCACCCGGCAAATACATATTTAGATTGTATAGAAGTTTCTACAGGGTCGCTGGGGCAAGGGTTATCCATGGGCTGCGGCATTGCAATGTCTCTAAAACTTGATAAAAATCCGTCGAGAGTTTTTGTGTTAATTGGAGATGGTGAATTACAGGAAGGGAATATTTGGGAAGCATTAATGCAAATCCCGCATAGAAAGTTAAATAATCTTACTGCAATTATTGACCGTAACAGATTACAAATTGACGGGAACACTGAATGCATTAAACCTATAGACAATTTAACGAAAAAACTTAAGGCTTTTAACTGGAATGTAATTGAAATTGACGGTCATGATGTTAATGAAATATACTCAGCAATCGAAAATTCTAAACTTTCGGACAAACCGACAGCAATAATTGCTAACACAATAAAAGGCAAAGGTATAAGTTTCATGGAAAATAATCCGTCTTGGCATGGCAAACCTCCGAAATGGGAGGAATATATTCTTGCTCTAAAAGAATTGGAGTAATTTAATTGACAGCAGAAAGGAAAGTTATTACAATAAAAAAATGAATTTGAAAGAATTTTTAAGCGGGTATAAAGGTAAAGATATGCCGTCAGAGTTAAAAGAATTTAACTGGGGCGCATTTTTACTGACATTTATCTGGGGCATCAAACATAAAGCCTGGATTACACTTTTAGGAATACCTTTGATATGGTTTCAACTTCCTCTGGGCTTAAATTGGATTTTATATACCATTTTACAGCTCTATGCAGGCTTTAATGGTAATATGTGGGCATATCAAGTTGACTGGTGGAGGACACCGAATGACTTTAGAAAAATTCAGGCTCGATGGGCTATTGCGGCTATATTGTTAAATGTTCTGATACCCGTCATATTGCTCGGGATAGCAGGAAGATTTATTCAAAAAGACCTTGATAACCCTGCAAACTTTATAACAAATACTCAGTGCAGTATTGCTTATGGGAAATTAAATAAAGGTTTTAAAAAAGTAAGTCTTAACAGTACAATTTCCTCATCTGACATCGCAAAAAACTTTGCTAAAAACTTTAAAAATGCAGTTCCTTATGATGAAAAAGTACACTTTTCGGTAAAACAAAACGGTAAAAATGTTGAGATTTACTCAATATCGTTTAATCTATATGATAATGCAGGTAATTGTAATCTATCTTCAAGAAACTGCACTATCAGTTCTTCATTTATAATGCCTGATGAAATCAATTTTACAAACCATTGTGAATTTTATTTTGATAAAGACAAGCATATTGTCCCTGATGAGAGTACTCAAAAAGCATTAGAGAAAGGTTCAAATATTTTTAAATACCTTTAATAAGCTTTATTTATAACAGAATTGTGCGCATCAAATTCTAATTTATCATCAAGCTTTGAAAGTATAAATTTTTCGCCATATCGTTTTTCTAGTGCCAATGAAATTAAATAATCTGCAAAATGCGGGTTTTTAGGAAGTAATGAACCGTGTAAATATGTTCCAAATATATTTTTATACCTGCCGCCTTCATAACCGTCTTTAGCATTATTTCCGTTACCCACAATGACAGTTCCAAGAGGTTTTGTATCACCTTCAAGATAAGTTAAACCGCTATGATTTTCAAATCCGACAAGCGTATTAGGATTTAGAAAATCAGTTTTGACAGTAACATTACCAATAAATCTTTTTTTACCTGCAACGGTGTAAGCATCCATCAAGGAAAGTCCTTTTAATTTATCCTTACCATGTGGTTGATAATAATGTCCAAATAGTTGATACCCCCCGCAGATTCCAAGAAAAACAGCGCCATCATCGCGTAAGGAAGTAAGTTCTAATTTATGTGAATACAATTCTTCGGCAACTTCTTCCTGCTGTTTGTCCTGCCCGCCGCCGATAAAGAATAAATCATGGTTATTTATATTGTCACCAATATTAATTTCATTAAATTCAACACGAATACCGCGCCATTTACAGCGTTGGACAAGTGTTATTACATTACCTAAATCTCCATACAAATTGAGAAGTTTAGGGTATAAATGGGCAATTGAAATTTTTAAATTTTTCTCTTCCATATAACAAATATAGCATAAAAGTTTTAAATTTATGCTATACTAAAAATAGATTTGGCCTCGTAGCTCAGTAGGATAGAGCAGTGGTTTCCTAAACCAAAGATCGCGCGTTCGACTCGCGCCGGGGTCAAATTAATAATATATAATATATTACTCTTGTATACTTAGGAATATTCAATAATCTCCTTAATATTTTGTAACAATAGAATATTATTAAGCAATTATAAAAAACATATAACCTTTATATATATACGGGGAATATTTATAGGGATATTATGAGTTATTGGAATAGTTTTACAAATCTATATACAAGAGCAATTTCATCATTTAGACCGGTGGTAAGATATACACCACAGGTTTATACTGCTCCATTATTTAATTATACAAGCTCGTATGTACCAAATTTCAGTACAAACTATTTTCCAAAATTACCGATGCCATGCTTCAACTTTAAGATGCCTAGTTTTAATTTCAACTTATCTTCAACTTGGAAGGGTATTAAAAACACAACTCAAAAAGTAACCAGATGGGGGTCAAACCTTGGCAGCAATATTGTAACAGCTGCAAAAAAATATCTGGGTTACAATGAAGCAAACGGTTCATACAAGTTATTCACAAACGGTAGAACTGAAGCCTGGTGTGCAGATTTTTCAACATATGTAACTAAAGAGGCGTTCAAAGCAAGCGGTAAAGCTGTACCAAAAGGATTTGGCTCTGCTTCAGTTGAAGGTTTAAGACAATGGGGCATTAAGAATAATTGTTATCTAAAAACCGCAGGCTCATCTAATAAAACCGGTTTAATCAAAAATAATGTAAAACCGGGAGATTTAATTGTATTTAAAGAACAGGGCCGTTCTCATGTTGGGGTTGTCGAAAGCATTGGTGCAGACGGTAAAATCCATACAATTGAAGGTAATACTTCAGATAAAGTAGCCAGAAGAAGCTATGCCGCAAATAATTCAACAATAAGCGGCTTTGTGCAAATGGCATAGAAAATACGCCCGGCGGGAGTCAAACCCGCGGCCTTGAGCTTCGGAGACTCACGCTCTATTCGTCTGAGCTACGGGCGCATAAAAAGACAGCATAGGCTGTCTTAAAACTTATTTGTTAAAATAGTCAGAAGCATTGACCGACCTTTTTGCAGCTTCATCAGCTTCAAAGAACGGATAAACCGAAATATCCAAAAAAGAAGCAATCATTGAACTTGGAAATATTTCTACAGCATTATTAAGTTCATTAACTGCACTGTTATAAAATCTTCGTGCGGCTGCAATATGTTCTTCGACTTCAGAATAAGTTTGCATTGCTTGCATCATAGTTTGATCAGATTTTAATTGAGGATAATTTTCAACACTTACAATTAATTGACTCATTTTTGATGAAATAGAATTATCAAGATTTATTTTATCAGAAATCGTATCTTGGTTAGATTTTATACCTGAAGCTTGGGTTCGCAATTGTGTAATCTCAGAAATTAAAGATTTTTCATGCTCCATAAATTTATTCGCAATTGTCAGAATATTTGGAATAAGATCATAACGTTTTTTCAATTGAACATCAATCCCTGCCATAGCTTCTTTAACTTTATTTTTCTTTTTAATAACGCCGACATACAGCATATATAACGGTAAAATAACAATAATTGCTATTACTGCCAGAATAATTCCAAATAATACCATTTCCATATAAAATCCTCACTTTCAAATTACATATACAATTATAGCATATATTGCAGCCTATTACAATTAGAATTACTTATTCTCACCTGCAACAACAACTGTAAAGTCTGTATCAGCACACATAAAATTACCGGGTTCATATACAAATTGTCTTGATTTCACTTCAGGAACCTCTTTTTTTAGATCTGAATAATAATCAATTGTTACATACTTAGAATGAGCAATAAACTGAGAGTGAATAGAATTTGATGTACCGGAACAAATAACTTGAATACCGTTAGCTTCAAGAGCTTCTTTTAACCTTCGAGCTTCGTCGGCTTTATCCGCAGAATTCATAATACTAGCAGTGTAAGCTTCTTTTCTTCCAACGTTATTTTCTCTGTAAATAAGTCTGTCAACAACATCTTGAGTTTTATCAGGGTCTAAAATCCAATAACTTGTATAACCGTGCTTATTTGGTGCGCCAGGAAGCATTGCAATTTCAATATTATCCATATCAAAATGTTTTGCCAAACCTGCATACTGTGTCATTTCATATGCAGACATGTCAGTTTTTACATATTTACTGGTCACTTGAATTAATTTAGGTATTTTTGTAATAGTTTCAGGTTTTTGCAAATCAGCAAGCAACCCCCTTAAGAACCACTGCTGTCTTTTTGTTCTGCCAATATCGCCCGTGGCATCATGACGAAAACGTAAATATTCAACAACATCTTTTTCAGTTAAATGATGATGTCCTTTTGTGAAATTAATATGCAGATTTCCTGCATTATCGTTATATCTCATATTTTTTTCAACAAAAATATCAACACCGCCAAGAGCTTGAACTACAGCTCTAACCCCTTCATCATGGAACATTATATATTTATCAACTTTTACTCCAAGAGTATCTTCAACTGTTTTAATGGTCATTTCAATACCGCCAATAGCATGTGCGGCATTAATTTTTTGTACACCCATACCTTTTGGCAGATAAACTTTACTGTCACGAGGTATGGAAATAGCATTTACGGTTTTTGTCCTAGGGTCTATATTTAATAAAATAATAGTATCAGTTCTTGTTCCTACCCATAAATCAGAATCAGCTCCGTTTGAATCAACCCCTAACAAAAGAATATTCTGTCTGCGAGGTCCAAAAGGAAATACAAACTCCGGTTTGTCTTTAGAACTGTTCGACAACGACAATTTAGATAGTAAATTTGAAATAAAAGTATTTTTACCTAAGCTTGAACTCAAAAAATCTTTATTATCTGCAAAAAGAAAAATAGCAAAAATTGAGGTAAAAAATAAAATTACCATAATTGTAAGGATTTTTCTGAATGAAGATTGAGAATGTCTTCTGTAATTTGACTGCTGAGCAAACGGATTATCTGCGGAACCGTTTGAATAATTTCTTGCTCTTCTGGTTTTTGTTACCCCTCTTGAAGGTCGTTTTCTATCTCTCATATATGTCAGTTCTCTTTTTTATTGTCAGGAATACTTTCAATTTAATAATATAATAAAGTATTTTAAAAGATATACAATAAATTATGTATTTTTATCAATCAAAAACACACTATAAATGGCATGTTATAAAATACAATACAATAACTTATTAAATTATGGCTTAAATGCGTATTAATAATCCAAAAGTTAACAAAAATTTACAAAAAATTTTTATCAAAATTTGGGTAAATTTTGCAAAAAACGTGTAAAAAATAGTGTATTTTATACGTTTTTATCAAAAAAAACTCTAAAAATACTATATTTTTATAAAATTATGGCAAAATTCATCTTTACATTAATTTTACATTTGTGCAAAAGAGGGCAATTTTTAATCTTGACCACTTTTCAATTACATGTGTCTTGGTTATAATGAAGGAACATTCGGCAGAAAAACAGTTAAATTATGATAAATAAAGTTGAATTAGGTAGTGTAAAAAGTCAAAATATAACCCCAAATAAAATTGTCTTGAGACAAAATATGGGGCAACAAAACTTCACAGGGTTGCAAGACCTTGCTAAAAAGGGTATGCAACAATGCGTAAAAGGCATACAGAAGTGTGAAGAAAATCCTATGTATAATGTTGCGGTATTAGACCTTGCAACCGCTATATTACCTAGAACATTCTTTGAAACATTTATCGGATCAAAGAAAACTGATGAAAACGGAAATCCTGAAGAAGGAAGAAAACTAAATTTAATTGGAGGCTTTGAAGCCTTTCGAAGAGAATCTTCCGGATTACTTATTAATTGTATTATCCCTAGTTTTATTGTAATTGGTGCGGCTAAACTTTTGAATAAACCAATAATGGGTGCTTTTAATAAAGTAAACCTGACAAAAAGCTGGGCAAACGGTGATGCTTTAGATCAAATTCAAAAATATTACACTCAGTCAACAGGTATGAGCACCGAAGACAGAATGTATAGAACAATCAAGTCTATGCTTAATGATATTGAAGGCGTAGATGGTAATATTGATAAGGGCGGATACAAAAAATTTGCACAAATTTTTGAAAACGACAAAGAATATGATGCCGCAATCAGAAAAATGGCAAAAAATATCGTAAGTTCTAATCCTGAGCAAGGTTACACCGAAGAAATGTACAGATATCTTGTAAACAAATCAGGAATTGCTGAAAATATAAAATTCAAAAATTCAGATAAATTTTTCGCTAACAATTTAAGACATCTTTGTGACAGCACTGGTGAAGTTCTTCACGGTATTGTTAAAGAAGGTGACCATATTAAAAATGCTGATGATTTGTCAAAATACTTCTCTAAAGCAAAAAAACTTGTTAACTGGAAGAGTGTTGCAGGTTTAGGAATAATTATTCCACTTGCTATTGCGGCACAACCTATTAACAGATGGATTACACATAAACTTTCAGGTAAAAAAGGCGCTCCTATCTATAACGATGAAAAGGAAAGAATTTTAACCCCTGAAGAAAAGAAAAAACTAACTGCCGAAAAATTTGTAGCTATCCCATTAATGGCAGGTGTTGCAGGTTTATCTATGTTAATGGACAGACCAAGCTTAAAAATGTTCCAGTTCAAAAACATTTTCCCTACAATGGATCAGGCTAGAATTATTTCAGCCGCAACATTCTCAAGTAGACTTGCAGCAGCAGAAGACTCAAACGAATTAAAAGAAAACACAATTCGTGATATTGCAACATTCTCAAGTTTTTATTTCTTAGGCGATTATGCGGCAAAAGGCATTGCAACTTTACTTGAAAAGCATAATAAAGATGGAATAAAACTGATTAACAGACTTAAAAATCCTGAAGAAGGTGCAAACATCTTCAAAAAATTCTGGTACTGGGCAAAACATACCTCAATGAAATCAACAGATGAACTGGGTGCGATAGCAGATAAAGCACTGCACGCAAAAGCCAGAAACATGAGAGCAATGTGCCAATTAGGCAACTTAGCATTCTCATTGTTATCTCTGGGCGTATTCATCCCGATATATACACGAACCCAATCTAACAAAAAAGAAAAATTGAATCAGATGGCGCAAACGACAACGAATTCCACGACGACCTCGACGATTTATTCGGAAAAACTTATGAAAAATAATTCGCCGGCATTCAAGGCATTTTTTGGTTAGTATATAATAAAGAAAAAGGCAAAATATAAATAATGAAAGTAGAACAAAATTTTAAAACCTCAAATATAGCACAAATTCAAAAAAGAAACGATTTTAAAGGATTCACAGCAAAACAAAATACTCCATCAGCACCAACATTTACAGGCGGACCTGCTGAAGTATTAAGATTTTTAGATACAAATCAGGCATGGGGTGCCGTTGCTGTTGACTTGTTTTGTATGGTTCTACCAAGAACATTAACAGATTTTAGCCGAGGTTCTGATGCCGGCGTAGAAACAATGAGACGTGAAGGCATGGGCACAACCAACCATTCACTTGTCGGCGCTTACGGAGCTCTTGCAGGTGCAGCTCTCGCCGCTGGTATTAATGGAATGTACCAGCTAAAAGACGGTGTGAAAGCTAACCATATATTTGCTGATTCTGAAACTCTTGAAATGCAGGGTAAAATTTGGGATGCAAGACTTAAAGCCGCTGCAAATACCCCTTCTGCAAACCCTCTAAGAGAATGGCTGACAGAATCATTAAACAGATATGAGGTTCTTGTTGATGGCAAATGGGGTAACAAATTTACACCTGAAGATATTGAAGAAACTGCGAACATATTGGAAAAGGAAATACGTTCCAATAGCGGAAAAATCAGTAAAGAAAGTCTTACTAATGCAAAAAACAGACTTGTTTCTTCTTACGGAGTTGAAAATAATATAAGAATCATAGCTGATGAAGGACAAAAAGCTCATACTTCCAGATACAGTGTTGATTATATTATTGAAAATACTTATAAATTAGGTAAGGTTTTTTCTAAAGAAAAAGTTAAAGAAGCTTTTCTGAATTCTAAAGACATTGCAGAAAATGCATTCCTTAAATCCTTAAAATCTATGAACATTAAACGTTCATTAATTGGTATAGGTATTGCTTCTGCAGTTGGTATGTCTGCTCAGCCTTTGAATATGTACCTGACTAAAAAGAAAACAGGCAGTGATAGCTTTGTAGGCGGCGGCAAAAAGGATGATTCGGCAGGATTTAAGTTTAGAAAATCACTTGTAGCAGGATTATTTGGTGCCGGAGTTCTTGCAACAATTGGAAATCCTAAAAACCTTATTAAAGACTTGCAGTTTAAAGGTTTTTCACCAACCATTAAGCAATTTAAATTTATCTACGGTATCACAATTATGTCAAGATTTTTATCATCAAGAAACAATAACGAACTTGCTGAATGCTCAATTAAAGATACTCTTGGATTTGCAAACTGGCTGATTCTAGGAAACTTTGTACAAAAACTTGTAGCACAAGGACTGGATCCTTCACTTATTAAACGAGAAGGCAAAGGTGTAATGAATTGGATTACAAAATCAGGTCTTAAAACTAGAGATGAAGTTCTCCACTCAGCACTAGGCAAAAAAGTATTCAAAGACGGCAAAGCTTTAAACTACAGTGAAATGGTTAAACTTGCAGACAGCGCGACTAAGAAAAAACTTGGAATATTAACTATTGCTCAAATAGTCGGCTATGCATATTCAGGCATTGTTCTGGGACGAGGAATTCCGAAACTGAATATCTACCTGACAAATAGAAGAGAAGCCAGAAAAGCTGCGCTTGATGCTAAAGAAAAACAGGCTTCAAATGTTCAACCTAAAGATAATATGCTAGCTCCTGAAAATATAGAATTTCTTAACCAGAAAAACTTCACCGGAATGAAAATGTTAAACAAATAAGATATAACTAAAAAGACTGCAAATGCAGTCTTTTTAGTTGAATATAATAAAAGAGACTCAAATGAGTCTCTTTTTAAGTTTGCTCCAGGCCAGACTTGAACTGGCACTGGGTTATACGCCCAATTGGATTTTAAGTCCAACGCGTCTACCGATTCCGCCACTGGAGCATGTATTGAACCGTTCGGCTATATATAAATATTATAATAAACAAAATTCATTGTCAAACAATAAATTTATTTACATAGCTTTCCATAGCATCTATTTTTATTGTGATATCCGAAATTAAATTGACAAGAACACCAGATACTGTATTTAGTTCAATACATTTAGAGCGACCCAAAAGCCCGGTTTTAACATTTGATGACAATAATTTTTGAAAAGCTGTTACACCATCAAGAATTACAGGATCAATCAGCTCCTTGACTGTAACAATATATATAAATAATTCCGTCATGCAATTTTTAGCCGCCGGATACTTTCTCATAAGCATAAAACCTTGTACTCTTCTCAACTCATCAAGAATTTTCAAATAAATATCAATTAATTTTTGTTTCTTTTCCGGAAGATAATTCTTAAAATATTCGATAGCCTGAGAATAGCCATTATCAATAATAGCCTGCCTTTTATCAAGCGGATAGTTGAAATCTACAACCACGACATTTCCGGTGTCTATAACAAGGTAATCATATCTGTCACGATGACCATAAAGACTTTTAATAAACGAAGTTTCAGTTGATGTCATGCAGGTGTACATACCATTAATGTAATCAAGTGGTTTCTGGTCTGTACCTGAAAAACTTCCTTCTAATCGAATTTCTAGAATTCTATCCATAGAATTGGAGATATTTTTTGACAAAAGCCACATTGGCTTACCTTTCATCAAATCTCCATCAACCAGAAGTTCATCGTTTAAGGTTACAGAGCGCATCAATCCGGGCATACAGCATGATATTCTTACCGCCATAGCAATTTCAAAATCAGGAGTTTCAAAAGTCGAAAATTCACGGCAGGAAAAATCCTTCATGTTAGTTGTAATTATAATTAAATTTCTTTTTATATCCGCAAACGTTACTCTTTTGCATTGCCCTTTTAAATAAGCTTCCCCGTAATACTTTCGTTCAATTAAATCTCTGATCCATTCCAGAAAAACTTCCCCTTTACTCAATGCAAATTTTTGCGTAAATCCTAAGGATATATCTCTAAACAGCTCAAAATTAACAGATAAAAAAACTTCCGCAAGTTCATCCGCGCTATAGCCAACGGCATACAATGCTGCAACCATTGAGCCAACAGAAGAACCTCCAAGAGTATCTATTTTAATACCTAATTCATCGAGAGCTTTTATTACACCGGCATGCGCCGCACCGCGGATTGCACCTCCGCCGAACAAACATGTATATTTTAAATCATTATGCTCTCTCATAAAATTATTCTAGCATAAAAAAAGATCGGCTGAACTTACCGATCTTTCTACTATAAAGTTATTTTTTTATGCTGCAACAGAGCCTTTAATTTCTCTGATTAAATATTCAGCAACCCATTCAAATTCTTTATTATCGTGTGCGGCTTTTTCTAAATATTTAACAGAGGCATCACCTAAACGAATAAGAGTCATAGCAACAACACCTCTTTTAATACCTCTTACAACTTGTAACTGGTCAACTAATTGAGGAAGAACTGTTTCACCAATACTTACCAATTCATTTTCGATTTTATTTTTTGTTGTATTATCAGCATTTTCTAATTCAGAAAGAATTTCATTTAATGATTGCATGTTTTTCATCTCCATATATTTGTCTTTACATTATTATTATAAAGTAAAATTAATATAAAATCGGATTTCCTTACATAATCTTTATATGAAAACGCTAATATTAATATGTTCTTTATATTATACAGTAACTTCTTTCAATGCTTCAATATATTTAACAGCATATACAGCCGCAACAGCGCCATCTGCCGCCGCTGTGATAACCTGTCTTAACGGAGTCTGACGGACATCACCTGCCGCGTAAACTCCATCAACAGATGTTTTCATTGTTTCGTCCGTAATAATAAAGCCGGCTTTATCTTGCTCAAGTTGACCTGTTATCTGGTCAACATTAGGATTAATCCCTATATAAGGGAATACACCATTAATATTTAGTTCAGAAAGTTCATCAGTTTTAGTATTCTTTATGACTAAAGTATTTACTAAGTCTTCACCTTTTATCTCTGCAACTACAGAGTTCCAGACAAATTCAAGCTTATCATTTTTAAATGCTCTTTCCTGAACAATTTTATCAGCACGCAGTTCATCTCTTCTGTGGATTAAATAAACTTTTGATGCGAATTTAGTTAGATACATAGCTTCTTCAACAGCAGAATTACCACCGCCCACAACTGCAACAACTTTATCTTTATAAAAAGCGGCATCGCAGATTGCACAATAGCTGACACCACGTCCAAGGAATTCTGTTTCCCCTTTAACACCTAGCTTCATCGGTTTTGCTCCGGTTGCAATAATAACTGTCTTTGCTCTAAATTCACCATCTTTTGTTACAATTACCTTAGGATTAGAGACTAAATCAACAGATACTATTTCTTGCATAGGGAACTTTTGAACTCCAAACATGTCAGCATGCTCTTCAAATTTTTCCATCAAATCATATCCGCCAACTCTTGCAAATCCCGGATAATTTTCTAATTCTAAGTAATTTGAAGGTTGTCCGCCAAACATACTAATATCAATAATTGCTGTTGAAACTGCCCCGCGGGATGCATACATGCCGGCAGAAAGTCCAGCCGGTCCGCCGCCCCAGATGAGTGTGTCAAATTCATAACTTTGCATAATTTTATATCCTCAATTTTCTACTCTAGATTATAGCTTCCGGCAATTTTTTCTCCTTTTACAGAGTATTTTGCCGTTTCTGTTTTTATAATTTTACCATTAACATCAGAATAAGTATCTAACTTAATTGTATCAGTTCCTGCAAAAGTATCTTCACTCAGTTTAATTTCAACAACATCAGTTAAATTTTTATTGCCATATTTCCCGCTTTTAGTAAATATAACTGTACCCTCACTCACGCTGTCAATCGTAATATCAGCCTTGGCCCCGTTAAACGGGTTACTTAATGTTATGACGTCACCAAGGCGCGATAAGTTCCACAAATCCACATTATTTTCTTTAAATATTAACGGAGAATCTGTGTCTACAAGTTTTGATGAAACCCGCCAAGTGCCGTAAAAGCTTTGCGGTACGGCAGAAACACTTCCCGTAAGTACCTGAGCTGACAATTTATTTATTCCGAAGATACCAATTATTAAAAATAGTAGTATAATTAAATTTTTAATCATAAGCAAACCTAGACTGCGGCAACTCTTGCCTGAAGCATTTTTGCCGAATCCTCATATCCGACTCTGCCCATCAGTGCATAAGTGTAATTCTTTGCCTGTTCAACTCCCGGTTGGTCAAAAGTATTTATATTATATAATTCTCCTGCAATAGCTGTCTGCACTTCAAGCATATATAACAGCTGAGCAAGGTTATATCCGTCCAACTTCGGTAATGTAATTGTAACTGTTGGTCTTGCATAGTCAGATAAAGACACTTTTGTAGAATCAGCTTCAGCATTCAACAAATTATTAATAGTTTTGCCACCTAAATATCCTATACCTGTATATTCAAATATTTTAGGAATTTCAAGGGTTTTATCAAATTCAGCCACGCGGATAAAATTAATAATTTTATTATTTGGACCTTCATTAAAAAGTTGAATTTGTGAATGCTGATCAGTTGCTCCCAGAGCTTTAATAGGAGTAGAGCCTACATGAACATGATTTCCATTTAAATCTTCACTTTTACCAAGTGATTCAGCCCATAATTGAGCGTACCAATCAGAAATATATCTCAAACGGCTTGAATAAGGCATCATTACAGAAAGATTTTTACCTAATTTAGTATCCATAAGATAATGAATTAATGCATTCTGCGCCGCAATATTTTCATAAATATCTGTATTTTTAAGAGCTAAATCCATATCTTTTATACCGCTCATGATTTCATCTATATCAATACCGACAAGAGCAAACGGTAAAAGTCCGACAGCAGAAAATACAGAAAACCTTCCTCCGACATCATCCGGCACAACAAAGGTTTTATAACCTTCCTGCTCGGCAATTTGTCTTAAAATACCTGTTTTTTTATCGGTTGTAGCAACAATATTCTTTCGATAATCATCGCCAAGTTCTTTTTCCAATCTATCTTTTACAATCATAAATTGTGACATAGTTTCAGCAGTATCACCGGATTTGGTAATGACATTAACCAGAGTTTTCTTTAAATCAAGCATTTCAAAAAGTCCGGTCATAGTATCAGGGTCTATATTATCCAAAAAGAAAATTCTAGGCATATTGCCGCGCTGCTCTTTTGTTAATAAATTCCAATAAGGTTTGAGTAAAGCCTCAGTAACAGCAATTCCTCCAAGAGCAGATCCACCTATACCAAGCACAAGAATATTATCAAATCGACCTTCAACAAGTGCGGCATATTCTTTTACATACCAGGCAGTTTCTTCACTGTACCCTAAATTCATCCATTGAAGCCATTGTCCGGGCTTATCTTTTCGTTTATTTAAGTCAGTAATAATTTCCGCAATTCTGTCTTTATAAGCGGCAAATTCGTCAGACATATTAAGTCCGTCCGCTGAGCCAACAACCATTGTATCAGCATTTCTGTAATCGAATTTAATCATCCCTAATCTAATACCCTTTCTAGTGTAAACATTCTATATTTATTGTATATACTCAAAAATAAAATACAAGAAGATAAAAAGGCAGAACTTTTGTCATTCTGAACCCGATTCAGAAGTTTAAAAGTTCTGCCTTTTTGAGTATCTTTAGCCATTTTGGCTGAATTTAAATGTTCTTTCAATATTTTTGTTCAAGACATTTTTAATAGATTCATATTCTGTTTGAAGAGCTGAATGTTCAGTATCGATATTTTTCAACTGCATATCATACATACTGTCTTTTGCATCAATATCATTCATTGCTCTTGTATATTCAGCTTCTGCTTTAGCAACAGCTGCGCTGTTATCTGTTTGTTCGGTAATTTTTGCACAAGTTTTGTAATCAAGAGATTTCCAGTTAAAGTTTTTATCAACCTGTTCCATTGAAACAAGACCGCTTTCTAAAGCAAATTCAAGCCATTCTGATGATGAAGCTAAACCGTTTTCGATAGCTTTAAAACCGTCTTTCATTCTGTTAAACAAGTTTGTATACCATTGCGCTTTAGCATCTGCATTGCCTTTATTTGTTGTATCATTTTGATCAATCCAAGCATATTTAGGTTCACCGGTTTCTTCAATCATTTTTGCAACAAACATGTCTTGTACAATAGTATTGTATTCATTTGTTAGTTTCAATACTCCCGGCTGAATAACAATATTACTATTACCTTCACTATCAGTTATAGTTATTTTACCATTTAATAACTTCAAGATATAATCAGGATCAGTTAAATCTTTAGCTTGTATTTTTCCGGATTTTAATAAGTTTTTTACATCATCAACTCCTTCTGCAAATATAAATCCTAAGAAGTCGTTTCTATTATTTATATATTCATTAGCATAGGCACTAAGCTGTTTACCTTCATATTCAGTTGTTCTATCAAAATCATTATTTAAAGGATTTTCTAATGCATCAATAATTTTATCCACATTTATACTGTCAGAAGATGTCAATAGAGCATATGCACTGGCTAATGCATCATTTAAAACCTCATTGACTGCTGTAGTCTTAATATATGGGGTGACAGTCTTAATACCATTATCAGTTTCATTATATTCATAGTAATTAGTTAATCGGCTAATCTCATTACCATCGTCATCAAACTCAATATATTGAATTGATAAGGAGTCTATTAAATTTTTTAAAGAGCTAAAACTTGTAGCTGGAGGAACTGGAGTTGGCACCGGAAAAACAGTATCGACAACATTAGTATGCTCATCTTTTTCTTCCGCAGGACAAGATACAATGTTATATGCCCCCGCAGAATCTGAATAAGTCCATTTTCTACCTTGGATTTCGATAGTTTTAGCGGTTTCATCAATAACTACAGGTTGAGGTGCATCTTTAACTTTTACGGTAGAATCATCAATTTTCTCAACACTGCTAAGAATAGTATTTAACGCATTCTTAGCCTCTTTTGTAAGATAATCAGGATTTACATTCGTAAAAGCATTATTCAATTTTTCGATTTTATCATCAACAGATACAAATAATTCAGATATTCCTTTTAATGAAACAGGATCAGTACTTGTATTAATAGTTCCAGAGGTATTATTTTTAAGATAATTTTGAAATGCAGGATTTAAAACTTTTTTCAATGAATTTAAACTCATGGTATAATCATCATATTTTTGCCCATAAAGAACATTTTCATTAGAATTTTCCATACTACCGTAAGCTTCATACCAAGATTTCAAGGTAGCATTTGAAATAGTGTTGTACGGATCAGGATAAATACCTTTATTATCAATAGGTGTTAATTTATCAAAATAAGTTGTATCATAAACTAATCCATGATCTTTTAAATAATTATTCAAATTACCGTTTGCTTTTTCAAACATTCTTGCTTCAGCTTCAGAGACAAGAAGCTGACCTGCAGCATTTACTAATCCGTATTGGTTATTGTAAGAGCTATATGAAGTTAAAGCATTAAATGTTAACAACTGAGATTGTTCCATGCCTGTTTCATCATAGTTTGAGAACATCAATTCTGCATTATTTAATGCATTAATATAGTTATCGCTAGCCTGGGCACTTTGAGTAGCCAAACGCATTTTTGCATTATTAATGGTTTGAGATCTTAATTCATTATCTGCAAGACGTGCAGTTAATGTTAATAATCTAGCTTGTGATGCTGCCATTCCCATTGTTAGCGTATCCTTTCGATTTCCTTGTCGGTTTCCTTATTCTTAATGTCGGCTTTTTTCTTAGAAACTTTAGGATTTTAAGGTAAATTGTTAAGGTTTTGTTACAATTGTAATTTGTTGATTTATGCATAAGAAAAGAGCAGAAAATATATTTTCTGCTCTTAATTTATTCATCCATCATGTAATATAAACTTAGCAAACTGAGGCAAATGAGCCGCCACCACAAGATGTACCAGCTGAATAGGAACATGCTCCGCAATCAGAAAATCCTCCGCCAAATCCTGAGTCACCTAAAGTTGCTATTGCAGAAGAAAAACCTGCCATAAATCCGGTATCAAAAGAGGCTCCGTCTGAATATCCTGCGTACATTGCATAATCTACAGCTACTGGACTTGAAGAGATATATGTATCATATTCACCCATTGTTAACAAGCTTTTTGCATCACTCATGCTCATTGCCAAAATTCCTGAATTTTCTACAGGATGGTTATTCACATTAGAATTTTTTCTTGTTGATGCAGATTTAGCCGCTTTATCGCCGAATAATAATATCATCGTGTCTCTCCTAATATCTGTTATTCTTTACACTTATATAAAGTTTTAGAAAAATGTCTAATTTCATCATGTATTATTTTCGTTACAATTCTTAATAGATAAGTTAGAACTTTTGACCTACATTTCTAAATCCATGGGTTGATGTACTTTTAATCAATGGGTATTAGTATAAGTATGTAGATTAGGGAGGAAGAGAAAATGAAAAAAGGATTTTTAATAATCGGATTCTTAACAGCATTTATATTTTCCGGCTTAGCAGTTTTTGCGCAAGACAATTACCTGCATACTATAACTTTAGAAAAAAATAATACAGGATATAATGTAATACTTGGATCCGATAATATTGCAAAGGTAAACAAAAAAACGCCATCTGATAATGAGTTAATTCTTGAACTAAGCGGAATAACGTCTTCTGACAGCGTTAATGCTTTATATAAAGGCACATCAAACATTGATAGTCTTGTAGTTGAAAATACTGATGCAAACAAATTAAAAATTACTGTCAATGCTGATAATATTAAAAACTCAACAGTAATTATTGATCCTGCTGACGGTGTTAGCACCATTGTAGGTGAAACAATTCCGGCAGACAAAATTCTATGGATAATGTTTGTTCTTGCATTATTTGCTGTAATTTTCAAAGTCTCTAAAGATATATCAGAAGAAGATGACAAAATTCTTATTAAAAAAGATATCAAAGACAGAGAAATTGAATTATACAGACGTTATAGAGATGAATTGGTATCTAATCCGATGATAAATTCTAATAGAGATATGAGAATGAGAAGGATGCTTAAAAAAATTGACAGAAAAATTGATGAAAGATTAACAGCATCAATTAAATAAAAGTTTAAACCTCGAAAAACTTAAATATATCCCTAAAACATTTATTTACAAGCAAGTTAAAAAACTTGCTTTTTTATTATAATAAAAATCCGGATTGAAACCGGATTTTTTGAGTTATTATTTATTATTGAAATAATCTGCAATTAGCTGTTCAATAATTTTAGAAGCATCTCCTTTACCGTAAGGATTTGCCGCTTTTAGTCTTGATTCTTCTCTTGATTTATCGAGTATTTCTGTACTTAAAGCCACAATTTTATCGTATTCGGCGCCAACCAGCACAGAAACCCCTGCATCAATACCTTCTTGGCGTTCTGTTTCATATCGCATAACAAGAGTCGGACAACCAAACGAAGGTGCTTCCTCTTGTATCCCTCCGGAATCAGTCAAAATCAATTTTGCGTGTTTCATAAGATAAACAAGATATGGATAATCCAAAGGTTTTAACAAATATACATTTGAATAGTTACCAAGTCTGCAATGAATTTTATCTTTAACATTAGGATTAGGATGAACAGGAATTACAAAATGATGAGTTGGATATTTTTTTACTAAATATTCAATCGCGTCAATTATCCTGTCAATTCTATCTCCATGATTTTCACGTCTGTGCGCTGTTATTAATACGACTTTATCATCAATCGGAATATTTTTTTCTTCGTAAAAAGTCTTTGCCGCATTCATTGCTCCATCGGATAAACAAAATAGAGCATCAATTACAGTATTACCTGTAACATATATTTTACTCTCTTGAATATCCTCTTTGAGTAAAGCACTTCTATTTTTCTCTGTAGGAGCAAAATGTAATTCAGCAACACGCGAAGTCATTTGACGCATAACCTCTTCAGGAAACGGCTCATAGATATCATACGAACGAAGCCCTGCTTCAACATGAAAAACCGGGATTTTTCGATAAAAGCTTGTCAACGCACCGCACAGTACGGTCATGGTATCCCCTTGAACAATTGTTGCATCAATCTGATTATCTGTAAATACTTTATCTAATGCGGTCAAAATCCTTGCTTGAACTTCGACAAGCGACTGATTAGGACGCATACAATCAAGATTAATATCAGCTTGAAGATTAAAATAACATAAGGTCTGATTAGACAATTCTTTTTGCTGCTCTGTATTACAAATAATTACTCTGTATTTATCCGGATGTTTTTTTAGTTCCAAGATTACGGGTGCCAGTTTGATTACTTCCGGTCTTGTACCAAAAACAAATAATATATTTTTCTTACTCATAGGTTAAGTCTAATACAAAAAAATACTATTTGCAATTGTTAAAAGTTTATACCTGTTATTATTCAGTCAGCGGATTTAATATTTTCATAATAACGTATAATAAACTTCGGAAGGAGACCAAAATGATTGATTTATTTATATTAGAAACCTGTCCTTATTGCCAAAAGGTTATGAACTATATGAAAGAAAACAACATTAAATATCATAAAATTGATGTAAGCAACAGTGATAATGCATTACGCCTTTTATCTATCGGAGGCTTAGACCAAGTACCATTTTTATATAATGAAAAAAATAATGACAAAATATACGATTCAGACATGATTATTTCATACCTAAAAAATTATGAACAGGAATAAATCTTATGCATAATAATGAATATGACAATACATATATAGACACAAATGAATGCACCTCCAGAGGAGCATGTTCTATCGCACCGAATATTGCGGCTCTACAAGAAGTTATTTTTTATTTTTTAAAGCTCACCGCAAATTATATTTTAAAACTTGAAAAAATGGGCGCGAACAACCCATCAATAAAATATGAAATGATAAATGATATTGCATCTCTTGTATATATAAATGAATTTAGCGAAAATCAACTTTTTGAAATCGCAATGAAAGATTATTTTTTATATTCAAACACAAGGGAAGCATACAAACAAAACTGCGAAAAATACAAAAAAAACTGTGTTGAATTAAAAAATAAAGTAAAATTAAATACCTCAACACAAATTTCAAAAGTTATTTCAGCAGGTGAAAAACTGTTTCTTGATAAATATAACCGGGTAAAAGCTGAACAGCGTAATTTAATAGATATTATGGAAATAGTAATTAAAAGCACATCAGTTCACCTATCCAAACTGATTGATTTTGGTGAATTTGATGAAGAGGCTTTTCATTCTATACTAAATGCGCTCGATTTATTCAACCATAGTAAGATAGAAAACAATGACATATCAGAACTGACATCTCAAATGGCAGAACACGATTATCGCCTAAACTTAAAAATAAGCAAATTATTACTTGAAAAATATGGAGCCATGACGAAAGCTGATGTTTCATATTCGACGGCTCAAGGGAAAGCAATCCTTGTTTCTGGAAGTAATTTTTCAGAATTATTAAAAGTACTTAAAAATACTGAAAACGAAAATATTGATATATATACACATTCCGATCTATTACTAGCGCACTCCCTTTCAGAATTCAAGAAATATCCTAATTTAAAAGGACATTTCGGTGATCAGACCGAAAACAATATTCTTGATTTTGCAACATTTCCGGGTTCTATTCTATTAACAAAAAATGCAAAAAAGAACACTGAATATCTATATAGAGGAAGACTATTTTCTAACGGCTATATAGTTCCAAAAGGTGTAATAAAAATCGAAAACAACGACTATTCTGAATTGATTAACTCGGCAAAAAATGCGAAAGGTTTTTCTAAAGGTAAAGAAAAACCTACAGTTACTCTCGGCTACAATGATGAAGATATAAACAAGAAAATTGAAGAAATATCTTCAAAATTAAAATCCGGAGAGATAAAACGTCTATACATAATTGGAATGAATACATATTCGGAAATTCAAAAGGAATATTTTAAAAACTTGCTTAACTCTCTACAAACAGACGAGTTTGCAATAACATTTACTCCCGGAATAGAAAAACCAAATGTTTTGACAATAAATCTCGGGAACTATTTTCCTCTTGCAATAAATTTATTGCATAACCTGTTTGCAATAATTCCTATCGAAAATCCTAATATCTATTTATTTATAACCAACTGCAATGTAATGGTTATGACAGGAATTATTACACTAAGAAAACACAGCGCTCAAAACATTTACATGGCAGATTGTACGCC
Organism: uncultured bacterium; assembly: GCA_949035555.1. Taxonomy (GTDB): domain Bacteria; phylum Cyanobacteriota; class Vampirovibrionia; order Gastranaerophilales; family Gastranaerophilaceae; genus Zag111. The sequence continues at coordinate 1,352 of CAROLD010000006.1, read as the reverse complement.
AACTTTCATTAATCCATCAGTATTTAAAACGTTCCAAGATAAATATAATATTCATATAACAACTGATGCAGCAAATGATATACATTTCATAAGAAATAAACAATAAGAAATCGGCACTCATAAATATGAGTGCCGATTTCAAAATTTATCAAAGCTGACAAATTAGTATCTGTAGTGAGCAAAAGCTTTGTTAGCTTCAGCCATTTTGTGGGTGTCTTCACGTTTTTTACAAGCAGCACCCTGACCGTTTGAAGCATCGATCAATTCATTAGTTAATTTGTCAATGAATGATTTACCGCCTCTTTTCTTAGCAGATTCAATAAGCCAAGAAGAAGAAAGAGCAAAACCTCTATCTGCCTTAACTTCGATAGGAACCTGATAAGTAGAACCACCGATACGACGAGCTTTAACTTCTAATAAAGGAGTAGCATTTGTCATAGCTTTTTGGAAGATTTCGATAGGATCTTCATTAGTTCTTTCTTTAATTCTTTCCAATGTTGCGTAGAAAATTCTTTCAGCTAAAGATTTTTTACCGCGTCTCATAATTCTGTTAATAAATTTAGAAACATCAACGCTGTTGTAAACCGGATCAGCTAAAGGAATACGTCTTGCAGGTTTAGAACGTCTGGACATTATTTCTTACCTCCTTTTTTATCTCTTTTAGCACCGTATTTAGATCTGCTTTGTGCTCTGTTAGCAACACCGGCAGTATCTAAAGTACCGCGGACGATGTGGTAACGAACACCAGGTAAATCCTTAACACGACCGCCTCTGATAAGAACAACACTGTGTTCTTGAAGGTTGTGACCGATACCCGGAATATATGAAGTAACTTCAAATCCGTTAGTTAATCTAACTCTGGCAACTTTTCTAAGTGCTGAGTTTGGTTTTTTAGGGGTAGTAGTGTAAACCCTAGTACAAACTCCACGTCTTTGAGGACAATTCATCAAAGCTGGAGATTTAGTTTTTGATTTAAGCTTTTGACGTTCAGCACGTACAAGCTGGTTAATAGTTGGCATAATTTCTCCTTTAATTTTACCAATTTGCCCTACATAAGCCTGCAAGGGAAGCTTGGGCGTCGCAACCCGGCTTTTACAAACATACCAGCCGTCAAATCCAGCACGAAAATTTCGACTAGTACAATATAATCAAACACCAAGCAAAGTTAATTGTCAACAGTATTTTAAGTTAATAAAATATAACACTTGCGAGATTAATAAAATATGTTATAATATATCTATAGAGATATGTTATATTTAAATTTGTAACGATTATCTCTCAACCCCTAAAGATGGATATTAAGAATGCCGATTAGATATTCGGTAGAATATTATGAATACACCAAAATATTT
>CAROLD010000005.1 GCA_949035555.1 uncultured bacterium | reverse complement strand
TTAGAAGCAGCTGAATTAGTAAAAGCTATGGAAGAAAAATTCGGCGTATCTGCAGCTGCTCCAGTAGCAGTTGCAGCAGCTCCAGCAGCAGCAGCTCCGGCTGAAGATGCTGACGCTGAAGTTTCAGTTGTATTAGCTTCAGTTCCTGCTGATAAGAAAATCGCTGTATTAAAAGAAGTTAGAACTTTAACAGGTTTAGGCTTGAAAGAAGCTAAAGACTTAGTTGAAGCAGCTCCTAAAGCAGTTAAAGAAAATATCAAAAAAGAAGAAGCAGCTGAAATTAAGAAAACTCTTGAAGCAGCTGGTGCTGTTGTTGAAATCAAGTAGTTTGATTTTCATTTCAGAATATGATATTATGAGTGAGCAGTTATTACTAACTGCTCACTTTTTATTATATAGTAAGAGGGCTTTTTAAAAATGATTGATATGACTTTTTTATATTTCGCAATCGCAATTATGCTTATTGTAATTTTAAGAGATTTCTTAAAGAAAAAATATAATATCGATATGGATAATATTTCCATAGGTAAAAAAAATCAGCCCAAAGTCCAAATACCTGTCATAAATAAGGGAACAGGTACACATTCTCTTGTACTGCTTGATGCGGGTGCAAATAAAGCGACTGTTATGGCAACCCTAAGACAAATTACAGGGCTTGATTACTTGTCTGCTAAAAAGATTGTAGAAGCCGCGCCTTCAACTTTTATGACTTCAATTTCTGATAAAGAAGCTGATTTAACTAAAAAAGCTCTTGAATTTGTTGGAGCTAAAATTCAAATTAAATAAAATTTTTGCTATTTATAAAAGCTCTTAGTTATACTAACTAAGAGCTTTGTTGTGTATGCGTATTATATATAGTTTAAAAGGTGCTATTATATTGATAGAACAAAACCGCCTTTGTCAGCATTTTTTAAAGCTTCGCCATCGATTTTTGCTCTTAGATTTTTGATATATTTATAAACATAATCTCTTGGAAGGTCAAGAAGAGTTGCTAGATCTTTAGCATAAACAATCTTATTTTTGTGAGCGGCAAAGTAATCAAATACTTTTTGTTCTCTATCAGTTAAAGCTTTTTTGAAAACAACTCTGACTTCATCTCTTACTTCATCACCTGTTTTACTGTCAGAAAGAACTTCTTTTACAATAGCTTTAGTTTCTTTTTTCGGTTCTTTAACTGCTTTAGGAGCTGTTTTCTTCGGTTCGGCTGCTTTTTTAGCAACTTTAACTGTTTCTTCTTTTTTTACAGGCTCAGCTTCAAGTTTTAGATTTTTAGCAGAGAAAGGAGAGACATAAATTTCTTTTTCTTTTTCGAATGCTCTATCTGCAATAGTGCTAAGTCTTTCTGCTTTTGATGACCATTCAGGTTCGTTAGAAACAACAGGTTTGCCATGTAATACTATATCGATAAGGTCATTGGTTTCTTTCTTTTCTTCAACTTTTTTCCCTAATCTGGCAGCAAATTCTTCTAAAGTTATTTTTTCTAATGAGCTTCTCCATTGTTTTATCTCTTCTTTGCTCAAGTATTCAGACATTCATAATCTCCTTACTCAACTATTCCTAAATATATCCTTATTACACAATTTAATTTATCATAAACCATGCTCCATGACTTAAAATGTTTCGCAACGTAAATTTTTATTTATTTTGTTAACATTTCGGTCTAAAGTATTGATTTTACGCATTTATTTTTCAAGCAGTCTGGTGCTGATTTTACCAAATTTTGCTGATAAATTGTCTATAAAGTGAATTAAATATAACTCAGGTTCCAAGTCTTTTTGATCAAGGTCAATAATTGCACCCCAGTCGCTTCTTCCGTGGTGTGCGGCAATCATTTTTGCAACTTTTTTAAAGCCTGCGCTCATACATATTGTAAACCCGTATTGAGAGTGGGAAATCCATTCTTCTCGGAAGTTTGGAGCATAATCAATCAGACCTGTTTCGGTATTAATTGTATATTCAAAAATTTTACCAAAATCGTGCAGTAAACAAGCCGCGTATATCTCATCTTCGTTTGTTTTATATGTAAATTTTGCCATATTCAATTCTGCAAACTCCGCACATTCAACAGTGTGGACAAGCAAACCTCCAATATAGTTGTGGTGCATAAGTTTTGCCGCAGGAATAACTTTAAATAAATCTTCATATCTGGCAAATTGTTCGGCTACAAAATTTCTCAAATCTTCATTATTAATTCTATCTATATAAGATTTTAATTTTGTCCAATATTGTTCAATTTCTTGCGGCTCCAAACCTAGTTTAGCTTCCTTTATCAATTCCAGAGCGGATACAAGACAGTTGTTAAATTTTTCATTAAAGCTTGCAGAAACGATACGGACAAGGTTTCCTGTACGGAAAATCTTGCTGTCGAAACGGTTAAGAGTTTCTTCCCAAAGAATACAATTAAGTACGGTATTATCAACCGTATTTTTCAATTGTAATTTACCCATTTTTGTTCCTGCTTTAGTGTCACCTATTGAAAAAATGACAACTTCATATGTATCTTCTGTATTAAACATTTTTATTTCCTCTATTAATTTTTATTTCTGTCAATAATTTTGTCGTTCCCCCAAACAAAAGAGTCACGGATTTCTTTTCCTATAGTTTCAATCTGGTGGTTTGCATTTTCTTGTCTCAAGTTGTTAAAATTCACACATCCCGAACTCATCTCACTGGTAAATTCATCGGCAAATGCTCCAGATTGAATTTCTTTAAGGATTTCTCTCATCGCGTTTTTAGAGGCTTCATCTATAACCTTTGGTCCTCTTGTCATATCGCCGTATTCGGCGGTATTAGAGATTGAATATCTCATATCCGCAAGACCGCCTTGATTTACAAGGTCTATAATCAGCTTCATTTCGTGAAGAACTTCAAAATAAGCCATATGAGGCGAATAACCGGCTTCTGTCAGAACTTCAAATCCTGCTTTCATCAATGCGGAAACCCCTCCGCAAATTACTGCCTGTTCGCCAAAAAGGTCAGTCTCGGTTTCTTCTTTGAATGTTGTTTCAATAATACCTGCACGACCTGCCCCGATTGCAGAAGCATAAGATAATGAAACCTCTTTTGAATCTCCTGACGGGTCTTGATAAATTGCAACTAACGAAGGGACACCTTTGCCCTCTTCATATTGGCTTCTTACAGTATGTCCCGGACCTTTTGGTGCAACCATTATAACATTTACGTCTGATGGTGCAGTAATTTTTTTGTAGTGGATATTAAACCCGTGGGAGAACATCAAATACTGTCCTGCTCGCATATTAGGTTTTATTTGATTTTCATAAACTTCTGCCTGAAGTTCATCAGGTATTAAAACTTGTACGATATCCGCCCAAGTTACAGCATCTTCAATAGACATAGTTTTAAATCCGTATTGTTTAGCTTTGATATCGGATTTACCGCCCTGCCTCAAACCTAAAACAACATCACAGCCGGAATCTTTTAAATTCATTGACTGTCCGTAACCTTGAGAACCAAAACCAATAACTGCAATTTTTTTAGACTTAATTAATTCTTGATTAATATCTTTGTCCAGATAAATTTTTAAATTCTCCATATCCACCTCGATTTCTTCTGTCAAATTATGGTAGCACGAAGACTGTTAAATTTCTACAAATATTAAGAGTTAGTTGTTATGTGATTTTCGCCCAGTATAAATACTTTCCACGCCTGCGCTTCCTGTTTAACAGGTTTGTAATAGTCTTTTACCAGAATTTGCTGGGTTTGTATAGGGTTATAATTTTGAGATTTTAAATAATTTTCTATGCGTTCAGAGTTTTTTATGTATTTTTTTTGTTTAATCAACGGATAGAAGGCTTTTTTCTTACGTGCAATTTCACATAGCATTATGTTAATGATTTCACTATAGTCAAAATCGTAACCGTTGTTTGTTGTTATATCTAGAATATAGTTTAAATTATCCATTGTCGTAATAGAAAAATAGCCCAGAATTTTCTTGTCTTCTTCAATGACGAATCTTGTTTTGTAATAGTCTGTAAACCCTTCGAAAAACGGGGTCTGGAACTCTTTTGGATGACGAATCAGCGAAGGTTTATACATATTTATGACTTCATCATTGTATAATCGGGCAATGTCTTCAGCATCATTGTCCTGAGCATAGCGCCAATGCATAGAAGGTTTTTGAGGAGCCGGTTTTTCTATTTTCCATAAAGTTTCAGACGCGCACTGCCTGAAACCGCATCCATTAATAAACAGATTAAACAATTCGTCGTGACATTCATCAATTGTTACGGAGAAAGATTTTGCACCTTTTTCGCCATATTTTTGAAGAACAAATTGCACCAGATTTTTGCCAATTTCGTACATATTATCTTTGAAAATTAGACGTGTTATATTGATTTTATATGGATTACCGGGAGTTCTTAAAGTTGTAATAAGCCCTAAAATCTCATGCTTGTCAATCAGTATAAAAGATTCGGACTTGAATTTAAATCTTAATGGAAGCATAGCGTTAAGAAAACCTAAAGGTTCTTCCATCAAAGATTTTGCAAGCTTATCATTGTCATCCGTACACAAATACGAAATGAGTTTTTTTAACTTAGGATAATCAAAACACGTCAATCTTCTTATTTTAATCATAGTATTATTATACTTTGTTTAAATAGCTGTTGCAAGTTATGTTTAATATCCGTATAATTCGTGCTGGTTCAGATATTCGCGTACAGTATTCAAAGATGATTGAACAATACGTGTTACACGGGACGGAGACAGACCAATTTGAGTTGCTATATCTTTTACCTGCATATTACGATAAAATCTGTATTCGACAACAGTTCTTTCTTTGGGCGGAAGTTTTGAAATTGCGGCTCTTATCATTTTACCCATTTCTGATATTTCAGCACTTTCATCAGGCATTGCGTGGGTGTCTTTAACAAAATCAAACGGAGAATCATTATCACTTGCTGCCGCGGCAAGTCCATCAATAGAAAGTACTGTTTCGTAAATAGCTTCACGAACTTTAGCCTGTTTCATATCCATGCCTTCAACAGCTTCAGATTCATCATACTCCTCTTCAGCTTTGTGTTTTAGCGAATACCACTTATATCTAATTCTTAATTCATTCCTAATAGCCCATCTTACAGCTGTTGCAATATATGCCGCATTGTATTTTTCTAATTGCTCAGGTGTTTTGTTTTTAACCATGACCTGAATAGCAATAATCCCAATAGAAAGCAACTCTTCATATTCGACCATATGTGACGGGATACGTCTATGCTCAACTCTTGCAACTTTCTGCACGATATCTATATAATGTTGTAAGTTTGTTTTATCTTCTCTTGCCATAATTTTACACATCAATAATACTACAATAAATTAATTTCGCGGTCGTTTATTTGATGTATTTTTATTTTTTATTTTATAAACGAACATCAGAATTTCTGCTACCGCTTTGTATAGTTCAGGCGGTATAGATTGGTTAATATCGACCATTTTAAATAAAGCTCTTGCTACAGGCGGGTTTTCTATTACCGGAACATTATGTTCTTTAGCTATTCCTATAATTTTTTTTGCAATAAGCTCAGTACCTTTTGCTATAAGCATAGGCGAATCCATTTCTTCCGCAACATATTTTAGCGCACAAGCAACATGAGTAGGGTTTGTAACAACAAAGTCTGCTGTCGGAACTGCATCCATAGCCCCTTGCTGTAACATCTGCATACGACGTTGACGTAATTGAGCTTTTACATTAGGATCTCCTTCGGAGTTCTTATATTCGTCTTTAATTTCTTTAAAAGACATTTTTTGATCTTTTAAAAATTTCCATTTTGTTACCCCATAATCCGCCGCGGCAATAACCAAAAAGGCAATACAAGCTTTAAATATAAATTCTGTAATAAGCTCTCCAAATTCTTTCATTACAGCAAAATTATTATCAACTTGTGCCAGCATCATTATATGTTCAACGTGTTCTTTATAAACCATCCAGCCTATATAGCCCAAAATTGCAACTTTTACAATATTTTTAAACAATTCAAAAAGTGTTTTTATTGAAATAATGTTTTTAAAATATTTGGTCGGATTCAATTTATCAAGCTTGGGCATCAATGGAGCTATCGCTACAAGAGGACCGACCTGAATAAAATCGGCTAAAACCGCAACAAGCCACGCTATTGCTAAAATGGGACCAATAATCAGTGCCGCACCTTTAATAGCCACAATAAGAACATAAGTGTAGCCGATTTTTTCAACATGAGCATTTGGAATTTGCTCATATAAAAGCGTAAATACCTGTACGATTTGATCCCAGATAAAAGGAGCTAATCCAAAAATTACAGAGAATAAAACAAGCAGAGAAACAGCTGTTGAAAAATCTTTAGACTTAACAACCTGTCCTTCTTTTCGAGCCTGTTCCAGCTTTCTGGGGGTGGCGTCAAACTGTTTATCTTCATCACCCATTTTGAGATAGTTCCTTTTTAACTATATTATATCATGGATAATAATGATTTTTCTCATATTTTCATTTAAGCCTTAGAGTTGACGATTTTATTCTGAACCCAGGAAACAGCTTCAACGGCCAGACCTGAAGCAATAGCACTTGCGACATATGTTAACCAGCCTTTTCCATGGAATTTATTTAATTGTTTGTATAATCTTTCGTCCAGCAAAGGTTTTGCAACTTTTGAACCCCTGATTGAAGCTATACCTTCTTCAATTACAGTTGGTATAAATAATGCCGTTGTTAATATCCCACAATGATTTTTTTTACAAAGGTAGTAACTTTATCAAATACACCAACAGGTTTTTCGCCTTCTGCTTTTTTATTTTTAAATGCGGCAGTAAGTAAAATTAAAGGGGTTAATCCCCGTAGACCTTTCAAATTTTTTATTATTTTTATTACACCGGTGCTTTGTTGATTTAATGCATGACCCATTTCATGAAATGCTGCAACAGCCATTTTATCACTATTTAAAACGATAGTTTTTGTATTTGGTGCAAAGCACGCATTTTTACCTTTTCTTATTGTTTCCAATTGTTTGACAAGTTTATTTACTACTTTTTATTGTTACCCGGAAGTTTATTAACCCTTTTTGGAAGCATTTTTCCGCAAGAAGCTTTAGTGTTACCTCAGCGTTAGCCTCAGAAAGAGTACTCAAGTCTGTTATTGTTATACCTCTGGTCCCAAGTTTTGAATACTGAAACGCATTATTAAATGCGACTTTATAGGTATCTAAATCAGCCTTTGGAATTCTTTCTATAGCTTTTAAGAATTGTTGAGAAAAGGGCTTTGTAAAATTTTTCTTGAGAGGAGTATTTACTGTAGTGGCAGCAAGTCCGCCTAAAACATAAGTTTTTGTATCAACCTCATTTTTTCTTCTTTTAGTTTTGGTTGATATGTTGGTTGATATTGGGTTTGCCAATATGTGTTAAGATTTTCTACCACAAATCCTTACTCCACAATTCACTATCTTGTAACGATATAAAACATGTGATGATTAGTATTTACTTTATTGTAACAGTATGTTAACTAACAATTTTTACCCCGGAACTTGTACCAAGTCTCACTGCCCCAGCATCAATCATTAGAATAGCAGTTTCTTTATCTCTAATTCCACCAGATGCTTTTACCTGAAGCCCTGCATCTTTAACGGTATTATACATTAGCTCAACATCTTCCGCCTTTGCTCCGGCTCCGCCTTTTACAAATCCTGTTGAGGTTTTTACAAAGTCTGCCCCCCCTTTTATTGCGCATTCACAGGCATATTTGATTTCTTCTTTTGTAAGTAAATCAGTCTCTATAATTACTTTTAAATTATTTCCACCGCAAGCAGCTTTAATACCTTTGATTTCATCAATAATATATTCGGATGCTCCTTCTTTGAGTTTAGTAACATTAATAACCATATCAATTTCATCAGCCCCGTCTCTTACTGCGTTAATTGTTTCAAAAATCTTAGTTTCTGTTGTATTTGCTCCTAATGGAAACCCTATAACTGTGACAATTTTCACATCACTGTCTTTTAAATTATCTTTTGCAAGTTTCACATAGCAGGGATTTATACACACCCCTAAAAACTTATGTTCTTTAGCTTCAGCAAAAAGTTTAATTAAATCAGATGTAAGCGCATCTTGTTTTAAAAGAGTGTGTTCAACATATCTATTTAAGTTATCCATAATATTTCTCCTTTATAATATATTATCTAAAATTTCTGAAACTTGGTCAGAATGATTTAACGTAAAAAAATGAAGCCCGTCAACACCAAAATCAATCAAATCCTGGCACTGATTTATTGCAAATTCTATACCAAATTTCTTAGCATCAATGCTATTTTGTTCAAGACGATTTTTTAAAGTCTCAGGTATTGAAACATGTGTCATTTGAACCATCTTCTCTATTTGGGTTAAACTTCTTATAGGCATAATACCTGCAACAATAGGAACTTCAATACCTGCACCCCTCACAAGTTCAACATATTTACAAAATTTGTCATTATCAAAAAATAACTGGGTAAAAATCGCACTTGCTCCGGCTTCAACTTTTCTTTTCAAATTTTCAATATCTTCTTGAATAGATTTTGCTTCAATATGGCATTCCGGATATCCTGCAACTCCTATAGATAAAGTTGTTTTTTGATGAATAAAATCTACAAGCTCATTTGCGTGTTCAAAATCCAATGTACATGGATTTACCCCTTGCGGAATATCGCCGCGAAGCGCTAAAATATTTTCCATTCCAAGATTTTCTATTGTTCTGATGTAATCTTCTATTTCATCCCGTCCGGAACAAACACATGTAAAGTGCGGCATTAGATTTAACTCTAAATCTATAATAGATTTTAAAATGTCAGGTGAAAATCTTGAGGAAGTGCCGCTTGCTCCGTAAGTAAGTGACACAAGAGCAGGATTGTATCGTTTTAATATTCTTAATTCTTCAAACAGTCCTGTAATATCTTCATTTTTAGGAGGAAAAACTTCAAATGAAACTGGCGGACAGCTTAACCCGCAAATTTCATCAGTCTTTTTAAGATAAATTTCTCTTAAATCCATAATCTGATTATATCACAGTAATTAAAAAGGCGGAACAGGTAAACCTGTCCCGCCTTAAGTCTTTAAATTATTAAGCTACATCATTAATAAAAATACTTTCAGTATCTTTAGGAACGACTACAGTAAATCCAAGCCAATCTTTTTTCATTTCAAAGCCTTCAGGTACTGTTCTTGTTCCTGTTACAAGTCCTTTGTAGCTATTAGATAATGTATAGCCGCCCATACCGTCTCTTACAATTTTTACACCTTCAGGTAATTTTCGGGTTTCATTTATCGCTTTTATTTGCTCATCCGTTAATCTTGAAAATGTAGCTCGACCCCAGGAAATTTTAGGACATTCTACATCTTCACAATCTTCACAGGTTTCAGCTTTTACAAAATCATCTCCAATATGACACAATGGAATAGGCTTTTCCGGTTTAAGTTGTTCTTTTTGATAAAAATCTTCTCCTGTTTCGTTGACTAGAGCAGTAAATGCTTTTGCGGCTTTATCAGTTTCAAAACGTCTGATATAACCTGCATCACCAATCATACCTTTTGGATGGGCATTGCGAACATTTACCATATAACCCTTAGTTTCATCTCCGCCGATGTACTTTGCTTCAACTGTCATTGACATAATGATCACTCCACTATTTTGTAACACACTACTTATATATACTAAAACAGTCTTTTGAAAAACTTGCTATATTATTAATAAATATAAAATTTTTAAGATTTAAAATCTTCGTACGTAATAATTTGTATCTTTTTTTAGTTCTTTTTGAGCAAGCTGCAAATCGCTATCATCAAAACCAAGGCTTAAAATTTTTGCGGTCTTTTCTCTGATAGTGTATTCATCAATATTTTTTGCCCTAAGAACAATTTCTTTTAAATCTTCAAAATCTATTTTATCGGCGAAAACATAAGCTGTTTCAAGGCACCAGTACAATTTAAAGACTTCTTTATTAACTTTGTATTTTCCTTGAAAAAAATCTATTTGTTCAATGGTATCAAGAAGGTTCATTGATAAGTTAACAAGCCCGTTACAGAAAAGATTACAAAACTCCTCATTATTTCTTAGATTAGAAATTGCGCTGATTACGTTTCGGCAAATATTTCCGTTTATATCTATTATTGCGTCCAGAAATATATTATAATTTTGCGGTGTTTTAAAATACTCAATATATTGAGAATTAGACATGAATTCATCAAGTCTTAACGAAACAGCTTCTCGAATTTTGCCATCTTGACCGACAAGATTTGAAACCAGAATTTGCGCATCTTCTATAGAAGCTATCTGTTGCAATCTTAATGTTGCAATTTGTTTTTGTACAATATTTCCGGTTTTTAAAAACTCAAGCAATTCTTTATGGCTATATTCAGTCTCTAAAAAATTCAAAGCCTGACTAAAATTTTCATCCAAAGTTTCATAATAACTGTTATTCAAATTTTATTCCTCAAATTCCCTGTACATTAAATATAACACAAAGCATAATGATTTTTTAGACTGAAATCGTTTAAATGTATGATATACGTACCAAAAGTTAAGCTATAATAATTATAGGAGAAACATTATGGGTAATATTATATCATTTTTTCAAGAAATTTTTATGCTTAAAGAAAGCAATGGAACAAAAATAGGATTGGCTAATTACAGAGATGAAGAGTCAACACCGGTTGAAAGAACTTCAAAGTCAACTCACGCTCCAAAAGAATTAAAATTGTCAGATTTAATGAGAAAAGGCAGCTGTTAAAGTTATTTGTTCTTTTTGTAATTTTGATAAACAATAGCAAGTGTAGTCAAAGCGTTTGACTGCACAATCGGGTTGGTATCATCAACGGCTTTTATAACAGGAGAGATAAATTTTTCAACAACAATATCGCTGTCAGCGGCAAGAGTTGATATGCAGGTCAATGCAGAATTCCTTGTTACCCAGTTATCAGAAGACAGAGCTTTGATAATTTTGTCCGGTAAAAATTTTCCGTATCTGCATATCGCGGAAATGGCATTCTTTCTTATGTTGTCATTTTCTTCCCCAATTTTTTCAATCAAAAGATCAAAAGTTTCTTCTGTTGGGAATTCCGCAATTGCTAAAATTGCGGAAGCGCAGACATTAGAATTCGAAGAATTTATTTTGTCTTTTATTATCGAATATATTACTTCATCATAATTACCGTTTGATTGTGCAGTCGGCTTGACTTTACGTGTAGGAGTTACTTTTTTACCGTCAGGCAATATGTAAGAAAAACCTGCTCTTGAAATTGCATCTTTTGCTTCATCAATTGATTTATACAACAAAATATCTGAACCCAGCGGATGCGGTATTTTTTGTACAATTGATCGGTTTTTATTTTTTAAAGGAATTGCATTTACAGCAAAAACTATTTCGCCGTCACGTTCTTCTTTTTTTATTGCAATATACTGCATAGTTTAAATCCCTTCATAAAAAATACTTTTATCAAGCTGTGCGAAAAATTCCTGATAAACTTCAGGAGTATAAAGCCTGATTACATTTGTCGGTGCAGATTTCACATAGGAATATCCGTCTGCGTTTTGCAAAACCTTTTCAACAAGTACAAAACGGACTTTAGTTTTATCTTTGCCAAATTTTTCAACATTAACATTTGAATCAACCACTACAGTTTTATCATTCATTTCATTTTTAATACGCATTGCAGGGTCATACATATAACCTACAGCCGTTCCGTAAGAAGCTACAGTGTATGCTGTCATTACAGCAAGCATCAATGACCAGCCGGCAACACGTTTTTTATTTACAAAGTGTTTTTTAAAAGTTTTTCTGGCTCTCAGATAACCTAATTCAGGTTCAATTTCCTGAATTACAAATCCGCTGTCCTGCAAAGTATTAATTGCTGATTTTAAAACTTTATCTTTATCTGGAGTTTCAAAGATTCTTGTCTGCATATCGCGCAGTTCAAGCTGTGACATCTTTGGCATTCGCTTTGCAAAAGCCAAATTTGATGTGCAGGTACAAAATATTATTGTTAAAATCACTGCAAAAAGTTTTTTCATCATATTTTTTGTTTCTGTAAGAAAATTGCTTTATCTACCTTTGAGAAAAATTCCTGATAATAATTCTCATCATTTATATCGTCAATAAATTGAGCATTACCATATATATTTAATAATTTACGCTTGAAATTAACTCTTACTCGAATACTTTTTCCGTATTCGGTAACATTTGCAGTTGTTTCAATTGTTGCCACTTTAACTCCGTTCCAGTTAAGACGGGATTTTGATAGCCCGAATTCTTTTGAAATATCAATATTCGGATCTGAAGTATCAAAATCTTTCACCCCGTAGATAAACCCGAGTAAAGGATTAGCGTTATAAACAATAAACCCTTCATCTTGCAATACATTCAGCATAGCTTTCATTACAAGCGGTTTATCATTAAGTTCGTACGTCCTTGTCTGGAATTGTCTTTTTTCTAATTGTGACATCGGAGTTATGATTTTTTCAGCTTCGCGTTTTTTTGCGTAAACCGGCAAAGCTAAACATATTATAAAAAGAATTGCTAATAACTTTTTCATCATTCAGATAACTCCCTAGAATGTACTCATGTGATAATTAAGTTTAGCAACATTCCCGCTGGCATCAAATTTTAATACAACAGTTAAAGTTTTTTTGACCGATTGAACTGTGCCGCCGCTTTTGTTGTAACCAACATTAGCAAGCCCGCCGCCAAATCCGCCAGATCCGTAACCGCCGCCCATTCCGCCAATACCAACACCGAAACCTGAATTGTTATATGATGTAATTGATGACACTTTATCATAAATCCATGTTTCAAGACCCTCAGCATCCTGAGTTACAATATTAGGAGAACCCAGAACTGCCGCGACTTCAGCTTGCGGTGTGCCGATTTTTATATCTCTTTGAACAATCCCCAGTGTCATTTGCTGTTCCTGAATTGGTGTTATCATAGGAACCTGACATTTTTCAGGATGCCTGCGGCATTTTCGGCTCAATTTAGGTTCGTTGATTGCCACCGCAGGAAGTGCAATTCCCAAAACAAGTAATGATACTAATAACTTTTTCATAATATATTCCTTTTCTTCCAACTACAATTTTCTTACATTATAGCAAATTATCATAATTTTTTAAATAGTCACATTGGTATTTTTATAAAAATCATTAAATATATATTATGAAAATATTTATTTTTTTTATTACATTTTCCTTAATAGTACTCCAAACGCCAGCACATGTTATAACAGGCGGGATTCAGCAAATTGAAGATAAAGATAAAATTACTGCATATTTTTCTGACGGAACCTCTGCCGTCAGATACAAAAATACCCCCCTTGTTGTCTTATATTACAATGAGGAAGGTTTTTTGACGCATACAGAAAAACGTACGTCCATTGAATATCCTTATAAATCTTATAAATATAATACAGAAGGAAATCTTGTTACAACAACAATGCGCCTATCCGAAGATGAAACCTTAATTTACAATAGAAACGGTAAATTAATTGCACACTGGCGCGGAACAAACTGTTATGACAATTATGGTAATATTATTATGACCAGAAAATTCGCAGATTAGTATTTAATTTTTGAAGCTCTGTCCATTTCTCGCTGTTGATCTTTTTTTGCGATATCGTCACGTTTATCATGAAGTTTTTTACCTTTCGCCAGTCCGATTTCTACCTTTGCAAACCCTTTCAATATAAACACTTCCAATGGAACAATTGTGTAACCGTCTTTTTTTATTTTTGTATGCATTTTTAGAATTTCTTTTTTTGTCAAAAGAAGTTTACGAGTTCGTTCTGCTTTATGGTTATATCTGTTCCCCTGTTCATATGGCGAAATATGACAGTTATAAAGAAAGATCTCGTTGTCTTCAATTTTACAAAAACTGTCTTTTAAGTTTATCGCATTTTTTCTTACAGATTTAATTTCTGTTCCGGTCAGGACAATTCCGGCTACATATTTATCAAAAATTGTGTAGTCGTGAAAAGCTTTTCGATTGGTTGTAATTACTTTTTTGTCCATAGCCTGATTATAGCACAGAAAATTTATTTTTTAGCTAATCTTGCTCTTTCTGCTTGAATTATTTCTGCTAATTTTTCTTCAAGATATTTAATCTTTTCAGGGAAATGATATTCTTTGTATGATATTGGCTTATCCGGAATATATTCAGTTTTAGGAAAACATTTTTTCATTAATGCGAGATATTTGCGTGTGTGCTTGTATGCGTTTAATTCCAACTTAAGATTATATCGAATATTTTGCAGCATATCAATTTGTTCTTGCACTGGTTTATCTTTCAAAAAGGCATCTACCGCAGACTTATTAAGCGGCATTTTTATATAAAGATATTTATTATAAAATTCTTTTAACTCTCTTCCATTGTATCCTCGATTGAATACATTTAAATCTCTTATGTTATATTTTGGATTTATAATCCTGTCAAAATAATGCATTGCTTCGTGCATAAATATTGCTGAATAGCTTTTGCTGACTTTATTATTAAGTGTTGTTAATGGTAACACTATATCGTATCCGCAGTGCACTCCTTCCGTATCCAAATCAATAGAAGTGCGCCCTGACAGATTACGACCCGATGATATTGTTACAGGGATATTTGTATTTGCACTGCGCTTTAAAATTTGTGCAAAAATTTCGGGAGAAATATCTCCATATGAATATGCGCTTTTGATATTTTTAAAAAACTCATCATTAAAATGAATTGCCTTTTGCAATCGCTCTTGCGGAGTGCCTTTTGCTTTTGCTATCGGCAAATGAGAAAGTTGATGATTAATAGTAAGTTTTATCATAGTGTTTATTATAAATCTGAGTATAAAAAATTTTGCTACTCATATAAAAAACACTTACAACTGTGTGTATCAGTAAAATAAATTTCTTGGGGTTGTTGAGTTTTACATTTTTCCATAACAAACGGACATCGAGTATGGAACTTGCATCCTTTTGGAAGATTTTCAGGAGAAGGCAGTTCGCCTTGCAAATGGATTTTTTCTTTTGCGTGTTGTATGTTCAGTTCCGGCACTGCACTCAATAAGGCTTTTGTATATGGATGTTTTGGTTCTGAAAAGATTTCAGATGTTTGTCCGATTTCTATTATTTCCCCGAGATACATAACAGCAATCCTGTCAGAAATATATTTAATTACACTCAAATCGTGTGAAATAAATAAAAATGTCAGATTAAAATCATCTTTAAGCTCTTTTAACAGATTGATAATTTGAGCTTGAATACTTACATCTAAAGCACTTACAGGTTCGTCTGCAATAATAAATTTTGGATTTAAAATTAGCGAACGTGCAATTGCAATTCTTTGTCTTTGCCCGCCTGAAAATTCATGCGGATACAATTCTAGACAATTTTTATCAAGCCCTACTTTGGATATTTTGTCTTCTACAATTTTTTCAATTTCTTCTTTTGTTAAATCTGTATTTATTTCAATCGGTTCTCTTAAAATTTGTCCGATTCTCATTTTGGGATTTAAGCTTGAATACGGGTTTTGGAATATTATTTGCACTTGCTTGTAGAAACTTTTTAATTCTTCAGATTTTTTTAAATCTAATATATTTGTTTTTTCAAGCAAGATTTTACCTGAAGCAGCTTCAACAAGTTTCATAATTGCTTTAGCAAGAGTTGACTTGCCGCATCCGGATTCACCCGCGATAGCAAGGATTTCTCCTTTTTTGATATCTAGCGAAACATTATTTACGGCATGCACAATTGAAGGAGTTCCTAGAATCCCTTTTTTGGTTGTATAATCAACATACAAATCTTTTATTGTTAATAAATTTTCGCTCATAATGTGAGTTTATCGCAGATTGTGAAATATCGCAATTATCCTTTTTTCTATCCAAGAAGAATGTTGTCAATCAGTCTCACACCACCCACTTTACAAGCAATGAAGACTCTAGTGTTTTTATCAGCGGTTTTTACTTCTTCTAAATCATCTTCATTTAGGAATTCCAGATACTCAAGGTCGTGATGTTCATCCAAAAATTGGAAAGCTGTTTCTTTTAAAGCTTCCACATTCGTTATTCCTTTTTCATAACAGCTTTTAATATTATTCAAAATTTTTGAAAGAGCAAGAGCATGTACTTTATCTTCTTCAGATAAGTATTTATTTCTTGAACTCAAAGCCAACCCTGAACTTTCTCTAACAATAGGACAAGAAATTATTTCAACTGGAATATTCAAATCTTTGACCATTTTCTTTATGATACAAAGCTGCTGGGCATCCTTCTGTCCAAAAAATGCATAGTCAGGCTGAACAACATTGAACAATTTATTTACAACTGTACAAACCCCGTCAAAGTGTCCTACTCTTGACTTACCACAGAGCTTGTTAACGTGAAAAAACGGGGGAATAACATAAGTTAAAAAGTCGTTAGTTCTCATTTGCGATTCTCCGTACATTTCAGTGGGTGACGGTGCAAAGACAATTGAAACACCTGCATCTTCACACATTTTAGTATCAGCTTCAAGAGTTCTCGGATATTTGTCTAAGTCTTCACCGGGACAAAACTGAATAGGATTTACAAACACAGAAACAACAACTCTGTCACATTTTTCAACGGCTTTATTTATAAGGCTTAAGTGTCCGGCATGTAAGGCACCCATTGTCGGTACAAGTCCAACTGTAAGTCCTTCTTTTTTCCATTGTTTTACTTGTTCTCTAACTTCTGCTATTGTATGGATTAACATTTTAATAAACCTCTTCTTCTGAAGGAAATTTTCCTAATTTAACATCATCATTATAATTTTTTGCACAACTTAATATAAGTGATTTCATATCACCGTATTTTCTGGCAAATTTGGGTTTGAAGTCTGAAAATTTGCCGAACAAATCATCACATACTACCACTTGAGCATCACAAAATCTACCTGCACCACAAGAAATTGTCGGGATTTTTAAATTTTCTGTAATATATTTCCCGCAAGTTTCAGGAACCATTTCGAGTACAACAGAGAATACTCCTGCTTGTTCTAAAGCTTTAGCCTGTTTAAGAATTTCTTCTACAGCGTCAACCGTTTTACCTTGAATTAGATGCCCCCCGATAACATTTTGAGATTGCGGTGTAAAACCTATATGTCCCATAACAGGAACGCCCATTTGAGTAGTTCGCCTGATAAGTTCAAGAATATAATCGTTACAACCTTCAAGCTTTACAGCATTAGCACCGATTTTCACCATATTGCCAATGTTAGTTAATGCTGTCGGAATATCTATTGTGTAGCTCATAAACGGCATATCTGTTACAACCATTGCACGACTAGCACCTTTTGCAACTGCACGGGTAAAAATTGACATTTCTTCCACTCCGATACAGTTTGTGCTTTCATACCCCAAAGCTACCATTGCAAGACTGTCTCCAATTAAAATAACATCAACACCTGCTTCATCAATATATTTCGCAGTGGAGTAGTCATAAGCTGTCAAAACTGAAAATTTTTCATTCACATCTTTGTACTTTTGTAATGTTCGTACTGTAACTTTTGCCATTACCCTTATTTACCTCTATTAGCTGCGGCTCTTTTTCTGAACCAGTAATATATCGCTCTTGCAACCCTGTTTGAACTATGTCTTACAAGCCCTTCTTTGCTGTCTTGGATAAGCTTTTTAGCAAAGATTTTAACCCCGAGTTTTTTAATTTCCGAAATATCCAGTTTTACAGGATAAGAACCTGATTTCTGGTATTTATCAGCAAGGTTATCAGGTAAATAATCATTAACAAGCACTGCATCGACAATTTTATTAGATCCTGCATGTTCAATTAAGGCTTTCAAATGATCTGAAACCTTGTAACTGTCAGTCTCACCGGGTTGAGTCATAATATTACAAACATAAATCTTTTTAGCTTTAGATTTTGCAATTTCTTTGGCTATCTCTTTAATCAAAAGATTAGGGATAACACTTGTATATAAGCTTCCCGGACCCAGAATAATAAGTTCAGCATTTTTGATTGCATCAATAACCTCAGGAAGAGCTTTGCAGTTAGCTGGCTCAGACATAAGTCTTTTAACTTTGCCATGAGCTTCCGGTATATTTGATTCCCCGTGTATAATTCTTCCGTCTTCCAGCTCAGCAACAAGTTTCATATCGTCCAGAGTAGCAGGCAGAACACGACCTCTAATTGACAAAACATTAGAAGATTCTTTCACTGCAGTAACCATACTACCTGTAATTTCGCAAAGCGCGGTAAGGAAAAGGTTGCCAAAACTGTGTCCTTCCAGCCCTTCTCCATTATTAAATCTATATTTAAATAATTTATTAACCAAATCTTCGTCATCTGCAAGAGCGGTAATACAGTGTCTTATATCTCCGGGAGGCAAAATACCCAGTTCTTCTCTTAATCTTCCTGAGCTTCCGCCGTCATCTCCCACTGACACAATAGCTGTAATATTATTGGTAATATTTTTAATCCCGCTTAACAGCATAGATAAGCCTGTTCCGCCGCCAACAGCAACAATTCGAGGTCCGCGGTTGAGCTTTCTCCTTCTATATAAATTTTCCAGTAAAACGTCATTATGCCTATCTTCTTCAAGATCAAGAATAGAAAGATTAGTCTTCTGCCAACCTTTAAAAAATATTGCCGCACCAATCATTACAATACCAAAAGCAAGCCATTCGGTAGATATGCTGTCAGCAATTTTGCGAATAAACTGCATAGTATTCCAAATTGGCTGTAAGTCGAAGAGAATTAAAATCCCGACAGTCATCAAAACAGCACCGAAAAGAATCAGTGCAAACCATCTTTTTACCTGAAGCCCGGGAATTAGCCATCCCGCTTGTTTTGGCATTTTTATTTTCTTAATCATACATTTCCCTTTGTCTAATATTATTCTATAGAATTATAAAACCCAGCCTGATTTTTGAGCATTTTTATAGTTGTAAGGTAGAGGTTCAACCATTTCTCTTGCTTGAATAATAAGTTCTTTTACATTGGCAAGTTTGTTGGAAAAGTGAATTGAATCCGCTCTAACAACGGTTTTTCCACCGGCATTATTTGTTACTTGGGAGTTTTGAAGTAAGTCTTTCAATCTTTGAATAGAAATTTGTGTGTTTTCTAAATCTCTTGCGGAGAAATCAATATTTCCGTTCGCATCATAAATTTTTTCAAGATGAACTTCGTGAGCCACCTGAATATTTTCTTCATCTCCTGCTATTGCAAGATTTTCACCTGTTGCACCATAATACACCAGCCATTTTGAACATTTTCTTACCGCGCGTGCAATAGT
Source organism: uncultured bacterium (assembly GCA_949035555.1). Taxonomy (GTDB): domain Bacteria; phylum Cyanobacteriota; class Vampirovibrionia; order Gastranaerophilales; family Gastranaerophilaceae; genus Zag111. The sequence goes on along the minus strand of CAROLD010000005.1, from coordinate 64,892 downwards.
TTTTGAAGTATCTAAATCTTCGGCAGCTTGTCTATACATCGCACCATGAGGTCTTACGTGTTCAATTTCCATATTGTAAGCTTTTGCAAAAGTCATTAATGCTCCGACCTGATACATAACCAGAGCTTCTAATTCGTCAGTATACAAGTCCATTTTTCGGTATCCAAAACCTTGAATATCATCATATCCGATATGTGCACCAACAACAACGTTTCGCTCTTTAGCTTGAAGCAAAGCTTCTTTAATAGTAAGCGGGTCACCGGCATGGAAACCGCAGGAAATATTAACAGAACTTGAATAATCAAGCAATCTGCTTTCCGAACTGTTTTTGTATATCCCGAAGCTCTGTGCTAAATCACAATTAAAATCTATATTTTTTAAAGCTTTTCTTTCTAAAGTATTTTGCATAAAATTATAATCTCATTTTCTTAATAATACCAATTCATTATACACCATAAAGATATAAAATCTATTCCTTAATATATTTTTTATAACAAAAATTATTTTACAAAAAATATTAGTTATGGTTAGCCAAACTCTTTAAATAAAGCTTATTTGCATCTAAAGAAGCCTGAGTTGCTGTTATTGAATATACAGGTTTACCTGAAAACACATTCTGCGCAGTAGTAAGAATATCGTCTACAGTAATCTTATCCACCATTTCGAGCTTTTTATTTACATAGCTGAGTCCGTAAGGATTTCTTGACATATCATTTAACACAGAAGTCTTTGCAGAATTCATTTCCAATGGAGATAAAATCATTGTTTTTAATGCTTTTTTAGCGGCATCTAACTCTTCCGGAGTGACTGTTTGGGTTTGTAATTTTGCAATATTTTCATTAAAACCATCTATGGATTTCTTGATATTATCAAAAGTTTTTTCACCTGTTTCTTGATTTTCTGTTGTCGTACCTATCGAAAGTGTCATTACGCCAATATTATCTACATAATCGAAGTCTGAATGTACAGAATATGCAAGATGTCTTGTTTCGCGTAAATCAGAGAATAATCTTGAGGAAGGTGAGCCTCCTAAAATTTCATTTAGTAATTGCAGACACACTGCATCTTTTAGGTTTCTGTTGAATTTAAATTTAAACCCTTCCAAAATCTGTGCCTGATTTTTCTTATGCACATCAGTATAAACTTCAGCATTATTTTGAGTAGAAAAACTATTAGGAGTTACAACCTCTTTCGGCTGGACATTATGATATTTTGCAATACTGTTAAATATTGCATTTTTCAAATCAGGATTTTTGGCAAATCCGCCAGATACTACAATCTGCCCTTGAGAATTCTCCATTAAGTCTTTATAAAAAGCTTTAACATCATCAAGAGTAACAGACGCAAGACTTTCCTTTTTATCATTTATAGTTACGGACATAGGCGTATTTTTGTAAATTACCTTGTCAAATTTATCGTAAGGAGAGACTTCATGTGTTGAATACATATCAGCACAACGTCTTTTAGCCTGTTCAAAATTCTTTTCAGATAAGTCCGGAGTTAAAATCTTTTCTTTGAATAACACCAATACTTCTTCGACATTTTTAGCAGGGAAATTTGAAGATAAAGCCATTCCTCGCTGACCGGCTACAATTCCTGACGGCGCACCAAGCGTATCTAATTTCGCAGACAACTGAGATAAACTTAAATTTTCTGTGCCTCCATATTTTAGCATTTCATTTAAGATATCTGCGACTGCCGCTTTTTGGGGTTTCCAAACATTTGTACCCAGGGAGAATTTAAAATTCACAATATCAGAATTTGTTTCATTCAGAATTATGTCATAATTATTGTCAAGTTTATATTCTGAAACTTTATCAAGTTTTATTGGAGTTTTTTTATTTACTCCAGTAAAAGATATGTCTTTTGCAGAATTATAATTATTGTTTATTTTGTCAATATTAGAATTTGATGGGTGAACTACTGTCAATGCAACTTTGTCCAAATCCAAATATTTTTTTGCAATATTTGAAATATCCTGAGGTGTCAGACTATCAACAATATTAGTATATTCATTCATATACTGCGGACGATTGTCCAATAACGCCCTGCCAATAGAATTATTTAGTGCGTGTGAACATTCCAGCCATTGCTGCCTGCCCATTTTCATACGATTTTTAACGGCGGTTAATTCATCTGCTGACGGCGGATTTAAGGCAAGTTTTCCGATTTTACCGTACAGCTCTTTCAGAAATAATTCTACATAATCATCTTTTACTTCTGTTTCAATAACAGCCATTGTTTTATCATTCGGACGAGAACTTACGCGTTCTGTAAATACTCCTACCTGTGTTGAATATTTACGCTCAAGACTTGAAAATTTTGAGTTTGCTAAATCGCATAGCAAAGTTGAAAGAGCCTCAAAATGAACCATATCTTTGGTATTGTTATTTTCAGGACCGGCAAAACCTAAAAAAATACTTGCTCCACCTTCGGATTTGTTAGAAATTATATCCTGACGAACAGTTTTATCAATAGGAGTCATTGTCTCAAAATGTCTGTTCTGAACAGGCGTTTTTTTTGATGTAAAGTATTTAGAAACAAGTTTCATTGTATCATCAGGTTCAACTTCACCAGTGATTACGGTTGTCATATTTGCAGGATAATAATTGTTATTAAAGTAATTGACGACATCATCACGACTAAGAGCTGTGATATTATCAGTCGAACCTGCGATTAAGTCTAATGACGATGAGTTTACATTAAATAAATTTTTCACTGTTTGTGTAAACCCGATATTCTCATCGTTAGAAAGACACATATTTATTTCGGAATTTACAATATTTTTTTCTTTTTCCAATTTCTCCAGCAAAAATTTAGGAGATTGAATCATGCCTGCATGAAGCTTAATTTTATTTTCTAAATCAGTATCCTCAAGCAGATTAGAACTTACAAAATAATCAGTCACGGAAAAAGATGTTGAAGCATTAGTTTCCGCACCCATTTTATTAACTTCATCAAAGAACACATTATCCCCAAGCTCTTCAGAACCGTTAAATAAGTTATGTTCAATATAATGACTAATTCCGCGAAGATTGTCAGGTTCATTCATTGAACCTGTATTTACATAGGTTTTTACAACGGTTGTACCGTCTTTTGGAACAATTACAACTTTTTGCCCGTTTGCAAGCTTGTAGCATTTCGCAGTTAAATTATCAGAGATTTTAAGGTCACCAGTATATGCGTAACTCATAGGAGCCGAAACCTGAAAATCAGGGGTAACATTTGAAATATCAGTAACGACTTTTTGCTCCTGCTGTTTTATTTCTGTGGTAGAAACAGGAGACGTATTAACTTTTGGTGCTACGGCTTGCATATTTGTAAGCTTTAAATTTTCAATATAATTCATAATTCTACCTATATACTTATAAAACCACACTCCCACGATTTATTGCGCTTAATTTAAGAAATATGAAGAGGGTTAAATAAAGGAGTGGTCAAATGGCTAAATTGACGATTTATTATAAATGTAGTATAATAGACAGGTTAATTCATTATACTTACTAATATTTACACTAGCTTATTATATTATTGTCGACTTGGAAAATGAAAGAGAGGTTTTGTATTCAAACTTAAATAAAATATAAATAGCTTAAATTTTAAAATCGAATATATAACACATCAGCCGTAAGGCAAATGGTGTGTAAGCTTGTTATGAAAATTTTAGAAAAACATATAGGAGAATTTTAAATGCAAAATTATAATGAATTAGAAAAATTTTTAAAAAATAAAAATTTAACACGTGAACAAAAAGTTGAAGCAATAAACAATCATTTCAATGATTACAGGACATCTGTAGATAAAGAATTAAATAACTATTTGTTAAAACAATATGCAGGAGCAGCACTGGAAATAGGAAGCGCAGCAATACCAATGGGCGGGGCATCCACAATTGGTAGAAAACTTGGAGCAAAAGCTCTGGAAAAAGCTGTTGGAAAAACTTTAGCCAAAGATATTGCCGCAGATGGTCTTGGTGCTGCTTTTGGCAAAAAATTTCTGCAAAACAATTTAGGGAGTAAACTTTCTAAAGAAATCGGATCAGGTGCATTTGTCGGAATGAATTCAGGAGCTTTACTAGGTACCGGTCAAGGATTAATGGACAACGAAAATATATTTAAAACAACAGCTGAAGGTGCTATAACTGGCTTGATTGGCGGAGGGCTTGGCGGTGTAGCTGTTGGGAATGCTCAACGATTTATAAAAGGCAGAGAATTAAAAAATTTCGGAGATATTGATATTCTAGCTAAACCTCAAAGAGACAAATACTTTGAAAATGCTCGAAAATTCTATAAAGACTACAATCAGGGTATAAAACTTAACGATTTTGAATTCACAAGACGAGGCTTGCAAGAAATTTTAAGGTGGAACCCAAAGCAGGCACAAAATTTTCCAGATTTAGTCAATGATATAAAAATTTCAAAACGATTACCGGATGCCCCCAACATAAAAACCGAAGACAAACCAAATGTATCACACTAAGAACTATATCAAGGAGAAAACGGGTTACATCATATTGAAGTATTAAAAGAAGGCAAGAAAAGATTCTATATAACGAAGGATACTCTTGCTGGTACACCACAGGCTACAAGCCAGGGCTCCAACAAGAGTATCAATAATATGATAAATGATTTTCCTCCAAATTTCAACCCTGCCCAAGTGGCTATTCCTTCAATTACTGCCGGTGCAACTTCCGGATTAACATCAGACCATGCACCGTTCCAATTGCGGATTGAAAATACTGTGTGGGATACAATCCCTATGGCAAACCCGCTTAAACAGGAAAACCATATATTTACCCCGCAAGAAATCGGAAATATGACAACGGAAGAATTTACTAAAAACGAAGCGACTATTATGAAGCAGGCAAAAGACGGGATTATCAAACCTCAAAGCAAACAGCAGAATTATGCAGGATACAGAAATGCTGTAAACGGTTCCAATCAAATATTTTCGCGAGAAGATATCGGAGCAATGTCTCGTGATGAATTTGATAACAATCAAAAGGCAATTTGGTCACAATTGAACAGTATCGGAATACCGACAAATAAGTCTCTGGAACATTCCACCCAAAACGGCGGCGGTACAGTATTTGTTAAACCATATAAACGTCGAGACGGAACAGAAGTAAAAGGTTATTATCGTTCATTGTAACCAAACACAGGAGATGCAAAAAACATCTCCTGTGTTTTTATAAATCACCTAGTATTTTTATATGATATTTTTTCGGTTTCCTTGAAAATTCTTATTGTAATCTATATTATTATTTTATTATGTCAGACATAGAAACATTTAAAGAATTAAAAGATTTATTAGTATCTCAAAAGCATTCAGAAGAAGATATTGAACTCGTTGAGAAGGCTTACAAATTTGCAAAAAAACTTCACGACGGACAATTCAGAGTATCAGGTGAACCTTATATCATTCACCCTGTTGAAGTTGCAAAAATACTTGCAGGGCTTGAGGTCGATACGCACACTCTAATTGCAGCATTTTTACATGATATTTTAGAAGATACCGACACTAAACCTGAAACGATTAAAGAAATGTTTGGCGAAGATGTTCTTAACCTTGTTCAAGGGGTTACTAAACTCGGGAAGTTAAAGTTTAAATCAAAAGAAGAACGTCAGGCTGAAAACTTTAGACGTCTTTTCATCGCAATGGCTAACGACATCCGAGTGATTTTCCTAAAACTTGCTGACAGGCTTCACAATATGCGTACTCTTAATTTTATGGAAGAGTCGAAACAAAAAAGAATTGCACAGGAAACCATTGATATTTTTGCTCCGCTTGCAAACCGTCTCGGTATCTATAAAATTAAAGCTGAACTTGAAGACTTATCTTTAAAATACCTTGAACCCGAAAAATATTTTGAAATAGCACAATTAGTTGCTCAAACAAAACTTGATAGAGAAGAAACAGTTAACGCACTTATTGATAAAATTTCTCACGATGTTCAAAAAAGCGGGATCAATGCTCAAATTACAGGCAGAGCAAAACATTATTACAGTATTTTTGCAAAAATGAAGCGCCAGAATATTACATTCCACGACCTGTATGATATCACTGCAGTCCGCGTTATTGTTGACAGTGTAAAAGAATGTTATGAAGTTCTGGGTTTAATCCATTCACAATTCAAACCGATACCGGGCAGATTTAAGGATTACATTGCAATGCCGAAAGGCAACATGTACCAATCGTTGCACACCTCGGTTATCGGTCCGCGTTCAAAACCTCTTGAAGTTCAAATCAGAACCTGGAAAATGCATCAGGTTGCAGAATACGGTATTGCCGCACACTGGAGATATAAAGAAAAAGGTTCGCAAAAAGCAGATAATTCTTCCGATATGAAATTTTCGTGGATGCATAAGCTTGTCGAATACGACAAAGAAATGAAAAATGCGGAAGATTACGTAAAAAGTGTAAAATTAGATTTATTCTCAGACCAAGTGTTTGCATTTACACCCAACGGAGATGTCCTCGACTTACCAAAAGATGCGACACCTGTTGATTTCTCATACAGAATTCACTCTGATGTCGGTCACAAAACCGTCGGGGCATTGATTAATGGACGTATAGTTCCTTTAAGCACTAAACTCAACAACGGCGATATTGTAGAAATTTTGACATCAAAAACCCCAGCTCCGCGCCTTGATTGGCTGACATTTGTCGTTACAAAACAGGCTTCGCAAAAAATTAAGCAATGGTTCAAGAAAAATAACCGTGACGAACACGTCAACATCGGTAAAACTAACCTTGAACACGAACTCACCAAAGCCGTATTTGATGAATATGTCAAGAACGGAGAGTTTGACAAAATTGCTAAAACAATGAACTACCAATCTGCCGAAGATTTATTTGCGGCTCTGGGTTACGGTGAAACAACAGTAAATAAAGTTATAAATAAGCTTAAAAAGCCTGTTGAAAAATCTCCTGAAAGCAGTTTTCACTCTTCAAAACGCAAAAGCTCACAAAAAGATATTATCGGACTTGAAGGACTGCTTTATTCGTTTGCAAGATGTTGTTCTCCAATTCCGGGTGAGCCGATTGTCGGAGTTATTACAAGAGCAAAAGGGGTAACAGTTCACAGAGTTGACTGCAAAACCCTCGACACAATTCCGCACGAAAGACTTATGGATATCAAATGGGCGGGTGTGAATACTAATAAAACTTACACAACCACTATTAGAATTGAGACTGCTGAAAAATTAGGTCTGCTTAAGGATATCATTTCAGCTGTTTCAGATAACAACACAAATATTGTTAATGCGACTATTAAAACAAAAAACCATGTCGGTATAATTGAAATGGGATTAGAGTTGGATAATATAGACACACTCAAAAAAGTTATCACATGTATACAATCACTTCCGGATGTTTTTAGTGTAAAACGTATTCAAACATCTGCAAATATGATAAAAAATTCATCAGCAAGCAAACCTAAAAAAAGTTTCAAACAGAAAAAAAACAAATAAAATATAGGAGATCAAAATTATGGCGAATCCAACTGAAACCCTTGCAAATTCCTGGAAAATTTATTATTACGTCGGAATTTTTGCAACCGTGTTATTTATCTTTAAACTAATAATATTTACAGCAGTTGGCGGGGATAGTGAAGTAAGTGCAGATTTCACAACGGAAACGGACACTGACCCGTCCTTCGGATTTTTATCATTCCAATCGATTACAGCATTTTTCATGGGATTTGGCTGGATGGGCTATGCCGCACTAAAACAAATGTCTTTTGGACAGGGTATGGCATTTGCTCTCGCGTTTGCTGTAGGTTTTATGTTTATGTTTTGCAGTGCATATTTGATGTTCTTAGCCAGAAAATTAGAAAAAAGAGTAACAAACAGCAAAGCATCTGCGCTTAATAAAGTAGGAAGAGCATATTCCGGATTTGCAGCAGGCGGCAACGGGCAGGTTGAAATTGAAATAAATGGCAAGTTACAGGTTGTTAATGCTATCAATACTTCAAACAGCTCCATCAACTCTTTTGATTTGATTAGAGTAAACAAAGTTCAAAACGACACACTTTATATAGAAAAAGCAAAAAAGTAAAAACATAAAAGAAGGAGAGAAAATATGTTTGGATTAATTATTGCCGCAGCACTTGTGGTACTTGCAGTATTCATGTTTGTTGCTAACCAGTACAAAAGATGTCCGTCAAACAAAATTATCGTAGTTTACGGTAAAACCGGCGGAGAAAAAACCGCAAAATGTGTACACGGCGGCGGTACATTTATTATCCCGTTAATTCAGGATTACGGGGTGTTATCATTAGAACCTATGACAACTGATATTGATCTGAAAGGTGCACTTTCTAAAGGTAATATCCGTGTAGCGGTTCCGTCAACATTTACATTTGGTATCTCAACAGAACCCAGTATTATGATTAATGCGGCAGAACGTTTGTTAGGCTTATCAAAACCTGATGTAATAAATCAAGCAAGCGATATTATTTTAGGTCAATTACGTCTCGCAATTGCAACTTTGACAATTGAAGAAATCAACCAGGACAGAGAAAAATTCTTAGAACAAATTAACGCAAACGTAAATACAGAGTTAAACAAAATCGGCCTTGAAATTATCAACGTAAACATCAAAGATATTACGGATGAATCAGGCTACATCGATGCAATCGGTAAAAAAGCCGCAGCAGAAGCAATTAACAAAGCAAAAGTTGAAGTTGCTCAACAGGAAAAACTTGGTGCGGTCGGTGAAGCTTCAGCAAATAAAGAAAAAGAAGTTCAAGTTGCAGAACAAACAGCACAAACATTTATCGGTAAAACAAATGCCGAAAGAGAACAACGTATTAAAACAGCTGAACTTGAAGCTCAAGCTGTTGAAGGTGAAAACATCTCAAAAGCAAATATCGCAGAATACAACGCAACCCTTGCCGTTAAACAGGCTGATGCTTTCAGAGAAGGTGAAGTTGCTAAAGCAAATGCTCAAAGAGATGTATTGTTAGCGCAAAAAGAACAAGAAGAAGCAAAACTTAAAAAAGAAGAACTTGCAAGACAAGAAGTTGAAAAACTTAAAATTCAGGTTCAAGCAGACGCAGAAGCTGAAAGAGCAAGAAGAATTGCACTCGGTGAAGCTGATGCAATTAAAGCTAAATACTTTGCAGAAGCAGAAGGTGTTAAGGCTGTATTAGAAGCTAAAGCAAAAGGTTATGAAGACCTTGTTAAGATTTCAAATAACAGACCGGAAATCGCTACAAGCTTCTTAATGATTGAAAAAATCGAAAAAATTGTTGAAAAACAAGTTGATGCAATCAAAAATATCAAATTTGATAAAATTACTGTATGGGATGGCGGAGCAGGTTCATCTAACGGCTCAACCACAGCTAATTTTATGAAAGACCTTATCAAAGCTCTTCCTGCAATGCATGATTTAGCTGGACAGGCAGGTATTGAACTACCTCAAATCTTAGGTAAAGTTGATACCAGCGTAGAAGAAGCCAATAAATAACAATATTCAAAAAAAAAAGCGCCCTCAACAAATGTTGAGGGCGCTTTTTTATGCTTCTATAATTTGAACTCTATCATCATCTTTTATTTCTATCGGCTGATCTAATTTTTTAATATAATCACAAGCCAGTTTATTTTTGTCCAAATCAAATTTCTGAATTACAAAATCAGGATTTTTATTGCTTTCTAAGTATCCGTCACCGCCTGTTGCATAGAAATCATCAGCGGCAACAGTATATTTTTTGTTAGGGTTAGGATTATTTACATCAATTTTGTGAACGGTATTGTTCTTATCAATGAATTCCATTTCTAACAGTTCGCCTTTTGTATTAGCTTTGTATTTCAAGCCTGATACAAGCAGAATACCCGGTTTATTCGTACTTTTGGTAACTGATTGCAGACCAACTTTAATTGAATCAACAATTTGCTTTTCTGTTAACCCTAAAATCATCATATGGTCTTCAAATGGTGTAATATCGGAAATTAATCTTGTATCAATAGGCCCCGGAGTAAAACTTCCACGAATATTTCCTGCGTTAAGTATTGCAATGTCTGTTCCTAATTCACTTCTCATTGCATCGGCAATAAGGTTCCCGTGCGGATTATTTTGAGCTAAACGTTTTTCCGGAGGCGGCACTGCAGCTTTTACCCTGCCGATTACTTCAGGCTTGCCAAGGATATCTTCTACAGAATCTTTAATAAATAAAGGTCTGTTGTATGCTCTTGTTCTGATTATATTGTTTTGTACTTTTTTAATAACACCGTTTTCGTCAAAATCGACATTCAAAATACCTACGTTTTCGCCGTCCTTACCTGCCTGAGTAATTACTGTAGGTTCACCGGATTTTGAATAGAACAGGTTCTTGCCTTCCTGAATTCCTTCGATTAAATCGTGTGTGTGCGCACCAAAGATTATATCAATACCTTCTGTTTCCTGCGCCAAACGTTTGTCATTTTTAATTCCTTCATGAGAAAGAACAACTATTTTATTTATACCTTGTTCTTTTAATTTGTTTATTTCTTCCTGAACAATTTTAATAGTTGTATCAACATCTGCAACTTTAAAATCTTTCAAGGTATTATTCATTTTTACACGTTTATACATATCAGAAGGTGCTATACCGATAAGTCCGTATTTTTCACCGTCTTTTTCAACAATCATTGATTTTTGAATTCTTCCGTTTAGCGGAGAGTTTTTATCAATATCAACATTAGCCGCTAACATTTTATATTTAGAATTTTCTAAAAGTTTTGCAAAATTTGCCGGATCAACAATATCAAGCTCGTGGTTACCTAGAGCTGATGCAATAAAGCCGCTCCAGTTCATAAATTGATTAGCAACCTGATTGTGAGTGTAATTTGCACCTAAAATTATGTCACCTGATGACACCTTAAATTTTGAAATATCGCCCTGTGGTACATTTGAATAAAAATTTGTAATTTCTTTTGAAGCGGACGTATCAAACTCTTTAGAAATATTATAAATACGCTCCATATTAGTCATTTTGCCGTGAACATCATTAATATACAGCCAGCTTGTATGAACGTATTTAGGGACAGTCGTCTCTGTTACAGTTTTCTCCCAGACCGGCACTGTTGTCTGCGGGTAAATTGTGGTCGTATAATTCGGAACGGTATAAGAAGTTTGTGAGACACTTGCTGACACATTTACCGGTTTTGCCTGAGATGTGCCATTATTTATAATAGGAGCTTGTTTAATATTTGGTACGTTAATCATGGTTTTACCTTTTACACTACATAGAGATAAAAACTTGTCAAAATATTATTTGCTTAAATTCAATAATTTATTACGAAATGTAAACCCAAGCAATATAAAAAATAGAGATTTATATATAAAAACATCATAATAATCAAATCATCATATGTCTTGTTCTTTTTGCAATAATCGGCGGTACGCAAAAAAAAACGCATAGTGAAATAAAAAATCTGATGCAAAACTGGAAATTGGGTTCAGAGTTTAGGAATAAAATTACAGGGCATATTTGACCAGCTGAAAGACTGGTAAAATTAAGCCGCACCTTTCATTTCTTTATACATTGAAATACCTTCCACCCAGTTTGGAACAATATTCAAATCATCTTCAACAATTTTTTGAGGTAATGCAGCATGGTGAATTTTAGGAAGCAAATAATCTTCCGGATATTCTATAGGTCTGTAAATATTATCGTCCGTATCGTTGCAGATGAATGTCATTTTACCTTGCTTATCGGTCTTGTATCCGACAACAGTAATTTCATGTCCGTTAATAATTATATTGTTATTATCTGTTTGAGTATAGCCAATAATTACATTCTCACCCATATCAAGAGCTTCCACAAGGTGACGTTTCATTGTTGCCAAATCTGTTTCATAACCAATAAGACGAGCATTTTCATCAACTGTTTGATACGTTACTGACAAAATGTTTTTATCAAACACCACAGATTCTGTAAAAGTTTTTTCAAATTCAATTAATCCTTTATCATTTTGATTAAACTTGCCGCCGCGTCTGTCAGTTAAGCTGTTATATTCCTGCTGAGAGCCCACCTGCATAAATGTTGACTGCATAAGAACATCAAGAGGTGTTCTTTCATAGGTATCTTTATTAGTCGTCTGAATTTGCGCTCTTAAAAGTGCATTTTTATCAGGAGCAAATGTCAATTTTGCTTTATCAAAATCCTGCATCTCATACGGGATTTCAAAAGCATTTAAAAGCCATATCGCATTCAATGTGTTGTCTGCAAGATTATTTAATCCAATTGTCTTTTGTACAGACAGCTTAGGAGAACTTAATTCCTGTGCAAATCTTGCAAACTCTGCGGGATGCTGTTTAGCAAGCTTGAATTCGGTACTTGCGGCAACACAGGTGCCTGAGAGTTCAACATTTATATCATACATGCCTTTATAGATCTCTATAAGATTCGTTTTATCTTGATTGTTTTGAGCAATAGCTTTATCCTGATAATTTTTAGGGATATCACCAAATTGCTGAGTAATCAAATACGGATACGAAATCGTGGCTATTGTATCTTTCAAAATTGTTTCAGCGCTAAGCCCTTCTGCTCTCGGCTCTGTGATAATTTTGTGGAGATTATCTAAAACAGTACTTTTGTCATCTGAATTAGAATTCAAAAGAACACCGTTTTTTAATAAGGTATCTAATATCTTCTTACCGTTTTTATCCAGCTTAGATGCAACATTTGAATATTTTTGGCTTTCTTCTTTTCCGTTTAGGGATGTTCTTAAAGTAATATTTGGAGTATTGTATGCTGATGAAAAAGTTTTTGCTGCAGTAAAAGACGGAACCTGCGCGTTAACCGCAGAACTTGTAACGGGCGGTGTATTATTCACTGCTCGGATTGTGTTATAATTATATTGCTGGATACGAGAATTTATTTTTTCTACCATGTTCACTCCACAAATATAATAAAAATCAAATAATAAAAAAATTGCTAACTTTTTATTATTTTTGTAAATAAATATTAAAGAGGTTATCATTGAAAAATTCAAAAGTCAAACCATTAACCATAGATCAAATACTAATTTCTATTGATAGGCTTACGAGGTTCAAAAATACCGAAGTTAAGTATTTACGGGTGTTTCGAGACATTTTAACAAATAATCTTATATATCCTAAATTCAAAAAAACAGAATTGGAAGAAATGGCATATGATGAACTTAAATCTCGTGCAGAATATATAATAAATTACTCATTGGAAAAACTGGGAGAAAATCTTCATGATGATTATACTATTAACCAAAGATTGTATGATTATGAAAAATCAGTTTTTCAATTTGATAAAAATGTAGAAAAACTACTGCAAAACAGAATAAATTACAAAGCATGCCTTAATTTTATTACTGATAATTCTGCAAAAAATCTGCGCTGGCTAAAGGTTATAGCAACAAGCGACGAACTACCAGAAAGAGAAAAGCAATCATTGAGATTTCCTGTGGAAAAAGTTGTAATAGCCGAAGGAGCAACAGAAGAAACTCTTTTACCGGAATTTGCTAAACACTGCGGGTTTGACTTTGACAAAGAAGGAATATATATTCTCTCAGCAGGAGGGAAAAATCAGGTTGTAAAACTGTATTACGCATTGGCAGAAACACTAAAGTTGCCAATCTTTGTCCTTCTTGATAAAGATGCTAAAGAAAATTTAGAAGAAATAAAACCCAAACTTCGTCCCTTTGATACAATACATCTGGTACAGTGTGGAGAATTTGAGGATTTACTCCCAATAAATCTTGTTATAAAAACTCTTGAATACGAGTTAAAAAACATCTCAATTCTCGAAAAAGAAATGCTTAATGAAGAAATACCCCGTGTAAAATTTTTGGAAGAAGTTTTTAAAAACCGCGGTATGCATGAATTCAAAAAGGTAGAATTTGCTCAAATGGTAAAAACTAATATTAGTTCAAACGAAGATATATCACCGGAAATCAGGGAAATAATTGAAGAAATAAAACTTTCTAAAAAAAATTTTACAAAAAATAAAACAAAGTAGTTGACATTTAATTTTTTTCGGGATAGAATAAATCTTGTCAAAACACTAGCCCCCATCGTCTAGAGGCCTAGGACAACACCCTTTCACGGTGTAGACAGCGATTCGAATTCGCTTGGGGGTACCATTTAAAATCAGGAACCGTTAAGGTTCCTTTTTTAATGCTTATATTCTATTTTTGCGATATAATTATTTTACTATAATTTAGGAGATGAATATGAAAAAGTCTTTAATCTTATGCTTATTGTTTATTTCTATAGGCACGGCAAATGCATTTGGAGCATTTGATATTTCACCTGAGCAAAACAGCTTTAATTCCGTAAATTCTTATAATGAATATGGCGTAAAAACCGGGTCTTACAGACAAGGCGGCACTGGCACTGTCAATAAATATGACGAATTCGGTCGTAAAACAGGATCATATAGACAAACCTCAGAAAACAGTATTAACCAGTACGATGAATACGGACGAAAGACAGGTTCGTTCAGGCAGACAACTTCAGACACTGTCAACAAATATGATGAGTATGGACGAAAAACAGGTAGCTACAAGACCAATTCAAACGGAACTGTGACGCAATACGATGAATTCGGAAGAAAAGCAGGAACTTTCAAAAAAGATTCAAACGGTACAGTAACACAATATGATGAATATGGCAGAAAAACAGGTTCGTTCAAAACCAGATAGTATTACTAATGTAACATTTTTAAATAATTGTAATTAAGACACTTGATTTTTTCATTAGCATATGATAGTTTATACACGTAAACATTAAATTAAGGAATCTTTTAATGCATAATCAAATCCGACGTTACAGACGATTTTTAAAAGGCTTGTTTTAAATAGCAGGACAATCGTTTGTGTTGGAAATAAATTTAAAACAAGACCTTGAATATATTCGGGTCTTGTTTTTTGTTACAAAAGGTAAAAATAAAATGTAAAAATAGCAATTTATACATTTTATGAAATTTAAAGTAAAGGTGAAGGTAGTAGAAATGAAACATAAAAATATTCGACGACGCTCAACAATAAAAGCGAATGCCCCAATCGTGAAATTAATGAATTTAATCTGGGGTCTGTAATAGACATTAGTTGAGCGGGTAAGTACGTGTGTACTTCACCCCCGAAGGATAAGGAAAAATGATACCGGCAATAACATCAAGTACAATATATTCAAAATTAGGAAATAACAGTTCACTTGTGCCTTTAGCAATCAAAGATATTGCTAACAGTTGCGGATTAACAGCAGCTTCTTACATGTCAGGTGACAAAAACGAGGGCAAAGACAGATTTATAGACGAATTTGGAACTCAAGCTATATGGCTATGGGGTATTCCGGCTTATAAAAAAATTATGGATTTAGCAATGTTTAAACCTGCTAAATTGGATCCGAAAGTTGATGTAAGAATCTTTAAAAACCCTGAAATTCTTATTGCAGCAAAAGAATTTGCCCCGACAAAAGCAATAAAAGAAAGTTTAGAATATGCAGCGTCACACCAAAAATTAGCTAAAAATCTTAATTTGGCTAAGTTTGCCGCATCAACAATTTTAACAACTTTAACTTATTTTGGGTTAACAAAATTCAGACATAAATACACTGAAAACCAAATAAAAAAAGAACTTGAACAAGAAAAACAACTAAAAAAAGATACTTTCACTAATGGAAATAAACCTTCACAAAACACAAATGGTAAAGATGTTCCTTTCACAGGCGGATTTCAAGATTTCATTTTTGATCCTGTAAAAAATCTTATGATTGTTGACGGTTCAATTACCGGAGAAAGACTTACCCATGCAAGAAATCCGCAGGACTTCTTCGGATATGCAATAAAGGAAGGAAGCTTCTGGGCATTTATGTATCTGGCAGGACCAATGATATCAAAAGCGTTGGAAAAACAAGCAGACAAAAAAGGTAAATCTATCGATTTGGACGCAAGAGTTATATTTAATGAAGATTTAAAGACTTCTTTTGCAAACGGAACATTAAAAAAACATCTTGAACAATTTAAACTTGCTGACAAATCAGATGTTGATATATACAAATTTGCAGTTAATCCTAAAAACAAGAATATCGTTGTTGATTTTGCAAAAAAATCAGATGTTATAGGACTTATTAAAGGCTCAGACTCCGTTGTTGATACAAGAAAATATATTGATTTAGGAGAACTAAGAGGAGTTAGTTCCAAACTTGAAAAACTTCTCGCTCAATACGAAAAATCAGGTGAAACTTTAGACGACTTCTTCAAATCCGTAAGAAGCTTGAAAAAAGGTGCAGTACTGAAAAATATTGGAGCCTGCATAGGTGCATTAGGAGTTCTTGCGCCTGCAATAATGCTTCTAGTAAGACAATTCAGTCCTGAATATCAGGTAAAAAAAGATATTGAAGAAAAGTTAGCTAAAGAAAATAAATAATTGACAAACTTATCTTTAAAGAGTAAACTGATAATAGTTATCAATTTGAGAAAAGTATGAATTATTCAAAACAAAGAGAAAAAATACTGGAGGTTTTAACAAATAATGCTGTTCATCCAACAGCAGAACAGCTGTTGGAATTTCTAAAAAGAGAAGATTCAAATGTTGGTATTACAACACTTTACCGTAACTTGAACCAACTTGCAGAAGCAAGAGTAATCAAGAAAATAGAAGGACTTGAGTCTTCTGCTCACTTTGATCACAATACGTTTGAACACTATCATTTTATTTGCAATGAATGTAAAAGAGTTTTTGATATACCATCAGATGTAGCTCCGAATTTGGTTAAAAATACCCAATCGGCTACAGGATTTCATATTACGGATTATGATATAGTATTCCATGGTATTTGTAGTGAATGTAAAAAGAGAAAGGAAAACAACTAATTATGGAAAAATGGGTTTGTACAGTATGCGGTTATGTTTACGATCCGGCAGAAAACGACAATGTAGCTTTTGAAGATTTACCGGAAGATTACACTTGTCCTTTATGCTCAGTAGGCAAAGATCAATTCGAAAAAGAATAAGAGTTCATGGCGGCGCATTAAATGCACCGCCATAATTTTATAATATAATATTATTATGAACGAAAAAGAGCTGATAAAATATTTTAAAACACTCGGGGTTGATGTACACACATCGACCAAGGCTCGCGGACATCAGGGATTTTATTTAAAAAATCGCATTGATATTTCTAAAAACCTTCCGGAATATCGAATTATACCTACACTTTTACATGAATTTACCCATTATATACATTCTCAGCTTGAGCCATTTATGGAGCGTACAGGCGGAACTCTTGAAATAATTTTCAAGGATAATGATACATTGATATATGAGAATGAATTATGGCTTGTTACCAATTTTGTAGACAAAAACTCTAAATTTGAAAAATTAAACAAAAACAAACTCTCTTTGAAAAATAAAATTTCTGACTATGAAAAAATTATTAAAGAACGATATCCAAAATTTCAACGTTCAAAAAAATTCCAAGAGTTTGACAGATACATAAAAAAATCTAAGGCAAAATATCTTTTAAAATATGACAGGATAAAACTGGTCACAGGTATATTTTTCAAAAAATATGAACTTTTTACTATTGATAACATAGAGAAAGATTTTACTGATATGCCCCGCGAATTTGTAGCATATATAAGACTAAAATCCTGCCAGAAACGTCAAGCAAGAGTATCTGCACGAATTAATAAATTAAAAAAATATTATTCAAAACCAACTGAATTATTCGCAAGATTTATAGAGGGACTATACCTTGACCCTCAAGCAGTCAAAGATTTAGCCCCTCATACTTATAATAGATTTTTTGAACTTTTAAATTCGGGATATTACCGAGAATTAAAACAAGTTATAGAATTTTTCTATAGTCCTGTTAATTTATAAAAAAGTTTTCTTATAGATGTTCTATGTGGAACAATTTGAGAATATTTATGGTCTAATTCTGCAAGTTCATATCCTACCGTTCTATATAAATCTCTTAAAACATCTTCACTGCGTTCAGCTTCTGTATCATACTCTTCTCTGATTTTAACAAGTTCATCGCGATCTAAAAATTTACCACCGCAACTATAACATTCGTCAACTTCGATGGATTTATGTATACTTGAGAAATTTTTAACCATTTTTGCTCCACAATTAGGACATAGTCTTTCTTTCCCTTCATCAGTTTTTACAAACTCTTTATTTTCAATTTTATCTAAAATTACAGAAATATCCTCGTTTTTCTCATCAAAACTTTGAAGTTCTCTATTGTCAAAATAAATACCACCACAACCATCAGTACAGATATCCAAATTTATACCTTCTGACGGAATAAAAACCTTCTCCATATTTTTGCCACATGCAGGGCATACTAATGTTTTTAAAGTATCTGCCATATTAATCCTCAAATTTTACTTTACACATATTAAATATATCACTTATTGTCATTATTACATCATACAAGTACATTATTAAGCTGAAATTATGTAAAAACTTTGAATTAATTTGAAAAATATTGTACAATATATAAAAAGGGCAAGATTTATGACAGAAGGTAGAATAATAACAGAAGAGACAGAAAAATTAATCACTTCAGGTTTGAATTTAATAGATGAAAAAGATTATCCGCAAGCCAGAAATTTAATAGACAAAGCATATGAATATTATAAAAAAGATGAACTTAACACCGGAATTTCAATTTGTTTAAGTTTAATTGCATTTTTAAATTATTCAGAGGGTAAAACAGATTTCGAAACAAGTCTTGCTCTAATTCAAGACGCCACATTTATGGCAAGTCGCGCAAACAGTACAACTGCGCAACTTATAAATGAGCTTATTCTTGGTAATATAAACTTTGCAGAAAACCATAAAGATATTGCCATAATTCATTATAATAATGCTCTTAAACTATCGGTTGAGGAAGACAGGTATAACTTATCAGATACCATAAATACAAGAATTCGTCAGCTTCAAAACGGTATGGACTATTCACTCCCGACTAAAAGTGATCCTCTGGTTTCTCTTGTTAAAATAAGTCGCTCAATTACTGCATTAACAGATATAGATGAACTGCTAAGAGTAATTGCGGAAGAAACAAAAAATGCCATCCAAGCAGACAGATGTACTGTATTTTTATGGGACAAAGACAGTGATGAACTGTGGTCTAAAGTTGCGCTCGGGATGGATGAAAGTCAAGAAATCCGTTTTCCGGCAGATAAAGGACTTGCTGGTTATGTAGTAAAAACAGGTGAATCTTTAAACATTGTAGATGCATATAACGACTCCCGTTTTAATCCTGAAGTTGACACGAAAACAGGATATCGCACAAAAACAATCCTATGTATGCCTATTACGAATAATAACCGTGAAATTATTGGTGCTTTTCAAGTCCTGAATAAAATTGACGGTGTATTCACCAAAAACGACGAAGATTTACTTGTTGCAATCGGCGGCAGCGCAAGTATCGCATTGGAAAACGCACAATTGTTCGATCAGCAGTTGCAACTCTACCGTGAACAGAAATTACTATTTGAAAGCTTTATTGATACACTTGCAACATCTATTGACGCCAGAGACAAAATTACAGCAGGACATTCGACAAGAGTTCGTATGTATTCATCACTTCTTGCCGAAGTAGCAGGGGTAGAACCTAAAGACCGCAGTCTTTTAGAAAAAGCCGCAATTCTGCACGATATCGGGAAAATTGGTATCAGAGATTCTGTTTTACAAAAAGACGGTAAGCTGACTGATGAAGAATACAAGCATATTCAGGAACACGTAAGGATTACGCATAACATATTGAACAAAATCTACATGTCTCCGGACTTTAGAATAATTACGGAAATGGCATGTTCACACCACGAAAAATGGGACGGTTCAGGATATTACAGACACCTCAAAGGTGAAGAAATTACTCTTGGCGGAAGAATTTTAGCAGTTGCCGATGTTTTTGATGCAATAACTTCTAAACGTCACTACCGCGATAAAATGCCTATTGCTAATGTTTTAGACATATTGATAAAGGGAGCCGGGTCACATTTTGATAAAAATCTTGTTGATACATTCTTATCAATCCCTTGTAATAGAATTATAAAAGTATTCTTATCAGAATCACACGGTAAGATAGAGCCAAAAGATGAAGAAATTCTACATCAATACGATTTATTATCAATATACAGATTTGTAACATCAGAGACTGTATCTGAGGAAAATCAGGATATCGTTGATTTGTTTAATACGTACTATCTGGGTAAAACTCAAAATCAGGAAGGAGGACAATAATGATGACTAAAAAAATTATCGTACTCTTTGCACTTTCCGTATTTATACTTGAACCAGCTGCTGCATTTGATTTCAGTACAATTAAACCTATTAACCCGCTGGAAAACAACCCTGCGGCTTATCAGGAAGTAATTAATCAGCCTGTATATGAACTAAAACGCGGAACTTTAACCAAAAATGCTATAAAAAATCAATATACCATTGCTATGGATAAATTTATGCAAAGTAATGTCCGTTCTTCTTATCAGGATTTCAGAATTTTAATTGACAATATTCAACCGAGTGATTATATCTATATGAGACTCATTCAAGAGATGGCATCAATCGGTTTCTTCAATCTTGCAGAGCTTGCAATGTCAAAAATTCAAGATGATGAAGTCGCGTCTTTATTGGAAGAAGATGTAAAAAAATTCTACTTCCCGTCATACAAATTGACCCACAAAGACCAATTATATCTTGCTGAGATTTATTCAAACATAATGTATAACGACCAGAGCCGCGAAGCAACAGCGGAATTAATGAAACAATCCTCTCTGTTATCAGAATCGGATTACGCAAATTATCTTGCGGCATTTGGGAATATGAAAAACGGAGATATAAAACAGGCGGAAAAATCAATTGATGCGGCAATTTCAAAAAATCCTAAAAACATCAATTATAAAAGACTTCGTGCTGAAATCTTGGCACAGTCAGGCAAACCTCAGGATGGTGTAAAAGCTCTTGCTGACATGAACTCTCACCAAATTAATACAGTTATTTTTGATAATGAATTAAATTCTTCAAATCAATATATTCAATACAAAGCCGCAAAAAATGATTACTGGAAAAAATATCACCTTGCTTATTATTACTATTACGAAGGTGAACTGAATAAATCTCTGCGAGTGTTGCAGGCATCAATTTCCGGCAAAAAGAATATTAATAAAGAAGTTTTTGCCTTGACAGCTCTTGTTTACTACAACATGAAAGAATACGAAAAATCTCAGGATTATGCGCTAAAATCTCTGGATATTGACAATGCAAATGTTATGGCATTAACTGTATTGGGAGATATTGCATTCAGGAATAAAGATTACAAACTTGCCGAATCTTACTACAAAAAAGCATGCGGTAAAGACAACACTTATAACGCTGAAATTAAGCTTGCTAAGGTTTATCAAAATCTAAATCAGATAAAAAAGGCTAAAGACATTTACTCTAAAGTCCTGAGAGTAAGTTCAAATTCTTATCTGGCATATTATCAAATGGCATTATTAGAAAAAGACAGAGAAACAACTTATCTAAAAAAAGCCGTTGCATTAAATCCAAACTTCCGTGACGGGTGGGTTGACTTGGCTCGTCTTGAAATCGGAAAAGAAGATTTTGAAAAAGCTTTGTCTTTTTTAGGCATTGCAAAATATATTGACGAAAATGACTTTAGATATTATTATTATCTGGGACTTGTCTTAAAAAATAAAGGCTTAACCGCAGATGCCCGCAAGAATTTTGAAAAGAGTCTGGACTTAAATCCTGACTACAGTTTAGCAAAAGAGGAATTGAGTATATGAAGAAAAATCTATTAATTGTTGAAGATCACGAATTAACACGCTTCGGGCTGAAAACAACCTTTGAAGATGTTGATTATATAGGTACAATGTACGAAGCATCTTCAGCTGAAGAAGCGCTGGAAATATTTAAAAACAATGAAATAGATTTGGTTATTATGGATCTTGGTCTTCCTAATATGAACGGAATTGAGGCAACTAAAGCTATTCATAATATAAATAAAGATGCTAAAATTATTATTTTAACCTCGCACAATGATGAAAAAGAGGTCTTAAACAGCCTTAAAGCCGGAGCGAATGCATATTGTTCAAAAGAAATCAATCTCCAAAGACTTGTTCAGGTTGTACAATCAGTCGCTGACGGTGCGGCATGGTTTGATCCGAGTATTGCGCATATTGTATTACAAGCTACATCCAATACTAAAATGGAAGTTAGTGAAAATACCTACAAAAATTACGATTTAACAGCCAGAGAAGCGCAAATTCTTAAACTTATGACTGAAGGATACAGCAATATGGAAATTGCACAACATCTTGTTATAAGTGTTAATACAACTAAAGCACATGTTGCCAGTATTTTACAAAAACTGGAAGTGGATGACCGGTTACAAGCCGCTTTAAAAGCCCTTAAATATAAAATTGTATAAAATTTCATCCTAAATGTAACAATAAATCAAGCAGATATTTTCAACCCTTGACTAAGTACAAAAATATGTTTTATTATTATTAACGCGGAGGAGAAAACAAAGACTTCTGCCATATTTTTTACATAAAACCCTGGCATAGTTTGCCAATAAATTTAGAATTTTAAAAATATATTTAAGGAGATAAGAATGTTAGACTATACAAAAGAAGAACTGTTGTCTTTGATAGAAAGAACCCCTGAAAAATTTAACGAATGGAAAAAAGATAGAGACGATGTTGATTTGAGCGAAGTAGATTTTTCAAATATGACATTAAGAGAAGTTGACTTTTCTGATGTTGATTTAAATTCAAGCTCTTTTGCAGATTGTAGTTTAGCATTGGTAAGTTTTTACGGTGCAGATTTGACCTCAGTTGACTTTACCCGTTCAACAGTTGTTGAATGCGATTTTTCAGAAAGTCTTTTAACAGGAGCAGATTGCAGTTATGCAGAAATGACTTATTGTAATTTTACCGACTGTGATATGGCAGGATGCGTTTTATCTGAAACAGTTTTAACAAATTCTGACCTTACTGCCTCTGAAAACCTTGCTTCTGCAAGATATGATTCAGATACGGTTTGGCCTGATGATGATATGATGCCTGACGGATTTGATACTGCGTGCAGTGATGATTTGTCTGCTTTAAAAGATGATGAAGACAGTCAGGTTAGCGATTACTAGGAGGATAAAAATGATAAAAGTTGCAGTTTGCGGCGCTTACGGCAAAATGGGTACAGAAGTTTGTACAGCAGTAGAAGCTGACAGCAATATGACACTTGCGGCAAAAATTGATATTGTCGGAGATGCATATAGAACAATTGAAGAAGCAAAAAGAT
The DNA here is from genome assembly GCA_949035555.1 of uncultured bacterium. Classification (GTDB taxonomy): domain Bacteria; phylum Cyanobacteriota; class Vampirovibrionia; order Gastranaerophilales; family Gastranaerophilaceae; genus Zag111. The sequence goes on along the minus strand of CAROLD010000005.1, from coordinate 41,605 downwards.
ATTGCGAAATTGATGTGCTTATTGATTTTACACAACCAAAATCAATTTATGAAAACGCAAAATTCTGCCTGCGTAACGGAATTAAAATTGTTATAGGTACAACCGGACTGAAAGATGATGAAATCGCATTTTTGAAAAAATTATCAGAGGATAATAAAACCGGTTGCCTTATTGCACCAAACTTTTCAACAGGCGCAGTTTTGATGATGATGTTTTCAAAAATGGCAGCTAAATACTTTGATAACGCTGAAATCATTGAACTTCATCACAACCAGAAAAAAGATGCACCTTCAGGTACTGCGATAAAAACAGCTCTTATGATGTCAGAAGCAAAAGAAACATTTAAGCTTGGAAACTGCGATGAAACCGAAACAATTGAAGGCTCAAGAGGTGGAACATCTTACTCAGATATTCAAATTCACTCAGTCAGAATGCCAGGATACATTGCATCACAAGAAGTTATTTTCGGTTCTCCCGGACAAATTTTCAAAATCCGCCACGATTCAATGGACAGAAAATGTTACATGTCAGGCGTATTGATGGCAGTAAGACATGTTGTTGAAAAGAATGACTTTGTCTATGGTTTAGACAATATTCTTTAAGCTAAATTTTCAATAATTTTATCAGTAAACTGTGTTGTTGATAATTCTCCGCCCAAATCAGAGGTTTTAAAACCTTCGAAAAGAGTTTTAAACAACGCAGTTTCTATTTTATCAGCATAAAATTTTTCACCGATATATTTAAGCATTTCTACAGCAGATAATAAAAGTGCTGTCGGGTTAGCCTTGTTTTGCCCTTTAATATCAGGTGCAGAGCCATGGACCGGTTCAAAAACAGCACAATCAAGCCCTATATTTGCCCCCTGAGCAACCCCCAATCCGCCAATTAGACCTGCTGTAAGGTCAGAAACGATATCTCCGTAAAGATTTGGTAATACAAGAACATCGAACCTTGTCGGATCCTGAACTAACTGCATACAAAGATTATCCACCAGAATTTCGCGCTGTTTAATTTCAGGATAATCCTTTGCCACATTCCTAAAACTTTCTAAAAATAATCCGTCAGATAACTTCATAATATTAGCTTTTGTCACAACACAAACTTCGTGCCTGTCATTTTTCACGGCATAATCAAATGCAAAACGACAAATTCTTTCGGAGGCTTTTCTTGTAATAATTTTTATACTGTGTGCGGTATCTGCATCAATCTGTTCTTCGACACCTGCATACAAATCTTCGGTATTTTCACGAACGACAACGATATTAACATTATCAAATCTTGTTTTCACCCCCGGAAGATTTTTACAAGGCCGAAGATTAGCAAACAAATCCAATTCTTTTCTTAACTGAACATTAACAGAGCGGAATCCTTTGCCGATTGGAGTTGTAACAGGAGCTTTCAGAGCGACTTTATTGGCTTTAACAGAGTCTAAAACTCTCTGAGGAAGAGGAGAACCCTCACTTTCTATAACATCAGAACCCGCCGTTTGAATATCCCAGTCAATTTCAAGTCCTGCGGCGTTTATAATTTTAACCACGCTGTCTGAAATTTCAGGACCAATACCATCACCGTTGATTAATGTTATTCTCTTCATAATAAAAACCTCCATTTACAGATTTGATTATACTATAAAGTGGAGGGAATAAAAATTGTAGGGGAAAAATTAAATTTATAAGTCTGTGTATTTTATGAAAATGCTTTGAATGATCTTTCAATATTTTTGTTCATTGCAGATTGAACAGATTCGTATTCTGTTTGCAATGCTGTATGTTCTGTATCTAACATTTTGATTTTGTTTTGATATTTTTCGTCTTTTGCATTAATTTCTTCTGTTTTTCGTTTATAATCAGCTTCTGCTCTTGCAATGGCTTGATTATCATCTTTTTGGGTAATATCGGTACAAGATGTGAAAATTGTAGAATTCCATTGAATACCTGCAAGTTGAACATAAGATGGATTAGCTGCATCAAATTTAGCTGGAACATCTTCATTTTTTGCAATCTGAATAGTAATAACACCTTGAACAATTGCATCCTGAAGCCAGCTATCACTTGCTAAAAGTTTGCTGTCCAGTTCCTGGTAATTTTGTTTATTTTTACCTTGCAAGCTTTTTTGAGAGTCTTCTCCGTTCAATCTGTACCATAAATTTGTGTACCATTGAGCTTTTTTGGCATCATCATAGGTGTATAAGTCTTCAAAGTTTGGACCAAAATCTTCTGCTTCAGCCATAAATTCAGCGACAACATCATCGTATTCAGCCATATTTGTACATACGTCAGAAACCTTATTAAAATCATAGTTATACAAAGTTTCAGAGATACCATTACCGTAATCTCTTGATTCAGTACCCGCAAATTCATAAGATGCTCTTGCTGATAACCAGTTATCATAAGTGGCACAGGAAGTATATCTGGCTTTTGATTTAGAAACATTATCCAAATAAGGTTTCAAATCTACATCAATGCCATTGTTAGATTTTAAAACAGCATCTTCATATTTTGCAAGATCTTCAAAATATGCCTTGCTTGCTGAAAGTTTTTCTGTCTCCCATTGTGTCATAGCATTAATACTGCCTGATGCATCAATTTCACCATTTGCATTGAACATAGAGTTCTCAACTTGTTTTCTTGCAGCATCCCAAGCTTGTTTTCTAGTCTTAAAATCTTCACTTTGTAATTTTTCATAATTAGCCTCTAGTGTTGTAGATTTCCATTGTTTTTTAACACCGTAAGCTTCCAAAAATTCGTCAAGATTATTTGCTCGTTCAAAATTATAAGCATCCTGTCTTGAGATAAGCGCCTGACCTGATGTATTTTCAATAACATACTGATTCTTCATATCGGTATATTGATACATTGCGCCCGCAGTTAATCTTTCGGTTGTAGCATTACCTTTTGCATCATATGTCATATACTGCAATTGTTTTGCATTTAAAGCTGTAATATAATCTGTACTTGCCTGCTGAGACTGAGTTGCCAATCTCATTTTGGCGTTAGAAATCTGCTGTGACTCATATTCATTAGAAGTCAATCTTGCAGTTATCGATAATAATCGCCCTTGTGATGATGACAATCCCATTGCTGACAAATCCTTTCATAACTTTTATTATTCTTGTTATCGGCATATATTCCCAAAGACTTTAATAATTTAAGGTTAATGTAAACTTATGTAACAAAAGTTATATAAATTGAATATAAAAAGTCAATATTTTTTTAAGTGAAGTTTTTATATATATGTAAGAGATAAATAAAGAAAAAGAAATTAGTTTAAACAAGATTAAGAGAGGACAAACAAATGGCTACTATGCTGTTATTTTCTGATGCCGTAACATCTGCATATAAAGATACTTCAAAAGCTCTGAAAGAAGTTGAATTAAGTGATAAAAGACTTGTCAAAAAGACTTTAACACAAATTATGAAGCAATCGTTCTTTCACGGAGCTAACAGGTTTGGCACAAACTTCATTGCTTAGATAAGCAATCGACTCGTTGGAATATAGGAACAAAAAAGGAAAGAATAATTTAAGGAATTAGGAAAATTTTTAAAGACCGTCAAAAGCGGTCTTTTATATTGCACAAAGGTGAAAAATAATATATTATATAATTTATGAAATTAAAATATACAGAACAGGATTTTGAATTCTTCAAATTTTACAAAAAAGAAATAATGCCTATACTGGAAAATTTTGAAGACTCTCGTTATAAAACAGCTAATTCGTGTTTAAAATTAAAAAAAATACTTACAATCATTTTTATTATTATGCTTGTAATTTTTTCAATAATACCTATAGCTTATATTTTTAAACTTAATTTTGTATTTAAGTATCTTTCAAGTAATGTATATCTATTTGCCGGAAGTCTTATTTTTCAGTTAATTGCAATTGCTTACTTGACTTTTGCTCCAATACTTTATGGAAAACATGCCAGAATAGAAGAAAAAGATTTTACCAATAAAATAAAAAAAGATTGTTTACAGAAGGTATTGAATAACTTCGGAGAAATAATCTGGTGCCGACACTCCGCAGTGATTACAAAAGAAGAATTGAAAAACAGCGGATTGTTTGCATATTATAACGAAGAAGAAATTGATGACAGTTTTACCGGTAAATATAACGGTGTAAAATTTAAAATTCAAGAAACTAAAATGTGTTTGGCAAGAACGAAATCAAAAGATTATGTTTTTAATGGTATTATATTAAGCTTTGAAACTAATAAAACTATCAAAAATAGAACATTGGTGGCTACAAAGGGTGATTATACAAGTAAAAAACAAGATTTTTTAACCTATGGATTTATGATAATCTTACCTATATATACCTTTCTAAGGTGTATCGCAGATAGCAAGCCTGAATCTATAATTTATGCAATAATATCATTTATAGCCATAGTCCTTGCCATTTTAGCGGTAAAAAGGTATACTGCAACGCCTGAAAGAATTGATAAAGTAGAAATAGAAGACCCGGAATTTAATAAAAATTTTATAGCATATTCTTCAGACCAGATTGAAGCCAGATATGCATTAACACCAAGTTTTATTAATCGTCTTAAAAATTTGCAAACAGCTTTTGGCGAAAAAAATATTAAGTGTTCATTTTTTAAAAATCAAGTAATCATAGCAATTCAAACAAAAAAAGATTTGTTTGAACTCGGGAATTTATACAAAAGCATAAATAGTTCTGAATTCATTAACACTTTATTTAATGAACTAAAATCTGTGCAAAATATGATTACCTACTTCAAATTTGACGAAAAAACAGGCTTATGATAACTATTTAATAACTTCTATTGTTTCATAATCTGTCAAATACGGAAGATGCTCTTCTGTAATCAATTCCCCCGGAAGCAATATTGAGATTCCAGGCGGGCACTCAGCAACGACTTCGCCGGATAATCTTCCAACTGCTTCTTCTTTTGGAATAATTTCTTTTTCTGAAAAATATGCATCGCGTAAGTTCTTTTTAATTATTGGAGTAAGCATAGGCATATGTTTTTTATTTTCCAAATAATAAATATCTTTATATACATGCGTATCAATTTTATTTAAGGCTTTCACAAGATATTCAAAATCAGAACGTTTATTTCCTATATTGCACAGAATTAGAATACCTTCATCCGAAGCACTTTCAACCTCAATTCCGAAATCAATTTCTAAAATTGATTCGAGTCTTTTTCCAGAAAGTCCGTCTGCTTTAATAAAAACTTTTGTTACGTCAGTTTTGTAACCAAAATCAGCTTTTAACTGATGAATAGTTTTCATCTTATCTATTTCAGAGCGGAGATATTTGGCATTGGCGATTGCACGCGCAAGCTGTTTTTGACCTCTATTACTTTGGAGGTTTGCTCTAGCGGCATCCAAACTTCCCAGAAGCATCAAAGACGGGCTCGTTGTGTGCAGCAGCATCAGTGAACGTTCCACATCTTCTGCATTAATTTGAGAATCTTTGCTAATATGAAGCATTGATGATTGGCTCATACTTCCGCCGGTTTTGTGTAAAGAATGTACAACAATATCTGCACCGAGTTTTAAAGATGTTTCAGGAAGTTTTTCATTGAAATTCCAGAGGCAACCATGTGCTTCATCAACAATTAATGGTACATTATATTTCTTACAGATAATTGCAATTGCTTTAATATCCGAAACAACGCCTTCATAAGTAGGATTTGTAATCCATACGGCAGAAACATCATCATTTTCGCTTAACAATTTCTCTATTGATTTAGCATCAATATTGCCCCAAATTCCCCAGTCATTAAATTTTTCAGGAATAACCCATAAAGGTTCAGCTCCTGAAATAATCAATCCTGTCAGAATTGAACGGTGACAATTACGATTAACAATAACTTTCTGACCTTTTTTAGTCAACCCCATAGCAATTGCAAGGTTTCCAACAGTGGAACCGTTTAACAAAAAGAAGGTTCTTTTTGCACCGAATGCTTCTGCCGCAAGCTCCTGAGCTTCTTTAATAGGACCTGTTGCAGGAGTTAAGGTTCCCAAATTATCAAATTCGTCCGTTGTATCAACCATCATTGCCTTTTTACCAATTAAATTACGAAACGACGGCAGCGTTCCCAAACCTTTTGTATGTCCGGGAATATGAAATTGATAAGTAGGATTGTTATACGCGTTTTTTAAAGCTTCAACAATCGGGGCTTTTATTATTGTTTGCTTGTTATATTTAACTTTGTTCGGCATAGCAAAAATATATAATAAAAAAATCATAAAATCCACAAATTTATGTTATAATTGTAACATATGAAAATAATCTTAAAATTAATACTGCTCTTGATGATATTATCAGCCCCTTCTAAAGTTTTTGCGCAAATTGATAAAGAAGGTGCTGCTGTCGATTTACGAGAACAAGCTCAGACAAATGAGGTTATTCTGAATACCGACAGTACTAATTTTGATGAAGAAAAAGAAACCTTTAAACAAAAATTTATAAACTCAATAACAGACAATTCGGGTGCAAATGATGACGATGATTCTGTAATGGACAACTCTGAAGCGGATTTTGAAATCTTTAAAATGTTTGATAAAGATAATGATGATGTAATTGATGAAAATACCTGGCTAGGCAAAATTTATCACAGCAAAATCACGAGAACAGACATCCCGTCATTTCTATACAAAGACGATTTTACTTTTAAATATGAAAAAGGTCCGATAAGCAAAATTCAAGCTTATGGAGCATATCGAGGTTCAATCAATTCACTTTTTACAACCGACTACTCAACCCAATATGAGAACCTTATGACTCAAGCCGGAGTTTACGGGCAGTTAAGAAATCCTAATTACAAATTTAAATTTGGCGCTAATCCAATTCCCAAAGATGGATTAAATTATTTGGACAGATTTGTTGCAGATGCATACATTACAAATACAAGCATTCCAAATCACCAAATTGTTGCAGGATACTCGAGAGTACAAACCGGTGTAGAAGGCGGTGCTTCTACATTTATACTTCCATTTGTTGCAAGGTCACAAATAGCAAGAAATTTTGGAAACTCCAGAGCTTTAGGGGTTAAAGTAATCGGGAATTACAATTACGTCGATTACAACTTAGGTTTTGGATCTTCCGGAAGATACATTACAAGCGGATTACCCGGAACTGAATTTGCCGGCTGGGTAAACGTAAAACCCTTCGGCAGTCAGGACAAAAAACTCGGAAAACTTTCTATTGGTGCAGGTTTTAACGGAGGACACAATAGAATTGATTACAGTGTAGGCAGTTTTTATATCGGATACAAGCGAAAAAATTTATGGACAAATCTTGAAGCCGCAATTGCAGACGGATACAGCGGTTCTCTGGGAATAAGTTCAAATAAAGCAGCCGGTATATCGGCTACGGCAGGGTGGAAATTCAATCCGCATCTACAGCTCATAGGCAGAATTGATCAATTTGACCCTAATCGTAATCTACTCGGCGATTTGAAAAGAGAATATACTATCGGAATAAATTGGTTTATAAAAGGACAAGCCCTGAAACTTATGCTGAATTATATTTTCTGCGATAATCAAAATACAAAAGACGGACACAAAATTATTCTCGCAACACAAATTCTTTTATAACAAAAATGCCGTAACTCCACATTACGGCAATTATAAATAAACACGAGAAATTTTATTAAACAATTAATTAATATAACATGATAAAAGTTCCGCACCTGACATTTTCATTTTCTTTAATGCTCTTAATTCTGTCTGACGGATGCATTCTTTTGTAACTCCGTAAATCTTTCCAATTTCTTCTAAAGTATAACGGTTAGTGTCATCTAGCCCGTAACGCATTCTTACAACTTCTTTTTCTCTGTCTTTAAGTGTTGAAATTATATTATTAATATCGTTTTTCAATGATTGGTATTCTACGTTTTCGCTAATCAGTGAATGCTCATCAGCTAAAATATCGGCAACATTTAATTCTTTACCGTCATTACGCTCTAAACCGTTTTCTATTGAAATAGTTTTTGTATATGCCGATAAAAACATTTCAATTTTGTCCGGAGCAATATTCATTTTTTTCGCAACATCTTCGTTTTTAACCTGAGAAGATGCAGTTTGTTCCATCTGATATTTTACTTTTGAAAATTTTGAAAGAGTTTCCTGAATATAAACAGGAATTTTCATGCAATGAGACTGCTCTGAAATGGCTTTGAACATTGATTGCTTAATCCACCAGCCTGCATATGTAGCAAACCTGTATCCTAATTTATAATTAAATTTTTCCGCCGCAATCATAAGCCCCAAATTGCCTTCCTGAATCAAATCAATCATAGGTACACCTGACATATGAATTGCTTTTTTTGCAATAGTAACAACTAATTTTAAATTTGCTTGTATTAACTGTTGCTTCGCTTCCAAATCTCCGCTTTGAATTTTTTGTGCAATAACTTTTTCTTCTTCGGCTGATAACTGAGGATACTGTGAAATTTCTCTCAGATATGCTGTCAATACACTGTCATTTTGACCTTCTACTACATCTTTTTTTGCCGGATTTGATGACTGGGCAGTAATTTTCATTTCGACTAGCTGTTCTCTTCTCATAAACATTAAACTCCTCTGGTTTTGCATGACAAATTTGGCATCCACTTCTTAATGCCTTGGGGTAAGTAACACGAGATATTATATATACTTTTTATATACCCAAATATATATCAAGTGTTACATCATGTTAAGAAACATTAAGGCAAAAAACTTAGATTAAAGAAATTTTCGTACTATAATAAAGAAAAAGAGGAGAGGAGATTAGAAATGGGTATGAACTTAAAAGAAAAATTACAAAACTTAAATAAAAAAAATATTGCAATTATTGCTTCAGTATTATTTGTTCTGGCTATCTGCTCAGTATGCGGTTACGAATATTATCAAATGAAAAACTTCCAAGCATCAGTTACTGCTCCGACTGAAGGAGAACCGGATTTAGGTGAAGTGCAGGAAGCTACTCAACAACAAGAAGAACAAGCGGCAATGAAACCGTCTGAATATAAAATCGGCATGGATTATGAAAAAGCTATGACAGCTAAAAAACCTGTAATAGTTCTATTCTACGCTGATTGGTGCCATTATTGCATAAAATTCATGCCAACTTATCTGAAATTATCCGAAACATATAAAAATGAATATAACTTTTCTAAAGTTAACGTAGAAGATTCAAAATACGAAAAACTTGTTAGAGAAATAGGCATTACAGGCTTCCCTACAGTATTTATTATTGATCCTAAGTATGATAACAGAGTATTATTATCTAACGCAATCTTTGGTGATATGGACAAATTACAAGCCGAATTAGACAGATTTGCCAGAATTAGAAAACTTTTAGATACAAAAAAATAACATTCATAAATCGTAACATACTACTTTTCTTTTATTTATGTATTATGTATAATTATCTTGTTTCGTCAATAGCATGAAACTTGGGGTGGCAGTTTGTTTTCTGCAAAAAACGCAAATTTTATTTGCCTGCGCTTCAACGATAACAAGAATAATGAGAATATGTAAATATTTGTTTACAATAAAACAAATATCTAGCAATTTTTTTCTTGTTCCAGACTCTATATTAATAGAAGGTGTGTATAGTTATGAAAGTAGAAAATTTTAATTCAAATTACGCAGTTGCAGCAGCAGGCATAAGAAAAATACCTCAAAGACGCGCTATTCAACCACAGTTTACAGGCGGTGCTCAAAAGATAGCTACTGATGCTGATGTAACTAAATTCATTATGGAATTATTGCCTGGTAAAAAAGGTATCGACATAATGGAAAAATTCAAAGTCCTAAAAGGGGAACTCGGCGGTATTTTAATTACAGCATTCGGTACAGGTCTTGTTGCTCCAATATTTATTGGACTTAACCCGTTTGTAAAAGCTAAACCTGATGCAACTGAAGAAGAAAAGCAAGAAGTTAAAAACACTAAAGCTTATACCGCTATGAGACAGCCTATTTCAGCTGTTCTTGCGGCATTATTCCAAGCAGGTGCACTTAACCCTATTGATAAATACTTAGAAAAAATTACTAATGAACCTGAACACGCTAAAAAATTCCTGGAAATCCTCGACCAAAGTGCATTACAGAAAAAATCTTACCTTGAAAGAATTATTTCTAAAGAAATGAAAAAAGAAGGTAAATATACTGATAAAAAAGCTTTTAAAGCAGAACTTAGTAAACGTGTAAAAGCAGCTCAAGCTGAACAATTAACTAAACTAAGCGATAATTTAGCTCAAACTGGTCAAATTAAAATTGGTCTTGATAGAAATTTAGATAACAAAACAACTGCCGAAATTTTAAATAATACTATTGATAATTATATTGACACTGCAATGAAAATGCAAGTTGGAGAAGAAGGTTTAGACTTCTACAAAAAACGTGCTGCTCTATTAACTCGAAATGAAAACGAATTAGCACAAATCTTTGCAGCTGACAAACTTCCATCTGAAACTAAAGAATTAGAACAATATTTAAAAACTACCAAAGAAACAAGTAGTAAAGAAGTTCAAAAATTAATTGATGAAATTTTAAGTCATCACCCTAATGTCAGAGAAAGCAGATGCCAGAGAACATTAGAAAGAATTCAAAAAATTAAAAATTCTTGCGGCGGCGAATATTCATCAGAAAAATATATGCAAAGCATGGAACAAAGAAATTCTGATATTCAAAAAATAATTGATGCATTAACTGAATCAAAAATTAAAGATACTGAATTACCAAACGTAACCAGCGCTACAATACGTCAGAGATTAGAAGATGTTGCTAAGAAATGTCAATATGATGGCAATAACGCAAAACTTCACACTATTCTTGACGGAAGCGGAACATTCCAATCAAATCTAGAAAAACTCAAATTAAAAGTTAGAGAAGATATTATTAAAGGATATCAAAAAGTTGTAGAAAATAAATTCAAAGGTTTCAGCCAAATTTCAAAAGTAGCAATTGGTGTATTTATCACTCTTCCAATTACATGTACTGTTCTTAACTGGGTTTACCCTAGATTTATGGATATATTCTTCCCTAAATTAGCTGGAAGAAAACAGCAAACCGAAGTACAGAAGGGAGGAAATAAATAATGATACGTCTTTCTTCAATAGGTTCAAGTCTTATCGGACCTCAAACAAAAACAAGACCGGTTAAAGGACTTTGTAACTACTTTAACAAAGATTTTAAAAAAGCTTTAGCATTGACTACAATGGGTTCTATCGTAGCAAAAGACGGTATTGGATGTGCTATGTATGTTTACCAGAGTATGAACAACAAAGAAATTCCTGAAAAAAGAAGAAACTTTGTTGCCGCATTAGACTTAACAAACGGAATATTAATGATTGCGGCTCAAATCGGTATGTTCTTCGCTATGAAGAAATTTAACGAAACTTTATTCCCTAAAATGTTCAGCAAAACATTTGATAAAGGGGCTAAAGTATTAAAACCAATTGTAGAACAAGCTCGTGTTAATATGAAAAAAGCAGGATTTAAACCTCCTAAAAAATTCATATTTGAACAAAACTACAATGCAATTAAAAAAGGATGTTTTGATACATTCACATTTATCACAGAACTTGCGGCTGCAACAATCGTAGGTAAACGTATAATCGTTCCGTTCATAGCGACTCCTTTAGCTCAAAAAGTTGAAAAGAAAATGAACGAAAAACACCCTCTTGAAGAAGCACCAAAAGATGAAGTAAAAGATAAATCAAATCCTTCAATGACCGGCAGTGTTTCTACAGTAAAACAACCGGCATCAGTTGAAACAGCACAGACAAATACTAATTTGCTTGCTAAATATAAACAACAATAAGGAATGACGTAATATAAATAAAAAAACTCCCGTCGGAAACGGGAGTTTTTTTATAGCTCCTCTTTCAATTGTAATACTAAATCCTGAATATGTTTTTTTACCGCAGGGGTAATAATCAAATTAGGTTCAGACATTACAAACTCATCCAGAACCATTATTGCCTTCTTTTTATTTCCTATTTGCTCATTTAGAAGCCCTATCATAATTATATTTAACGGATTTTTATCCTGTTGCGCCTTGTAGATTTCAAGCTGAGTTTGCAACTGCCCCAGCTTTTCGTAGCAATCTGCAAGATTTTTATAATATTCAAAATTTAAGCTATATTGAGTAAGCGCATTCTTAAAACAATCAAGAGCCAAATTTGGATACCCTATTGTCATATAAACCTTTCCCAGATTATTAAAATATACGGCTGTTGCCTGCTTTTTAGGATTCAAACTTATTGCCATTTTAAACTCTTGAATAGCGGCATAATAGCATTTTTCTTCAACATACATTACCCCCAGATTATTATGTTCAAATGCATTTTTCGCAGGATCAATAACATAAGTCGCAATTGTACCGCCTGCGGCAAAACAAGGTGCAGTCAGAGATACAGATAAAACTATTATTGTCAAAAGCTTTTTCATACAAACCTTTTTAATTATATAATATTAAATTTCCAGTTCCAGACCTTCATATGCAAGCTGAATGTTTTTATTATCAGTTGTATAGTGTTCCTTAATTCTCCCAAGTTTAACATCATCATAACCAGGGTCAAAATGCGTAAATACAAGATTTTTAGCTTTAGTCTGCTTCATTGCTTCTACAGCCATATCGAATGTAGAATGCCCGAAACCTTGTTTGGGAGAATTTGGATTAAGATAATCTTCTGTTGTATATTGCGCATCATGAATTAAAAGGTCACAATCTTTTGCAAATCTGATAAATCTCTTATCACCGCCAAGATAACATTCTTTGTCTGTAGCATAAACAATTGAACGATTTTTGTATGTTATCTTATAGATCATAACTCCGTCTTGAGGGTGAACATATGATTTGTAAAATGATATCTTAACATCGTCCTCACCATAAGCGGTATCCGCACCTACAAGAACAGGAGCCTCGTTCGGTTTTAAAAGAATTGCCTGCTCATCGCAAATATCCTGAATATCGACAGTACATGCAATATCACCCAAATCAAGCGGAAAAGTCTTCCCAAAAACAAGCTGCGATAGGTCATTTGAAAGAGAAGAGTTTTTAGAACCTGAGCCGTAAATTTTCAATTTAGTAGATTTCACATGAATTGGTTTAAAAAAAGTTAATCCGAGCAAGTGATCATAATGAATATGTGAAATCAAAACTGTAGCACAGATTGGTTTACGATCTAGCGGGTTTATTGATGATGCAATGTATTTCTCCATCAAATCATCTCCGGAAGACACAATCCCTGAACCTGCGTCTAACAAAATCAAATGTCCGCCAGCATTCACTTCTACACAGGATGTGTTTCCGCCATATAACATGAAATTTTTGTTCGCAACAGGGAAACTTCCTCTCACGCCTCTAAATTTTACTTTAAAATCTTCCATATAAACCCCTCAAATTATCTTTTTATTTCGTAAATTCCAGCCTGATCTTTTGCTTCACCAGCATACATAGACCCTGAGAATACCAAAATTTTTGCCATTTTTTGAATAGTTTTTTCTCGTGTTTCATGCCAGCTTAACTCAAAAACTGTTTTATCCTTATAATTCGTCACATTTATTATTCTAAACGCGTTAGGATAAGACACAAGAGCCGGAGTGTTTACATATAAAACATTCTCATGTTGTGTAATTTTAGTTGCATGATAATGTCCTTGAAAAACCCCGATAGGATTTTTGTAGCTTTCAATTAAATTAATTACCTGAGTCGCGTTTCTCAATTTATGGTTAGGACTTGCAAATGGTTCAATTACGGGCACATGCATAAAAATAAGCACCGTATCTTCTTTTGATTTATCTAGCTCATTTTTAAACCATTTCATCTGTTCTGCGTCAATATAACCGTTAGATGTAATTTCATCGGTAATAATATCATCTAAAACTATAGCTTTATAACCCTTTTTCGGAACAAATGAATAATATGCTTTTTTAAATGTAAAATTTTTATTGCAATTTCTAATCATTTCGAGATAAACAAGAGTATTCAGATATCCGCCGACACACCTGTCGTGGTTGCCGAATGCAAAATACCAAGGAACATTCAGATTATCAAGATGAGGAAGCACAGCTTTTAATTCTTTCTCAAAAGACTTGTCTATTAAGTCTCCTGTGAACATTACAAAATCTAAATCAGCATGCTCATTTAATTGTTCAATAGCATCATCTAAAAGTCTTGGAGATTCACCAATCATCTTAAAGGTAGTATTTGAACCGTTTTCCAGAAAATGAACATCACTCACCTGAGCAAATTTCAAACTTGTCGCACCGCTGTATGCCTGCAAGCCCCACAGCATACCTGCCGTCAATGCTATAGTAATCAACCCGTTTGTGAGTTTTGTAAAAAATCCTTCTTTGTTATCTTTTTTTTCTTTTTTCGCTTCTTTGCGTCTTTTCATACTAATTTTGTTCCAATATCTCTTTTATTTCATTATATTTATTTTCCAAATATTCGTCATCATCAGACAGTATGATTGCTCTGTCAATATTTGTCAACGCATTTGTATAATCTTTAAGTGCATAATCACAAAGCCCCATATATTCATATATCTTTGAGGTCTGAATATCTGGTAATAGTGATTCAAAAAGTTTTTTTGAATCTGAATAATTTTCGTATTTGTATAGAATTTTTGCCTTATCAAATTGGTATTCCGGACAGTCATTTATTTCGATTGCTTTATCATTATCTCTTTTTGCATCATCAAGCATTCCTAAAGAAAATTCAGCGCGGGATTTAAGAGCATATGCAAAATCATCATTAGGACTAAAAGTTAAATATTTATCAATTGAACTTATTGATGCCTGATATCTGCATGTATCATTCAACAAAACGCCTGATGCAAGATAAGCAGGAGCAAAATCTGCTCGAGCAGAAACTGCGGCATTATAATAATCAAGTGCGGTCATATAATCGCGTTTATCTCTGTAAAAATTCCCCAGATAATAATATGCAAGATAAGAATTACTGCTTCGCACCCCTTCCAATAAAGATGAAACTTCTTTATCCTCGTCTCCGATACGTTTGTTTTCCTGAGCCTGTTTAACATAAGGATTTACACTTGAGACAAAAGATTTTTTATCTTGAGAAATAACATGCTGTAAACCTCTTTTTAAATCTCTTATTCGGGTATTATTCGGATTGAGTATCAAAATTTTATCCAAATATTCAATTGCCGTATTATAATCACCAGTAACACAATAACTTGATGCAATATCAAAATAATCCTCTTCTATTTCATTTGAAAAAACAGGAAGAGTACAGCCTGTAAATATGATTAAAACAATTGTTAGAAGTAACCTTTTCATATCCGTATTATACCATAAAATCACCCCCTTGCCTATTTAATACATTTTGTACGATAATGAATAAAGAAAAGGGAAAAGGGAAAAAAGATGAA
Source organism: uncultured bacterium (assembly GCA_949035555.1). Lineage (GTDB taxonomy): Bacteria > Cyanobacteriota > Vampirovibrionia > Gastranaerophilales > Gastranaerophilaceae > Zag111. The sequence continues at coordinate 26,244 of CAROLD010000005.1, read as the reverse complement.
AGAAAAAAAGAAAATTGCCGCAGTTGCATTGTCTGGAGGAGTAGATAGCTCTGTTACAGCGTTATTATTACAGCAGAAAGGCTATGAAGTTATCGGAATTACAGGCAAAATGGTAAACACCGAAGCCGCAGACACAGTATGTCACAACGCAAAAAATGTAGCGGACAAATTAGGAATAAAACATTACGTGCTTGATGTTACAAAAAAATTTCAACAGCACGTAATAGACTACTTTGAAAACTCATACAAACACGGCGAAACTCCGAATCCTTGTATTGTTTGCAATCAATTTATAAAATGGGGTGAAATCTTTGATTATGCAATAAATACACTCGGTGCAGATATTTTTGCAACAGGTCATTATGCTGATATCAGATTAGTTGACGGGTTGTATAAACTTTACCCGGCAAAAGATGAACACAAAGACCAGCTGTATTTTTTATACAGATTAGGACAAAAAGAACTTTCAAAAACAGTTTTCCCGCTTTATGAATATGAAAAAGTTCAAGTCCGTCAATTAGCGTGCGACTTCGACCTTCCTCCAAAATCCTCAAAAGAAAGTCAGGATATCTGTTTTATCCAAAAGCCTAATACAACAAAAAAATATTTGACCGATAAATTTGGTGAAACTCATGGGAATTTCATTGAAATTTCCACAGGCAAAAAACTCGGCACCCACACAGGACATTATCAATATACAATAGGTCAGAGAAAAGGAATAGGCATTGCGGCACCTTATCCGCTGTATGTCATAAATATAGATGCAGAAAAAAATATCGTTTACTTAGGAAAAAGAGAAGATGACTTCCGCTCAAAACTCGTAATAAAAAATTTAAACTTTTCTTATCCTCAATCAGAAAAAACATTTGATGCAATGGTTAAAATCCGCTACAATATGAATGCTAAAAAAGCAAAAGTATCAATTATAGATACTCATGCGGAAATAGAATTTTATGAACCTGTAAACTCAATTACAGCAGGTCAGGCTGGGGTAATTTACGACATTAATGACAGACATTTAATAGGCGGCGGACAAGTCTGCTGGTAAAAATTAAAACTCTGAAAAATAAGTTAATTTATAATTGCAAGCATTTTGGCGCCAAAATCTATCAATTATATCTTTTGCCGTATCTTTTTTCTGTAAATCATTTAACCTTTCAACTATTTCCATTTTAACACCACGGGCTTCAGGATGCTGTTGAACATATTGAATAAGTTCTTTTATCTTTACGGTATCAGAAGTGCTTGAGCCAACAAGCAAAGCCTTACGGTATTTATTCTTAAGTTGGATCATTTCTCTAGATTTCAATGGTATAAAATCAGGATTTTTCTTAAGATAAGATTGCTTACCTTTTGAATTAAACGCAACAATTTTTTCGATATTAGAATCATTCATTACAATAAAATCCTGCAATGAAACAGGCAGTGTTGCACCTTTCGAGCCAACAGAAGTATGTCCGTGATAAAGAATTAAATCCCTGCCTTTAAGACCATTTACACCCAACTCGATTGCACAATTTTCTGCATCACCCAGAGCAGATGCTAAAAGCTTTCCAGATTTCTTATCAACAATACAAACAGCCTCTCGCGGATTTTTGCCCCACAATTCGCTTAGACATCTTATCCGTGCTAATTCATGACCTGTCACACTCTCGGACTTCTGAAAATACACAGATGCAGGTTTCTTTATACGTATTTTTGCATATTCTGAAATCAGCTCAGGAGACATTGACTTTGATGCCGTCAAATTATTTTTACATGTATCCAAAACGCTCTTTGGAATTGTTGATATTACTTTTTTGATAAACATATTATTCTATAACAAACAAAAATAAAATATTTTGTTAGTACCTTTCATTAAGCCTTTATTGAGAGATTATCCGCTTCTGAAGCCATTTTGTTTACATCCCTGATTGTAAATTGATATGCAGTACCAACAGCTCGTTGTTGATTATGTATAGCAAATTTCATCGCATCTTTAATTGAACTCCACGGATTTTGACCGTTTTTAATCATTCCCCACGCTGCGTTTGGTATATCTTTCATTAATGTTGCAATATTAAATGACTGACCTGACAGTTTACCTGCTTCAGAAATTGCCATAAAGAACTGCATTTGTGCCTTCATTGCGGTTGCATTTTCGCCAGACATTGAAAGCCCGTGTTTCTCAAGCATTGCCATTATTGAACCCTGAACATCTGCAAACTTAGTAACTTTTTGTTTTTTGCCAAATATATTCTTTTCAATATCAGCTGCAAGTTCCCATAATTTAGCCTGCTTATCTGCACCGGTATATTTACATTGATCTAAGAAATATTTTGCAACCCCTTCGGAATTACCGACAAGATAATTTGAGAAGAAACTTATATCCTGCTTTATTTGACCGCCAGTTCTTGCAACACAGTTACCTGTATCAATAAATTCCGGCATTAATCTGCCCTTAGCATCTGCAGTAATAAAGAAGTTACCTGTATGCGGATCACCATGCATTAAACTTTTACCACCTTTTTTCATAAACAAGAATTGTTCATCAAAAGTTTTTAAAAGTGTTACAGGCAAATCTTTCATGACTTTTTCAGGATTAGCAAGCCATGGATTATCCTTGATTAAATCTGCGTATTTTGTCGCGAATTCTGTCGGATTAGCTTTATAATCTTTTAAAATTTCAACCAATTTATTCATCTGAATACCTTTAGCCGTATTCATTAAAATACATGTTCCATCTTTGGAAATGTCTGTAATTGCAGCAACACTATAGCGTTTAGCTCCTTCGGCAAGGGTTTTGTTATTAGCCATTTCTGTTGCAAAGTTTAATTCTTCTTTCCAATCTCTATAGTAAGTTCTGAACATTTCTCTGTTTTTGGCATAATCGTCAGCAGAAGAACTAAGCTCTTTTAAAATTTTCATGGTCAATTCTTCTTCCATATCCAGAGTTTCTTTTGTAACTCCCTTTTTCAACATTTTAACAACAGCTCTGGTTCCATCAGGATTTTCAACAATATACGCTGCCCCGATACTGCCTGCACTCATTCCCTTTACTATTTTAATTTTTTGTCCAGGAAATGCCTTATCGACAACACCTTGAGCTTCTTCTAATGTTCTGGAAAAAGAACAGTTACTTTTTGTATTTTTTATTGCTTTTACAAGTGATGGATATTTTTGTTCAAGTTTTTCCATCTCTTTAGCATTGTTAGATAGAATTTGTGCCAATTTTGTCGGACCGACGCCTGACATTTCTATCCAATCCTGTAAAATTTGTTCTTCTGTTTTTCCTACAATTGTGTAATTAAAAATTCCTCGTTTTTCTGCATATTTTTCAAGCTTTGCCGCAAAGTTTTTATCTCTAGACAAAGATTGAGCTGCATTCCAAGCATTATCTTTCATTTTATCTATCATTTGAGAAAATCCTGATTTTTGAGTTATTTTCTCAAACTGCGTCTGTGCTGCTTCTCTGGCATAGTGAACTCCTTCGCGAACTCTTTTTCCAAAATTAGTATGGTTGACTAAAAGTTCTTTACCTTCTGATGCAATATATCTTCCGCCTTTTTTAATAGCACCCTTTCCCGCTCTGTAAAAATCAACAGCATAAGTTCCAATAGCTGAGGCTATTCCCATAGGCTATTTCTCCTAAATTAATTTCCCCTGTATTTATATAAAGTATTTTTTAGCTAAAAAATTGCTTTACATCTAAAAAAAAGCCCCGCGGCTATGGCGGGGATAAAACTTTTCTAGGAATTAGGAATAGGAATTAAATGTCTCTCTTTGCTTTATTTAAACGGATTTTGAAAGTTCTCTCTTAATATCTCTCGTGTTTATTTAATGTTTACATATATATAAAGTATATACTTTTTATCTAATTTCAAGGTTAGTCTGTTTCGTTACATTTGTTTACAAAAAAAGGAGAAAGGTTGTTATACCTTCCTCTTTCAAAATAAAATATATTTTCTATGTTAAAGCAAAAGTCATATCAGCTTCTACACAAACTTTACCGTCAACTCTTCCGATACCATGTGCTTTACAGATAGGACCTTTGATTTTTGTTAATTCAATTTCCATATCAAATCTGTCACCAGGTCTTACGATATTTTTAAATCTTACACCGTCAACACCGGCATATAAGGCTAATTTACCTTTATTTTGAGGTAATGAAAGCAATACCGGAGCTGAACATTGTGCCAATGCTTCTAATTGCAAAACTCCAGGCATAATTGGATTGCCCGGAAAGTGTCCCTGGAAGAAACCTTCATTCATTGTCATATTTTTATAACCTTTAGAATATTTACCCGGTACACACTCTGTAATTCTGTCAACTAACAGGAACGGATATCTGTGAGGAAGCATTTCCATAATTTGTTGAATATCCATAGATACAACTTCTTCTTTAATTTCTTCTGTCATTTTTCTCTCCTTATATTTCTATCAACTTGTCTTTCAACATTTTTGCAACCTTAACGTGAACTGCATGTCCGGCTTCTTTTGCAAGAATTTGGCATCGCAGATTTAACGGGTTTACCCCTGTTAAATAAAAATCGCCGATAAGGTCGAGTAATTTATGTTTAATTTGTTCATTTTCCGAACGAAGCTCAGTTGTATAACCTCCGTCATCAGTTAAACCGACGGTGTTATCCTGAGTAACTCCTTGTGCAAACCCGAGCATTTGGTATTTTTTCAAATCGTGATAGAACCCAAAAGTTCTTGCTTCAATGATCTCATATTTGTTGCGCGGATTATAGTTAACAAATTTTCTTGTTAAATCAGGATGGTCATAATTTACCGCATATGACATAAACAAATTATCGTCAGGCAATACAATCAAACTTGTTTTACCATTCAAGTAATATACCGGTTCTGACACTGTATAATATTTTTCTTTAGCAAAGAAAGGTTTGTCTGTTCCGGCTTCTTTAAAAGCTTTAACCCATTCTAGCGAACTTCCGTCTAAGATAGGAACTTCCTCTTCTGTCATACATATATCTACAGAATCAATACCGCAGAATGCAAGTGCCGCAGATAAATGTTCTGTCAGCATTGCTCGTGCTTTTTTTGTTCCCATAACAACACAATGGTCTGTTGAAACAACATTGTCAACCGTTGCGGTGAAGGAATCTTTACCTTTGACAAAGTATCTTATTTGCCCTGAATTTGAAGGAAAAAGAGTTACTTCACAAGGTTTATTTTTCATTAAGCCGTTGCCGACAATTTTGACTTCTTTCTTTAAAGTAACCATCCTTAGTTGTTAACCTCTACTTCTTGGTGAGCTTCTTCAAAAGATTTTAGCATCGGTTCAAATTTTCTGAATTTTGCAAAGATTTCCTGAGCATCTTTCATTGTTTTCAGTTGTTTAATAAAGTCTTTTCTAGGAACAGCAGGGATACCTACAATAATTGATTTAGCAGGGAAGGATTTTGTAACACCTGCTTTTGCTGTAATAATTGTATCAGAACCGATTTCGATGTGGTCAGCAAGACCGGCTTGACCTGCGATAACAACTCGATCTCCGATTACGCAACTTCCTGCAATACCTACTTGAGAAACAATTAAGCAGCCTTTACCTACACGACAGTTATGACCAATCATAACAAGGTCATCAATTTTGGTATTATCACCGATTACGGTATTTTCAATAGTGCCGCGATCAATTGCAGTATTAGCACCGATTTCAACATTATTACCGATTACAACAGAACCGATTGAAGGAATTTTGAAAATAACCTGTTCAACATCGCCTTCTTTAATTTCTCCATCTTTTCTGGCAGTTTCAATATTGTTAGGATTTTCTGTTACAAAGCTGAAACCGTCAGCACCAAGAGATACGCCATGGTGCAAAATAACATCATTACCAACTTTAACTCTGTCACCAACATTAACTCCAGGATGGAAGAAACAGTTATTGCCGATAACTGCACCGCTTCCGATGTAAGAATTAGCTAAAATTTTTGTATTATCCCCAATAACTGCGTTTGGTGACACAACAACATTTGGTCCTATACAAACATTTTGTCCAAGTTTTGCAGAGGCATCAACAACTGCAGTCGGGTGAATATCTTTGTTCACAACAGGCGGAACATAGAATAAGTTTAATAATTTCATCATTGCAAGTCTTGGTCTTTCAACCTCAATAGTAGTGAAACCATCAATTTGAACACCCAGCGGAACTAAAGCTGCTTTAGCTTTTGACTGTGCAAGATTAGCAATTTCTTCTTCGCCAAGCGCAAGAGCAAGTGTATTTTCATCACTCAATAGAGGCGGTGCAATATGAGTAATTTCCGGGCTTGCTGCTTTGGTAAGCATTCCCCCTACAATCTGTGTAATTTCATCTACTGTAAATGATCTCATTGTTTATCTCCTTATTAATTATTCTTCATTTTTTCAATAGTCTTAGTTGTGGACTTACCCTGTACAAATGTTATAAATTCAACTTTAGTACCGTTTTTAAGCATAATATCAGCTTCGGGAAGAGTTTCCATAGTATAATCCGCACCTTTTGTATAAACATCCGGTTTGATTTCATCAAGTAAATCACGCGGACTGTCTTCGTCAAACATTACAACATAATCGACACATGATAAAGCGCATAAAATTTCTGCTCTGTCCTGCTCATTATTTATAGGACGTGAAGAGCCCTTGATTGAACGAACTGATTTATCCGAATTCAATAAAACAACACTATAGTCTGCAAAAGATTTGGTTTTTTGCAAATATCTGACATGCCCGACATGCAAAATGTCAAAACATCCGTTTGTTGCAACAACTGTCTTTCCGCTTTTTTGCAAGCTTTGAATAAAGGCAGCTATATTTTCTCTTCTAAGGACTTGACCCATAAAATATCCCCTTCAACTATCCAATTATACTATAAATAGCAATTATAAGACCTATAAATTAACAAAAAGTAATAAAAAAGAGCCTAATTGCTCTTTTTTATTTTTCTGATTTATATAATGCACTCCATGGAGCCCAAACAGATTTATCTGATGATAACAAATAAAGTTTTTTTGCTTCGGGCTCAGGATTATTAACTTTTAATTCAACTTTTGTGATGCCCTTCAGCATATCTCGGGCTACTTCCCTAAAATAAGAGTCCAGTGCCGAAGCTTGAGGCGCCGGAGCAAAAGCTGCACTCGGTTCAGCTTTTACCTCAAGGGCTTTTGATTGAACCTTAGGGGCTTTCGTCTGAACCTTAGAGGCTTTTTGAGCCTGTAAAGTTCTTTGTTTCTGTATCTTTGAAAAAGCATTTTTAGTTACCCGTTGTATTTTTGCCATAATTTTATCCTTTCAATCAAATTAAAACCTGTAAAAATACTTTTTGCTATCTGTATGTATCAAAAGATTTTCCGACATATGTCTCAGGATTTACAAACCCTTTTAAAAATTTTGGCATTTTTGGTCTAACTGCATGCTGAAATCCATACTTTGATGCTAACCTTTCTTTTATTAAAATTGAGGCAGATTCAACGGATGGGTTATCTATTACTATAGCTGCTGTCTTTGAAAATATAGGGCTAATTGTCAATTTTGAAATATGCATTATTTTTCCTTATCCTATTTTTTAAAAAGAATTATTTGTTTAGATTTTTTGTACATATTATTCCACGGAGCAAACTGTGAATATTTCGAACTATCAAGCTGAGAAGTTAAATTTCTAACATAAACATCACAACTGTCATGATTAAATTCAGAAACTCGATAAGACGAATTTAACAGACTATTTGCCTTTATTGAAGCAAGCCTTTCTGCCTTTTTTGCGGCTTTTTTTATTTTATGGGCGGAATTCCATACTTCAGGGTTGTCAAAAACCCTGTCTCCAACTTGAAGTTTACTTATTAAGTGTCCAATTTTCGGCATAGTATATCTCTTTCTAGTATAATTCCATTTCTATAACTTTTTGACAAATTCTAACAGTATTCAAAGCCGCGCCAATTCTTAAATTATCAGCAACACACCATAATGTAATTCCGTTATCAAATGCTAAATTCTTTCTAATTCTTCCTACAAATACAGGATCAACTCCTGAAGCATCACGAGTTGTCGGGTATTCGAAATTGTCAGGATTATCAATTACTGTAAGCCCGAAAGAATTTTTAAGAATTTCGCGAACTTCATCAGGAGTAACAGATTTTTCAAACTCGATATCTACAGCTTCAGAGTGTCCGTTATAAACAGGAACACGTGCCGCAGTACAAGAAATTGGCAAATCTTGAGGAAGATGAAGAATTTTTTTAGTTTCGTTAACAACTTTCATTTCTTCTTTTGTATAACCGTTTTCACAGAATACATCAATCTGCGGTAATACGTTAAATGAAATAGGCTTTTTGAAAGCATCAGGTGTAAAATCTTCACCTGCTAAAGATGCTTTTGTATTTTCGGTTAATTCATTAATAGCTTTTATTCCTGCGCCGGATACAGCCTGATAGGTTGAAACAATAAGTTTTTTAATACCGAATTTTTCATGTAACGGTTTCAAAACAAGCATCAATTGAGAAGTTGAGCAGTTAGGGTTAGCAATAATACCTTTATGCTGTTTTAAATCAGTATCATTTACCCCGGCAATAACTAAAGGTACATCTTCTTCCATTCTGAACGCAGAAGAATTATCAATCAAAACTCCGCCGCGTTTTACAATTTCAGGAGCAAATTTTTGAGAAGTTGACCCGCCTGCTGAAGCTAATACAATATTAACATCGTCAAAACTTTCCGGTTTTGCTTCTTCTACAGTATATTCCTTGCCTTGAAATTCAATTTTAGTACCTGCACTCTTTGCACTTGATAGAAACTTTATTGAATTAAAATCAATCTTTAATTCTTCAACAATCTTTGTAATTTCTCTTCCTACAACACCTGTAGCACCTAAAATTGCAATGTTAGCTTTTTGTTTTGTCATGATATTTATACTTCCCTTTAAATAGTGTACAAAAACCATGATACTACAATAATAATATTATGAGCCGGATTTATTTAAAAATTTACAATAATTTACTACTAAGCAAGAATAGTTGTGTATAAACCATATAAATTATCTTTAAGTTCATCAACGGTTCTTTCTTCCTGCAAACCGTTACATCTCGGGTCAACGATAGAAAGCTTTTTAGTTTCTGGATTATAGCCGCGAACTTGCAGAGCATGACCCAAATTGCATCCTTTTTCTAATGTAGTTATATTAAATATAAATCTCGGATTATTACCGTATGCTTCCATCGCTTGCTGAACGGTTTGCAAATCTTCAGGTTTTTGTATGCGCTTTGTCCAAATTTTACGGCTAAGTTTACCTTTGCGGACATTGTTGTTAAACATCAGAACTTCTTTCATTACATCTTCAGGATGTCCTGCGCAATTCCTTTCCGATAAATAAAATAAATCATCTGTTGTTAAAGGATTTTGTCCGACAGGACAAGTTGGTTCGGAACGCAAAGCTGTTCTTGCGTAAGTTTGTTCCAGCATTTGAACATGTTTTGCCCCATCAGCACTATATATAGATGTTTGTATTTCACCTTTTGGAAACATAACTTTGCCGCTAAAATCCTTATATGCGGGAATAGTTACACAAATATCATCTCCTGCCTGCTCAAACATTTTATAATATGTAGCGCGGCTTTTCGGGGTGCGATAAAGCGCATCAAGAGCTGTAATTAAATAGCAATCGCCTTTTCCCTGTATTGCGGTAAATCTGTCAACAAGCGGAAACAATTCATTAAATTTCTCTTCTGACATATTCCAGCGTTCGATTCTTCCGCCAAGATTAAGATATAATTGTCCATTTACGGAAATCACATCCCCTTCTTTGGTTTTTGCAAAAATTTTATCAAAATTATCAAATTTTTTGATTATACTTTCATTATTTTTGAGCATTTTTAAATCTGCAAGAACTTCCGGAGTAAAAACTCGACGCCCGTCATGAAAGCCGGACAGCACCCGCGGATTTACTTTACCTTCCTTGATTAGCTCAACAAGCCCGAGTTCTTCCACTTTTTGAAAACTTTCAGCATCATACAAACGCATCTCTGCAAGAGTTTGAGCAGCAGAACGTTCCGGCCACATCAAATTTTTCTTTCCGGCAAAAGCATTGTGGACAGGAAGATATGTTTCATTATAAACTTTGTCAACTTCTGCCCAGTTTGAAGGTTCCTTATATAAATCCTTGCCGCGCATTAATCGAAGTTTGGCAATCATTTCTTCATCAAATTTGCCGATTGAAAGATTATGTTTCAAATATCCGATATTATTCTCATTTACACAAAACAAAACATCGTCAATTTTATATTTGGAATTTTTAAGTGCCGGAGCTTTTTCCAGAATTGTTTTTACCAAATGTTCATCCTTACCGACTGTCTTTTCAAAACAATTAACCGCATTGAGCGCAAAAGCAGGATACATCTCAGGATTTGATTGATTGAGTTTGATATAATAATCCCAAATATCATCAGAAACAGCTCTTGCTTCACCTGACAAATTTTTTAACAGAAACTTCAAACCTCCCCCAAGACCATTCATTTGAATTAGCTTTTCCGCAACTTCAGGTGCGGCATTTGAGGCTTCCAAAGCTTCAAGAACGTTGGAATAAGACTTTTCTATTTGCGGCTCAAACCTTTTTAAAATACGGTTTGTCAACTCAGGATTTTTTGACAGTTGCTCTAAAATCTTTTCGCTAAATTCAGGATCTTTACAAATTTGTTCATCTGCGGCTTTGAATACTTTTGCCGCAAGAGATTTATCAAGACCTTTTATTGAAGATAACTTTTCTGATTGAACTTTTTCAAGTCTTTCAAACAAATTATAAAAATAATTCTCATCAATTTTCTCAATAGGACGCATTTCAGCCAAGTAGCCTAAATTCAATCTGTTAGCCAAAATTTCTTTAAATCCTTTTGATTTTTGTAAAACTTTAAAACTTTCAGGGTTAAAAGTTACCATAAGTGCAAGATTTTCAAGAATTTGTTCTTTTGTTTGGAAATCTTTTGCTCCAACATTTTGGAACATTTTGTTCAAAATACTTTTTGATTTTGCATACGTATGAAGATTTTGCGGCTTTTCCAAAAGTTTAACAATAAGTTCCGGTTCTGAAGAATAAACCATAAGATTGTCTAAGAAAGTTGCCAAATTTTTTGTTTTTTCACTTCCTCTGAGTGTTTCAACAGCAGAAGTTAGAGATTTTTGCAGGGGTTGCGGATAGGAATAAAATTTGGCAGTTTCAGGCAGTTTTTTAGCAGTTCCAGTAACTGCCGCCGTACTTTCTGCGCCGCAAAAACTGACTGTGCGCAAAGGATTGGACACCCTTGCCGGCACGCCATGAGATGCTTCTGTCACTGATTTAGTTAAGTTTTTACCCAGAGATAAAATCCCCGAAATTTTAACCATAAATATCCCCTTATATATATAAAGAAATATTGAAGTCAAAAATTTACTTTTTTATGAAGAAATATAAAAATTCCTTCTATAATTAAGAAAAGAGGTGAGAATAAAAAATTTTATTCTCACCTCAATAATGTAAAGCGTATCAAAGCGATTCGGTATCACTTTGACTTATTTTAAGTTTATTTAGCTGATGTCAGAACGTATTTTGCAGCGTCAGATGCAGGTTCAACAGTTGCATCGTGGAAAACAATCGGAAAGATATCTGTCATATGTTTTGCATCATTTTTAACTGTACAAGGAGTTTCAACATTTCTAGTTGAAATGCCGCTAGTTGAAGTTGTACCGCAAGTAACTTCTTTATTAGGTAAGGTTACCCCGTTAACATCAATAAAACCAATACAACCATTTAAAGGAGATGTAGATAATGTCGCAGATGAAATTCTTTGACCTAATTCTAATGTACAGCCTCTAGCATTAACAGGGAATACAACAAGAGAACCGTCTGCTAATTGGTAAGCAACTTTACTAGTTAAGGAGTAGTTATTACCTAATGAAAAAGTATAGCCGGGTGTAGATTTATTTATGCTATATATTGATTCACCTGAAGTATCTCCAGAATTAGATCTTTTCAAATTTCTTGGACTACCAACAAAAGTATGACCAGTTAATGTACCATTCAATAATGAACAGAAGGACATTTCACTTTCAGGATTTGCTATTCCACCGGTAGTGACGTTACAATCAGTATCAGTCCCGGCATAGTCAAAGTCATATTGAGCTTGTGCCATTAAACCTGCCTGATTCAATGTTGATAATGTTTTCTTAAATTGTGATCTGAATTTTGCAGAGTTAGTATTAGCAATTAAGTTTGGGATAGTCATCGCCGCAACTACACCGATAATACCCAATGTAATCAAAACTTCTGCGAGAGTAAAGCCGAATTTTTTAGTCATAATCTTTTCACCTTTCTTTTTGTTCAATAATATAACTTCCATCTGATAACAGAATCCTCGAAAATAACCAAAATTTTTCTATCTATTATGTTGACATGTATAATAATTATATCTAACGAATAGAATTTTGTCAATCCATAACATATAGAATTCTAAAAATTATATCTTACAGATGGTTAAATAAATTATTCCCGTAGATTAATTTTGATTAAGGGAGGGGTAAAATGTCACTAAAACAAAACCTTGGTCAAAAAATCCAAACATTACGAAAAGAAAGAAAAATTACCCAGGAAAGACTTGCCGAAATTGTAGGAATAGATCCTAAAAATATTAGCAAAATTGAAAACGGAAACAATTATCCTACAGCAGAAAACCTTTCCGCAATTGCAACTGCGCTGGGTGTTGATGTATATGAACTTTTTGTATTCAGTTCAATACCATATCCGCAGATGAAACAGGAAATTATTGATGCACTAAACAATGATAAAAATATTCTGTATCTCTACAAATGTTTAAAATTCGGTAAATAAATATAAAAACCATGTGTTCTGAAAAATTTTTTATAGTACTATGTAACGTATAAAGATTTTAAAGGAGCTTACAAATGTTGAGAGGACCATTTTTAGACAGAAACTGGATGGCGCAAAATCCGGATTATGATAAATCAAATATAGTTATGCTCGGGCTTCCGTTTGACGGAACTGTTTCATATCGTTCTGGCTCAAGGTTTGCACCTGAGCAAATCCGCCTTGCCAGCTGGGGATTAGAAGAGTACTCCCCAATATTTGATAAACATCTTTCTGATGTGAATTTTCACGATGCGGGAGATTTGGAATTCCCGCTCGGAAATACTTATAAAACATTGGAACAAATCGAACAAAATGTTGAAGATATTTACAAAGACGGCAAAAAAGTCTTCGGTATCGGAGGTGAACATCTTGTTACTCTGCCGGAAGTTAAAGCTGTTTCAAAATTCTATGAGAACCTTGCGGTTGTCCATTTTGATGCTCACACAGACTTAAGAGAAGAGTACATGGGCGAAGAAATGTCTCACAGTGCGGTAATAAGACATATTTCAAAATTTGTAAAACCTGAAAATATCAAACAAATCGGTATTCGCTCAGGTATGAAGGAAGAATGGGAATTTATGGAAAAACATAATACTTTATGTCATAAATATTCTGACCTTGATTCCTTAAAAGATAAAAATGTATTTATAACTGTCGATTTAGACTGCTTAGACACATCAATTATGCCCGGAACAGGGACACCTGAAGTCGGAGGAATGACATTCAACGAACTCATCGGATGGTTCAAATACTTAAAAGACTTTAATATTGTGGGCGCTGACGTTGTTGAACTTGCACCTGATTATGATACATCAGGAGCTTCAACAGCTGTTGCGACTAAAGTTATACGTGAATTATTGATGATTATGTAATTTTATGTTCCTCTCAAAAGGAGAGGGTGTCCGCACCGCGGACGGTGAAGGGTTAATTTTCATGAAAATCGAAGAACGAATAAAATTTTTAAAAGACGAAATTAACAAAAGCAATTATAAATATTATGTCGAAGAAAATCCTTATTTGAGCGATTTTGAGTATGACAAATATTTTGCTGAACTGAAAGAACTTGAAGAAAAATATCCGCTTTTAAAAACACCCGACAGTCCGACGCAAAGAGTCGGCTCAGTCAGTGAAAAGTTTTTTTCACATAAACATAAATACAGGCTTTACAGTCTTGATAATACTTATAATGAACAGGAACTTAAACGCTGGTACGAAAGAGTTTGCAAAGAATACAACAAAGAATTGGAACTTGTTTGTGAACTTAAAATTGATGGGCTTGCAATAGCATTAACTTATACTGACGGATTATTTACCCTTGGAGTGACAAGAGGGGACGGGGTCACAGGTGAAAATATTACTACAAATCTAAAAACAGTAAAAGCAATTCCGTTAAAACTGTTTGAGAACAAAAATCTTGAAGTCCGCGGTGAAATCTTTATGCCAAAAACGTCTTTTGAAAAACTGAATGAAGAAGCTTTGGAAAAAGGAGAAAAAGTTTTTGCCAATCCGCGCAACGCAGCAAGCGGTTCATTACGACAGCTTGACAGTACAATTACGGCAAAAAGAGACCTGTCAATGTTCACTTATACAGGGATTTTTGAAGACGCACAGGACAAAGAAATCCGTACCCACTATGACGGGATGATGCACCTTAAAAAACTCGGGTTCAAAATCAATCCGAATATCAGACTTGTAAAAAATATTGAAGGTGCAATTGAATATTGCAAAGAGTGGGATACAAAAAGATTTGACTTAGATTATGCCACCGACGGTGTTGTTATTAAAGTTAACGATATTGCTATCCAAAAAGATTTAGGCTACACCGCGCGTGCTCCAAAATGGGCAACAGCTTTTAAATTTCCGCCGGAAGAAGTTACAACAAAGCTTCTGGATATTGAACTGAATACCGGTAAAACCGGAATTGTTACACCTGTTGCAATTCTTGAACCGGTACTTCTTGCAGGAAGTACTGTTTCTCGTGCAAGTCTTCATAATTTTGACGAAATAAAAAGACTTGATATAAGAATTGGTGACACTGTTTTAATAAAAAAAGCGGCTGAGATTATTCCTAAAGTTATAAAAGTTATGGATAGCCCAGAACATAATTCGCTTAAGGTTTATCAAACACCTAAAACCTGTCCTGCATGCGGCGGTGCACTTGTGGAAAAAGAAGGTGAAGTCGCTCTATATTGCGAAAACCCTGACTGCAGCCAGCAAATGTGCGCAAAAATTGAATACTGGGCATCAAAAGAAGCAATGGACATTGATAAAGTAGGGCCGTCAATTATCCAACAGCTTTATGACAAAAAATTTATCTCAAATCCTGTAGATTTGTATCGCGTTACAATAGAGGATTTATTACAGCTTGATGCTATTCAGGAAAAATCGGCGAATAACATTTATAACTCAATCCAAAAGAGCAAAAGCCAGCCGTTGAACAGAGTTTTAACAGCATTAGGCATCAGACACGTAGGAAAAGAAACTGCTGATATACTGGCAGGGGAATTCGCTTCAATTGACGAAATGAAAAACGCATCACTTGAACAGTTTTCAAACATTACAGGTATAGGAGAAATAATTGCAAAGTCTATTTATGACTATTTTCACGATGAAAATAACTTAAAATTACTGGAAGAACTTAAAGATGCAGGAGTAAATCCGCAATCCAAAGTTCAACCAAAATCAGATAAACTTGCAGGGAAAACCTTCGTTCTTACAGGAACATTACAAAATATGACAAGAGATGAAGCTGGCACCATAATTAAATCTAACGGCGGAAAAACCTCGTCTTCCGTGTCTAAAAAGACTTCTTATGTTCTTGCCGGAGAAAATGCAGGTTCAAAATTGGACAAAGCTCAAGATTTAGGTGTTATAATATTGACAGAAAAAGATTTTCTTGAAATGATTAAGTAAAAAGGATTTAATGTTTATATGAAAATTGTTAAAATAAATGGTTTTAAGGGATTAATAACAGCTATATTTATGGCAGTCTGTCTGTTTGCAGGATTTGTCATATTTCCGGGACAGGTTTCTATGTATTTGTGGAACAAATATCTTGTAACATCTTTTATGTTTCCACAATTAAATCTTTTACAGGGAGTTTTGTTATGGACAATTGCTGTTCTGTCTTATTCTGTATTATTTAAAAAAGGTTTCCAGATTTCTTTTGATGAACCGCCTTCTTTAAGTGATGCCGACCTTGACAGAATTATGAAAAAGGCTAAAATTCATACAAAAATGAATAAAATTAATAACTTTGTAAACAAACCGGAAGCTTTTGAAAAATCACCAAAAGATTTGGTTTCACCTGAAAAGGATTTGACTCACGTATCTTCTCCTATTTCATTGAAAAACAACGAAACAAAAGAAGAAGAGCCTGTTTCTAATTTAAAATAGTTATTATAAAAGGAGGTTTTATGAAAAAAATTATTATTGTCGCATTGTTTGGCGTTATGGCGGTATCTTCGACCGCTGTAATTTTACCCGCGGATGCTATAAACACACAAACTGAACAAGATAAAAGAGGTTATGTAACAGTTTCTTATACAGCAGAAAAAGAAGTTGCGCCTGACACCGTTGAAGTCTCTATTTCTGTAAAAACTGATGACAAAAAATCTATGCAAGTCGCAACTCAAAAAAATAAAGAAATTTCAGATAAAATATATGCATATTTAAAAGGGATGATTACGCCTGCAAACGGTGATTATATTAAAACTTCAAACTTCTCTGCACGACCAAATTATATATATAACAGTGGAAAGCGTTCTTTTGATAAGTATGAAGTTTCAAACAACATTATTGTTCATACAAAATCAATTGATAAAATTTCTACAATGATTGATAAATCACTTACTCTTGGTGCAACAGATATTGACAGCTTGAATTTCAGCCTGTCAGAAAAAGATGCCCAATGTGCAGATTTATTATCAAATGCTACTAAACAAGCAAGAAAAAGGGCTGATATTATAGCCGCAGCCGCAGGCTCTTCAGTTGCAGGAATAAAAACAATTGATACATCTTGTACTGTTAACAGATACGGAAACGTAAACTATACAAGAAACAGCTTGATGATGAAAGCCGCAGGCTCTGTAATGGAGGATGGTGCAACTAATGAAGCGGCTCCAACTCAAATAGAAGCAGGTGTTATAAAAATTTACTCAAATATTAATGCGGCATTCTATCTAAAATAAATATCTATAATTATAGATAGAGCGTCAGGCTTTTATAAAAGCCTGACGCTCTATCTTATATAAGATCTTTTAACATATCTTCAAGTGCCAATTTTTCACTTCTTGCCGGCGTTGAATATGATGTGCCCTGCAAACCGTTAAAATCATACCTTGACGATGCCAGCGTAAGTTTTCCTTCCGAATTTTTATTAAATTGAAGATAACGATAATAAAACCTCAAAAAAGGAAAAATTGCTATTTACTTACAAATTAAATTTTTCTTTTGCCGTTATTAAGCCAAGGTGCCGCTTCTAAATCGTTAATATTATATTTTAATAAATAATTATCATCTTTTTGCGGCTGAGCTTTTTGTGAATTTACATTTTTAACCTGAGATTTTTGAGCAGGTTTTTTATTGTAGTTTGCATTAGTTGCCGCAACAACTGTTAGTTGTGTTTGAACCAGTAATAATGCCATAATAATTGCAAATTTTTTCATTTTTACATCTCCTGATTATAAACTTTACTAATATTGTAACATAGAAACTACTTTTCCGCAATTATCTAATTTTTCTCTGCCCTGTAAGTCTGCTAATTCAATTAAGAATGCTGCACCTACAAGGTTTCCGCCGGCTTTTTTAACAAGCGAGCAAGCTGCTTTTGCTGTTCCGCCAGTTGCTAAAAGATCATCAACGACAAGAACATTCGCCCCTTTTTCAATAGCATCCGCGTGAATTTCAATTGTATCAGAACCGTATTCCAAATCGTAAGATTCTTTGATTGTTTCAGCAGGCAGTTTGTTTGGTTTTCTAATAGGAATAAAACCGCAATTTAATTTATAAGCCATTGGCATACCAAAGATAAAGCCTCGGCTTTCAATCCCTGCAATGTAATCAATTTTGCATTCTTTGTATGCATCACAAAGGTAATCAACCATAACTTTCATTGTTTCAGAATCTTTCAAACCTGTTGTAATATCTCTGAAAATAATACCTTCTTTCGGGAAATTAGGTACTGCTCTGATTTTATTTTTTACATCTTCAATTGATAATGTTGTCATTTATATTTCTCCTATTTGCTTATTAATAATTTCTTTAATTCTTCTTTTGCCTGCTTAATTTTAGCTTTGGCTTTCTGGATTGCATGTTCGTGCTGAACAAGTCCGTGTGCGGTTTTACCCCAGTTCATATCTTTTTTCATAAATAATATTTTTGTTCCGATAAACAGAACCAGCGGGAACCAGATTACCAGAAGGTAAATTGAGGTTTCAATTGCTTGAAAAAACGCATCTTTGCGAGATAAATTATCATATCTTCTCAAGCTGTATCTGCATGCTATCATAAACCCGAGTCCGATAATAGACCCCATAATCAAAGATGACATGAGAATATGCGGGGAAGCGTCCTGCAAGAGTATTTTCATTACAAGAATACCGATTTCAATAATGAACCATGCCGGCATTATAAACTCTGAAATATAGGCTATCATATCAAGTCTTACACGAAGTGACATTTTTTTAGAGGTTAAAATATCTCCAAAATATTCCAAATATCTGCGGATAGTACCTTCCAGCCAGCGTCTTCTTTGACGGTAGAGAGGTGACAGATACATAATTCCCTCTTCATATACAACTGTATCAGGGCAAAATCTTACGTCCCAGCCTTTAATATGAAGTCTTGTTGACATATCCAAATCGTCGGTAATTGTGTAATTATTCCATCCGCCGATATCTTCAAGCGCTGTGCGTTTAATCAGCTCGCCGTTTCCTCGAAGTTCTACAGCACCCTTAACAGAGTCTCTGCTGACCTGAAAATGGGTATCCATAGTCATTTCATTATTCTGACATCTTGTTAAAAGGTTCACATCTTTATTTCTAACAACTTTTCTTGCCTGAACTGCACCTACATCTTTTGGTTCAAGTTCATAAACTAGGTTGGTTAAAAAATCTCTATCCATTGTAGCATCAGCATCAAACACAAGTATAGCTTCACCTTTTGCAAATTCTAATGCATCATTCAACACTGCGGATTTACCCGGGAAGGCATCTTTTGGACGGATAAAGGCTACTACTTTTTCAGGATATCGTTTTTCCAAATCCTTCAATACTGATGCCGTATTATCTGTACTTCTGTCATCTATTGCTATAATTTCAAAATTAGGATAATCCAAATTTAAAACAGTTTGAATAGTATTACCTATAACGCTTTCTTCATTATGAGCAGGAATCATAATACTAATCATTGGTTTATAATTTTCATTTTTTTCTTTTGGATTTTTTAATAAATTTCTTTTTTTAATTTTGGTTGCAATAGTTGTACAAAGCGCATAAACACTCATAATTACAACCAGAATACAAAGCCCCCATTCGGTATAACTCTGAAATATATAAATAAATGCCGTTAAGCCTAAAACAATTAAAAATAATAATATGCGTTCTTTCATAGTCCCTAATCTTACTTCCAAATTCCTACATGAACATTTTAACAAAAAAGCATTAAAAGGTCTTGTTATATAAATTTATTGATACAATTTGCAATGCTCTTCTAAATCTTTATGTTATAATCATTATATGAAATTATGCGTATTTCAGGGTACATTTAATCCGATACACAAGGCTCATTTAAGAGTCGCCGACTATGTTGCACAAAAATATAACTTTGATAAAGTACTTTTTATACCGGCATACAACCCTCCGCATAAAAATATTGATCCAAAAAATTCAAAACACAGATTTAACATGGTGAAGCTTGCAATCAAGCAAAATCCGAAATTTGAAATATCTGATATTGAATTCAAAAGACAAGGTAAATCCTATACTTATGAAACAATACAAGAACTATATAACAATTTTGAAATTGAGGACAAAATAAATTTCCTTATTGGAACTGACGCATTCGCAAACATCGAAAATTGGTACGAAGCTGAAAAACTAAAAAACATTGTGAAATTTATTCTATTTGTTCGAGAAGACAACTGCAAGATTTCAAAGTATGATTATTTAAGAGAAAAAGGCTATGATTTTGAGTTCCAACAGCTTGAATTTCAGGATATTTCTTCTACAGAATTAAGAAATGACATTAAAATGGGTAAAAACATAACGGGCTTTGTAACAGATGAAGTTGAGGAATATATAAAAAACAATGGATTATATCAAGATTAGTATGGAAAAATTATTGGATTGGCTAAACCAAAACTTGAGTGAAAAAAGGTATCTTCACTCTATCGGAACCGCAGAATACGCAGAAAATTTAGCCAGGAGCTTAGGCTTAGACGAACAAAAGGCTTATATTGCAGGACTTTTGCATGACTGCGCAAAATGTTTTCCTGACGAAAAACTTCTTGATATCATAAAAAAACATATTCCAGTTGAAGAATGCGAATTGATGAGTAAAAAAACTCTTCACGCACCAGTTAGTGCTTATGTAGCAAAAGAAATTTTCGGAGTAGAAGATGATGAAATACTCTCTTCTATACGCTGGCATACACTTGGGAAACTAAATATGACTGACTTTGAAAAAATAATTTTCCTTGCGGATAAAGTTGAATTAAAAACTCGCCATCTTGATTGTTCGGCAAAAATACGTGAAAAACTAAAAGAAGAAAACGGATTGAATAAAGCTATGCTTGAATGCTATAAAGAAACAATAAAAAGTCTTGTAAATAGGGATTTGAAAATATGTCCCGTGACAATCACTATATATAACAACCTTGAAGATACGGTTAATGTTAATTAACTTAATAAATTAGTATATATCATTACTGTTCATGGTACAATTTTTGGTAAAAATAACGAGAGGGAATAGATGAAATTATTGGAAATTAAAAATAATCTGGTTAAATTATCTTACGAAGACAATGAAACTCCTATTCTTGGAAGATTTATAGTTCTTATGGCAGAAAATATAAATTATGTAGCACAGTTTGTTAATCTAAAAGCTGACACCGTAAGCAAGTATGCAATTGCCAAATTAATATTCACATTTAATACCGAGGGTGTCGTTGATAACTACAACGGCTCAATTCCAAGTATGAAATCCGAAGTGTTAGATTTAAATTCAGACGAACTGCTTAATCTTCTTCCTGTCGAAACACCTGTAAAAATAGGGATGCTTGCTCAACAGCAAGATTTATTAAACTTGGATATATCTGTTTTTGAACACAATTTAACAGTGTTTGCAGAACGAGAAACGGATAAAATAACTTTTATTTCTAATTGTGTTAGACAACTATTCCAAATGAAAGAAAAAACAGTAATTATCGATGCAATTAATAACTTTGGGGATTACCCGAAAATTGAATTCACAAAAGATTTTAAACTTCCGTTGAATGCAGAAATGATTGATTATCTTTTTGAATATGAATTAGCAGAAGTTGACACCAGAACTAAAGCTGTGATTCAGGATATTTTTTACGCTGTTCAGCTGTATATTAATTCTCTTGAGTTTAAATTCCTTCCGATTGATAACTTTGTTGAGGTTGTTGCAAATCAGTACAAAGAAACTCAAATGCCGGAACTGGCACTTCTTAAGAACAAACTTTTGAAATATCGTGATGCAAATATCTTTGCGAATACGAAAGAAGAAGTTCTTGCATTCTCCGAAAAACTTGCAGAAAAAAATTGTTCGATTATCAGCCTAAATAATATTAATGACTCTTTGCAAAAAGAAGTTATCATGTTTATACATAAAACACTCGAAACTTTTGATAAGTATGTATATTTCTTCTGCTCTTTGAATGATGATAATTCTGATAAAAAACTTTTAAAGCAAATAGTAAATAATAACCATGTTTTCACAACTCTGCTTGTAAGCAGCACATATAAATATGCAAAAGATTTGAAATCATATGCAGATAACATTGTAGTATTTGCACCGCAAGATTTTCAACACGATTTTTCAGCATACAACACATTCTTGAACAAACTGAACATTGGAGAATGCATAGTGTTCGGAAAACTTACTCAAGGAATACCGTTCATTGTTGATATGACTGATTTGAATCTGGATTTAACAAAAGACGATGTACTGGGTGATAAATATCAGTTCGTACCGGTGTCTGAAAATGTAGAAATGATGGCTACTGAAGATGTTGAACTTTCAAAAACATTAGAAAATACTGATATTCCTGAAAAAGAAGAAGTTATAGAAGACAAAATGTTACCGGAACCTGACGAAGCTTTTGAAGAGGAACAGCTTCCTTCAGTAGAAGAAACACCACAAGAAATTCAAGGAGAAAGCTTAGCTCCGGAATTTGTTGAAATGCAACAAGAAACTGAAGAAATTCAGGATGAAAAAGTATTTGAACCTTTGGAATACGAACAATATGAGCAAAAAATAGTTGAAGAACCGGAAATTGCCAATCCGGCAATTGTAGAACCCGTTGCAAATATTTTTGCTGATGCAGATGACGAATTAGTTGAAGATGTATTTTCAGAATTTCCACCAGTTGAAAATGCACAGGACGAAGAAACTATTGAAGAAAATGCAACTTTAACAGAAGAAGATTTGGATTTTATTGAAGACAATCATCTTGAAGAAGAACCTCTGCCCGAAACTTTAGACATTGAAGATGAACCATATGTTGAAGAACCGTATATTATGGAAGATAATTCGCAAATGGTTCCTGTTTATCCGGCACAAGAACAACTACCTACAGGTGAAACTGATGAGGATGAAATAGATTTTGCTCAGGGCGACAGCGTCACACACCCAAGATATGGAAGAGGTGTTATAGAAAAAATTATCAAATACGGAAACAAAACCCTTTGTTCAATCGCTTTTGAAAATGTCGGAAGACGCTTGTTAGATCCATCTATTTCAGAATTTACAAAATTATAATTTAATATATTCTTTCGCCTGTTTGAGCATCAAACTTGTATAAATCACAGGATTTGATTGAGATATCAAATGTTTTGCCGATTTTTTCGTCAGACTCAAATTTTGCAGAACACTTTTGGGCACCTATATTAAAGTATGCAATCTTCTCACTCCCGAGCATTTCCGAAATGTCAACATTAACAGTTAAATTAATATCTCCATCAGGTCGTGTCATTTTTTCCGGACGAACACCATATATTATATTTTTATCAAGTCCAATATCAACGCCGTTAATAAAATTCATTTGCGGAGAGCCTACAAAACCTGCAACAAATGTGTTCTTAGGATTATTATAAATTTCATCAGGGCTGTCAACCTGCTGTATATCTCCGTTATTCAGTACCACAATTCTATCACCCATAGTTAAAGCCTCAGTTTGGTCATGTGTTACATAAATAAATGTTGTCTGTAACTTTTCGTGAAGTTTTTTAATTTCAGAGCGCATCTGAACACGCAATTTTGCATCAAGATTCGATAGCGGCTCATCCATAAGAAAAACTTTTGGATTTCTCACAATTGCACGCCCTAAAGCTACACGCTGCCTTTGTCCGCCTGATAATTGTTTTGGTTTTCTATCAAGATATTCTCCCAAATTCAAAATTTCTGCGGCTTCCTGAACTTTTTGTTCAATAGTCTTTTTATCGACTTTACGCATTTTTAATCCGAATGCAATATTTTCTCTCACTGTCATATGAGGATAAAGAGCGTAACTTTGAAAAACAAACGCAATATCTCTATCTTTTGGCGGAACATTATTAACCTTTTTATCACCAATAAATATTTCGCCGGCAGAAATATCCTCAAGCCCTGCAATCATTCTTAAAAGAGTAGATTTTCCACAGCCGGAAGAACCGACAAGTACTACAAACTCTTTATCCTTTATCTCAAGATTAACATTATTGATTACAGTCTTATGATTATCGTAAGTCTTTCTTATATTTTTGAGTATTACTCCGCTCATTCTAATCCTTTTCTACAGGGATAATTATATCATATCTCGCACCTTTCATCACTTGAGATTTGATATTAATAAATCCATTTGCTCTCTTTACCAAAATACTTGCGGTTCCAAGTTGAAGCGCACGTATAAAACTCTTTTTACCTTTATCAAGCTGTGCGTAAGGATCACATAAAAACTTCTTTTCATCCTCTGATATCCCGCTGCCTGTATCTTTGAAAGTAATTTGTAGGTGAGACTTTGAAATGTCCTCAGCATTAAGCCCGAATAGCTCAGCCGTTTCTTGCTCAGGACGCTGTAACTTTATTAATATATATCCGCTGTCTGTCATTGACACTGCATTTTCAAGCAAATTTCTGAAAATTTTACGAACTGCATTATAATCACTGTAAATCGTTCTTTTTTCAATATTGTCATAATCAATATCAAAAGCGATTTTCTTAGCACTTAATTCAGCTTCAAAATCGGCAGCAACAGCTTTGCAGGTTTCAACGACATCAAAGTTCTGATATTTAGATTCATATAAAGAAGATTCAGTTGTACTGAATTCTAAAAATTTATCCATAAAATGATATAATTCTACAGAATTTGAATTTATAATCTTGATATATTTTGCCTGTTTTTCAGTTAAGTTCCCGCCAAGACCATCCAAAAGCCCCTGTGAAAATCCGGTAATTGATGTTATTGGAGATTTAAAATCATTTTCCAGTTTGCAAAGCATAGCATTTTTTTCGCCGTTAAATCTAGCGATTTTCTCCTCTATAACAATTTCATCTGTTAATTTGGTGACATCGCGAACAATAATACAGTATCCGTTTTTTCGTTTTACGGCATTCAATTCAACAGGGAACTCTCTTCCTGGAATTTTAGCAACAGCGGCTACAGGTTTACCTGCATTAACAGACAAATCCGCCATTTGCATACCATCTTTAATTATATCGTTAAAGTTTACAGGATTTAATTCATCCGGTTCAATCCCAAGACTATGTGAAGCTTTATTATTTATATGTTCCACTATTCCGTTTTTGTTTACATAGATAAGCGAATCCGGTAATTCATTAATAGTTTTGAATGCTGAAAGAGACCACCATAAATTTTTTAACAGATTTTCTAAGTTCATATATTTGCATTACATCCTTTTATATTATATAATACATCATAACATGAAAAATTAATGTGAAATTACATGTAAATTTTTGTAATTTTTTTTAACAAAAGTAGCAAAAAATATTATTTAGGTGTTTTCTAAACAAAAACCAACATGACGATAGAGAAAAATTTTCTGAAAGTAAGGTGATACTATGAGAGAAATCGACAACAAAATCAATAGTTTAAATTTTAAAGGCATCCAAAAACCGGCAGCTGAAGATCCTCAATTGCAGGAATCTCTACAAGCACAATCTGAAACAAAAGAAATTAAAGATCTGGGCAATATGCCGGCAGCTGCACTTGGAAAATCTCAAGTTGCATCAGATTCTCTTGAAAGCGACATGAAATTCTTTGAAAAAAATCCTCAGCTTGCAAAAGAATTAAACGATGCAATTGACAAATATGCAGAAACACACACTGAAGAAGAAACTCTAAAATTATTAGAAAAAACTCATCAGGAATTTGTTTCTAAAAAATAAACTGAATAAAATTTTAGCGACTATATATTAGGTCGAGTTAACAACAAAATTATTTACCCATATCCTAGTCGTTTGCACTGGTTAAGAAATTAACCAGCCCTTGGAGACCAAGTTTGTAACTGTCTGTCTTAAAACCTGTAATTTGTCCGACACACACATCAGCAAACATAGAATTATGACGAAACTCTTCTCTTTTATAAATATTCGAAATGTGCACTTCAACAGTCGGAATTTTTACCGCAGTAAGCGCATCACGAATTGCAACACTGGTATGTGTATATGCACCCGCATTTAATACGATACCATCAAAATTTCCAAGTGCATACTGTATTTTTTCAACAATTTCACCTTCATAGTTGCTCTGAAAAATTTCAATATTAACACCAAGCTCAAAAGAATACTCGTGCAACTCCATCTCAATATCTTTATATGATTTAGACCCATATTGTTCAGGTTCTCTAACCCCGAGCATATTTAAATTTGGACCATTAATTATTAGAATATTTAAATCTTTTTCCATAAAAATATTATAGCACAAAAACACAATTTTGTAAATTTTTGTTAAAATATTGCATGATTACATGCCCAAAAATTCATGCTTGTCATATCATGCATGTACAAACTATCCCAAAATCTCCTCCCAAGATTATTGTTCAAGTCGCAAAAAGTTGTGACTTTTTTTTTATAATTAAGATACCCCACCCAAATACGACTTACCAAAGAGAAGGCAAGCCGTATAAGAGTGC
>CAROLD010000004.1 GCA_949035555.1 uncultured bacterium | reverse complement strand
ATAGTTATAATTTTGACTGTGCAAATTTTTGGACAGCCATTTTAGGCTGGTGTTTTTCTGGTATAATAGAAGAAAAAATATTGGAGTTATTATGGAGTTTAATATAAATAACTGGCTGGAGTTAGTAATAGAAAAATTACAGAAATCATTTTCTAATCGTTTGCTTTTTATAGGTTTACAGGGAAGTTATAACAGGAACGAAGCCACAACGGACAGCGATATTGATGTAGTTATTATTTTAGACGAACTAAGATTTGAAGATTTAAAAGAATATAGACAAATCGTAAAAGAAATGCCATATAAAGAAAAAGCTTGCGGGTTCATTTCAGGCAAAAAAGAACTGCAAAACTGGTCTAAAACTGATTTATTCCAATTTTTCTATGACACAAAACCGATATTTGGAAATTTGGCGGATATTACGGAACCTCCCTCATTAGGGGATATCCAAAAAACTATCAAAACAAGTTCTGAAACACTTTACCATGCGGCAGTACATAGCTTTGTGCATTCAAATAACTATATTGAAGATTTACAAAACTTTTATAAAATGACATTTTTTATTCTACAGGCAAAATATTTTATAGATACTAATAATTACGTTCCATCGAAAAAAAAGCTTATTGAAAAGTTATCAGGAACAGATAAAGAAATCCTAAACATTTGCATTAATAAAACTGAAATTTCAACTAAGAACAAAGAAGAAATTGAAAACTTATATAAAAAAATAATCAAATGGGCTTCAGATAAAATATAAAAAAACGACTTTGACAGCCGTTTTAAAACTCCCGGAGATGGATTCGAACCACCGTTAAAAGAGCCAGAATCTTTCGTCCTGCCACTAGACGATCCGGGATTATTTGATATTTACAAAGTTATTTTAGCATTTGAAAATATAATTACAAGTATTATTTTTATTTTTTACGCAATTTTGCTGCGTATTTTGTTTTTATTTATATAATTGAAGGTTAATGGTATGAAACTTAAATTAGACTCGTCTGATATTTTAAACAGTCCGCTTTTCAAGAAAGTGTCTCATATGGAGATAAAACCTTTATCTGCTGAAGAATTAAACAGCAGCATAACCAAAATTTCGACAGACGCTCCTCAAAAAGGGGCTGAAATTTCTGCGACATATTCAAAAGCGTCAATTAATATTCGGAATAAAACAGATGAGTTAATAAACAGTGTTCAAAATTTACTTAAAGAAAACAATCTTTTAGCATCCGATGAACATATTCACAGACCAATGATTTCTTCAAAAGAAAATCTTTGCCGTTTTCGTATCGGAGATGAAATAAAGGGATTTAAAGGTTTGTATAATGAAAACAAAAATGCATGTATGTATTTTACAAATGATGGACATCCTGACAAAATATTTATGCATAATAAAATTACAGGAGAAATTGATATTTTAAATTGTGCAGATTCTGTAATCACCCACTATTCAAAATCTGACATTGAAGCCCTGAAATATTACAAATACCATCCTGATGCAATTCATGACAAACTACGCTGTGGCAGAGATGCTTACTCAGGTTCTTTCAGGACTGAAATGGAAAATGTAATAGAAAATCTTACAAAACTATTTTCAGATAAAACAAAAATATTTAAAAACAGTGAAAACGCAACATTATATCGAGCGTTGCCAAATCTTTCCGATTCCGATATTAAAAAATTAAGCACTGTAGGTGAAGTTTTTACCGAAAAATCATTTTGTTCAACTACCAGAGATTTAAAAGTTGCACAAAGATTTCAATCAGGAAACCCTATTTTAGAAATAGAATTTCCAAAAGACTCTGAATATATTGATATAGAAAAAATCTTCAACATTGACAGGCAACACTGGCGGGAAGCGGAATTTCTTCTGGATAAAAATTCAAAATTTATGGTCACAGGATTTGACACACAAAATAACATTATAAAAGTTAAATATCTGGAAAAAGAATAATCATCGCAGCACCAACTGTCATAATTAAACTGCCAAGGATTTTTTGACGAATTTGGTCTTCTTGAAAATATCGCCAGCCTAAAATTACAGATAATATTGCAGACAATTGAAATAAAGCAAGGGCATAACTAACATTCATTCTGGCAAATACAAAATTCGTGCTGTACTGCATCATTCCCATCATAACAATTATTAACAATAATCTTGATACTGCAAAACGCGAATTAAAACAAAAATTTTGCCGTTTTAGGAGCAGGATTATTCCGCTAAACAGCATTCCAAAGAAGCACCAGAAACCAAAAGATGTTTTAATATCAGTTGCAACAATGACATTTTTGATAAAAACAGCTTCAATCGCAGTAAAGATTAAAGCAAAAATTCTGTATTGAATATCTTTCCGCTTTAAAAGTTTTAACGAAAACCCTTCCTTTTGAGTTCCAAAAACGACATAACTTCCTGCAATGACCAGAATAATACCGACAATAGCAAGGAACGACGGAATTTCTTTCAACAACACAAGTGCCGCAAGCATGGCAACAACTGACTTATAAGCATTAATCGGACCAAGTATCGACAATTCTCCGTTTTCAAGAGCTTTAACCAGATAATAATTCCCTATAGCCCCGAAGAAACCACAAATTACAGCACTGCTCCAGACGCAAAAGCCGAAACCCGCAAAATCAACGTCTCTGATAAGCCCTATACAACAAATACTTAAGCCAAAATACATTATAAAATTTATCAAAACAGGATGCATAAATTTTTCGGTCAATTGTTTTTGAAAAACATTTGACATAGAGTTTGAAAATATTCGTATAAGTATTGCCAGAAAAGTTACCATAAAATTTATAAAAGAAGCGGCGGATGCAAAGCATCCGCCGCTATATTAAATTAAAACTATTCAACGACAGGAATATAAACACTTCCCGGCTGGATAATAACAAAACCATCGCCTTCAAATTTCAACTGAATAGAATCACCGCTGCCTCTGCCTAAAAGTGTTTTTACAGAGATATCAGTTTTGAAACTTGATTTCAAACCTGCTGACCATGCGATAGTAGCAGAAGGGTCAGTCATAACAGGACAATCTGGTGTAACTCTCAATGTCATAGGTTCATACATTGTTGTAATAGCTAACATACCTGTACCTTTAATTTCAATGTTAGTCAAACCACCTGCCATCATTGATGACAACTTCAAAAGTTTAATATCCCATTTTAATGATGGTTCAAAAGCTAAAACATTTGAGCCGTTTACAATAAGGCTGTCATCTTTAAGATTTAAAATAGAAATCTTTTTGCCCTCATCAGCAATATAAACTTTACCTGTACCCTGAGCTTTGACAAGGTTGCCGCTTTCCCCTGTGACAAATCTTTTTACAACTGTTTTAATACCGTGTTCAAAAAGGTCTTCCATAGTAAGTTTAACATTACCGGTATAAGCAATCATCGCACCTTTTTTAGTCCATGCAAGGTTATTATTAAGATTAATACCCATAATACGCGGGGTAACCTGTTCAAAAAATTCTCCGTTATTTTCGTGATTAGATGTAGTGTTTACAAAATCTTCTACACTGTATCTTGTCATTACTTCTGTCATACAATCCTCCTTTTTACTTGTGCAAGTTTATCATAGCACCAACAATGCAAATTTCAATTTATTTTATAGTATAATAATTTTATGAATATCTCACAGGAATTTGAAACAATAGCTGCAATTGCAACACCTATCGGTGTCGGAGGAGTCGGAGTAATAAGAATATCAGGCACCAAGAGTTTTGACATTGCAAAAAATATAACTGATAAAAATAATTTTCCGGCAGGAAAAATTTGCCACGGCTGGATTGTCGACGGAGAAACAAAAATTGATGAAGTTTTAATTTTGCCGTTTAGAAACCCTAACAGCTATACAGGTGAAGATGTAATAGAAATCCAATGCCACGGCGGAATAAATGTGGTACAGAATATTTTAGATATTGTTTTGAGAAACGGTGCAAGAATGGCTGAACGCGGGGAATTTACAAAACGTGCATTCTTGAATAAAAAATTAGACCTTTCACAAGCTGAAGCAGTTGATGATTTAATTCATGCCAGCACCTCAAATTTTGCAATCCAGTCGGCGAAGAATTTATCAGGAGTACTTGCAAAAAAAATAAATGAAATTAAAGGTGAAATTTTCGAAACCACATCAAGAATAGTTGCAGGAATTGACTTTCCTGAAGATGTTGCAGAACCTGAATATTCTTACCTTACAGACAGATTTAACGCTTCATTAAATCAAATTAATTCAATATTAGATTGTGCAAAGGCATCGGATATTTTAAGACAGGGTGTAAAAGTTGCCATAGTAGGACGTCCAAACGTAGGAAAATCTTCTCTGTTTAATGCTTTGCTGAATCTTGACCGTGCAATTGTCACAGATATTGCTGGGACAACCCGTGATGTAATTAAAGAAAATCTTGACCTCGGAGTTGCAGTAACATTGATTGATACTGCAGGAATCAGAGATGATGCAAATATTGATAAAGTTGAAGAAATCGGAATTGAATACTCTAAACAATCAGCACAAGATGCTGACTTAATTCTATTTTTGTATGATGCAAACTCAGGTTTAACAGAAGAAGACAGACAAATATATGACATAATAAAAGACAAAACTCACATCGTGGTAGCAAATAAAGTCGACTTACTAGATGAGACAAACTTCATTCAAAAATTTGAAAATACTGCAAAACTTTCAACATATTCAAAATATGGATTAGACGATTTAAAAGAAAAAATGAAAAATATTGTTTGCAATTTTTCACTTGAGAATACGGAATTTATCACAAACAAACGTCAGCAAAGCTGTCTTATTCGCTGTAAAGAAAGTTTAGAACGAGCACTAACAGCCGCAGAGACAGAAGAACTTCAAGATATGATTTATATTGACTTAAAATCAGCCCTGTTATCACTTGATGAAATCACAGGAGAAGTTATTACAGACGATATTCTTAATAACATATTTGACCATTTTTGTATCGGTAAATAAAAAATTTAAGAGTTAAAATTTTTATATTTGTAGCTCAAAATGCTGTAGCTTGAAACATCAGTTGATGCATTATCATCACCGTAAAAGACAGACATATTTGTTGCTTTTCTGTAGTTTTCTTCGTCAATTTTTTCCTGTTTGTTGCAAGAATGTGTAAAACTTGCGATTTCAGCACTGGTTACACGGCCATCATGGTTTGTGTCCATTTCATCAAAATTTTCAAGAATTTTAGAAACCATATCGGCAGAATACGCACCGGATGCCGCAAGCTGAGACAATTCCTGTCTTGAAACACCTGACATAGCAATTGTGTTAGTCATATTATTAATTTCGGTAACATCAATTTTGCCGTCACCGTCCTTATCCAATGTTGAAAAATTATTTTGCAAATACGAAGCGAAAGATTGATTCAAAGTTAAATAATTTGTCTGGTCATTTCTTGCCGCCGTAATATTTTTCATTGTAACCCCATCTTCCGGATATAGGGATGCCAGATATGCATATGTGTTTGTTAACCCTGATGAAATATTTGCAATAATTGATGAACCTGATGATGCCATAACAATAAATCCTTGTATTACTTCTACCTTATTTTAATAATAATGGTGTTTTTGAAAAAGTCAACCGTTTTTACAGATTTATATGGTAAAATATCATTGTAACAAGAGGATTTTGAAATGCTGAAAAACAAAGATGAAATAGTAAAAGTTTTAACAGAAGGCGGCGTAATAGCCTATGTAACTGATACAGTATGGGGTTTGGGATGTTTGCCTGATAACAAAAAAGCAGTAAAAAAAATCTACGAAATAAAAAAACGAGAAGCTCAAAAACCATTAATATTAATGTCTAATGATATTTATCATCTTTTGAATTATGTAAAACCGATTCCAAAAACAGGACAAATCCTCATAAAAAAATATTTTCCGGGAGCACTAACAATAGTGACCGAAAAAAATGAGAACACACCGGATTACATCACATCAGGAATGTCAACAGTAGGTATAAGGGTTCCTGACAACGAAGTTTTTAAAGAAATCTGCGAAATTATACCAAACCATGTACTCGCAACAACAAGTGCAAATCTTTCTCACCAGCCGTCAGCCAAAACTTACGAACAAGCCGTTTGTAACATGACAGGACTTGCTGATTTGATTATTGAAGATTACGGATACTCTGCAAAAGGTCTCGAATCAACGGTTGCAGGGGTTATGGGCGATGAATTAAGAATATTCAGACAGGGTGCCGTTCTTTTAGATATATAAAAAATTTGAAATTTTTGCGGGTTTTTACTAAAATTATGTAAAACGAGGACAAAATTATGGAATTCATATTATATCTTATTTACGCATATGTATTAATTTATTCGCTGTATCTTCTGGTACTGTCTTTGAGAAACCTGAAAGACAAACCTTTTTCGATTGAAAGAAAATATTCAAGATATGATGATACAAAGAATAATTTTGCTGTAATCATTTACAGCCACAACCATAAAGAATGTCTTCAAGAACTTATAGAAGAGTTAAAAATGCAGGATTATCCGCTCGGAAACTTTAGAGTTTATGCGGTTCTTGATGATTGTAACGACGGTTCAGAAAAACTTTTTGAACGTGATAATTTTGTCCATGTCGTAAACATCCAAGATATCGGTACTCTCGGTAAAAACAAAGCCGTTTCTATGCTTCTGGATGAATTAAAAAAAGATAATACAATTGATGCCTACGTATTTATTGACGGAACAAGACGAATTGCACCGGAATTTTTAACTCTTGCAAATGCAGCATTAAAGAAAAATGATGCAGTTACCGGAGAATTAACAATCAATCGTGAAAACCTTGATATTGTTGACAGAATTAAGGCAGTATATAAAAAATATCAGGCAAATTTCTTCAAACAATCACGTTCTCTTCTTGGATTAGCAACAAATGTAGACTCAGGTCTGTTTATCATTAAGAAATCTGTTCTTGATAAGATAGAAGACATCAATTTTAAAGATATTAACTCGGAACTGGAATTTAGCTTACTATTATCCCAAACCGGACACAAATGCGTTTATAATCCGAATATCCAATCTTTTATACTCGGTCAGGACTGCTCATTTAAAAAACCAAGATTAACCAAAAGATTTAAACTTTTAAAAACCAATTTCAAAAACCTAAAAACAATTAACTTCGCATTCATTGAACATGTTTGTTCTCTACTGAATCCGAATTGCTGGACCCTCATAGGCATTTATGCGATATTGATTGCATATTCTTACCGCTGCCAATTTATCGTAAAATGCAATGCTGTAATTTTTAGTGCGGTGATTTTATTTGCAATATTCGGACTAAGTCTTGTGAACGCAAAATTAAACTGGAAAGAAACTCTGTTGTTAATGCTTTATCCGGTTTATTCAATATGCCACATTATTAAGAACTTCCCGCCTGTAAGATATCTATTGAAAAAAATCGGTGCAAACACAGACAAAGAAGTTGACAAATTAACAATAGACGTAATGGTTCAGACAAAACACGGCGACCGCGGATGCAAACTTGAATTTATTTCAACTGAAAGCGGCTTGTCCAAAATCAGATTTATCTATAAAAATAAAAAATACACAACATCATCTCATCTTAGAATGATTGATGCATTACAACAATTACGTTCCAAAATGGATGACTACGGACTTGTACTCAAAATTTGCAGCTGTTGTGCAAATTTTACATCCTGTCCTGACGGTTCAACTAATATGCTCAAAGGTAAATGCCACAACGAATTTCCAAGCCCGTTGCTTGCTGAACCGCGCCAGACACTGATATGGAATTCCTGCTCATGTTTTGAACCCGCACAGGTAAATAATATCATTGAAGAAATGGCACAAGAAGTCGAAAATCAAGTTGACTAGATTTGATTTTAACAGACTTTGAGGAGTATAATTTAAGTATGAAAAGAATATTGAGCTTTATAATAATAACAGGAATACTTGGCGCTAATGTTTCAATTGCGGGAGAACCTCTAAAAGGTACAGTTTCAGAAACTGGAGAATTCCAACACACAGAAAGCGACATTTTTACCGGAAAAATCGAAACTCTAAACAGAAAAGATGTTATAAATATGACAGTTTCACAGGTTTTAGACTCTTCATTTTCAATAGAAGGTGATGAATTTTTTGCAGAAGTTACATCAGATGTATATGGCGATAAAGGAATCATCATCCCGAAAGGCACCGTAGCACACGGCAAACTCGCAAAAACCACTGAACCCGGAAAAATGGGGAAAGAAGCTTCAATGACACTGTCTTTTGATTATCTTGTAACTCCTGACGGCAGAGAAATTCCTATCGAAGGTCAGATGACAACAAAGCTGCATCCTATTGCAGCAGGCGCTAAAATAGTAGCTCAAGATGTGGGCTATACCGTAGCCGGGGGTGCTGTCGGAGGTCTAATGGCTCTTAACTGGCTCGGACTTGAAGCGGCTATAGCATCTCAGGGCTATACACTTGCCGGCGGAGCTGCAATTGGCGGGGTTGCAGGGCTTGGCGTCGCACTTATAAGAAAAGGTAATCACGTTATGATCGCTCCGGGCGACCAGATTAAAGTAAAAATAAATACGCAAGTAGATTTACCTGTTTATAAAGAAGAAGCTTTAAAACAAGAAGAAGTGCTATATGACGGATTAAATATAAACATTAATAATATTAAACACGAAAAAGATCCGTTTGGAGAAACTAATACTATAACATTGACACTTCTAATCTCCAATATGTCAGACAAAACCCTTTCAGGATTTGATATGGTGTTAATGAACGATTACAACGCAAAATTCAGTCCGTCAATATTTGGAGATACAAAACTTATGTTTCGTCAGGTCAGACCCGGAGATAAATTAGTTGCTGATGTTTCATTTGCTGTTGACAATATTAATCGCAAATTTTGGCTTACATTCTTTGACAGAAGAACTAACGAAGTCATCACAAAAGTTTCTTTAGATAATGCTTACCGCACTATCCCTGAAAAAACAAAAAAGAAAAATGACAAAGTAAGAAGCAGTAAGAAAAACTTTAAAAAAGACGAAGATTTTATGGAAATGGACTTCTAAGAAGCAGAATGGTAATTATTTATTACAGATTTGTAAACATTTTATAATTAGCACTTGTAAAAAATCTTTTTTATATTACAATTATAGTAATTAATAGTAATAGGAGGAAATCATGGTTTGCGGCTCTTTAGAAATTGAAATTTTAAACACTTTTTGGAATTTAACATCCGTTGATGAAGATGCGGACATTTCAATTCAAGACATAGTAAATGAGCTTTCAAACAATGGAGTTGAAAGAGCTTACACTACAATTAAAACTGTTATGGACAGACTAGTTTCTAAAAGTATTTTAGTTCGTTATAAGGTTGGCAAGAAGTTTTTCTATAAAGCCGCTATGGACAAACGAGAAATGGCTCTTGATATGCTAAATGAATTTACCGATAACTTCTTTAACGGTAACAAAGCTGACATGGTCAGATTTGTTGAACGCGAAATGGCTGAACTTCTTGTAAAATAATTACAATGCCACAAAATTTAAATGACAGATATACAGTCGCAAAATTATTAAAACTTGTCAGACTGGGACAACTTTCCGTGAGAGAAGCACTGCTTGCATATCCGAAAGATACTCAGGATGAAAGCTTAATTGCGGCTTATCACGCACTTATTCATTATGAAGCTGATGAAGATTTAAGAAACAGAGATGCATTATATAAAGAAGAACAGGATGACTATATTGAATTTTTGTTTTATACTTTAGAATGTGGTGAAGATTTACCCGCAAATATCATCCAAAATTACAAACAATACTATGAAAGCGCACCAATTCTTCACTCAAACAACGTACAGGGCTTTTTTAAAGGCTTCTGGAAAATACTTAATATAAGGAGAAAAAAATGAAAAAGTTATTAATAACATTGGGATTACTCTCCGCTATGTTTTTAGGACTGCCAACTTTAGCGGATGAACCGGTTAACAATGACGTAACACAACAAAAAGCTATTGAAATTTTACCGACTATGTCATCTGAAAGTTCTGCATCAAACAGAATTTGGGTCGGAACATTCCAAATTGTATGGAACGAAGTAATGGATAACATTGTTTATGGTCCTATTAATTTTGTAAAATATAACTCAAAAACTGCTAAAATTTTAAATAAACAAAGCTTTAAAAAAGAAAACATCAGCGCGAATTCATACTACACAAAATACGGAATTGTGTCACCTAAATTGAAAACCGCTATTGAAAACGGTATTAAAGAAAAATTTAACGAAACAAGCGACATTCTTGATTTGTTTGACTGGACTTATCAGCCGGACAAACTTTTCATTTATGCTATGTTGAAAAAAGATTTCAAATTCTTACAGCCGTTTGACAAACTTGCAGAAGGCGGCTTTGGTAAAAATTCAACTCCTGTTCAATACTTTGGTATTAACGAAGACAGCGATAAAAAATTAGCAAAAAATGTGAATGTTTTATTCCACAATACAAACACTGACTTTGCTGTAAAACTCCTTACAAAAGACAAAGACATCGTAATGCTTTACAGAACAGACGACGACAAAACTTTTTCCGAGTACTTTGAAGATTTGAACAAAAAATCTAAAAAATACACAGGCACAAAAGCATTCAAAAAAGATGATGCTTTAAGAGTTCCTGACATAAATCTTTATCAGGAAACAAGCTTCCCTGAACTTGAAGGCAGAGAAATTAGAAGAACAAACTTTAGAATTGACAAAACCATTGAAACCGTTGATTTCAGAATGAACAATGAAGGTGTAAAATTAAAAAGTGAAGCTGCTATTATGATGAAATGCATGGCGATGCCGGTTAGAACAGGCAGAGACTTCCTATTTACAGACAATTTTGTTCTGTTCTTGATTGAAAAAGGTCAAAAAACACCATATTACGCTATGCGCGTTACAGATGTTGAAACCCTAAACAAAACAGGTCGCAAATAATAAAAAAAAAGCTCCCGAAATTCACGGGGGCTTTTTATTATACTTTTTTCGCATTTAATTTTCCTTTCAATAGTAAATAATAGTTCTGGTGACTTAATGAAAGGAGTACAAAATGAAAAACGAAGAAGATAAAAAAACAATGAAAGAAAAAATGCATGAAGGTGCAGAAAAAGTAAAAGAAAAAGCCGGCGAAATGAAGGAACATCTTAAAGAAGACGGTGAAAAACTAAAAGATAAAGCACACGAAGCAAAAGGCCGCATGGCAGAAAAAATGGATGAAACCAAACACAATATTAAAAAAGGCGCAGAAAAACTAAAAGAAAAAGCTGCGGAAACAAAAGGCAGAATTGCCGAAAAAATGGACGAGAAGAAAAATAAAAAACATACAGCATAAATCAAAAAGATGGCGGGGAAATTTCCCGCCATCTTTTTGATTATAAGTGTTTCAGAATTGCAGAACTTGTAGTTCTGGTTGTATTACGAGATTTCAACCCGTGAGCAATTTTTTGCTGTTCACTCAATTGTTTAACAACTTTGCGTTGCGGCGATACATTATGAACTTTATCTTTATCTTTGTCTTTATCTAAAGCCCATCGAAAACCTAGAGTAAGCGCAACCCCTTTACGACCGCCATTACGAACCATAGCCTGGAAGAAAGCAGTATATTTTTCATCCCAGTTTCTTTGAACGCCAAGACCATATTCAATATAAGGTTTCATACTCATTTCAGGCATTCTTATACCATTTGCAGTAATATTTGATTTATTAAGAGCATTCCAAACAATTCCAACTTGTGCATATGGCTGCCATCCGTTTTTGCAATTTGCAACACCTCTAATCATAGGATGAAGCTGTATAGAATGAGCTGGTTTGTTATCAATACGAACCCCGGCGGCATTTGTAAAATCAAAAGTATTAGCAAAAGTGTATGAAAGATACATAATT
The DNA here is from genome assembly GCA_949035555.1 of uncultured bacterium. GTDB lineage: Bacteria > Cyanobacteriota > Vampirovibrionia > Gastranaerophilales > Gastranaerophilaceae > Zag111. Next base: position 75,055 of record CAROLD010000004.1, on the reverse strand, counting down.
GGCTGCAGGATATATTTACCCTCTTTAAATTCGAAGTTATAACCTGTTTTTGAAGCTGCACCGGCAAGCAAAGTTACATAATCTTCTTTACCGTACATCGTTTTAGTTTCACCGACGCTGGCACCGGCAGAAAGTGTCAATGCTGACCAGAAGTTACCTTTATAATAAGTTTCCGTCATACCAAGCAGCCCGCCATTGGTCATTGTATCAGAGCCGTTGTATTTAATCTGAGCACCGTTATAACCCAAATATGTTGTACCAATTCTGTGCCATCCGTGTTTCATTGGAATAAAATCACCATCATACCCGATTAGTGAACCATATGTAATCATATCAACCTTCGGACCATTTTTAAGATCCATAGTTTCAAAAGTTACATAGGGTCTGAACCAGTATGCTTTATTGCTTTTATCGTAATTAAACGACCCTTTATTACCGTTAAAATCTGTTGACAAGCCATTATAAAGAGACGCTTCCTCAACAAGAGCATATTTATTAGCATTAACTCTGCTAAGCCTGTCTGCGGCAGGAAGTTGTGTAAATGAATCCAAATGTTCAAAAACATATTTGAACGCTTCTGTCATTCCGGCTTGTGATGCGGCAACTGTAGAAACCGGAGCTGTCAAGACCGCAGGATTGAAATCATCTGAAGGATTAGAAGGGGTACCTCCTCCGATTTGATTCCCGCGCATAAACAAGAAATATCCGCCATCACCTTTGCCGTCATACTGATTTATATTATCATAGGCGACAGTGTATTGATAAATAGGTGTGTAAACTTTTGTCTGATTACCGTCAGGGAGAGTCGCCAATCCGTTTATAACATTATTTTTCAACCCGGGCTCAGCAAAATAAACCGCAGTAACTCTTTCATCAGCAATTGCATCAGATAAAAGATTTAATCCCGCAACATTGAGATTTCCTGTATGTTCACCGTAGTTATCAGTAACAAATCTATCCATGACTTTATTTTTCAGATCAACATCGCCAATAAAGGTTGTATCGCCTTTCACAGTTAAGCTGTATGGATTTGATATACCGACCCGGTTATTTATCATACCAATTAGTCCGCTGTTTAAAGTTAATTTGTTGCCATCAAGAAAATTTTCTCTGCCTAAGTGTAAATTTGTATTCGACAACGTAACATTTGCTCCACCAATAATATTATTATTCAGATATATTTTACCTGAGTTGTCACCATCAAAGTTAACGTTGTATTCCATTTTACCGCTGATATTATATGTTTTAGAAAATGGAAGTTCGCTAATTTCGTTTCCTTCAACATCATAATATGTAGAAACCGGTTCTTCTCCTGTAACCTCGACAAGAACTTCTTTAGCAATAATATCGCCGGCTTCATTTTTGTAATTAATATTTGTAGTTTTCGTGTCTCCATCAGTTGTGGTTGAAGCTTCATAACGAACAAGGAAATTATCGTCCAAATCAACATATACACGTTGTGAACCGTTCCAATTTGCATAATAATTTGTTATCTTGTAGTCAATAACACCCGCATTCGCATCACCATTTATTTTGTCATTGATAACCCAAGTACCTTTATTCTTTGCAACAATACTGAAAGCCGAATCTACGACAGCAGGCAATTTATCTTTTTCCGGATTATAGTCGCTATATTTGTTATAAAACCCGAATCCTGAACCATCAACTTTTACTAATTCATTTTTATTGGCAACGAAAGCTTCACCTGTTGAAACATAAACAGCTTCATCACGTTTACCGTTTCTATCTTCGACATAGTTACCTGCAATAATATTTGTCTTTCCTGCATCTGCAACAAGTGTTGTGGTTCCGAGTGAAAATATTGCACCACCTTTTGCTGAACCACTTTCAGATTTAGCATAGTTATTTATAAAGCTTCCGTTAAGTTCATTAGCTTTACCATAATAGTTGTAAATCGCACCACCTGCAACATAACTTTTTCCGGAAGCGTAGTTATTTTTAAAATCACCCGTAACTTTTTCAATTACAGCATCATTATTATAAATAGCGCCGCCGCCGCTTGTATTTGTACCGCAAACGTAATTACGCTGAAAATTACCTTCAATGGTCCTCAGTATTGCAGATGATGAATTGTAAATCGCCCCGCCTTGCGAGTAATTTCCTTGTTCAATTGCTTCTGCGGAATTATTTACAAAATTACCTTTGATATAACCTATTTCAGCAGATTTACTGTTAAATATTGCACCGCCTGATGAAGCGATTGCGCCTTTTGAATAATTAGCGATAAAATCACCTGTAATTTTGCCGATTTTACCTTGGGCAAGGTTTTGTATAGCCCCACCTTGTGAATAATATTCAGAATCATCATAAACATCGACATAATTACGAATAAATGAGCCTTCAATTTCACCGATAGTTGAACCTAAACTGTTATGGATAGCACCACCATCAGCATAACCGTTACTTGTTACCCTGTTATCGATAAAATTACCTTTTATTTTATCAATATTAGACCTGGTTTCATTAAATATAGCCCCACCTTGAGCATAATATACTGCTTCATTTTGATCCGGACGATTCTCTTTTTTTACATCAACATGGTTTCCAATGAAATCACCTTCAACAATACCTATATAACCTGTAGAAGCGGCTCCATTTTGAATTGCAGCACCAGAACCATAAGGATAATTATCAATATAGTTTCCTATAAAATTCCCTTTTATCCTATCAATTTTCCCATTGCCATCATTATATAATCCACCGCCAAAAATTCTGGCATAATTGTTGATGAAATCGCCTTGCACCAGCTTTATTGAACCGGTATTATTAAAACCTCCGCCGCGATATTCGGTTTGATTTTGGATAAAGTTACCCTGTATACTGCTTATGGTGCCATGATTATAAAGACCACCAAATTCATTATTAATAAAACTCCCATAAATATTAGAAACACTTGAGAAGAAGTTTTCAAAAGCCCTTGCACCTGTATTACTAATAAAATCACCTGTGACATTGCCGATTGTTCCTGTGTTAAAAATCGCACTGCCACCGCTCGTAGCAACATTACCAATAAAATCACCTGTAATATTGCCAATTGAACCTGAGTTATAAATTGCTCCACCATAAAGGTGTGAAGTATCTTTCACGGCATTATTAATAAAATCAGCAACAATATTGACGTCTGATTTATCTAAAGTATTATATATCGCTCCGCCATTATTAGTTGAGGAAATATTTTCAAAAATAACTTTATTAGTATTTGATGCATCTAAGGTATTATCAATTCTTTCATTTGTTGTTGTGTAACCGTTTGGTTTAGAATAATCAGGTAACTCCTTTAAGTCAATCTTTGCATAATGTGTTGTAAGATTTCCGTCAGCATCTGATGTTTGGTAGCTGAAATCATAGTCACTTTCACTGCCGGCAGTCACGGAATATGCGCTTCCCGGAGATTTTACAGCATCTGTCTCAACAAAATTTCCATCTTGGTCATATTTAACCTGAGGGATATCCATATTATTATCTTTTATGTAATCCAAAGTTGGTGATGTAAGCGGTTTATTTGACAAGTCTAAATCCGCAGCATTTACTTGCGGTGCACCAACAATTACAGTACCTGCTAATACGGCGGCAGATAGCGCTTTAAAGGTTACCCCCCCCCCGAAACCGTTGTCATTAGGGAGTTTTAGGGTACAAGTTTTTGTCTTCATCATACTCTTTATCCTTATTTTGATTTATTTGTAACAATATTATTGCAGTAAATGTTTTTACATGAAATACACCCTATAGAGTATCTTTCATAACCAATTAGAATTTTAATACATATTTTTATTATAACTTATTTTATAATTAAATACAACCCTGTAGTTATAGAAAAACTTGGACAGCTGTATACAGGATGACATTTTATTTTTATTATCCTTATGATATACTTTTTTTGAGGATAAATGGAGTAAAATAAAATGAAAGAAAGTTATTTTCCACAAGAAATAGAAAAGAAATGGCAAGGTATTTGGGAAGACACTAAAGCGTTTAAGACTTTGGATAAATCAGATAAGCCTAAATATTATGCTCTTTCTATGTTCCCGTACCCGTCAGGCAAACTGCATATGGGACACGTTAGAAACTATACAATCACAGACGTAATCGCAAGATTTAAAAAAGCAAACGGATTTAATGTTTTGCATCCGATTGGATGGGACAGCTTCGGACTGCCAGCCGAAAACGCGGCAATGAAGCACAACGCAGATCCTGAAACCTGGACAGACGAAAACATTGCATATATGACAAAACAGTTAAAAATGCTTGGTTTGTCTTACGATTGGGACAGAGAAGTTACAACCTGCAAACCTGATTATTATAAATGGACACAATGGCTGTTCTTACAATTATACAAAAAAGGTTTAGTCTATAAAAAAGAAGCAGCTGTAAACTGGTGTAATGAATGCGGTACAGTACTTGCTAATGAGCAGGTAATCGACGGCAAATGCTGGAGATGCGACAGCGTAGTTGAGAAAAAATACTTATCTCAATGGTTCATAAAAATCACAGAATATGCTGATGTCCTTCTAGATGATTTAGATAAATTACCAGGTTGGGGCGACAACGTCAAAACAATGCAGGCAAACTGGATTGGCAAATCTAAAGGTGCAATCTTTAAATTCCCTGTTGTTGATGCTCCTGATGGCGAAGAAATGTATGTTCCTGTTTATACAACAAGACCTGACACCGTTTTCGGTATAACTTATCTTGTTGTCGCACCTGAATATAAAGATATTGAAAAATTAACTACAGCTGAAAACAAAGATGCAGTAGAAGAATACAGGGCAAATGCTCGTAAAATGACTGAAATAGAAAGACTTTCAACTGACCGTGTAAAAACAGGTGTTCCTTTAGGAACTCACTGCCGTAACCCGTTCAACGGTGAAATTTTCCCTCTTTGGACAGCTGATTATGCACTTGTTGAATACGGAACAGGTGCGGTTATGGCAGTTCCGACACACGACGAAAGAGACTATGATTTCGCTAAAAAATACAATATGCCGATGAAAGTCGTTATCGAAAACCCTGAAAATCCGTCTGACTGCAAAGAAGCTGCTTATACAGAACCGGGTGTTCTTGTAAATTCAGGCGAATTCAATGGAATGAAAAATAATGAAGCTAAAAAAGCAATAACAAAATGGGCAGTTGATAAAGGTTTTGGAGAATTCAAAACACAATACAGACTTCGCGACTGGTTGATTTCACGTCAAAGATACTGGGGAGCTCCAATTCCTATAGTGTACTGTGACAAATGCGGAATTCAACCTTTACCGGAAGAACAATTACCTGTATTGCTACCAAAAGATGTTGATTTCTCTGTTGCCGGAAAATCACCGATTACAACATCTAAAACATTCAAAGATACAGTATGTCCTGTCTGTGGCGGTCACGCTGTTAGAGAAACTGACACAATGGACACATTTGTTTGCTCAAGCTGGTATTACTTAAGATATGCAGATGCAAACAATTCTGAAAAATGCTTCAACAGAGATACAGTTAACCACTGGTTACCTGTTGATCAATACGTAGGCGGAATTGAACACGCAATTCTTCACTTATTATATTCAAGATTTTTCACAAAAGCATTGCGCGATTGCGGATTACTAGACTTTGACGAACCGTTTAAAAACCTGTTAACTCAAGGTATGGTACTTAAAGATGGCGCAAAAATGTCAAAATCTAAAGGTAACACCGTTGATCCTGACGAAATCTTTGAAAACTATGGCGCTGATACAGCAAGATTATTTATTCTTTCAGATTCTCCGCCTGCAAGAGATTTTGATTGGTCAGACGCCGGAGTTGAAGGATGTTACAAATTCTTGAACAGAGTTTGGAGACTAATTTCCTCTAACTCTCAAAATATTTCACTTGATTACAAATTGAACTTCCCGCTTGAAAAATCAAACGATGATTTAGTGAGAACAGTTCATATGGCAATTAAAGGAATTACTAACGATATTGCGAACGATTTCCAATTCAACACAGTAATTTCTAAATATCGTGAACTTACAAATGCCATTTATGATTGGCAGAATGGTAAAGATTCCGAACTTAGTGAAGAAGATAAGAATGTCCTGAGTTTTGCAATTGTTTCGTTGATGAAACTTATGTCACCTGTTGCGGTTCACTTAACCGAAGAAGCTTGGCACGAACTCGGCGCAGAAGGTTCAATACACGAACAACCTTGGTGCGAATGGGACGAAAACCTTGCAAAATCAAGTTCAATTACTTTAGTAGTTCAGGTTAACGGAAAAGTCAAAGACAAAATTGACGTTGATGCAGGTTTAAGTCAGGACGAAATGAAAGAAGTCGCATTAAACAGCGAAAAAATCAAAGCTCAAACTGACGGTAAAACAATTGTTAAAACAATTGTCGTTCCAGGAAAACTGGTTAACATAGTTGTTAAATAATAAAAAGCCCTCTTGATGAGGGCTTTTTATTTAGAACTAAATAATTTCATAATTTTCTCATAAAACCTTGGTTTTGGCTCAACATTTGCAATAGGAGGATAAAACATTTGAAGTGTCGGAAATTTGGCATCTTCCGGCTTAACTTTTTTTCTTATATATCTGGTCATTTTATTGTCAAATAATGAAATACCTGTATTAAAACCGCATTTATGATAAAACATATGAGGGTATTCCTTATATGACTTACCTTTAACAGCATATAAATTAACCCTGCCGCCGCATCCAATTTGATGACTATAATTTTTTGCAAATTCTATGAGCGATCTTCCAAGTCCCATATGCTGTTTAGATAAATTACAAATAAATTCTACAGATAAAGACTTAACATACCCTAAATCCTTGCGAAAAACTTCTGAAGGCACACAATACATCACTGCCTGTTTTTTACAGTCTCGGGTAAAAAATATAGTGAATACATCTTCGGACGAACCGGTTGAATATGTTTGTACCTTATGATATATAAGCTTGTCAGGTAGTTTATTTATTTTATTAAAGCCTATTCTGTAATTTATCATATATTTTTATTTCCTAATAAAGTTTTTAATACTGAATTAATTAAACTCAAAAATTTTGAAGAAGACTTTACCTTATGTACAATTGGCGGATAAAACATATCCATTGTTTCAAAATCTCTATGAGTCGCTGTCTTATTTTTCTTAATAAAACAGTCTAGTTCTTTATCATACATAGTATAAGGAGTACTCAGTCCGCATTTTCGATAAAAGATATGCGGAACACGATTAGGATTCCACGAAGAATCCGCACTTAAGTGAAAATAACCGTGACATCCGAGATTTTCACTATATTTTTTTGCAAATTTTAGCAAGTCTCGCCCAAAACCACAGCCGCTCGGATGAGAGTGTAAACGCCAAATATACAAAGACGGAACAGGCTTACCTTCTCGTTCAATCAATGTAGGAAAACATGTCATAACTGCGTGATCTTTAGGATGTTTTACAGAAAACATTACAAACTGATCTACAGGAATATCATTTATATATGAACGGGTTTTATATATGAGATGTTCGGGAAGAGGGGGGCGTTTTATAAATGAACATCCCGGCATTAATTTATTTATCATGTTTAAATTAAAACCAAACAAAATATTTTTTGTTAAAAATTTATAATATTACACCTGAAATACTATTTTAGTATTATAATGAGGATAGAAGTAGAGATTATAAATAGTTAGGGAATAAATTTTGAAAAATAAATATCATTTTATCGCTATAGGCGGTGTAGGGATGAGCGGACTTGCAAAATACTTATTGCAAAACGGATTTGAAGTATCAGGTTCTGATATTAGCGACAGCAAGTATGTTCAGAATGTAAAAAAATTGGGCGCAAAAGTTTATATAGGACACGATGAAAATAATGTACCGGAGGACTGTATTGTCGTAGCCAGCACAGCAATCAGAGATACTAACCCTGAAATGCAAAAAGCAAAACGTTTAGGTTTGCCGATTTATCATCGTTCTGATTTACTTGCCGAAATTTCCAAAAACGAAGAATATTTTATCGGATATTCAGGAACTCACGGTAAAACTACAACATCAGGGCTTTGCTCTTATGTAATGGAAAAAGCGGGCTTAAAACCTTCTTACATTGTCGGCGGTATTATTCCTGAAATCAACGCGAATGCAAATTCCGCACAAGATAAAATTTTTATTGCGGAACTGGATGAAAGCGACGGAACAATTGTTAAGTACAGCGCAAACCTTGTGGTTGTCAACAATTTAGAACCTGACCATCTTGATTTTTATAAAAACGGTTTAGAATCCATTTTAGAAACCTTTGAAACATTTTTATCACACATCAGACAAAACGGCATTATTCTTGCAAACACCGATAACGACGGGGTTAAACGTCTTGTAAAATATTTCACAGAACACGAACTCGCAAATAACGCAAAATTTGTGACATATTCAATAGGCGGAAACACAGATTATTGTGCTAGAAACATCAACTATGGCGAAGAATACACAATATTTGATGTTGTATATAAAGGTGAAGTTCAAACAAACCTTAAAATTTGTCTCAAAGGCGTTCACAATGTGTACAACTCACTTGCAGTATGGGCTAGCCTTCATCAGGCAGGTGTTGATATGAGTTTAGTCAATGAACACTTTGCATCATTCAGCGGTATGGGTAGAAGATTCCAAAAAATTGGTGAGTTTGATAATATCATAATTTATGATGATTACGCACACCATCCGACAGAAATTAAAGCTACATTATCATCTTCACGCTCATTTAAAAACAAAAATATAATAGCAGTTTTTCAGCCGCACAGATACACCAGACTTCAAAATCTTTGGAATGATTTTATGGGCGCATTTTCTGATGTTGACAGAGTTGTGGTTACTGACGTTTATGCAGCTTCAGAAGACCCGATAGAAGGAGTTAATTCTGAAAGCTTTGTAAACGAATTAAAAGAAAAAATTGATATCCCTTGCGAAAATATTTCAGGCGATATTAAAACCGTTGCACAAAAGCTGTTCCCATCGTTAAAAAGCGGAGATATTGTAATCGGTCTGGGCGCAGGCACAATCACAAATCTCGGGAAAGAATTACTTGCTTTAAAGGAGGAGAAAATCAAGGTTGTCGGTTAATCCTGAAATAAATTTTGATATAAAAAATTTAACTTCGTTCAAAACTGGAGGAAATATTGCGAAGGTATTTTTTCCTGAAAATCTTAATGAATTCATTGAAATCTTAAGTAAAAATCCTAAAATTCCCGTGTTTGGAAATCTTTCAAATACTTTAATATCAAGTAACGGATTTGACGGAGCAATTATTTTGACAACAAAAATGAACTCCATTAAGATTGAAGGCACGCGCGTAGATGCAGACTGCGGAGTAAAAGGTCCAATGCTTTCCCAAGCAGTTTGCAAAGCAGGTTTGTCAGGGCTGGAATTTATGATAGGATTTCCCGGTTCTGTAGGCGGAGAAGTTTACATGAATGCATCCGCAAACTCTCAGGCTATCAGCGATAAATTAGTGAGCGTAACCTGCTATTCACCTGAAGTCGGACTAAAAAAATACCAGAAAGAAGAAATGCACTTCGGCTATAGATGCTCCCGCTGTCAAAATGAAAATCTTATTGTGCTTCAAGCTGAATTTGAACTAGACAAAAAACCGGCAGAAGAAATTCAAAAACAAATGGATGAAAATTTAGCGTTCCGCAAAGCCCATCAGCCGTCATTATCGCTTCCAAACTGCGGAAGTATTTTTAAAAACCCGCAAGGGGATTCTGCAGGAAGACTGCTTGATTCTGTCGGCGCCAAGCAAATGTCATCAGGCGGAGTAAGAGTATGGGAAAACCACGCAAACTTTATTGTAAACAATAACAACGGAACCTCGGAAGATATTTTGAGTTTAATGTTTCAAATGCAGACAAAAGTCAAAAAACAGTATAATATAGAATTAAAACCCGAAATAATCTTTTTCGGCGGTAATAATCAAAAGGAAAATGAATTATGGAAAATATTAAGTCAAAAATAGATAAGAATTCAAAGATTGCAGTATTATCAGGCGGGATGTCTTCAGAAGCGGAAGTTTCAAGACGTTCCGGCAAAGGATGCTTTGAAGCTTTGCAAAGACTGGGTTACAAGAATGCAGAACTTATTGAAGTCGATGAAAATATTGCACAGACATTAAAAGACGGAAAATATGATTTCGCCTACAACGCGCTTCACGGAAAATACGGCGAAGACGGATGTATTCAAGGTATCTTAGAAATTCTTCAAATTCCTTACACAGGATGCGGTGTAATGTCTTCTTCTGTTTGTATGAATAAAGAATATACCAAAAGAATTCTATCAACTGACAAAGACATTCCGTTAATAAAATCCGTTTTTGTACAAAAAGGGGATGATGTAAAAGAAAAAACTAAAGGCTTAAAATTCCCTGTATTTACAAAACCCGTATGCGAAGGCTCAAGCTTTGGAATGACCAAGGTTAATACGCCTGAAGAACTTGAACAAGCATATCTTGAAGCAGTAAAATATAATGATGACGTACTTATTGAAGAATTTGTAGAAGGGGTAAGTGCAACAGTCGGAGTTCTTGAAGGGGAAGATGGTTTATTTGCAACAGAAATTCTTGAAATCAGACCGAAAAATGAATGGTACGATTACGAAGCTAAATATACAAAAGGTATGACTGAATTTATTCTGCCTGCGGAAATTTCAGATGAAATGACAAAAAGAGTAAAAGAAATTGCAGTAAAAGCCTTCAAAACAGCAGGATGCGCAGGAGTTTCAAGAGTGGATTTCTTGATAACAGACAAAATTCCTTATGTTCTTGAAATCAACACTTCTCCGGGGATGACGGAAACAAGTGATTTGCCTGCTCAATCAGCGGCTATGGGCATAAATTATGACAATCTGGTTCAAATAATTCTTAACGGAGCAGGACTAAATAAATAATGACTCAGGAAAATTACAATAACAACTTGCATAAAAGCCAAAACAGACAGGAAGATTACAATCTTGCCAAACACTCTGTTAAGCACAAACAACTTGAGAGAAAAATAAGAAAAAAACGTAAAAAACTCAACGCGTTAAAGGCTTTTCTCAGACTAATAGTAGTTGCATTATTATTGTTCCTAACCTATGAATTTTTTAAACTCCCGCAATGGTACCTGCCGCAGGATGCCTTCAAGAAACAGGATTCACGCATAGTTGAAATTATTAATAACAATATTATCCCGTCAAAAGTTATTTATGATGTGATAAAAGATGTTCCTGTCACTAAACTACCGATATTTCTGATGAGCGTTCAGCCCGTAAAAAAAGAATTATTTAAAATTCCTGTAGTAAAAAATGTTTATGTTCGCAGATACGGATTTCCTGCAAGAATACAAATTATTATAAGAGAAAGAATTCCTGTTGCGGTTATAAAAACCGATTTAAAAGCTAAACCTGCCGCATTTTTTACAACTGATGGTATTCTGGTTACAAACAAAAATTATATGGGATTGTCCGAAACAAAATCAGCCCTAAAAATTCTCACTAAACCTGAAAAAATTGAAAAAAATTGGACAGTTAAAAGGGTTGAATATATAAAACAGGTTGTAAAAGCGGTTGAAACTTATTCAGGTGAAAAGGTTGAATACATTGACATGCGTATTCCTAATGATGTTTATGTAAAAATACAGACAACAAGTATCCGCCTCGGAGTTCTGGACAACACTGTATTTGAAAGAATTGAACGAATTTACACTATCCTACCGCAGATAGGCGAGGTTAACAGCCAGGTGAAGTATATCGATTTGAGTTGGGATAAGGTAAATTATTTAAAAATGAAAAAAAATAAATAACCATGAGTTTTATAGAAAAATATAAACAAATAAAAAATCTAGTTTACACAGAACTTGCTATAGTTGAAGAAAAAATGATTTCAACTATAGATATTCGAGAACCCTTAAAATCTTACGTAATTAAATTTTTAACATCACCATCAAAAAGAATTCGTCCTGTTCTGGCAATTTTATACACAAAAGCACTCGAAAAGCCTTTAACAGACGCACAACTTGAACTTCTGTCAGCAGTAGAACTTGTACATAATGCATCCCTAATCCACGATGACATTATAGATGACAGTAAATTAAGACGCGGGCAGAAAACTATATCATCAGAATTTGACAACAAACTCGGAGTAATTTCAGGTGATTACCTCCTATCAGTTGCAATGGGTAAAATCGGAAAGCTTAATTCTATTGAAATATTAAATAATTTCTCAAATACTCTGAGAAAAATGTGTATCGGGGAAATTAACCAGAACTTTGACAGGTTTAAAATCGGCACAATTGAAGATTATATTGAAAAATCAAAAAACAAAACAGGCTATCTTTTTGAGACAGCTGTTCAATGCTGCCTTCTGCTTGACCCGCCCGAGAATCTAAAATCAGCAGGGGAATTTGCACTAAATATCGGAATTGCATTTCAGATACGAGATGATTTGCTGAATTTATTACAACCAGACAACTCAAAACCTGTAAACAATGACATTTCTGAAGGCATATACAACGCTCCGGTTATCTACTCGGGCAGTACGCAGGATTATTCATCGGGTATTGAAAAGACGAAAGCTTTGTTGGATAATTATTTAAAAGATGCAAAAAATCATCTGGCACAATTGCCAAAAAATCAATATACCACAGCATTAGAAGAGTTTTTGGAGCTTTTAAAAGATGTTTAAAATAAACGAAACAATAGAAAATTTTAAATCACGTATCCGCGAACACAGAAACGCGGCATATATGAATTTCAAAGCAAAATTGCCATCTGGCATCCAGCTAAAATTGGATAAGTTTGAAGAAAGTTACAGAAACTATAAAGAAAGTGCGGCTTGTGAAGTTATTGAAACCGTTGTATTTGTCGTTGTAATGGTTATAATAATCAGATTTTTTGTCGGCGAAATACGCTGGATACCGTCAGGTTCAATGATACCTACACTTGTCGAAGGCGACAGAATTGTTGTTGAACGATACTCAAGATTTTTCGAAGGTCCGAAACGCGGTGATATTATGGTATTTTATCCGCCTGCGACACAGCTTTCAAGACAGCCCCTGCCGCTTTTTGCAAGATTAACAGGTATTCTGTGCAATGATATTGCATACATTAAACGCGTAGTCGGAATGCCGGGAGATACAATCGAAATAAAGCACGAAAAAGACGGCTCTGCATTTGTATATATCAATGGCAAAAAATATGAAGAAGACTATATTAAAAGTATTTACGAATACCCGTCCTGCCCTGATAAAAAGACAGACCCGCTGTTGCTTATGAGTGATCAGGTAATGAAATGCGGTCCGTTCAAATTAGATGAAAACAGCTACTTTATGATGGGTGACAACCGCGGAAACTCACAAGACAGCAGATACTGGGGCGTTCTTAATAAAGACAGATTTGTCGGCAGAGCAGTTGTTGTATTCTGGCCGCTGAACAGAATGAAAGTCCTTCACAGATTAAAGTAGGGAATTCTTATTATGTCGAAAGTAACGTTTTATCTTCTTTTTGAATCTGAAAGTTTAGATTTATCAACTGTTGCGATAAACTTTATAGCTTCGTTTGACGGGATTGCAAAGCCTATACCAATATTTGAAATATTATGGTCCGGATTATAAATAGACTGGCTTATTCCGATAACCTGTCCTGTTGAGTTTAGCAAAGGACCGCCCGAACACCCGGGATTGATTGCGGCATCTGTTTGAAATCGGTTTTTTACATAATCAATTCGGGAAATTATCCCTTGAGTTAAAGTATTGGAAAATCCAAACGGATTACCTATACTCAAGACCTTTTGTCCGACTTTTACGCTCTCTGAATCCGCAAAAGACACAGTATTAAGCGGTTTTTTAGGTTCAATTTTAATCAGCGCCAAATCTTTATTTTTCGCCATCTGTGCAATAAATCTTGCTTTATATGTCTGTCCGTTATAAGTTGTTACATCAATTTGTGTAGCTTTTTCAACAACATGCGAGCCTGTCAAAATGAGTCCGTCAGATGTTACAACGCATCCTGTCCCCGCTGAAACTCCGTCAGGTACCTGCGCATCAATTGCAACAATCGCAGGACTTATTTTTTCATATACACTGATGTTTATCTTTTCATCAGGTTCATAATTTTGCATTGCCGGGGTATATCCGCCGCTTATCAATAATAGTGAGCATATTAAGACTATTTGTTTTTTCATATCAACCTCATTATCTTCATCAATTATTCTAGTCTTTCCTTCAAAAAAGTATCCTCTTCATTGCGTTTTTGAGGTTAGTTCTTGAAAATATTAAAATTTTAATGTATAATTCAGGAGACATTATATCCACAATTGAATTAAGGAGAAAATTATGGCAAGAATTGATTTATTCAAACAACACTTAGAAGAAAAACGTGCAGTTAAAGTTATTGCCGGTATTGATAACTTTGACATCGAAAATATTAAAAAAGTTGTATCATCAGCAGAAAAAGCTCACGCAAGCGCTGTTGATATCTCAGCTAGAGAAGACATCATCCGTGAAATCCGTTCAATGACAGATATGCCATTGTTCGTATCTTCAATCGTTCCGTCAGAACTTGTAAGAGCAGTTGAATTGGGCGCTGATGCTATTGAATTAGGTAACTTTGATGTTCTTTACAAAAAAGGTGCTTCTTTCTCAGCTTCTGAAGTTTTATCTTTAGTTGAAGAAACAAAAACTTTATTAGGCAACAGAGAAGTATTTTTCTCAGTTACTATCCCTGGAGAAATCTCAATTTCTGAACAAATTGAATTAGCTTCTAAATTAGAAGAAATGGGTATTGATTTAATCCAAACAGAAGGTCATTACTCTTCAGAAGTTGAATTAACCGGCGCAAGAGCATTGATGGATAGAGCTGAATTAACAATTTCTAATACAATTGAACTTGTTAGAAATGTTGAAATGCCTATTATGACAGCTACAGGCATCAACCCTACAACAGCACCGTTTGCATTCGCTGCTGGCGCTTGTGCTATCGGCTGCGGTTCTTGCATCAACAAATTAACTTCAGACCTTTCAATGGTTGCAACAATTTCATCATTAGTTGAAATTGCAAACAAAAACGCTGTTAAAGTTGCTGAATTAGTTTAATCGAAAGACTTAAAAAAGAGGCTTCGGATTTTATCCGAAGCCTCTTTTTTAATATTATTTTTGTTAACTCTTATGCTATTTCTTCGTAAGCGGCAGGGTTATTAAGTAAATCGTAGTTAATTTCATTTTCGTTATCTGCAATAGTTGCCGCAACAACAGCATCAGATGCAACATTTAAAGTAGTTCTAAACATATCTGTAATTCTTTCGATTGTAAATAGGAACGCAAAACCTGCAACCAATTGCTCAGGGCTTAATCCCATACCGTTAAGAATTAAAGCAATAGTAATCAAACCGCCTCCCGGGATACCTGCACAGGTACTTGAGGCAACAATTGCTAAAAGAGCTATCTGAATAACTAAGAACGGAGTTAACGGCACACCATAAGCTTGAGCTAAGAAAATTACAGCAACAGTTTGCAATAATGCTGTTCCGTCGAAGTTTAGGGTAGCTCCCAATGGAAGAACAAAACTTGAAATTTTATGAGAAATACCTCGTTTTTCACAGCAAGCGATAGTTAAAGGTAATGTTGCAGATGAACTTGCGGTACCAAACGCAACCATTACAGCTTCTGCAATTGCAGAAAACAGCATTGGAGCAGAAACTTTTGAAAAACATTTTAAGAATATCGGATAAACCATAAACATTTGGATTGCAAAACCTGCCATCAATACAAGCAAGTATTTTGAAATAGCGGCAAAGATATCAACCCCGAAGCTTGAAACAGCGCTTGCAGTCAGGGCAAATACACCGGGAGCCGCAAATAACATAATCCAGTCGGTAATTTTCATAGTAGCCGCAAAAACTGATTCAAAGAATGAAACAATAGGTCTGTTTACATCGCCGACTCTTGCAAGGGCAAGAGCAAACAATACTACGAATAAAATAATCGGAACCATATTTCCTGAGGCAAAAGCTTCAACAGGATTGTTTGGAATAAAGCTCAAAAATAAATTCAGGACATTCCCTTGTTGTTGCTGCATTGCAGTCGCAACTGATGCCTGAACCCCTGAAGCTATATTTTCTGAAATATAATGAGCCGCACCCGCACCAGGTTTAATTAAAAGTGCTAAAGCTGACCCGATAGTAACAGCTATTGTGGTAAGAATTCCGTAATACAAAATCATTTTTGATCCGAATTTGCCAAGCTGTTTGTTATCGCCAACACTTGTAATTCCGATAACAATCGCTGATACAACAAGCGGAATTACTACCATTTGAATAAGTCTGATAAATACCTGACCTACAAAGGTTAAAATATTATCTACCAGAGCATTCGGATGAGAATGAAGGAATATTCCTACTAAAATACCGGCAATAATCCCGAAGAAAATATGCCAGTTTCTTTTAATACCCAAACCTAAAGCGATAAGTATCTGCATGTGAAGTTTCATTCTCTTAACCTCTAACTCTTTCTTCTAAACTATATGTGACTTGTATATTATACAACTTTTATTTCAAAATTTCAAATAAATCGTGAAAAAATGGTATATTAATAGTACAAATTTTATTTGAATTTTCTCATCATTTTCATAGCTTGAACCATGGCTTTTTTCTCATTTTTCTTGCCAAACCCGCCGAACATTTTTTGCATTTTATTCATTCCGCCCATCATTTGACGCATTTGTTCAAACTGTTTTACATACAGGTTAATTGTATGCATATCCATACCACAGCCTTTTGCTATACGTTTTTTACGGCTTGTATTCATCAATTCAGGATTGTCACGTTCTTCGGGGGTCATACTCTGAATAAATACTTCAATCTTTTTGAATTCTGTATCTGTAGCGTGAGAAATCTTTTCTCTGTCTGCCTGTTTAATATTTACCCCCGGAAGCATCCCTAAAATTTGATCCATAGAACCGAACATTTTCATTTGTTTTTGCATATTTAAAAAATCGTTAAATGAAAATTCAGCTTTACTCATTTTTTCCTGCATTTTAAGGGCTTCTTTTTCATCAAAAACTTCCTGCGCGCGCTCAACCAATGAAACAATGTCGCCCATACCCAAGATACGTGTTGCCATGCGTTCAGGATAAAAGTCTTCAAGAGCGTTAAGTTTTTCTCCTGTACCTGTAAGTTTGATAGGTTTTCCTGTGCAGTGAACAACGGAAAGCGCAGAACCTCCGCGGGAATCACCGTCTAATTTAGTTAAAACAAGACCTGTCAAACCGATTTGAGCATCAAAATTTTCTGCAACATTTACAGCTTCCTGCCCTGTCATAGCATCAATTACAAGAAGTTTTTCATTTGGCTGAAAAACTCTGTCAATAATCAGAAGTTCAGCCATCATTTCCGTATCAATCTGTAATCTGCCCGCAGTATCCAAAATTAATACATTAAAACTTTTTTCCTTAGCATAATTTATAGCTTGCTGGACAATATTTTGAACATCTGTTGAGCCGTCAATCGAAAAGACTTCGCATCCTATTTCCTGCCCTAAAGTTTTTAACTGGGTTATCGCAGCAGGGCGGTAAACGTCACATGCAACAAGAAGAGGATTTTTACCTTCTTTTTTGAGCTTAACGGCAAGCTTTGCGGAGGATGTAGTTTTACCTGAACCTTGAAGACCAAGCATCATAACCAATGACGGATGTCCTGATAAATCAAGCGGTTGAACCTCTTGTCCAAGAAGTTCAACAAGTTCATCATGAACAATTTTTACTAACTGCTGGGAAGGATTAACACCCTGCAAAACATTTTCACCTTCAGCTTTATCCTTTATTGACGAAATAAAAGACTTAACAACTCTCAGGTTGACATCGGCTTCTAACAGTGCACGTCTAATCTCGCGCAAAGCGTCCTGCATATTATCCTGAGTTAACTCTTGTGAATGTGCTTTTGAAATTATATTCTGTAGTTTTTCGCTCAAATTATCAAACATTTGTCATATCCCTTAAAAACTTGTATATGTTTGATTTTAGCATAAAAATATCAATCTTGTAATCAATCAAAAAAGATGCTATTATACAGTTCGCTGCTGAGGTATCTTTCGCCGCAATCAGGAAGGATTGCTGCGATTAATTTGCCTTTATTTTCAGGACGTTTTGAAAGTTCTACAGCTGCCCAAACATTTGCACCGCCTGAAAACCCCGATAAAACACCTTCTTTTTCGGATAAATTTCTTGCCGTTTCAATTGAGTCTTCATTTTTTACGGGGATAATTTCATCAATCACACTGCTGTCGAAATTTGAAGGAACAAAATTTGCCCCGATACCTTGAATTTTATGAGGTCCTGCCTGTCCGCCTTCAAGAACCTGAGAAGAATAAGGTTCAACTGCCACAGCTTTTATGTTTGGATTGTACTCCTTTAATTTTTTGGCAATACCTGAAATTGTTCCCCCTGTACCTACACCGGCAACAACAATATCAACTTTCCCGTCCGTGTCTTTCCATATTTCTTCTGATGTAGTTAAATAATGTGCCTTTGGGTTTGAAGGATTGTCAAACTGCGACGGGATAAACGAATTTTTATTCTCATTATGAAGTTCAATTGATTTATCTACAGCGCCTTTCATTCCGAGTTTACCATCGGTCAAAACCAATTCAGCGCCATAAGCTTTGAGAAGCAAACGACGCTCTAAACTCATAGTTTCAGGCATTGTCAGAATAATTTTATAACCTCGAATAGCACAAATCATTGCCAGTCCTATGCCTGTATTTCCGCTTGTAGGTTCAATTATAAGAGTATCTTTGTTAATCTTCCCTTCAGCTTCGGCATCCAGAATCATTTGTAATGCGGCTCTGTCTTTCACGGAATTTGCAGGATTAAAATACTCAAGCTTCACCACAACATCAGCATTACCTGTGTTGAGTTTATTCAATCTCACAAGCGGGGTATTCCCGATAAGCCCCGTCAAATCATCTGCAATTCTCATAATATGTCTCTCCTATATTGGAATTGATAGACTCTGAATAAAGTTCAGAGTGACTAAACTTGTTATACAGTCATTCAGAACTTAAAGCCGTCTGCTTTCATACGGTCTATAACTTCTTGCAGCTTTTCGTCACTGCATACATATGATATTCTGAAATATCCTGCACCGTATTGCCCGAACGCATCACCCGGAACAACTACAATTCCCGATTTTTCAAGCAAATCTTCACAGAATTTAAACGCAGATGTGTATTTTCTCGGAATTGGAAGCCACAGATAGAAAGTTGTATGCGGTAAAGTTTCGCTGTCAATTTCCCAGCCTAGTTCTCTCAAACCTTTAACCATTATTGACTGTTTGCGTTTGTAAGCACAATTTGTGCAGGCAATATATTCATCACCTTCGGAAGAATTCATAATACAAGCACAAGCTTTTTGCATCGCTTTAAAAATGCCGTTATCAATAGTTGATTTAGCTTTTGCAAAACGAGTTACCACTTCACTGTTGCCACACAGCCAGCCCAGTCTCCAGCCTGTAATTGCATAAGGTTTTGAAAGACTAAAAAATTCAACCGCAGTATCTTTCGCTCCCGCAAATTCCAATACGCTGAATGGTTTTTCGTTATCATCAAAATAAATATCGCAATATGCCGCATCTGAAATTAAAAGGATGTCATGTTTTTTACAAAATTCTACAAGTGATTTCACATAATCTCTTGATGCACTTACCCCGAGCGGATTATTCGGGTAGTTTATAATTATTGCCTTAACTTTTTTTGTATCGTAACCTTCTTCAACTAGTGACTCATAAACCTGTGCCATAGACGGCTGATAATCATTGGCAGGAGTTAATGCCGCTGAATAAGCCTTACCACCTGCAATTTGTATCATCTGGCTGTATGAAGCATACCCCGGATCAGGAACAATAATAATATCTTTTTCTTTCTCGTCTGATTTTGGAGTGATAATAAATCTGATTAAATTGGCAAGCCCGTCTTTAGAACCCAAAAGCGACATAATTTCTTTGTCTGCATCAAGTTCAACCCCGAAACGATTTTTCATACGTTCGGCAACTGCCTGTCTATAATAAGCTTCCCCGCGTGTCACTGAATATGTATGGATATTATCTTCCGTTAAAAATTCTTTTAACTTGTCAATCAAAACAGCCGGAGGATTTGCAGTAGGAGCACCCATTGATAAAGATATTGGCGCACGGTTTTTCTTCTCAAGTTTTTCTCTTAACTGCGCAGTTTTTTCTTTCAATTTGACCATAATATAAGTATCAATTGACATTGCTTCATTATTAAATAAATCTTTTCTCATATTCTTACTTCCTCTAAGCTTTCATCTGCATCGGACCGTCTAATGATGCAGTTACAAATTGTTTGGTATAAGGATTATCCTGTTTTAATAAATCCTTAGGGGTGCCTTCAAAAACTATTTTACCGTCATAAAGCATTATGACACGATCAGCTGTTCTTGTAATAGTTGACATCTGGTGAGTTACAACAATTGATGCCGCATTAATTTCGCGTTTTAAACGTACAATGTAATCTTCAATCAAAGTTGAAGACATCGGGTCTAAACCTGCGGTCGGTTCATCGTACAAAATTGTATTAGGTTTTGTCACAATCGCACGCGCAAAACTTACACGTTTCTGCATACCGCCTGACAATTCTGACGGAAACTTATTTTCAATTCCCTGAAGCCCTACAAGTTCCAATTTTTGTGAAACAATTTCTTTTAAATCCTGTTCCGAGTATTTTTTTCTTAAATCTTTTCTTTCTCTAAGTGCAAAAGAAATATTATCAAACACATTCAGAGAGTCAAAAAGTGCTGAGTATTGAAACACCATTGCAATATCGCCTTCCGAGGTCAGAATTTCACCGTTATCAAACGGGATAAGTCCTGAAATAAGCTTCAGAACCGTACTTTTACCCGAGCCTGAAAACCCGACAATTGCAAGAACTTCACCGTCAGCAACCTTGAAAGAAATATCATTTATAACAACTCTATCGTCAAATTTTTTGATTAAATTTCGAACTTCAATACTCATAACCTTATCCTTACACAAACAAATTAAAAGAAAAACAGAACTGCAAAAATCATATCCCATACGACAATTGCAATAAATGACCACACAACAGCTTTAGTTGTAGCAATACCGACCCCCTTAGCACCTCCTGATGCAAAAAATCCGCAAGTACAGCTTATAAGAGATATTGTACCGCCAAAGACCGAAGCCTTAAGCAAGCTTACCCATAAATCTTTCATATAAAGACCCAGCCATGCAGAATCGAAATATGCTCTATAGGTTAAACCTGCAAATAAATCGGAGGTCACAGCACCAAGAAGCACACCCACAACTGATGCTAAAATTACCACAAAAGGCATCATAATAATTCCTGATAAAACACGGGGTACGAACAAATAACTGACCGCATCTACCCCGAGAACATCAATAGCATCAACCTGTTCTGTAACACGCATTGTCGCAAGTTCTGATGCCAGCGAAGAACCAATCATTGACGTAATTGCAAAACCTGACATAATCGCCCCGACTTCCCTGACAATAAGTATTGTCATCAAAAGCCCGACAAAATTGCCCCCGCCCTGTTTTACCATTTCATGCGCAACTTGAGACGCTACAATGATTGATGTCATTCCGACAATTGACAATGTAATAGGCAGTGAACTTACACCAAATCTGTCACATTGTGAAATCAATTCTTTCCAAGAAATTTCACCTTTAAAAATACTTTTTACAACATGAACCCCAATTTGTGCAATTTTGCCAACTGTATCCAAAAAATCGCTAAACAGTTCCATAAAGTGCATAAACACTTTATATGTAGCGGATTGACGTAAGTATTTTGATAGCATTGCCATAAATGAATTATAACATGAAAAGTTTCAGCCGCTCAAGAATAAAATATAAATTCACTCTCAATTATTAGAATGATTGATTTTCTCTCAAATAATATTAAAATTAAATTATGAAAAAGTTCTTCACAGGATTATTTTTAATATTATTATCAATTCTGACCATCTGTCCTGCAAGTTTTTCGGATGGCGGGGTTTCTTATCCTGAAGATGTTGATGCTCAGGAAATTGCAGACGATGAATACACCGAAGATATTGATATTCAACAAATGTATCGCGACATGCCTGTACCGGAATTCAAATATGTTCACAACATAGACCCCGGGGAATATCAGGACACAATGTATTCCACCTGGTCTCCTTATCCGCTGTTCAGACTCTCTACACAGTTGTTTTTCAAGACAATTGCAATAGAACCCGGATATTACCTTCTCACCCCGAGAGAACATAACGGCGCCTGGTATATTCTGTTCAAAGAAAACGGCAAAGTTAAATATATTATTCCGTGCTACAAAAAAGAAATGGTTCCTCTTGATTTCTACAAAAATAATCTTCCGCAAATAAAATTAACCAGACCTCAGCTTATAAGAGAAAAAGCCCTTAAATTTGTCGGCGAAAGATTTAAAAGTTCTAAACGCCAACCCATCCCTGATACATTTTTGGAAGCTGAAGATTTAGATAATAATTTTATTTCAATAATTGTTTATTGGGGGAATTACAGATATTATCTTGTATTAAGGTCAATCCAATTGTAGTATTCAAAATTTTAAAAAACTGTTATAATATATTTGCAAAAAGGAGGGAAAATGAAATCTATTATAAAAATGTTTATGGCATTAGCAATTGTATTTGTCGGGCTTAGCTCTTTTGCAGGATTTGGTCAGGCTTTAAACCCGAACATGGATGTTCACGAAGTCCGCTCAAGTCATATTCTCGTTAAAACAAGACCTGAGGCAGTAAAAATAAGAAAAGAAATCGTTGATGGTGAAATTTCTTTTGAAGATGCCGCAGAAAAATATTCACTCTGTCCGTCATCCCAACGCGGAGGAGATTTAGGATTTTTTAAAAGAGGCGACATGGTTCAACCTTTTGCGGATGTAGCATTCGACTTAAAACCCGGACAAATTTCTGACCCTGTCGGTACAAAGTTTGGATGGCATTTGATTAAAACAGTTGACAGAAGATAAGTTTTAAGGCGGGAATTCTTAATAGAATTCCCGCCTTGTTCTAAACATTTACTTGCGAAAATTTTTATTGTAAAATCTTTTTATGGATATTCAAGAGGTCAAACAACTTTGGGATAAAGTTAAGGAAGAGCTGGAAGCAAACCTTCCTGACCATATTTTTTGCACCTGGATTACCCCTCTTGAAGCTGTGGATTATGAAAATAATACACTCGTTTTACTGTCTCCGCACCCCATGGCGGTTGATATTCTCAAAAAAAACTGGACAGATAAAATTAAAGAAAGTATTAAATCCGTCCTTGGCGATAGTGCAGCATTTTCTCTAACTTATGATGCGGAATTTGCAGATAAATATATCAAAGCACGCAAAAAAGAATTATCCAAAATTGTTGCAGGTCAAACTGAAGAAGACAGAAAAACCGAAACTGCAAAAATGTCTCTTGCTCAAATGCAATCAACCGCAAATTTGAATTTAAACTTAAAGTTTGACAATTTTGTTGTTGGCGATAATTCAAAATTTGCATATAATGCGGCTTTTTCTGTTGCAAATAATCCTTCTAAAAAATTTAATCCATTATTTATTTACGGCTCGTCAGGACTTGGCAAAACTCACTTGATGCAGGCTATCGGACATCATATTATTTTCAATAAACCGGAATTAAAAGTTCGTTATATTAGAATGGAAGAATATTTTAACGAATGGGTAAGATGTTTCCAGTATAACGACCTTCCTAACGGCAAAAAAACAAAAACTTGCAACAACTCTTTGATGAGAAAATTCCATCAAAAATTTCAGAATGTGGATATTTTGTTAATGGATGATATCCAATTTATCGAATCAAAAATGAAAACAATGGAAGATTTTTTCTCAACATTTGAAGCGCTTTACACAAATAACAAGCAGATTGTCATCGCATCAGACCGTCTTCCAAAAGATATCCCGACACTTGATAACAGATTAAGAACACGTTTCGAAATGGGACTTGTAGTTGATATTGTGCCGCCTGATTACGAAACAAGATTTGAAATCGTTAAAGCTTATGCAAAAGAACTTGAAGTTGAAGCAGAGGATGATGTTTTTGAATACGTGGCGGAAAACTTTGTAAATAATGTCAGAGAACTAAAAGGCGCCTTCAACAAAGTCAGCGCTTATGCAGAATTTTCCGGAACAGGGGTAACTTTAGAACTTGCAAAAAGAGCCTTAAACTGTGAAGCAAAGAAAAAAGAAATAACAATTAATATGGTTGCTCAAAAAACAGCCGAATATTACGGTGTTACTGTTAAAGATTTGAAAAGCACTGCTCGCCAGCAAAAAATAGCACACACCAGACATATTGCAGTCTATCTTGCGCGCGAAGTCCTGCAAATGAGCTACGAAGCTATCGGTGAATACTTTGCAAAAAAACATACTACAATCATGTATTCCTGTGATTTGATTGGCGATAAATTAAAAACGGATGAAGACTTACGAATTTCACTTGAAGAAATCAAAGCTTCTCTAAGAGGTTAATTATGTACGATTATATAAAAGGAACATTTACTTATAAAATTTCAAATACAAAAGGATGTTTTGCTACCGTTCAAACAGGCGGAGGCGTCGGATATTTATTTGAAATAATGGAGCGCGACTTTGGAAAACTGCCGCAAGAAGAAGAAGCGCTAAAACTGTATTCCGTTCTTATTCACCGCGAAGACAAAATGAGCCTCTGCGGATTTTTAAAACGTGAAGACAGAGATATTTTTAATATTCTCACTTCAGTTTCAGGTGTTGGCTCCAAAATGGCGCTTACTCTACTGAATTCTTTTGATGTATCAGATTTGGTAGGGTTTGTACTTGACGAAAACTACAAAGAATTAACACGTGCAAAAGGTGTAGGTCCTAAACTTGCGCAAAAAATCATACTTGAATTAAAAGACAAATTAACATCCTACAGCGATATTGCACCGGCTTCATCTGCCAAATCAGGTGCCCCTAAATCCCAGAACTCGGAAGATGCTCAAATGGTTCTGCTATCACTTGGTTACGAAAAAGAAGAAGTTTCAAACGCTATCACACGCACTCTGCAAGAGGTTTCAAACGATGCTTCTGCTGAAGATATTTTAAGACATTCTCTGAAAATATTATCCGTTTAAAACTTGCAAATAATAATCTTTAGTGCGAATATAATCGTATGATTTACGATAAAACTGAACAAAAACCCCAAATATGGCTTTGCGGCGCACATTTTATAAATGACATTTACACAGGTTTTTTAAACCCGATTATGCCATTTATTGCAGAACAGGTAAAAATGTCTATGCCGACAGCTACAATTATTCTAAGCTGTTCACATATATTTTCGTCATTACTCCAGCCATATTTCGGATTTTTTGCAGATAAAATACAAAAACGCGCAATGATATTTTGGGGCTTAATTTCAACTGCAGTATTTATTTCCTGCGCACCTGCAATGAAAAGTATTCCGCTGTTGATTTTATTCATCATTCTTGGAAGCTTGGGTTCAAGTCTTTATCACCCGCAAGCTTTAGGGCTTGTTTCAAAATTCTCAAAATCGAATTTTGCGAAAAATATGGGCATATTTATTGCAATGGGAACTCTCGGATTTTCAATGGGGCCGCTAGTATCATCATACATAGCTCAATATTTCGGCTTGTCCGGAATGCCTGTACTTTCAATTCTCGGCATTATCTGGGCTGGTTTGATGTTTTCTATGGTTCCAAAATTTTCGAACGAAATATCAGATAAAGTTGATATAAATTTAAAACAAGCGTTTGTTGATATTCTCTCAAACAGAAAATTGAATATCTTAAACACAATTGCAATCCTAAAATCACTTGTCACAACATCTTGCTCAATTTTACTGCCGTTTTTGTGGAAAGCTCAAGGGTACTCAAAATTCCAAATCGGAACAGCATTATTTTTCTTCCTGTTCTTTGGTGGAATTGCCTCCCTTCTCAGTCCTAAATTTGAACAAAAAATCGGCACCGCAAATGTGTTTTACGTTTCAATGATTGCAACTTTGCCATTAATGATTTTATTTATGCTCACATATAAATCCATGCCTGCCGTCTCTTTCGTAATCTTTGCAATAATCGGATTTATAACATTTTTTGCAACTCCTGTTACAATGAGCATGGCTCAAAAAGTTTTGCCGCAGTATAAAAGTATTATTGGCGGATTTATAAACGGATTTTCATGGGGCATTGTTGCGGTTGCGATGTCAATCATAGGCTACATTGCTCAGGCTACAAGCATTGTTCCTGTTCTTGTAATTATTTCAATAATACCTGCCGTCTGTTCAATTTTAGTAAAATATCTTTTTGAAGAACAAAATTAAGATATTAAATCCAGACATTGTTTGCTGTTATCAGCCTTTGATGTAAGATTTGCAGCCAGAGATTTAAAAATTCTTGTCAAAACATTGTTATTATTAATGGCAGAATTAAAAGAATCATTATAATTCCCAAACACTTCAGCTAAATTGGATTTAGGTTGTGATTTGCTGGTGTAAGCCTCCATATTCTTTAAATTGTTAGACTTCACATCAAAATATCCAATACCTGAAACTAGCATTCTTTAACCCCAACTAATCTTCTGCCTTACAATCTTATAATAAACTTTTTTTAAAAGCAAGAAGAAATTTCAATAAGCTCTAATTAAAAATATTTTAATTCCGTTCTCAAGCCTTTCGACTCTTTTTACATATCTGTAATCTTTTATATCTGTCAAAATCAAGGCAACAGCAGGCTTTTTTCCTGTCATTTTTGCATAATATAAAGACTGCCCAATACTTTCTGCCCATTTTTTAGCAAAATCAAATTCAATTGCATAATCTTTAGTCAAACAATCAACACGAGTATTATCCCAAAGCAGGAATTCCTGTTTGCCAAAATCAGAGGTACACCACTGACTAACATAAAAAACTTCTTTCATCCCGGGACGCATGGCTTTTTCTTCATAATTTTCTTTTGGCACATAATTCAATGATAAATACAAAAATCCACCCGCCGCAATCAATAACGAAAAAAGAAATGCAATAATTTTATAAACAAAATTATCTGTAGTTTTTTCGATATTTTTAACAGTTTTTGACTTCCGCCCTCTTCTTGCCATAAAAAAATTATACAATAAAATTATGTAAAAATTTTATAAAAATAAAGCAATTTTTATTTTGATATTTTTTATATATTCAAAAGGAAAATTATGCAGATACAATCACAAAATTACAATCCTCAATTTGGTGCGCGTTATATTGCAAATTGCAACGGACTCCATCTATATAAAATAACCGACAGAAATGATTTTAAATTTTTAAAAGATTTAAGTTCAAGAATTAAAATAGACGAATTAATGCCAAATTTATCAAAGCAAGAAGCAGACCGTTGGCACGAAATGCTTGAATATGCGGTTAATTGCGCACATTCTTCGGGGAACATAACTTATATTGAAACAATTAACAACCAACCTTGCGGTATTATTACCTATAATTCGGATAAAAATACAACAATACTGGATTGTATATGCACCTGGCCTGTAGAGACAGGCAAAAAAGTATGTCTTGCAGGAAAAGCACTTTTTTATCAATTATTTAAAGATTTTAAAGATTCACACGGTAAAAAACTTAAGCTTGATGCAATTACAAACGGTCCTTATGATGTAATAACAAAATATGAACAGCTTGGCTTCAAGAGAACTTCAAATGTTCATCCTACCAAGATAGAAATGGAAATGTCAGCCCCGAAAGTAAGCGAAACACAGCGAAGATTAGTTGATATTATAGACTACGAACCTAAGGTGAATGAAAAAGTTAATCTGATAACAGAATTGGACTAAAATATATAGCCCTTTCATCCGAAAGAAAATTAATAAAAATACTTGAAAAAAAAATATATTCGTGCAAGAATAAATTTACGCGGTGAAAATCGTTGGAAAAATCAATAGGTATGGCAAGGTAGCTCAGCTGGCTAGAGCGTTCGGCTCATACCCGAGAGGTCGAGAGTTCGAGTCTCTCCCTTGCTAATAAAAAAGAACAGATTTAAAATCTGTTCTTTTTTATTGTTTTTAGCTGTTGTACTTTGTACTTTAACAGGACATTTTATCTGAACGAATAAAAGTATTATTCGGCAGATATAATGTATTAGAGACTTTTGGATGGCGAAGTTTTATAAAATATTTAGAATTGACGGCGGTTTCCGCCGTTTTTTAGTATTGAGATTTGCCGGTCAAAAATTGCACTTTTGTCTCCATTCTTGCACTCTTTTGCACCATGTTTTCAAAATTTTTGTTTCAAACAGCCCAGACTCCCCACCAAATCAAACTTTTCCCGAGTGCAAAACAGTGCAACAAAGTGCAAAAATAACTTATCTCACAAAATGTGATTTAACAAACTGTCTTTGAGATTTAGATTTCAAACATAAACCCTCATTTTGTTATATAATACACTTTAGGAGAACAATGCTTTAATGGAAAATAATATAATAATTTATCAAACCCAAGATGGCAAAACAAAAATAGATGTAAAAATTGAAAATGAAACCGTCTGGCTTACACAAAATCAAATGGTTGAGTTGTTTCAATCAAGTAAGGCAAATATTAGCGAGCATATTTCTCATATTTTTGAAGAAGGTGAACTTGATGAAAATTCAGTTGTTCGGAATTTCCGAATAACTGCCAATGACGGCAAAAACTACAATACAAAACATTATAACCTTGATGTTATAATTTCTGTCGGTTATCGCGTTAAATCTTTAAGAGGTACTCAATTTAGAATTTGGGCAACGCAAACTCTTAAAGAATATATGATTAAAGGTTTTGCTCTTAATGATGAATTATTAAAACAATCTAGTGGCGGCGGATATTGGAAAGAACTTTTAGAGAGAATTAGAGATATTCGCTCATCTGAAAAAGTTTTTTACCGCCAGATTTTAGATATTTATGCAACAAGCATTGATTATAGCCCTAAGGCAGATGAAACGATAAAATTCTTTAAAGTTGTTCAAAATAAAATGCATTTTGCAGCCCATGGTCATACTGCTGCTGAAATTATTTATTTAAGAGCAGATAGTGCCAAAGATAACATGGGCTTAACAGTTTTTAAAGGTAATCATCCAAGAAAAAACGAAGTTACTGTTGCAAAAAACTATCTGGATGAAAAAGAATTGAATATTTTAAACAGAATTACTTCAGCCTACCTTGAATTTGCTGAATTGCAAGCAATTAGACAAGTTCCAATGACAATGAAAGATTGGATTGTAAAACTTGATGATTTTATTAAAATGACAGGGTCAGAATTGCTTGAAAACTCAGGAACTATATCAAAACTTGAGGCTGAGAATAAAGCACTGGCAGAGTATGCTAAATATAAAGAAACAGTTAAAGACGAGCTTTCCGCAGTTGAAAAACATTTTATAGAAAGCGTAAAACAGACGCAAAAGATTTTAGAAAAGAAAAATAAAAAATAGCTTAATAACTTCTTAATAAGATTTTTAATAAAAACACTTGACTTTCCTTTAAATAAGAGCGATTAATGTATATGCTGAGACAAAACGAAAGGAAAGTTATAGAAAGATAAGAAAAATTTTAAAATTTTAATACACAAGAAGGCGTCGTATAATCTAAGGCGAGCGGTTTTTCGGATTTTGCGAGAGTTCTAATCTCTACTCTGACATGTATAATTATAATGTCTCTGTTCTTGCACTCTTTTGCACCATGTTTTCAAAATTTTTGTTTCAAACAGCCCAGACTCCCCAACAAATCAATCTTGTCTTAAGTGCAATTTAGTGCAACAAAGTGCAAAAATAATTTATCTCACAAATTAAGATGTGTCGGAATGTCTCTGAGATTGAGACCCAGGACTTGATATTTTCCTCAACAAGAGCGATTAATGTGTGTGTAAGGATTTTTAAATATGACATACGTACCTGAAAAAGCAAAGCAAATCGCACTTGCAAGGCTTGATTTAGTCCACAAATGGCTCGAGTTTCGCAGAAAATCGAATATCAAAATCCAAGCTGATTATGATTTTGTCAAATTGCACAATACGACGGATTCGCATTTGCGTCAAGTTTTGGGCAAAGTCTCCCGCGGCTCGCTTCATCGTTGGAATGCTATGCTTGACGGTTCTGAAGACTACGAAAAACTTCTTCCGCAATACAGATATTCCAAAATCGGTGAGTTCAGAACCACTTTGACCGACAAAGAAATCAAAATCTTTATGGGCTTGTTGCTGCACCCGAATCGATTTTCTATCGGCAAAGCCACTGCCTTTACTAAATACAAATTAAAAGAGCAAGGACAGGATTTTATCCCCGCTGATGCAACTTTCCGACGTTATGCAAAATGGTTTAAGGCAAACAATTACGATAAATGGGTTCTTGCTCGAGATGGCGAAAAAGCCTTGTCTGACAAGGTCGAACCATATATCAAACGTGACGCATCGCTTTTAGATGTCGGCGATATTCTTGTCGCTGACGGGCATAAACTGGCGTTTCAGGTGATAAACCCTTTTACGGGCAAACCAAGTCGTGCGACTTTAGTTGGCTTTTTGGATTGGAAATCGTCCGCTCTTGTGGGTTATGAGATTATGCTTGAAGAAAACACGCAGTGCATCGCATCCGCTCTTCGAAACGCAATAATAAACCTTGATATGGTACCAAAAATCATTTATCAGGATAACGGCAGAGCATTTAGAGCAAAATATTTCACTAACGACAAGGGGTTTAACGAACTCGGGTTTCAAGGCCTTTATTCAAAACTCGGAATTGAAACGGTTTTTGCTCGACCTTATAACGCCAGAGCGAAAGTCATTGAGCGATTTTTCAAAGAGTTTCAAGAAGGCTTTGAAAAACTTATGCCAAGCTATGTTGGAAGCAATATCGCAAACAAACCGGCTTACCTAATGCGAAACGAAAAACTACATTCCGTGTGGCACAATGATTATGTGCCGACGATTGAAGAAACAATAAAAATGATTGACATGTGGCTGAATTTCAAAAATTCCCAAACCTGCCCCAATGCTCCAAACAAAACAATCGCCGAGGTTTTGGAAGATAGAAAACGCCAAAACATAAACCCTGATACGCTTGACGATTTAATGCTTGCGACCGAGGTTAAAACAATTCAGCGAAACGGAGTCAGGTTCTTGGGTTGCGACTATTTTGACGAACGGCTTTACGGTTTTAAAAGCAAAGTATTAATCAAATACAACCTTTTTGACCTCACAAAAATCAAGGTTTTTACCCCGAAAGGCGAATTTTTATGCACCGCGCAGCGTGTAACCGAAACCCACCCAATGGCGAAATTATTGGGCAATGTCAAAGACTATGAGGACTACAAACAAAAAATCGCTCGCCAAAAACAACTTAAAAAGAAAACCGTAAACGCAGTGAAAAACTACTTTTCGACCGAAGAAATAAAATATCTTGAAAACAGAATGGATGAAGAAATTTCACCGCCCGTTCAATCTGCGTTCAAAGAGTGTTCAAATGCTGTTCAAACTGTTTTTAGAAACAATTCACAAAAATATGAATACTTAATCAAACACGATCCAGAAAACCCTTGGATTGCAGAATTTAAACAAACAAAGGAGTACAAATTGCTGTATGAATAAGACTTTTGTAAGGACAAATAATGTCAAAAACTTTATCGGACTCGTGGAAAATCTGGTCAATAAACCCAAAAACATTCCTAAAATGGGACTTGTATATGGTGAACCGGGGCTCGGCAAAACTCAAACTGCCTTGTGGCTTGCGTGCAAGTACGACGGGATTTACCTTCGGGCCTCAAACCTTATGACAGGCAGATGGCTTCTTGATGGCTTAATTAAAGAAATGGATGAGTTGCCGAGATACTTAACTTCAGACAACTTCAACCTTGTAGTTAAAAAGCTTAAAGCCAATTCGAAAGTGATTTTTATTGACGAAATCGACTATCTAATGAATAATTTTAAGACTGTTGAAATTCTGCGGGATCTGCACGATGAGACAGATTGCCCAATTATTATGATTGGAATGGGTTTAGCGCACAGAAAACTCGAGCGATACAAACACCTTTATGACAGGTTTTCAGAAATTTTGAAATTTGAAACCTTTGGAGTGAGCGACATTGCTCAGATTGTAAATGAACTTTCGCAAGTGCCGATTTCTCCCGATACAATTGAATACATCGACCAAAAATACAATCGCTTCAGGCAAATTGTCCAGCTTATAAACAAGCTCGAGACCCTAGCAAAAGAAAACAACCTGACCGAAATTAATATGGAGGTGATTAGACAAATCATATGAACATCGAGAAATTAACAAAATATTTAAAAGAATTTACCCTAGATGAAATCGAAATGATAGCCGAATGCGACGTCTTACCGGAACTTGAAAAACTCATTACGGACGGCAAATTATTGCTTGGGAATGACATTTACAAATACCAAGATTTTGAAAACAAGGTCGAATTTGCTGTATTTACAAATACCGAAACCGAAAACAAAAATATAACTTTGAACTCTGTCTCGGAAATTTTTATGAAAGATTACGCAGAAAATTTCTGCAAACCCAATACAATAAAGACTTACACCGCGATTTTGAGAACAAATATAATCCCAATTTTAGGGAACAAAAAAGTCCGAGAGATTTGCACAGAGGATATTAAACGGTTTTACACCATTTGCAAACGGCGTGGGATGGGCGAAAGACGTTTGAAAAATTCGCTTGCACTTTTGAACCAGATTTTAAAATACTGTAAACGAGAAAACCTCGCAAAAACCGATTGTGACTTTCAAGTGCGGCGACTGACAGATAAAAATAAATTTAGTATTAACAGAATAATCTTTGAGGAGAATATATAAATGGCAAAATTAAATAAATTAAAACAGGCTCAAAAGCTTTATGTGCAAGAAAATAAAAGACTTGGCGAGATTGGAATGGAACTCGATTTGTCCCGCCGGACTCTATTCTATTGGAAAAAGAAATACGATTGGGACAAACGAAAGTTTGAATACGAACACGAAAAAGATGCTTTCAGTCAAGAATTGCTTGAACTGGCAAGAAAAATGATGCGAAAACTGAACAACGATTTGGATAAAAATTCGCACACAAATCAATCCGACATCTATTCTTTCATGAATATCCTAAAAAACATCCCGCTGCTCAAAGAATACGAATCGTCCATTTCCCAATCAAAACCGAAACAACAAAACTTCCTCATCCCCGAACAAGTCCGCGAAATCGAACGTGAAGTCTTGGGAATGGAGTAAGCCTTAACCTTTTTCAAAGGGTATCATCTGCCATATTTTTATGCTACTCTAAGAAAAAAGGAGTAGCACATGGATAAATTATGGGTTGTAAGAAGCAATAACGGCGAATACATTGAACAGTTTTTAACTGAAAATGTGGTGGGATTAAATTGGTTGCCGGACGAAAATTTAAAAGGAAAAGATTTACAATCTATAAAATCATCTCTTTTGAAATGCTATCCAGATAAAGCAAAAAGTATTCCGGTTTGGGCAGGAATAATAAATAGTTTTATTAATAAAATTGCTATTGGAGATTATGTTTTAACCTATGATCCATCTTCACGAATATACTATATTGGCAAAATAGCAGGAGATTATTTATTCAATTCCAAAATTAATGATTGCCCGCATACTAGAAAAGTACGTTGGGATAAACAAGAAATATCCAGAGACTCCTTATCAAATGATACTAAAAATTCTCTTGGATCAACTTTAACCGTATTTCAATTAAGAAAAGAACAAGAAAAAGAAATATTAGATTTATTAAATAAAAAAGAACAACCTCAAAAAGATTCTATTGAGATTAAAGAAGAAAATACTGAAAATTCAAGAATGCTAATTGAAAATGCTAAAGAAAATTTGAAAGATGCTATACAAAGTCTTGCTCCAGAGCAAATGGAAGAATTGTTTAAAGAAATATTAAATGCTATGGGCTATATTGCAGAAAGAACCAAAAAAGGAGCTGATCGGGGCGTTGATATTTTTGCGTCAAAAGATGGATTAGGACTTGAAGATCCTAGAATTTTTGTAGAAGTAAAACATCGTAAAGGACAAATGGGGGCTCAGGAAATAAGGACATTTATTGGTGGCAGACAACCTAATGACAAATGTTTATATGTTAGTACTGGTGGATATACAAAAGAAGCTAGATATGAAGCAGAGCGTTCAAATACACCATTAAAGTTAATAGATATCGACGATTTGGCTAATTTATTATCATTACACTATGATAAATTTTCTGCAGAAGGTAAAACTCTTTTGCCATTGAAAAAAGTATATTTGCCATTGAATTAATATCAATAATTAGATATAATCCCGAAAGGCCATTTTAATATAATGATTAATAATAAATTAGAACTCTTAAATAAATTGGAAAACATTACACAAATGAAAGATTTTAATAATTGGATTGAGGAATTAAAATCTTATATAATAACGAAGTATAAAGAAAATTCATCTGAATATAAAACACTAGAAGGTTATAATAACATATTGTCAATGTATTTTATGAATAAAGAAATACCAAGCTCTCAGAAAGAAAAGTATAAAAATTTTTTAAACCAATTATCGTAAAATTAATTACATTCTTTCAATATACCAATTAGAATTTCCAAAGTGGTTAAAATTCCAATGTAATTCAAAATAGAAATTAAATTCCATTGAATTATCGTCTTTGAAGTTATATGAGTATTTGTTTAACTGAGTTTTGCGATAGCTTTCAAATGCGTCTTGAATTTCTTTTGCAAAATTTTTTCTAAATTCAGGATAATTTATTTCTAAAGTTTCTCGGGTAAGTTTATTTTTCAGAATCATTACTTCCCTCTATCGGCACTATTTCATCAAGTTCAATATGATAACGCTTTCCTTTTGCATCAACACAGGTTGCAAACCAAATGCTTCCATCAGCGAATTCGTTTTTCCAAGTTTTGATTAGTAATCCGATTTCATTTGTTTGGCGGTTTAAAATCTTTGTTCCAAATAATAAGTCTAATTTTTCAGTCATATTATGCTCCTTTCAAGCTACATAATTTATTACTCTTTTGGCAAGAAACATCAACTGTATGCTCCTCAAATCGTATCATTCCGACACAAATGTTTTTGAACACCTTTTGAACGGTATTTAAATAAGGTTTAAACGCTGCTTATTTCTCAAGTTCTTCTTCATGATCAATGAAGAACGCATTCAATAAATCTGCATCGCATCTCAAATGCTTCACTACCGGTGCTAGATTGTAACATTCTTCAATCTCTGGCTGGCTTGCAACAAAGTAATCTATAACAACTATTGTGTTATAAACATTTTCTGCCCATTTGCTCAACTGCTTAAATTCTTTTTTCGTAATATTTAATCCGACTTTTTCCATCTACGACCTCCTTTTTTTCAGGTGTCGTATTCATCACTTAAAGTCGGAATAAAATCAAGTCTTATTATTCAATATCAAATCCACCATCTAATATGAAACGTTTGAGTAATTCATTTGCTTTTACGTTTATCATTAATGGAGATAGCTCCTTGCCTTTTGATTTTTTGAAAAATTCCTTTGCAATATCAATATTAATGGATTGTTTTAAATCATTAAATCTTCCATATGAATTCAAGTTTGATTCGTTAAGACCAGCGTCCATCAATCCTCTTAATTTTGCTTCATCAAGCCCAAGGGCAATTGCCATTTTATGTATTCTATCATTTTTTGCATTTGACATATATTCATTAACATAATCTTTGAAAGTTTTGCCTTCTTCCATTGTGGCTGCACCACTTTCAATATCAAGCAAAAATGATTTAGCATATTTTTGTTCTTCTTGAGATAAAGTTGCAAAGGACTTATGTAATTCTTGTTTTGTTGATTCTAATTCTTCCGGTGAAATATTTTCTTGTTTTAAATTGCGTAAGTACTTCTCAAAGCGAGAATTCATATAATTGGCATCTATAACTCCTGTGTCAATTTCAGTTAAATATCCATCTATTTCATAAGGAACATCACCTGTGCCGCCATTTCCTCCACGAGGAAGTTCTTTATATCTTTGTGCAAGTATTAAGTAGTCTTTTTCTGTGAAATTAATTTCAACGATTTCTACTTCTTCGTTATCTTTTTTATTAGTATAAGTGGTTTTATTCCAAACAAATCCCTGTATTCTTGCGGCTTCTAAATGTTCTGTTAATTTTTTAAATAACGAGGCAAATTTACCTCTTACAGGTTTTTCTTCCGGCAATTTATCAAAATTAGGGATTCCTGCATTATTGAATAAGTCAGACATATCACGAAATATTTCGTTCATTCTTGTAACATTATATACAATCTTATTGACAAACAAGCCTATTGGTTTGTCTCCGGAATACAATTTAACTGCACGATTTATATTTCTTTCCATTGTATGCGACTTACGATAATATCTAATATTACCAAATGGTTTTTCATTTCCAAATAATCTGTTTGTTCTTGAAAATGCTTGTATTATATCAGCATATTCCATAAGTTTATCCATATAAAGTGTATTAACCCATTTTGAGTCAAAACCTGTGAGCATTTGGTTAACAACTATAAGCATGTGTAATTGTTTTTTGGGTTCGTTGTATATTCCTAAGTACGGTTTTTTATGTGCAAGTCTTGCTGAAACATCTTTTTTAAATAAATCATAAGTTGGAATAGTAAATTTTGTACCATACATATCATTGTAGTCTTTTAGCATTTCTACAATTCCATCTTCTTTATCAAGTGCAAAATAACTTTCATTGTCTATAGAAGGATCAAATAGAGCTGTTATTTTTAGTTCCGGTTTTAGTTTTCTAAATTTTCTATAATATTCTATAGCCTCCGGTATCCCGCTTGTTGCAAATATCGCATGGAATTTTCCACCATGGCTCAATCTTGTCCAATTATCTAATATATCCTTTATTACATTGTCTTGATGAATATCAGTTTGATATTGAACGGTAGGGATGTAATCTTCTATACCTTTTTTATATTTTCCGGCTTCGTCATAATCTCCTGCCATTGGAACATTATTCATAAATTCATAATAAATTTCACTTTTTTTAGGATCTGCAATAGCTTCTTCTTCTGTTTTGCATTTTGCCTGTTCTAAAGCAACAACTTTTCGTAAATCCTTATCCTTATATGTGGTAACCTTATCAGGATCAAAGCCAAGAACATTTCCATCTCTAATACCATCGGCAATACTGTATCTATGTAATTCATCCCCAAATATAGCAGCATTAGTTAAATCTTTTTTACTGTTTTCATCCATAATAGGAGTACCGGTAAAGCCAAAGAATATAGCCTTAGGGAATGTTTGTTTAATTGTAATTAACATTTCACCAAAGGTATCACGGTGACATTCATCAATGATAAAGACAATTCTTTTAGATTGTATTGTTTCTAAATCATAAGCCTTTAGTCCTTGCATATCCTGTGTTATATTACTCATCTTTTGAATAGAGGTAACTATTAAAGTATATTTTGTATCGTCGCTTTTTAATTTTGAAACTAATTCATTTGTATTTTCAGTTTCTTGAACCTCATCGCACTCATCAGCAAATGCACGATATTCTTTTAATGATTGAACGCATAATTCAATTCTATCCATCAAAAATACAACTTTATCGGCATCTTTTGAATTAGCAATTAATTGTGCAGATTTAAAAGATGTCATTGTTTTGCCGGAACCTGTGGTATGCCAAATATAACCACCTAATTGGTTTTCTGAATCCCATTTAGTATTCTTGACCTTATCTGAGATTTTACTTGACGCATAGAATTGGTAGCTTCGCATAACTTTCAAAACGCCATCAGCATCATCAGCTACGGTATAGTATCCGATTAGCTCATGTGCCATAGGAATTGATAACAATGATGATGCAATTTGCGACCAATCATTTATCGGTTCATTATTAAAATCAGCCCAATGAAAATAATAATCTTTGTTAAATTTGTCATAATGTCCGGGATTTGCAAAATACAAGGTTTCATCAGGATTCATAGCTACAAATATTTGCACTAAAGAAAATAATCCTGTAAATACACCTTCTTTGGAATATTTTTGTATTTGATTACATGCTTGAGAAACATGAACCCCGCTTCTCTTTAATTCTATATGTATAATAGGCATACCATTAATTAAGAGTATTAAATCGCCTCTGCGTTCCGGCAACATTTTTTCTAATGGTTTAAATTTTGGTTGCTTCACAATTTGATATCTACTTTGTCCTGCTGCAATTTCTTGTCTATCATATATTTTCAAGCTGATTTCTTTACCAAAATGTAATTTATCATCAGGATTATCTCTTATTATAGATATTGTCTTACCATTTATAAAGCCATTCAATTTTAAAGGAGATTTAAGTGTTTTTATTTGTTCAATAATCTGTTGCATTTCACTTTCAGTTAAAGGAAAATCACCCAGTCTATCTATACTTCTATTATTTTCATAGAGAATTTTTGCCCAATTTTCCAATAAATCATTTTCAGTCGGATATTTTATAATATCAGACTCCCAACCGTGCTTGGTTAATACACCTATTAATTTATTTTCAAATTCAGCTTCATTCTTAAATGTCATTATATTGTTCCCTTAATTATTTTTTGTTATACAAACATCTTTTCCAGGCAAGATTTCTTTATATTTTGGAGCATTTTCAACTTGCGTTGATGAAGAGCGATAAGATCGTCTAACTTGCTAAAAAATACGCCAATTTTAGTTTGTTCTTCATAAGATGGATGAATGACAGGAAAGTCGACAAGTATATTTTGGTTTAAATGTTTTATTGTTCCGCCTGTTGCTCTTTTTCCTACATAATCCATTAAAAACGGTGCTTTCAAATATTGGAATAAATATTTATTTTCCATATTTTTATCGATAATAACAACATTAAAGACTCCGGCATTTAACGTTGCAGGTTTATCTAACCCCTCTACATATGCTACTTTTCCAAGAGTTCCATCTTTTGTAATAAGGATACTTCCATTTTTTATTTGAATATTTTTATCTTGGTCATATCGTTCTTTTTCAACAAAATGGCAAGTTTTTAAATCTATTTTCCCGTCAATAAAATCCGTTCCTGTTATTAAATAATAATTTCCGCTATCTAAAAATTCCGAAGTCCTAAGGTTTTGCCAACCAATTCTTGCGTGCATAGAAGCAACATATGAGAGTTTATGTTGTTTCCAAGCGTCGGTAAATCCCTTAAATCTTATTTCAGGATTTTTATTCTCATTTTTTGGAAACATTTTTTCTATACAGGATTTTTTCAAAGTCAAAAGTTTTTTATACTTGTGCTGATGAAGAGTGATAAGGTTGTCGAGCTTATCAAAAAAGGAGCCTACTTTTCTTTGTTCATTATTTCCGGGTCTGGAAATTTTTGTTTCCAAAATATTTTTGTTGTATAACCGTTTAATCGTACTTCCCTCTAGTCCATCCCATTTAACAATTTCATAAAAATATTTTAAAAATGAATTTTCAAGCCTTTCATTATGCTGTAACCAGACAATATTAGAATCTTGAAAATACTCTCTATTGCCAGAGTAAACAACTGTTCGACCAATACTACCAGATGCAGAAATTAGTATATCACCTTTTTGGGGGTGTGGATATTTTTGAATGTAATCATTGTATATTTCATTAGAAATATATGCATCTGCAGTACCACCAAAAGTTCCAATTTTGTAAAAAGGGACATCCCCTGATTCTGTTGTTTGCTCTTTAAATATTCTTTTATCCATAGCAACAGAACCATAGTCGCCTAACTTACTCTGTTCCCATGCGTCAGAAAATCCTTTAAATCGTATTTGTGGTTTTTGCTTTCTTTCGGGCATTATTTCTGACCTCCCAAAAGCAGTTGCCATTCTGCCAAACCTTTCATATCATACTCATTCCCTGTTAATTCATCTATAAACGATGCTAACATCTTTTCAGTTTCGTTTATTTCTGAATCTAAATCAGTTAATGTTGTAGAATATTTTTCAGATAATTTTTCAATTTTATTTGATAACTCTGTTATAACCCCTGTTGGTAAAGAATTTATTCCATCAATTATTGGTTTTATCCATTTTAGTTTTAACAAATCATAAACTTGTTCATCTGATAAATTTTCAATAGTTATCTTTGTTTTTTCATGCAATAGGTCAGAATCTTTTTTAATTTCAGCTTTTAAATTCTTTTCCTTGTCAAACAAGTCATTAACTTTTAATATGATTAATTCAAATTCAGAAGCATCTTTTTTATCTATATTCTTCGCCATTTTCTTTACTTCTGCTGCAACAAAAGCTGTGCCATCTTCATTTATTGCATCTGAATCTTTGTCATCTTCTGAAATAGAATCTAAATATTCCGCATACTGTCCGATAATTTCAGATAGTTCTTCTTCTTTTTCTTTGAGTTTTTTTGTATCATCTTTTAATAAGGTTTGCTGCACCAATTCAAATGGGATAATATGACCTTTCCATCCGATTTGTACTTCAACCTCTTTATTGTTTTTCTTTTTTGTCTCCATCAATGGGTCAACTTGTTTTGAAGCTTCAAAGCCCTCGGTATTTAGAATTTCTAAATCAACTGCAATTTTAGTTGTCCAAGCATCATCTAATAACTGATATGCTTCGTATTTATTTATAAGCTCGGGATATTTTAAACGTCTTTGAATTTCCGAATTTATAATTTCTTCTTCCAGTGCTACGTTAATATTTGACATATTATTTATAAGTTCTTGTTCTAAATATTTGTCAAAACCTGAGAATGACAGACTATATTCAGTAATAAATTTGTTTACATCTGCATTGTTTTTAATAGCATCTTTTATGTTATCAACAGCAATTTCATAATATTCTTCATTGATATTTCTAAAAAGTGTAGATATTAATGACGGATAAGCTTCCCAATATTTTTGTAATTCTAATACTTCAGACTTTGGAATACCTCCAAACATAGAAGCATAAATATCCCAACTTTCTGATTTTTCAGAAGAATCCACATATCTAGGTATGTTTAAGTTGTACTCGTTATCTTGGATTTCTTGTTTTGAAACAAGTTTTGAAAATTTTGGAATGGATACTCTGCCTACAACAGCATCAATAATTTTTTTAATATCACAAGCACGAAGTTTGTTATTTTTACCTTCTTTTATATAACCCTTTGATGCATCTACAATTAAAACATCATTGTCATCTCGTTTTTGCTGAAGAATCATAATAATTGTTGGAATACCGGTTCCAAAGAAAATGTTAGGAGGTAAACCAATAATTGCAACTATGTTATTTTGATCTATAAGATTTTTTCTAATAGTTAACTCTTCTCCGCCACGAAACAATACTCCATGAGGTAAAACAATTGTCATAATGCCATCAGGTTTAAGGTGATATAAATCATGTAGCAAAAACGCATAATCAGCTTTTGTCTTTGGCGCTATACCATATCTTGTATATCTTGGATCGTTATCCTTGCCTGTCGGATCCCAATTTTGCGAATATGGAGGATTTGATACAACAGCATCAACATACAATGGATTATATGTACCGGCAGGATCATTTTCTTCAAAATATGGCCAATCTTCTTCTAAGGTATCGCCATTGCGAGTTACAATATTATCCGGTGAAATATTCCTCATAACCAAATTCATACGAGTTAAGTTATAAGTATTTTGTTTTAACTCTTGTGCATAGTATTTTATTGCATCTTGATTATTGTTATATTTTGCTATTGAACGACCTATATTAATAAGCAAAGAACCGGAACCACTTGTAGGGTCATATATTTGTATCTCTTCTTTATTTCTCAGATGGTTTGCAATAATTTCACTCATTAGTAACGAAACCTCATGAGGCGTGTAAAATTCCCCAGCTTTTTTCCCTGCATTGGCAGCAAAATTACTAATTAAATATTCGTAAATAAAACCAAGCACATCGTAGCTTTGCTTACCACTCATAGGGATATCTTTGATTAGGTATAATAAATCGCTTATGGCTTTAGTTTGCGAAGCTGAGCTATCACCTAATTTACTTAACCCAGTTTCAAGAGTATTAAAAATTCCGTCAAATACTTTTTTATGATTATCATTAATTAATCTGCTAAATGCAGAAAGAGCATCTCTCACATTTGATACATCAAAATCTTTTCCCATTTCAAGCCAAGTTGAAAACAAATCATTGTAGGATATAAAATAACCAATATTGCTGCGAATATGCTCAGTTAAGTCTCCGTCTTCTTTTAATAGTGTTTTTATCTCATCTTCAGTAGCACCTTGACTTTTTAAAAAATCTAATTCTTTGTCAGACAAATACTTATAAAAAATAAAGCCTAAAATATAATCTTTATATTCATTTGCTTCAATTTTAGAACGCATTTTATTTGCTGATTCCCAAATTCTTGCAGCTAATTCTTGCTTATTCAAAATCTAACCCTCTCTCCGTCATATCCCTAAAATTATAGTACCATAGAAGTTTTTATCTTGCATGTTTATTAATTATTGTAATAGTAAGGTAAATTAGTCTAAGATGTTTGTAATATAATAATTTTAGGGATTTAGGTAATTCTATGACTTGGAAGAAAAAATTTGGCACATGGTTAACGCAAGAAGAAACGATCCAAACAGCTAATGGACAAGTTGTTCAGGTGTTTTCTTTTGATTACAATCTTGCTGATGAAGAAGCAATGTCAGCCTGGGCTAAACATTTTAGAAACCATTATTGTCCTGATAATAAAATAGATATTTTAAGAAGTGGAACTGGGTTGTCAAAAAAGGATTATTTATTGAATATAAAATTTCCAGACAGATCAATTGTTCCAGGTCCAAGTGTAAGGTCTGGCGACTTTAGTGAAATATTAATATCTGACTATTTTGAATATATATTGAACTTTTGGGTTCCAAGAACTAGATATTCAAATAAAATTAATAGAAATTCATCCCCTATGGGGTCAGATATAATTGGATTTAAATTATTTGATTCGAATGAAACAAGTGAAGATATTCTTGCAGTTATTGAAGCAAAAGCTTCATATGCGAATACAACTAAGAATCGACTGCAAAAAGCAATTGATGATTCCCAAAAGGATAATATTCGAATCGCGGAATCTTTAAATGCAATGAAACAAAGATATATTGAAACAAATAATATTGAAAATGCTAAAAGGGTAGAACGTTTTGAAAATCTATCGGATAAACCTTATACTAT
This sequence comes from uncultured bacterium, assembly GCA_949035555.1. Taxonomy (GTDB): domain Bacteria; phylum Cyanobacteriota; class Vampirovibrionia; order Gastranaerophilales; family Gastranaerophilaceae; genus Zag111. Next base: position 31,863 of record CAROLD010000004.1, on the reverse strand, counting down.
GTTTTATGGTGCTGCAGCATTGTTTTCTAATGAAACATATAACGAAGAGTTTGCAAGAATATCGGATACTTCAAATCATATAGATCCATATCACTTAATGCTCATAGTTGTCAAGGGTAATAATATGATGAGTTTAGTTCATGAACTTTATAGGAGGGCTGCTGATGAAGCTTAAACCAGGCAGCAATTCCAATGAATTATTAGGTATGACTCGTTCTGAAGCAAAAATGTACGAATATGATGTTCCAAAAGAGAATCGTATTCATATTAATAAAGAAAAAATTAAGGATTTATTTTTTCTTACAATAGCATTGCTTGGTGATTATGCTGTAAATTTTTATAAAGAAAATAGCACGAGTGCTATACTAAACGAATTAAAAGAGAACTTAATATTTTCTGCACAATTTTTTGATGCATATTTTAATGCAAAATTACAAGATAAAGACAACGACTACTATGTAATAATGGGAAGCGCGGCTTATTACTTATGTGATTATATGGGAAGCGCCAAAGTTCTTGCCAATAAACTTAAGCCGGATGAATTAAATTTTGATGTTAATAAATTAGATTTGCTATTATTGGATTTTTTAAGAAATGATTTTTCAGCAGAAATAAATGAAAGTGTTTATATCACATATATTAATAATATCATTTCTTCTTGGAACCAATTTTGCTCAACAGGAGAAAATTCCGAAAATATTTTTTATAATTTAGATAATCTAAGAAAAGAAATTTATAAAAACGGTACTGATAGAGAATTACTTTTTATCGATATTTTATGTGCAGTTGTAAAAAAGAAATATTTGCACACTACCTGGTATACAATGCCGTTATTTACAGATATTGACAAAGAAATATGGAAACCTATTTTGACTAAAATTGGTACAAAAGAATTGTGGCCTTCCCAAATTTTAATAGGTAAAAATGAAATATTTAAAGGTAAATCTGCAACAATTCAAATGCCAACTAGTGCAGGAAAAACTAAAGCAACTGAATTAATTATACGCAGTATATTTTTGGCCGAGAGAACAAATTTAGCAGTAATAGTTGCTCCCTTTAGGGCACTTTGTCATGATATACAAGATGATTTGCAAAAAGCATTCTATGGGGAAAATATAGAAATTGATGAACTATCAGATGTATATCAGGTTGATTATGAACTTGAGGATTCGAGAGAACAAAAGAAAATCCTAGTTTTAACCCCTGAAAAATTATTATATATACTTAGACAAACTCCTGAATTAGCGCAAGTTATTGGGCTGATAATATATGATGAAGGGCATCAATTTGATAGCACTTCAAGAGGAACAAACTATGAATTATTGCTAGCTTCTTTGAAATTGATGTTGCCAAAAAACTGTCAAACAATTCTTATATCAGCTGTAATGGGTAATATTGAAGATATTAATAATTGGCTAAATGGAGATGATGCTGCTATTATCAATGGAAAAGATATAGCTTCAACATATAGAACAATTGCTTTTACTAGCTGGATAGATACTCGCGGTAAAATTCAATTTATAAATAAAGATAATCCCGATCTGGAAGAATATTATGTTCCAAGAATCATTGAAAGGCAGCAGCTCAATAAAATTGGCAAAGAAAGAAATGATAGATTTTTCCCTCAAAAAAATGATTCAAACTCTATTTCTTTATATCTAGGTAAAAAACTAGTTAATCAAGGAGGTGTAGCTATATTTTGTGGGCAAAAACGAAGTATAAAAAATCTTTGCGACCAAGTAAATGATTTATTAGAAAGGCAATATAATTTTGATAATATAATCAATTATTCAAATTTAAATGAAATTAGTAAAATATATAATTTATATAAGGCTAATTTAGGAGAAACGTCATATACGAGTGCTGCTAAAATTGGAATACTAACTCACCATAGAACAATTCCACAAGGTATAAGATTATCTGTAGAAAATGCAATGAAAGAATCATTCGCAAAATTTGTAATATGCACTTCTACTCTTGCTCAAGGTGTAAATATGCCACTTAGATATTTAATTATCAATAGTACACAGCAAGGTGCAGATACCATTTCTGTAAGGGACTTTCAAAATCTTGTAGGAAGAGCAGGACGTGCTGGAATGTATACAGAGGGAAGTATAATTTTTGCAAATAATTTATTGTATGATTCCAGAAGAATTCCAAAAGAACAGTGGAGATGGAACAAGACAAAAGAACTTGTAAATTTTAGTAATTCCGAAAATTGCAATAGTACAATTTTTAATATTTTTGATCCTATAAAAAATGGTTTAAATTGGGGAAATGCTCTTGAAATTGTGATGGAACCATTAGATTTTGTCAATGCGTATATTAACAATAAAATAGAACAATTAATTAATGATATTATGCGACATGAAATAATAATTAAAAATGAGCAAGATATTGGATTTAAACGTGAAAATGTAGAAGCACAATGCAACGAGAAAATAAACATAATTAGAAATATAGAAAGCTTTATTCTTGCACAAGTAGATTTTCAAGATAATTATGAAGAAGAAATAAAAGAACTAGCAGAATCTACATTAGCATATCATTTAGGCGATCAAAAACAAAAAGAAGAAATTATAGAATTATTTAAACTATTGGGTAAACACATTTTAGAATCAACACAAAATAACGATCAAAGAAAATATTTTGCAAAAACATTGTACGGAATAAACGAAAACATAGAATTGCAGAATTGGGTTGAAGAAAATTCTCAAAAGTTGAAAAGCACTGAAGATATTGATTCATTTTTAGAATTAATTTTTGAGAAATTGATGCAATATACTAACTCGAAATTTTATAATCAATGCAACCAACAAAGTGAGGTTAAAAATATAATAAAAATGTGGCTTAACAGAGAACCGTATTATAAGATATTAGAATATTTAATCAAAAAAAGTATAAAGAGAGAGACTAAAAAAAGAACATTCGAATATCAAATAGATGATATTGTTGAATTTTGCGAAAATACACTTGCCTATGATGGAAGTTTATTTATTGGTGCCATAATTGAACTTTTACCAAATATTTATTGTGGTTCAGATATTACAAATATTATTGAAAATTTAAAATTAATACAAAAAAGATTTAAGTATGGTTTATCTTCAAAACTAGAGATCATACTATATGAACTTGGATTTAACGACAGAACTATTGTTCAAGAACTAAGTATTTATCTAAATAACATTCCTGAAAGATCTTTGAAAAAATATATTATAAAAAAATATCTTCATGATAATAGAGAAATATTGAGACCTGTTTTTACGACATTCCCTTCTTATTTCACAGAAAAGATGGAGAATATATGATGACTGATATAATATATCCAATATTGCAAAAGTATTATAATGCATTAAATAGTTTGAATTCTCTTAATATCGCAAAAAATATCTTTGAAAGTATCCCATTAATAGATAACTTTTTTGCTGAGTTTAGAAATATAACATTTGTTATGCAGAAAAGCTTTAATACTGAGGAATTAAAAGAATATTATACAATAAAACGTGAAGAATTCTTGAATGATAATAACCTAAGATGGTTTATTGATAAAAGAAACGAAACCGTTAAAGAAAATCCATTTAAACTAGAAAAGGAAATTTTAGTATATGCATATCTTCCAGATTATTGTGGAAAAATAATTGATAGTAGGCTTAATATTGACAATGATGTTCCTTTAGAAACAATTGAACAAGTTATTAAAGAATATTTGATTAAATATAATAAAAATTCCGATATTTACTTTAGTATTGAGATATTATTTAAAGAAAATGGAAGTGAAATAGATATTTATTCAAGAATAAAAAATGGAATTATAATAATGGATAATTTTATTAATGAAGTTATAACAGATTATCCATGCAACTGTTCAAAATGTAAAAATATAACAGAGAAAATTAAAGAACTTATGACAGAAATCTTTTTAAAAGATTTTACTTTTTCTTGGGATTATACAATAGAAAATAATGAAATTATATGGGGACAACAAATTGAAATGAGAGCCAGCGATAAAAACGGGTATCCTATTTCAATGTCAGATATATGTATTCCAATTGATGCAAATTTGCCAATTAGCAAAAATGTAATAAATGATGATATGGAACTTTTTAAATTTTATGCTTCAATGCATTATACTATATTTAATCTTCAAAAGAAGAATATTATGCCAACATTTATTATTGTTTATGAGGATAATACAGTATCATATATTCCCTTTATACCAACAATAAAAACTACTTTTTATAGAAAAGCACAATATGTAGAAAAAATTGCAAGAAAAAAGGATATTAGAGTTGTTTATTTTATTGGTGAAAATTATTATTATCCAATAGAGAAAATTAAAGAAATTCAACAATCATATAGTCAACGCATTAAACATGCAAGTACAACATTATTATCTTTAAATATGATTAGCAAAAAATATGAACATGTTATGACAATATCATTTGATATCAACAATATTGAATGCGAAGATTATGCTATAAATCAGATAAACAATCCTTATGAAGAAATGCATTGTTATTGGTTAAATCCAATATTAATTGCAATTAAAGAAAAAGCATAAACAACTTTATGCTAATGTAGTAGCACGTTGTAGTGGTAAAATGAATAAAATTACCTATAAACACGATCAAGTATCTATGCGATATAATTTTTAAACTTTTCAAATAATACATCTTTGCTTAAATATTCTTTTGTACCAAATCTTATTAGTGGTATTTTATATTTTTCAAATATTGCATTTTTCATTATATCACGTTGAAATTGTTTTTTATCTTGACTATGATAGCTAACACCATCAACCTCTATTGCGAAAATAGGGCTTTTATTAATCTTGCTATAAATTAAAAAATCAACATGAGTCCAATCATTTTGAGCATATTTTAATTCATTTTTATCTAATAGACTAAAATCCCTTATTATGCGATTAATTGGGATGCGAACGGCTATACCATATCTGTTTTCGTATTTTTCTGTCAATACTTCTTTTAGAACTTTGTAAAACAGGTTTTCGCTATCATATTCTGAAATCTTTTTACTTTTCTGTAAAAATAATCTTCTTTGTTCTGCGTAACATTCATACAAATAATCAAATATAGAAAACAATTTACTTTCTTTAACTTCACAATTATTGTATTCTATATATTTGACTAAATCTGCGATATTATTATCTTTTTGTGCTTCATTTCCATTAATGACTACGATTAGTTGTTCAATAGCCCTTGATATGGCAACATTTAATCTGTTTGGATTGTCGGTAAAATCTCTAATAATATTATCTACTGTTGATAATATTATAACTTTATTTTCTTGTCCTTGAAATTTATCTACGGTATCAGCTTTTACTCCAGTTCCTTTAAATTGTTGTTGTAGGGCATTCGTTTGGTTTCTATATGGTGTAACTATGCCTAAAGAATCATTGTTAATATTTAATTTTTCATTTGGAATAATTTCTTCTTTAATTACATCAATTTGTCTCTGATTAATATTGTTGTATGCTAAATTACCTGCAATTGTTTTATATACAAGGAGCGGCTTTCTGTCTGTTTTGATATCACTTAGGATAATTAATTCATTGTTGTAAAACTTTTTGTTGCAAAATTCTATTATCATCGGATGGCATCTATAATGTTCTTTTAGTAGAGTATGAGGAGCATCTGGAAACATTTCTGTAATTGAAGATAGCAAGCAATGATTTTTGTATCTGAGCATTTCGGGTAATTTATAATTATTAAAAATGGAATCAGATATTGTAGCATTTTTTGAGTCTACGACATTTGGCAATTGTTTTAAATCTCCAACAATTACAACCTTCTTCGCACAAGATAATGCTAATGCTCCGGTACATAAATCAACTTGGGAAGCCTCATCAACAATTACATAGTCATACATAACATCTGATGATAAACTATTTCTTAGTGAGTATGTTGTACTCAGTATAACAGGATAATCCTTGATAAACTCTTTTGATTTCCATTGTAATTCTGGAAGCATCCAAATTTTTCTTTTTTGTTTTGCATATTTTTCTGCTAATTTTGATTTAAAAATTTTAGCTGATAGTTCTGAATAATCTTTCATTTTTTGTGAAAAATTATACGATTCAAGTTCACTATTAAGAACATTAATTTCATCTTTTAATTCTTTAATTTGAATTTCATAAAATTTTTGTTGAGTTATAGCTACCAAATAATCTTTAGGATATTTTTTAAGTAATTCTTCGGCAATTGTTTTGTTAAATTTTTTTATTTTTAAAAATTCTAATATGCACTTAAGGAGCTCAATAAAATAATTGGATTTAATTTCATCCGCTGTTATCTCAAATAAAATACTTAATTGAATAGCTTTTTTCCAGTCTGCAATTTTGGCTATTTCTTTTGGGGTTTCAAGTGTTTGATAAGCGGATAAATAATTTAAATAATGTTTTTCTTCTATTTCTAAAGCAGATAATTTTTGTTTTAAAACTGATAATTCATTTTGTTTTACCAACATGTTTTTTAAAGCTTTATAGCGTTGTTTTATATCTAAATACAATTCTTTAATTTCTTTTTCAGTTAATTCCCATACGCTAGTATTTAAATCCAAAATCTGAGAATCAATAAAATCTTGTTTATTTTGATTGCTCCCGAGATATGCGGCAATAAAATCTACATTGTACTTTTTTAATTTATCAATAATATTCTTTGTTGCTGAATTATTACTTGACACAACTGCAATGCTTTCATTATGCATAATTGCATTAGCAATTATATTTAATATTGTCTGTGTTTTACCTGTCCCTGGAGGTCCTTCGATAACAGATAATTTATTTTTAATTGCTTTATCAACTGCCTGATCTTGACTAATATTAAATCCAAAGGGATATATTAATGTATCTTCTAGTTTATCATTTTTTGAATTTATTAATTTAAAGAATGAACCAAAAGTATCTTTTTTGACAACAGGTGTTAGTGGGAGTTCTTGATTTAAATAATTGAATAAAATTGAATCTTTTTTAACCTCATCTATTGTTTTATAATTCTTTTCTAAAATGTTAATTGATTGCCCTTTTTCATTTTTTACAATTAGGCCTATTTGGCTTGCTAAATCCCTAAAATATTTAAATTTTTCATTAATTTCAGTCTGAAGTTTGTCAACTTTTACAATCTCTATATCACAATATTTATATGGATATCTTTTCCCATCTTTAAAGGTTACATAATATACGTTTTTTGCATATATGCATTTTAATACATCTGCTGTTCTATCTTTACCCTTTATAAATATCTTTTTATCTTGCATATATGCTCCTTTACTAAAGGATAGCATAAAATCAGGATTTATATTCTGTATCTATAAATAAAAATTCCGATATAGCGGAGGGTGATGGAGGGAGTGGAATGGTTGAAGATTTTTTGAAGCATTACAATATCGTCGTATTGTTGGTAAAAGTGGTAGCCGAAGGTTTTTCGTAAGGTATGTGTTCCGATTCTCCCCTTAATACCTACCATTCGGGCAGCTTTGTTTATGATTCGATATGCTTGGGCTATATCCAATCTATACCCTTTTTGTGTATAAAATAGAGGTCTTTCGTCGGGTTTGTCTTTGACGAATTCTTCAATCTCAACCTTCAGGTTTTCGTTAATCGGGAATTTCTTATACTTATTGGTTTTCTTTTCTCTGAGTTCTATATAGTCTTTGCCTTTTACGTCTTTTACATCGAGTGAGAGGATGTCGGAGATTCTTAGTCCGCTATTTATTCCGAAACTGAAAAGCAGAGCGTTGCGTGGTTTCTTGGAAAGAATTCGTTTTATATTTTGGATATCTTCTATGCTTTTTATTGGTTCGACAATGTTCATTTGCACCTCAAGGTTTTGAGCCACAACATTAATGCCCTAAAAGACAGCAAAAATAAAGCCTTTCGAGGAATATAAACAAAAGCAAACCAAATGATTATAAAAAACAAGATAAATTTAATACATACAATTAAGAAATTTCTTCGATTTTTTGTAACTTTTCTAACCCTGAAACAAAGTAAAGGATTTGTTCAATGTTTTGCGCATTTAGCGTAGTTTTTGTTGCCAAAAATTCTCTAAATTCCTCATCAAAAGTTTTTGTTGTTTCAGTTTGCTCTGGAACTTCAGATAATATGTCTGCTAAAATAAACAATTCATTTTCAAATTTAAGTGCATCGCTAAGTTGTTTTATAGTTAATGCCTTAGGGAAATTCGGCATCTTACCATTTTCAAGTTTAGTAATTAAAGCCGCACTAACATTAGACATTTTTTCAACATCTCTAAGGCTTAGTTTAAGAGCATTACGCCTATTTTTTAAAGCTATACCAAATTTAATAAGTTGTTCTTGTTTATCTATATTTTTCATAAATTCATAATAACAAAAAAATAATTAAAAATCAATTACTGTTGACAAATATCAAAAACAATGATAGTATGGTACTACTCAACAGTAATTTATAAATATAGAAAGGCCAAAATATGGAAAAACAAATTCACGTAAATTCTTATGTAAGAAAAGATGGCACAGAAGTAAGAGAACATTATAGAAATATTGATTCATCAGATGCATTTAATATTGATACAGATATAGAATCATCTCAAGTATTGCAGGGAGGTGTTTCAAAGAATGTAGAGGAATCGAATACTATAGATACTATAAACAATCCTGAAAATATTATTCCAAGTATTCTTTCCCCTGTTACTAACGCAGAGCAAGGAGTATCACCGATTATGTCAGAAATTATTCGAACAATAGACAATAATGATACTCAATCTGTAGAACCTTTAAAACCGAAACTTGATTTACAAATTAAACAACTTGATAAACAGGTTGTACATATGAAACAAAATATAGATAGATCTGTAACAAAGTTAATCAATACAACTAACCAAACGGAATATTCTAAACTTCATGACTTCTTACAATCAGACTATAAAACATATCAAGATGCATTGTATTTAGTGAATCATATCAAAGGATATGCTGTTAATGGAGATTATCAGTCTATTGCGGATGAATTGGTTAAAGCAACAAACAATAATTCTAACCATTTAAACATAGATTTTAATCTTATGAATGATATAAAAAATATGAAAAACAATATTAAGAATAAATTTTCGGTAGGATTAAACTATATGAATAATCTTAAAGATAAGCAAATTGGAAGATTAAATAAAGCTGCATTAGATAAAGGAATTCCTATATATGCAAAATACAAACACGAACCTGATGCTGCAGCTATGTGGAAAATTGCATCTCATGGGTTTCAAAATAAAAAAAATAATGATTATATAAGTAGAAATGGAGCTTTATATAATGGTATAAATAGTTTAGGTGATGAATATACACAATATAAGCCAAAAATTACAGAGAAAGTAAAATCCCAATTTGGAAAAGAAGATGTTCCGGGAATTGTTTTTCACGAAAATAGTTCACCCGCAAATGCTATTGCAACATCTCAAGAATTAAGTGATTTTGTAAACAAGAATATATCATCCTTACAAGCAGGTAAAACAATAAGTGGCTCAATGAGTTTTACCAATGGTAATTTAAACCATGCATTTGGTAAAGTAGATGTTTTATCAGCTAAGTTGAACAATGGTTATGTTGATGTTACCATACTCGACACATACGATTTTAATAAAGATGATAAAGATTTGAAAGTCCAGATGGGCTATTCAGCACAAAAAGCAGGACTATTAAAGCCGTATTACACAATCGTAAAATGTAGGTATAAAATATAAAAGAATAAATAAATGAGTAATTTAAAATTTTATACAATGTTAAATCTTTTGAATATTTTAATAATCTTATTTTTGATATGCAGTTTCATTATTACTGCAGAGTTAATAATGGGTTTTCCAGAGACAAATACAAAATTTATATGTGGTGTAACATATTTAGCAATCTACATTGTATTAAAATGGTGTCTGCCAAAAATATTTGTAAAAATAGCAAGAAAATATAAAAATTCAATAATAGGAAAATTTGCCCTGACTTTGAAAAATAAATCAAAACAGAAATGGAAAATATTGTTATTAGCATTCTGTTATGATATCCCTTTTATATTATTTAGCGCAGATATATATAAAGGTTATAATCTATTTGAATCTATTCTTACAAGTTATTTAATATTTTATGCTGGCGGAGTATTTCTTTTCTATATTATGCTGTACATGGAATTAAAAAAATTATAAGTATGGTAGGGTGGCAAAAATGCCACCCTACTCATAGGTTTTGTTTAAATGCAGGTGCACTAGAACCTTCAACCACATCTCAATCTCAAAAAATACAACATATCATTCTGGAAATGTGTAATTCCCGAGGCAGAATGATACACACAATTCTAATGTTGTGTTTTAATATTTTAAAAAATCTTACTGCATTTTAGATAATATATTATCTATATCTTGACTTTTTAGCAAAAATAGGTTAATATATTATCTATGAATGACTTTATTTTTTATGCTAAATCACCCTATGATATTGCAAAAGAATTTGTTGAAAAGATTAAGCAGAAGAGAAAAATGCTTAAAATTTCGCAGGTTCAACTTGCTGCAAAGTCAGGTGTTAGTCTTGGCTCTATCAAAAGGTTTGAGTCAAAATATGAAATTTCACTAAATTCTTTGATTAAAATTCTGATTGCACTTAATTTAGAAAAAGATTTTGAAAACCTATTTACGCAAAAAACCTACTATTCTATTGACGAGGTTATAAATGGACAACTATAAATATTTAAAACTATTCTATAATGATATTTTGGTAGGCACTCTTGCAAAAACGCCCGAAAGAGTTGTCGCATTCGAATACGATTCCGACTGGCTAAATAAAGGGTTCAGTATATCGCCTTTTAGTTTACCGCTCATCAAAAAAGTTTTTATCCCAAAATACGAACCTTTTGATGGATTATTTGGAGTGTTTAATGACAGTTTGCCTGATGGTTGGGGAAGATTGCTGGTTGATAGGTTGTTTTTAAAAAACAAAATAAATCCCGTTGAAATTGACAATCTTAATCGACTTGCAGTTGTTCAAGAAAGTGGAATGGGGGCTTTAACATATAAACCTGAACATAAATTTGAAACAGAAAACAATGTTTCTGACTTTGATATTCTTGCACAGGAATGCTCAAAAATTTTAGAATCACAAAATTCAGACAATTTAGATGAACTTTTTCAATTAGGCGGTTCATCAGGCGGTGCAAGACCGAAGATTTTGACTTCTATAAATAATGGAGATTGGATAATTAAATTCCCCTCATCAACCGACCCTAAAAATATTGGTGAAAAAGAATATCAATATTCATTATGTGCAAAAGATTGCGGAATTAATATGACAGAAACCAAACTTTTTCCATCCGAAATTTGTTCGGGATATTTTGGGATAAAAAGATTTGATCGAAAAAAAGACAAAAAAGTTCATATGGTATCTGTAAGCGGGTTATTAGAAACAAGCCACAGGCTTCCTAATCTTGATTATAATTTATTAATGAAGCTTACGCTTGAACTTACAAGAAATTATAAAGACATTGAACAATTATTCAGGTTAATGTGTTTCAATATATTTGCCCACAATCGTGATGACCATTCAAAGAATTTTTCTTATCTTTATGACGAAAATAAAAAAGAATGGCATTTATCCCCTGCATACGATTTAACATATAGTTCTTCGTTTAATGGGGAACATGCAACAACAATAAATGGCGAAGGGAAAAATCCGTCTCTAGATGATATTTTGGCTGTCGCAAAAAATATAGGATTAAATGAAAAATTTGCAAAAGATATTGCTTTGGATATTCAAAACAAATGTAAAAAGTTATTCAATTAATTTTTTAAATCTTAATCTGAAAGTTTATTTAATCTCTGTTTGAGCGATTAATTAAACAAAACATTAATCTCTATGTTTAAGAATTCCTCTATTTTCATCATGTTGGTATATTAATCTAACTCTCATCATGACTTCTTCTTCTCCAATAATATCTGTAATATTATTAATTAAGCGTTCTTGAGCTTCTTCATCGTGATAATAAATATTTATAATCGCATTTTTGTTTATTAAAAATAAATGTTTTAATATATTTTTATCTGTTTCATCTAAAGAATGTCCAATTACATGAAATACAGGCTTTATTACTTTTCTATGATCCGTTAATTCCTTTAAAAGTTCTTGATATGCTTCTATTGTTCCATATTTGTGTCTTTGGTTATGTTTTCTAAAAACATTAAATTCATAAGGTATAGCACTTCTTGGTTTTTCGTTTTGAGGTTTATTATCAAAACTATGAGTACCTAAAACTAATTTACATGTATTCTTGCTGCAATTAATCTTTCCATGTACATAATATGGTTTTATGGCAAAATCTTTCCTATATAATCTTTCACAAGTAAAGTCTTACTTTACAGCGGGTATAAGTATTTATAGTTTAAAATAACCTATCTGACAATTGAATATATTATTTTACAATACAAAATATAATTAATGTATAATTTCCAATGGTATCACAATCTTATCAAACCACCTTTTACTCCTCCGGATTGGATTTTTACTCCGGCATGGACAATTTTGTATTTTACTATATTTCTAGCATTTATTTTATATTTGACTAAAAATACTCAAGACAAAAAAGCCGGATATATTTACTTTACGGTACAAATGCTATTAAATCTTCTTTGGGCGCCGGCGTTTTTTGGAATAAAAAATATATTATTAGGGCTCATAATTATTATAGCTTTAGATATTTTTGTATTTTTAACAATTAGAAAATTTTATTCAGTTTCAATATTAGCAGGACTTATTCTTATCCCTTATTTTTTATGGATAATGTTTGCAACATACTTGAATATAGGTTATCTGATTTTAAACTGAAACTACCTGTCCAATTTTTATTGTATAATATTTTTGTCAGATAATGGAGGGAATTTATGAAAAAGATTTTAGGTTTATTTTTTGCGTTCATTCTTGGAATTCAGCTTAGCGCTAATGCCGCTACTGATTGGACCAACAAAACTAATGTTGCCAGAGTTAATACTATCGGTAAAGCTCTGCTGGCAAAAAACAACCTGCCTACAAAAATTGAATTTAAGGTAATTGAAACAGATGAAATTAATGCCTTTGCAAACGGTGATAACCAAATTTATGTTTATACAGGTCTTTTGAAATTCGTTAATAATGATGCCGAGCTTGCTGGAATAATTGGACACGAGATCGGTCATATCGTAAACCATCATATTGCTAAACAAAATGTTGTTAATACACTTACTTCAACAGCTATTTACAATGCAAATATTGATTATCGGCTCAAAGCGGGTATGAGAACCGCAAATAATCTTACTATGCTTAAAATGTCAAGAAGTGAAGAATATGAAGCTGACATTACAGGTGTAGACTTAATGACAAAAGCCGGTTATAATCCGCTCGCGATGGTTTCTGTCTTATTTAAAATTGGAGGATGCTACAAAGATTTCACATCAACTCATCCGTCAGGTGACAAAAGAACTATGTATATTTATGATTATATAACATACACATACCCTGACAAAGCAAGATTGGGTTATACAACAGATTCTTATAAAAAATTTATGCTTTATGCTGACCCGATTATTAAAGAGAGAAATGCTGACCCGAAAAAATTAGCCTCTTTTAATAAATCCCAAAAGACATTACAGCAAAAACGTATTGCCAAGCTTGAAAAATATAAAAATGCAAAAGACTCTAATGGCTGGGACAAATCCTTTAATGCAATAAGAACATTAACAAGATAATATTAAGGGCACCTTAAAAGGTGCCCTTAATAATTTTTATATACCTTTACATAAGTTTTTATTCTTTTCAAAGTGGAAATCTTTAAAGTGTTTTGCCACAATACAAATATTTTATTAATAATTCAAGTGTTTAACTATAAATTTAGCTTCGATAAAACTGTTAAAAGACAAGCATTGAGGTGTTGACAACGATACTTGAATATTCTATCATTGATATGATATTTGAAATATAGATTAGTAATTAAGAATGTAAAGGTGAATGTATGAAAACCAGACACAAATTGTTGTTAGCAGCGTGTGCTGCAGTAGTAATCAGCTGTGTTTTTCCTCATCAAGAAACATCAGCTATCGGATTAGATATCGTAGAAGGACAGACTTATCAGGGAAATGTTAATCAAGCGGTCTTTTCAGGATACGGTGCAGGCTATGAAACTTATGCCGGGGTTCATTTTAATAGACGCGGAGACTTAAAAGTTCTCAATAACAAATTTATCGAGAATGAAAGTTCCGGCACAACTATTATGGGTTTCGTTCCAGGAGGAGGCGGAGCTATATATAGTAATTACGGAACTGTCGATATTAATAACAGTCTCTTTGAGAGAAATAAAAGTACCGGCACAGCAACTCTTGACGGCGGCGGAGCTTTATTTTTAGAGCGTACAACTTCAGCTATAATAAACGAAACTGTTTTTGGCGGTAATAGTGCAGGAAATGACGGCGGAGCAATTTATGCCTATAGTGCACAGAATTTACAGATTAAGAACTCTGAATTTAATAATAACACTGCAAATTCTCATGGTGGGGCAATCAATTTTGATTCTGTTACTAAGAATTCCGATACATACAATGTAGACAATACTAAGTTCAATAATAATTCAGCTGAATACGGCGGAGCTATTGCAGTTCAAGGGTCAAGCTCAAGTCCGGGCAGAGGAATTAGTATCAACAACAGCAAATTTAATACTAACCATTCGGAAACACGCGGCGGGGCTATTTATGCTTCAAACGATTTTGAAGTAGATAATTCTAAATTTATCGGAAATACATCCGGAGAAGGCGGGGCTATATATATTATTAATGATGGTCCTAACGTAATCTCTAATACACTTTTCCAAAACAATCAGGCCGAAACTCGCGGTGGGGCAATCCAAGTAACAGAAGGCACAGTACAAATTAACAACAGCAGATTTGAAGGCAATGAATCAGGTACTAGAGGCGGAGCAATGTCAATCTCTGTAACTCAAAATAATACCTCAGATGCGTATCCTTTAAAATCAGTTTATATTTTCAACACTGACTTTGTCAATAATAAATCGAAACAAAACAGCGGTGGTGCGATTTATGTTAATGTTTCACAGGACAAATCAATAAAAGGGAATAAAATTGTACAAATCACATCTAATGACGGTAAAACTCACGAATTTACAGGAAATATGCATGGCACCGGCGAAGAGCAGTTTAATCCTGAATCAAACGCTATTTATATTGATGAAGGTACTGTTACTTTAAAAACATCAGGTGACGGAAGTAAATTACTTTTTAACGACGGAATTGCAGGAAGTCATAGTAACCTGTCAGCAGATTTCGCAAAATCAAAAGCAATGGTCAATGTTAATGGTGATGTAATATTCAATAATCAAGTTAAAAATACAGGCGTAACGTTACAAGGAGGAGAATTAACTCTTAATAGCGCAGGAAACACTTATTTGCCTGTTGATAAAGATAAAATGGCCCCTGTACCTATTATGAAAAATGTTGACTTGGTATTAGAATCTGGAACTTTAAATCTACAAAACGATAAACTTGATACACTTGAACTCCGCCATTTTAATGCAACAAATGTTGATAATGGAGTTAGAATTGCACTTGATGCAGATTTATCAAAAGGTCAAAGTGACTTATTCAATGTGGCAGGTGATATCAAAGGGAACTTGGATTTTGATGCTGAACATTTTGATATAAATATTATTAAAGGCGGAACCAAATCATTCCAGTTATTCAACAGATGGTCTGACCTGTTTACATTTAATAACAATTCTTTAATCCAATATAACGAAAGCGAAAAATATACGTTTACAATCGGTGAAGATGGTTTTATTAATGTAAAAAGAGACTCTTCAGGCGGTTTAAGCGATGCAATTTTAGCAGAAGGCAAAAGAGAATTCCGCCTAAATCCTGCTAAAGATTTAACATTGAGCGAATCGCTCGGAGCAATGGGTGGCGAATATTTGAAAGTTAACCTTGTCGAACAAGATTTGAACGCAAATAAAAACAGCGGAATTATTGTAAGCGACGGGCAAAAACTTGAACTTGTAAACCTCGGAAATGCTGACGGAAGCAAATCTGCTCACGATTTTGTTTCTGAAACATCTGGTGCTGTGGTTGACAACTCTGGAGAACTTATTATTCGAAATTCATATTTCAAAGACAACAGTACAAAAGCTGACGGCGGTGTAGTAAATAATAATGAAAAAGCAAGTGTGAACATTGTAGATTCATCATTTGTAAACAACAAAGCTGACGGAAACGGCGGTGCAATTAATAATATAGGCGGAAATGTTAAAATTACCGCATCAGATAAAGATGTATTGTTCTCCGGAAATACCGCAAATGGCAAAGCTAACGATATCTATATGGCAAATAATGATGATAATATGGCAGTCGTTACATTTGATGGAAGCAAAACTACTACATTAAACGGCGGAATTGCAGGTAACGGTACTATCGTTAAAAATGGTTCCGGAACATTAGCTCTCGGCGGGGACAACAGAGGATTTAATGGTGACGTAGTTTATAATGGCGGCGAAACCAGACTGTTAGAAAATGCTCAATACCTTTCTGCTGTTAACACAACCTTTGACAATAATGGTATGTTAAATCTTATAGATAATAAAACTGATGACCATATTAATTTCAATAACCTTAACCTTAAAGGCAACGGTAGAATTGGCATTGACGTTGATATGAAAAACGGTTTAAATGACACAATCGCGGCAAACACAGTAACTGGCGACGGTAAACTTATTATTGATAAAGTTAACATTTTACCGGATATTCACTCAACAGCAAAATCTTTAAGATTTAATATCATACAAACAGACAAAGACGGTAAAAGTCCGTTATTTGGCAAAATAGGAGTAAATCCTAACGGCGGAGAAGCTATGGGACCTATTTTCAAATACGGAATAGGTTACGATGAAGCCACAGGACAAATGCTTCTTGTAGGTAAATCCGGCAAAAACCATACAGCTTACAACCCTGCTGTTATGGCTGGCTCAATTGGCGCGTTAGCAGGCGGATACTTAACCCAGCTTAACTCTTATGATATGGCATTTAATAACATGGATATGTTTATGCTTATGTCAAAAGAAGACAGAATGGTTTTAAAATACGGTAATAAATTTGCCGTATCAGAAGGTCAAATCCAAGCACCTGTAAGAACACAATACGACCAACGCGGTACATGGTTCAAGCCTTACAGCTCGTTTGAAAAAGTCGGTCTTCGTAATGGTCCGAGAGTTTCTAATGTAGGATATGGCGCATTCTTCGGCGGAGATAGTGAACTTAAAGAACTTGGTCACGGCTTTGACGGTATTTTCTCAGTTTATGCAGGATATAACGGAAGCCATCAATCATATTTTGGAAATAGTATTTACCAGAATGGCGGCCATTTAGGTGTTTCGGGTATGGCATACAAAGGAAACTTCTTTACAGGCTTAACAGCTAACGTAGGTGCAAGCTCAGGTGAAGCTCACACAATGTATGGTCACGAAAACTTTACAATGTTAATGGCAGGTATCGCGGCAAAAGCCGGATATAACTGGGAATTAGCTGACGGCAAATTTATTATTCAGCCAAATTATTTAATGTCTTACAGCTTTATCAATACATTTGACTACCACAATGCCGCCGGCATAAGTATTGATGCAAATCCATTAAATGCAATTCAGTTATCACCCGGCATCAGATTTATCGGCAATTTCAAAAACGGCTGGCAGCCTTATGCAGGTCTTAATATAGTATGGAACATCTTAGATGATACTAAATTTAAAGCAAATGATGTTTCACTTCCAAACTTAAGCGTAAAACCATATTTCCAATACGGAATAGGTTTACAAAAATCTATTGGAGAAAGATTTACCGGTTTCTTACAAGCAATGTTCAGAGCTGGCGGAAGAAATGGTGTCGGACTTCAATTTGGTTTCCGCGCAACATTATAACAGTTAAAAGCGCCGCGTATATACGCGGCGCTTTTTTATTACTTAGGTTGTCCTGAATGGACATCCAAACCGCCTGTAACCGGCAGATTTACACCATTACAGTAACTTGACTCTTCATTTGCCAGAAAATATACTGCTTTAGCGATTTCACCAGGTTTGCATATTCTTTTTAAAGGATTTACAGCCGCATATTTTGGTATATTATCAGGATTAAGCATTTTAGTATCAGTTGCCCCCGGGCACACACTATTTACACGAATATTATACTTTGCATAATCTAATGCCATAGCTCTGGTAAGATTTACGACAGCACCTTTTGCGGCATTATAAACAGGCATTTCGTAGTCTGCGGATATACCTGAAATTGATGCAACATTAACAATTGTACCTTTCCCCTGTTCAATCATATCCGGAATAAAATATTTTCCAATGTAATATATTGATTTTACATCAGTATTCATAATATCATCCCAATTATGTTCAGAAGTTTCATGTAAAAGTCCATGGGTAATTATCCCGGCGTTATTAATAATAGAATTAACCCCTTGAATTTTTTCTTTAATTTTTGAATGTAAATACTTAATATCTTTATCTTTACTTACATCAGTTTTGGTATAAAAAACTTTTTCAGGATACATTTGAATAAGTTCATCAAGAACTTCTTTATCTTCCAATTTATCCGCAATATAGACAATCCAGCCCTTGTCCAAAAATAATCTCGCACAAGCAAGTCCTATCCCTGACATTGCCCCTGTTATCAATACTTTGTTGTTCATAAATTTTCTCCTTCTATGCCATTTAAGACAATATTGAGAAAATTTTTAAGACAAATATGATTACTAAAAATTATTATTTTAATTTTCCGATAAAATCGAAAATTAATCATGCTTTTTTGATGGAATTAACGCTAAAATAATTGCCGGAACAAAAAATAATGCCGCAAATATCAATAAAATAATACCTGAAGAATACTCAGAATTACCGTATTTATGCACATACGGTAAAATTATTTCCGTATCAAACGCAAAAATAATTGCTAAAATAATCGAAACAGGAAGGTTTTCAAAAATATCCATTAATCTTTTTTTATAATTAAAAGTAATTAAAATTTTAATAAAAAATAAAACAATAAATGTTAAAGTCAACATTTTATGAAATTTTGCACAAAGCAAAAACAATCCAATACCTAAAATTATATACACAGCAAGTAGCATCAAATAATTAATTATAAATGTACACCTGTCGATTTTCCCTTTTGGACAAAATAAATTATTCATACTATCATGCTCCTTTTTTATATTAATTATTATACACAAAAAGGTCGGGATTATTTAAATAATCCCGACCTTAAAAAAACTTTTTCAATCAGAAAATTAAACTAATTTAACTGTAACTGATTTTGGTTTTTGAGTATAAGAAATTTTATCTTCTCTAGATAACCATCCTAAACCCATGTATGTGAAATTATCATCTAAATCCATATCTTTTCTTAATTTGTTGATAGTAACTTCACCTTTATCAGAAAGGTAGTTGTAGATTTTACCTGCTGATTCGATAATTTGAACTTGCATTTCTTTTTGTTCTTTTTTGCTTGATGTAAACATGTTGGTGTCCTCCTTTAATCTATAATTTTATACTACTACTTTTTTTATATTAATGGAATAATATATTTTTAAAAATATTAAATATACTGTATTAACAAGCTTTCCAGCACTTAACATTTCTAAACTTAAATAAATTATACATTAAAATTATAAAAAATTTTCATAAAAACAGAGGATTTTTTTATAAAATTTCGTGCAATATTGATTAATTCACTTAATTTTACTAAAAAATAAAAAATTTTTGGTATTTTTTTTGCAAAAATAAAAATTCAAACCCTATTTATACAAGAATTTTAAGGATATCCTCAAGATATAATTTTCATAAAATTATAAAAATTTGAGTTATAATAAAAATATGAAAAAAAGCATAATAATTTTTGATTTAGACGGAACATTATTGAATACGCTTGAAGATTTATCTGATAGTACGAACATAGCGCTTAATGAATTCGGTTATCCGGCAAGAACAATTGAAGAGGTCCGAAACTTTGTGGGCAATGGGGTTGCAAAACTCATAGAACGCGCTATTCCTCATGGAAAAAATAATCCGCATTATGAAACCTGTTTAAAATTTTTCAAAAAAATTTATGCAAGAAATATGTACAATCACACAGCACCCTATGATGGAATTATTAAAATGCTTGAAAATTTAAAATCAAAAGGTGTGAAAATTGCGGTTGTATCGAACAAATTTGATGCTGCTGTAAAGGAACTCTGTGAAAAATATTTTGAGAATTTAATTGATTTTGCCGCAGGCGAAAATGAGGCGGCAGGAATTAAGAAAAAACCGGCTCCTGATACTGTTTTAAAAGTTCTTGCTAATTTTGGAATTAATGCAGAAAATGCGATTTATGCAGGCGATTCAGACGTTGATATTTTAACGGCTAAAAATTCTAAAATGTCTTGTATAAGTGTTACATGGGGATTTCGCAGCAGAGATTTTTTAATCAAACACGGTGCTGACATTATTATTGATACACCGGAAGAGATTTTTAACCTTATTGACTAATTGCGATGCGCAAAAATTTTCCTTAAATTTTTAACATCAAAGATTTAAGGGAGTTTAGCTATGTCATCAACAATAAAAAACATTCATGCCCGACAGATATTAGATTCACGCGGCAATCCGACAATAGAAACAGAAGTTATATTAACTACAGGAGATGCAGGTATAGCATCAGTGCCATCAGGCGCATCTACAGGAAGATTTGAAGCTGTAGAATTGCGGGATAATAAGGAAGACTTCGATGGCAAAAGTGTAATGACAGCAGTTAATAATGTGAATAAAATTATTGCGCCGGCACTAATTAATCACAGTGTGCTAAACCAATATTCTATTGACAAAATGCTTATTGATCTCGACGGAACAGACAATAAAGGCAATCTTGGAGCGAATGCACTTTTAGGGGTATCAATGGCATGTTCAAGAGCAGCAGCAAATTATTACAAATTACCCTTATATGAATATATTGGCGGTATGTCTGCACAAATCCTGCCTGTACCTATGATGAACATATTAAACGGCGGAGTTCACGCAAACAACGGTCTTGAGTTTCAAGAATTTATGATAGCACCTGTCGGGGCAGAAAACTTTACCCACGCTCTTCAAATTGGAGCAGAAATTTTTTACTCATTAAAAAATATTTTGAAAAAACGTTCCCTTCCGACAGGAGTTGGAGATGAAGGCGGGTTTGCACCTACGCTTGAAACCAATACTGATGCTTTAGAACTTGTTATTGAGGCAATTCAAAAAGCAAATTATACAACAGAAGATGTAAAAATTTGTCTTGATATTGCATCCAGCGAATTCTATAATGGCGGCAAATATTTTATACGCGGAAACGGTTATACTAATTATGAATTCATCGAAATTCTTGAAAAACTTGTCTCAGAATTTCCTATAATTTCAATTGAAGACGGCATGTCACAAGAAGACTGGGAAGGCTGGCAAATTTTGACTGAACGATTAGGAAAGAAATGTCAGCTTGTCGGAGACGATTTATTTGTAACAAACATAACCCGTATAAGTCAAGGCGTTGAAAATAATGCGGCAAATTCAGTATTAATAAAACTCAACCAGATAGGTACGGTTTCTGAAACCATTGATGCAGTAAGTTATGCAAAAGCTCACGGATATACTACAGTGATTTCACACCGCTCAGGGGAAACCGAGGATACATTTATTGCGGATTTGGCTGTCGGCTTAAAAAGCGGACAAATCAAAACCGGCTCTCTGTCCCGTTCAGAACGTATTGCAAAATACAACCGCCTTCTCAAAATTGAACAACGTCTTGGAGCAAGTGCAAAATATTTAGGACTTGATGCGTTTAACCCTAAACATCAGTAAAAATTCAACTCCATAAATTGATTATTTTTTTTTATTCTTTATAATTTTATTATATTTGTAATATTGGAATAAGGAATAAAAATATGATTATAATCATGGAACGCGGTGCGTCTGTCGAAAATATTAAATCAGTTACCGATTTATTAGAAACACACGGATTTCAGGTAATTGTCCACGAAGGAGATGTTCACACGGTTATTGACGCTCTTGGCGACAAAACAACCCTGTCTCCGGGCAGAATTGAAGCACTCGACGGAGTTAAACAAATTAAATTTATCCGTGAACCTTTTAGACTTGCTTCACGCGACAGAAAATCCGAAGATACGGTTATAGAATTTGAAAACGGTGTAAAAATCGGCGGTGCAAATCGTCCTGTATCAATGGTAGGACCATGTTCGGTTGAAGATGATTATGAAGGTCTTTTGCAAGTTGCAATTGCCGCAAAAGAACTCGGATGCCAATTTTTAAGAGGCGGAGCGTTTAAACCAAGAACTTCCCCTTACGATTTTGACGGTTTAGGCGAAAAAGCTCTGAAATATCTTGCAAAAGCAAAAAAAGAAACAGGACTTCTTGTCGTAACAGAACTTATGGACTCAACTGATTTGGATTTGGTGTGCGAATACGCGGATGTCATCCAAATCGGCGCAAGAAATATGCAAAATTTCAAACTTTTAAAAGCTGTAGGCAAATGTTCTAAACCGATTATCCTTAAACGCGGTCCTTCAAGTACAATCAGAGAATTCTTACTTGCCGCAGAACACATTATGTACAATGGTAATGAACAGGTTATTCTTTGCGAACGTGGTTTGAAAAGTTTCGACAGTGCATTCACAAGAAATTTACTCGATATTTCAGCAGTGCCTGTTATCAAAAAATACTCACATTTGCCTGTAATCGTTGACCCTAGCCACGGAACAGGACAAAGATATCTAATCGAACCAATGGCTAAAGCCGGTCTTGTTGTGGGTGCTGACGGTGTAATGGTTGAAGTTCACCACAATCCTGCGCAGGCATTGAGTGACGGAAAACAAAGCCTGTCTATTCCGCAGTTCAAAGAAGTATTTACAAGACTAAATTCACTGATAGATACATTGCATTTAGAAAAAAGTACTGCAATTCCTACTGTAGAATAATAATCTTCACATTCGCTGTCGCTTGTGATAATATTAAGCTATGGATAGATTAGAATTTATTAAAGCAAAACGTATTGTTATCAAACTTGGAACAAATGTTCTCCGTAATGACGAAGGTTTTGTCTCCTTACCAAGAGTTTATACATTTATTGAAGATATCGCAAATCTTGTTAAAGCAGGAAAAGAAGTTATCGTTGTAACTTCAGGAGCTGTAGGGTTGGGCAAAAAAAGACTTGGTCTTGAAGACACGCAAGGAACGGCGGTAAAACAAGCCTGCGCCGCAATTGGGCAGGGTAAATTGATGTCGATCTACGAAAACGGATTTGAAACCTATGGTATAACAGCCGCTCAAATTCTTTTGACTGAAGATGATTTTTCTGTGCGCGAAAGATATTTGAGTCTTAGAACAACTTTTAACAAGCTGTTGGAACTCGGTGCTGTTCCGGTAATTAACCAAAACGACACCGTTTCTACACTTGAAATCCAGCTTCGTTACGTCAAAGAAGATATGCAGGTTTGTTTCTCCGATAACGACAAACTTTCGGCACTTGTGGCAAGTGAACTTGATGCAGATTTGCTTATTATATTGTCTGATATCAACGGACTTTATGACGACAATCCGAAATCTAACCCGAATGCAAAGCTTATTAAATCGGTTAAAGAAGTTGATGATAGTATTCTTGCGCTTGCATCAGGAGTTTCTGACGGCGGAAGAGGCGGTATGGAAACTAAACTTAAAGCAGCCAGACTTGTTACCAGATTTGGCGGAAAAGTTCTAATCGCAAACGGTAAACAACCGTTTATTATCAAACGAATTTTTGAAGGTGAAGACGTAGGAACAATGTTCCTCCCGACAAATGAAAATCTTTCAGACAAAAAACGATGGATTGGTTATGCCACAAATATCGTTGGTAAACTTATTGTTAACGATGGTGCAAAAAAAGCACTTATGACAGGTGAAAAAAGTCTTTTACCAATCGGGGTGGTTAATGTTAAAAACAAATTTCAAAAAGGTGATGTAATATCCATTCTTGATGAAAATAACAACGAATTTGCACGCGGTATAGTAAACTACGATTCTGATTCTTGCAAAAAAGTTATCGGATGCCATTCTGATAACATTGCAGAAATTCTTGGATTTAAAAACTACGATGCCATTATTACAAGAGATAATATTACTATTTTATAAAAAAGGAAATATATGGACTTTATAAAAATTGCAAAAAATGCAAAAACTGCTTCGTTAAAAATCGCAGAATTAAATACTGATATTAAAAATCAGGCACTCAATAAAATTGCTGATGCATTTGAACAAAACAAAACAGAAATTTTTGAAGCTAACAAACAGGATTTGAAAGAAGCAGAAGCACTTGTAGAAAACGGAGAAATTTCAAAATCAACTTTCAACCGTTTAAAACTTGATGATAATAAAATGCGCGACATGATTCAAGGGGTGCGCGATATTGCAAATTTAGAAGATCCAATCGGTAAAAAATTATTAGAAAGAGAACTCGACAGCGGGCTGATTTTAACAAAAGTTTCATGTCCGATAGGGGTTCTCGGGATTATCTTTGAAGCAAGACCTGACGTCATTTCACAGATTTCGTCACTTGCGATAAAATCCTCAAACGCAGTTATATTGAAAGGCGGGAAAGAATCCAAAAATACAAACAAAAAGATTTTAGAAGTTATAAATTCGGCGCTAAATACCGTTGAAGGCTTTCCGCACAATGTTATTCAACAAGTATTCAATCGCGAAGATGTAGCTGAAATGCTAAAATGCGACCAATATATTAACTTGATAATCCCGCGCGGCGGAAACAATCTTGTGAAATTCATCAAAGAAAATACGAAAATTCCCGTACTCGGACACGCAAACGGAATTTGCCATATATTTGTTGACAAGTCAGCTGACATTGAAATGGCATCAAAAGTCGTAACGGATGCAAAAACACAGTACCCGAGTGCTTGTAACGCTGTAGAAACACTTTTAATACACAAAGATTTTGAAAAAGTTAATGATTTACTTGCCTCATTACAATTATCAGAAATCAAACTTGTCAAAGACCCTGAAAGCTGGGATATTGAATACGGCGACAAAATTTTATCATACAAATTTGTAGAATCAGCAGAAGAAGCCATTGAACATATCAATACTTACGGTTCAGGACATACAGACAGTATTATTACTACAGACACCCAAAATGCTGAAAAATTTATGAACAATGTTGATTCGGCAGGCGTTTACTTTAATGCATCAACACGTTTTGCAGACGGTTTCAGATACGGTTTCGGCGCAGAAGTAGGAATTTCAACAAACAAAACTCATGCCCGCGGTCCTGTAGGATTGGAAGGTTTAACAATTTATAAATATAAACTTGTCGGAAATGGTCATATTGTTGATGATTACGCAAAAGGAATTAAACAATTCCATCATAAGGATATTTAAGCTTTTAAAAAGGTAATAAATTTATCACCGTATTTTTTCTGCTTAATCAGCTCAAATCCGCTAAAATCAACTTCTGTAACATGTTCAAGAATAACTATACCGTTAGAGATATTTTTAACGGCTTCTAAACTCTGCTCATAGACTCCAGAAAAATACGGCGGGTCAATATAAATTACATCAGGGGAAAAATTAAGTTTTTCGCAAGTTTTTAAACTATCACCCAAAATTAATTTCAAATCGTTCTCTTTTTCATATTTTCTAAAATTATTTTTTATAACATTATAAACTTTTTTATTTTTCTCAATCGAAACAACCTTAGAAAACCCACGTGACAAAGCTTCCAGACCCATAATCCCCGAACCTGCAAACATATCAAGAAAGCTTGCTCCTTCAAAATCGATCATGCATTGCAAAGTATTGAAAACACTCATTCTAACTTTAGACAAAGTAGGACGGGTTATATTTTCATCAGGTGCGGTTATTTTTTGCCCTTTGTATTTTCCAGCCGTTATATTCATAGTCATAATTCTAGCATGGATAAGGAGTTTAGTCACTTGCACTAAAATCTTGTTTAATATAGAATTACCCTGTATATAACGATATAAAAAAAGGA
Organism: uncultured bacterium; assembly: GCA_949035555.1. GTDB lineage: Bacteria > Cyanobacteriota > Vampirovibrionia > Gastranaerophilales > Gastranaerophilaceae > Zag111. The sequence continues at coordinate 5,749 of CAROLD010000004.1, read as the reverse complement.
GATTATTATGTCAAGAAAACCTATTATTGCAGGAAACTGGAAAATGAATCTTCTTCAAGCTGATGCAAAAGCATTATTTGAAGGAATTAAATCATTCGTATCAAACTACAGTGCAACTCAATTACCACAAGTTGTAATTGCACCTGTATTCACATCTTTAAATCAAGTATCTGAAATCCCTTGCGATTGCGGATGCGAAGGTAAAAGATTATATGTAGCTGGACAAAACTGCCACTGGGAAAACTCAGGCGCTTTCACCGGCGAAATCTCTGTTGAAATGCTTAAAGATGCAGGATGTTCATTTGTAATCATCGGACACTCTGAAAGAAGACAATATTTCTCAGAAACAGATGAAATGATTAACAAAAAAGCAAAAGCTATCCTAGCTGGCGGCTTAATCCCAATCATCTGCTGCGGCGAAACATTAGAACAAAGAGAAGCCGGAGTAACAGATTCTCACATCGCATCTCAAATCAGAGCAGCTTTAGATGGAATTTCTTCTGAAGATGTTGCAAAATCAGTTATCGCTTACGAGCCAATCTGGGCTATCGGTACAGGTAAATCTTGTGACGCTGACGAAGCTAACAGAGTTATCAAAATGATTAGAGGCGTTGTTGCAGAAGTTGCAGGTTCTGAAGCTGCTGATTCTATCAGAATTCTTTACGGCGGTTCTGTAAAACCTTCTACAATCGAAGAACAAATGGCAAAATCAGACATCGATGGTGCTTTAATCGGCGGTGCTTCTCTAAAAGCTGACAGCTTTAACGATATCATTGATAAAACAATGAAAGTTGCTGTTTAATAACAAATTTGATTGACAGTCGAAACAAGAGGGCGGTGCAAAGTTTGCACCGCCCTCTTGAAAACACACCTGAAAAGTTGTATAATTGATTTATAAGTTTACAGCTATAAACAGGATAACAAGAGTATGAGAAAAGGTCTTACGATTGGTGAATTATTGGTTACAATGGCAATTATCGGGGTTATTGCGGCTCTTGTAATTCCGGGTTTCTTAAAGGATTACCACAAAAAATTATATACAACTAAATTGCACAAGAGTTATGAAATGTTGTTTTCTGCAATAGAAACAGCGTGTAATGATAACAATGTTTCGTCTTTACAACAAACCCCATACGGAGGAGCAGGAAATGCGGCACAACAAGCAGAATTCTTAAACAAATATTTTAAAACAATTGAACCTGCAAAACAAAGTCCTTCAGGAGTTAAGCCCTACTTTGGAACATATCGCCCGCTCAGTAATACCAGTGCGGCACCTACACAGATGACAATACCATTAAACTCTGCAACAGCAAAACTTAAGAGTGGAGAAATCATAGATATCGGGTGCCAAACAGCAACAGAATGTATTGTTTCTATTGATATAAACGGAACAGATGAACCAAATATTGGCGGCCGCGACATGTTCTGGTTTAGAATAGATAAACAGAATAATCAAGTAATGTCCCATTCCAACCCTGATTCATGTGCAGCTTACGATGGTAGTAAATGGGTACCCAAGAGTGATATCAGAGGAGAAGGATGTTTAAACAGGATTATTAAGTCAGGCTGGGTAATGGAATATTAATTTGAAAGGAAATATATGAAAAAAGGTTTTACTTTATCAGAAGTTTTAATTACATTGGGCATTGTCGGCGTTGTAGCCGTTTTGACAGTTCCGGGTGTTATGAAAAACTATAAAAACAGATTATACACATCACAGCTGCAAAAGGTTTATTCTCAAATCTCTGAAGCAACTCAAGCTATGATGAACGACCAGCATGTTGATAATATATATGAAACTACTATTGCAAGTGCAAATTCATGCTCAAATGCGACAAAAGGTATCTGCGAAAAAGGTGTGGGGTTATTTTTAAATAACTATTTTAAATCAGTGAAAAGAAACTGCGGAAATGGCGGTACAGCAGATAAAGCGTGCGTAGCTACCACTTACACAACTATCGATTCCGGAACAGGCGGTTCTATTGATGCCGAGTATTGTATTCAAAATACAAATGGCGCAGCAATTTGCGCAAAATGGCAAGATAGTATGGTTAATTTAATTGTTGATGTAAACGGACCGGCATCTCCTAATATGATTGGAAGAGATGTATTTGCGATGGATATCAAATCTGATGGTACAATTGTTGACTACAATGCAGCTAATCGCTCCAAAGACCCGACAGTTGCAACAGCAAAAAAAGCATGCAACGGTAGCGGATCAAATTTAAACGGCAGGGCTAGCGGCTGTTTGAATGCAATTATCGATGCAGGTTGGAAAATGAATTACTAATAATTAAACACAAAAAGGCGGTCGCATTTTTCGACCGCCTTTTTGTGTTTAATTATTTTTCTAAAAGCACTACTGCATTAGATTCTATTGCAAGTTTTTGCCCGACAGCATCAAGTTTTTCTTTTGTTTTTGCTTTAATTGACAGATTTTCAGGCAGAATATCTAAAATCTTACATAAACTTTCTTTCATTTTAGGAATATAAGGCATCATTTTGGGTTCCTGCGCAATAATATTACTGTCGATATTAACTATCTTAAAACCCTTATCCCGAACTAATTTATAAACATGTTTTAATAAAATTGTGCTGTCTATATCTTTATATTTAGAGTCTGTATCAGGAAAAAGTGTACCTATATCGTCAAGAGCTAAAGCACCGAGCATTGCATCAATAATCGCGTGAATTAGGACATCCGCATCAGAATGCCCGAGAAGTCCCCTTTCATGCGTAATTTTCACACCGCCGATTATTAAATCTCTTCCCTCTATTAGTTTATGAATATCATATCCGACACCGATTCTGTACATAATAAATCTCCGTTTCTCATTATTATAGCACAATTTGAAGCGATATGATATAATTAAAATATGAGTATGCCAAATGCTGTAACCGTAACAAGAAGCACCGCGCCGCAGGAAACAACCTGTACAACCTGTGGCGATGCTGACTATTATGATTATGACATCGGACTTCCCGCATACTATTATCCGTCAGGAATGCTTATGCTTTTGCTTTATGCAATAGTAATTCTTGCGGGTTTGTGCATTGCTGCATACACAATAATATTCAGCTTTTTAGGCATTTTTTTATACATTAAACGCAACATCATAAAATGCAGGAAATGTAAAAAAGTTTTCAAAAAAGAAAATAAAAACCTAACTCACTGCCCTTATTGCGGCACGCCTTTACAACCTGACGATTAATCTTTATCCTGCGCGATACCTGTCTGATATCCCGGAACAAGAAGCGCTAAAGGGATTACTCTGCCCAGCTTTGCTCCGAATGAAGATTCTTTATTCATCATAGATGTTGCCATACACAAATCATCAACATGCGGTGCAAAATCACTTGCTTTGATATCTCGTTCGACTTTTTTATGATAAAGCTTTTCATTTATAAGGTTTGAAACCTTATTTCCAAGATAAATTCCTGCACCTAAAAACGCAACCGTACAAACCGCATTCGGAATATTTTTCAAACATTTATTCAAAAATTGTACAAATTTTTTCGGGTTTTTGAACTGCGGAATTACTCTTTGGATGTGCGCAGAATATTTATTAAACAGCTCAGAACCTGCCCATACGCAACCAACAGGAACCAAAACATTTCCTAACAGCTGGTTTAAAACTTCACGTTTTTTAGCTTTAACATTATTTTTATCAACAAGCGCACCGCCTGCAAATCCGCCAGCAACAGAACCTGCTGCAACAGATATAATCTGCGGAGCCTCAAACTCAATTGCTTTCTCTTTCGGCGCATATTTGAACAAAGCCCAATCTTTTAAAGGTGTTTTGAAAATCTTCACAGGATTTAGAGAAAAACCTTTTCTTTTTGCAAGAACTGCCATTACAGGTGTCATACCCGCTACTGATGAGGCAAGAACCACTGCCTTCTGCTTTTTTGTCATTTCACTATTTGAGCCGTGACCTGTAAAATTTTGTCCTGAATAATTATATGAGATTCGATGTATCATACGCACTTCCTACAGTTACAATGTATCAAAAACGGAACAAAAAAATTCTTGCTCTATTATTATAATACTTTAAAATTTTGTAACATATATGACATAATAAGTGTATGAGATATACTAATTTGTAACAAAATATTAAAAAGCAATTAAAATATGGCAAAAAATAGCATTGAGGATTATTAAGACATTATGTCAATAAAAGTTCCAATAGCAAATACAAATCGTGTTATGACAAGAAACTTAGTTAAACAAATGGCGAGCGACGGTTTTTTGCCGGTCATAGCGCTTGAAGCTTTTGTAGAGGGCGGAAGAACTTATCAGGCATACAAAAGAGGAGGTTTTGACGAAGCGAGAGAAAGAATTACCGAAGAATTTTCAGGCGCAGTGTTCTGGCTGGGCGGAGTTTCAGCTCTTAATGCAATGTTTGAAAAAATCGGACAAAAAATACTCAAACTACCTAACAAATCTGTCGATATCGCGTCAGATGATGTTCGTAAACCGCTTGGAAACTTCTTAGAACACGAAAGAACCAAAGATGGTGCTAGAATTCTTGAAAGCAAAATGGCAAAATTCAAATTTGTCAAAGTTATCTCCAGCGTATTGATTGCAAACGCATTCATCGGTTTTGTTCTGCCTAAAATCAATCAGGCAATCACCCGTTCTTATCACAAAAATAAAGATGTAAATAATACCCATGATGGAAACATCGTACAATATCAAAACCCTACATTTGACAATTTTATAAAAAAAGATAAAAATGATAAAGAAAATAAAAAAGATATCTCCTTCGGTTTAAATCTTCTATCAATAGCCAATAAATTCGAAAGCGACAGAAATTATAAACTTCTTGCAGTTGATGCAGGAACAGCTTCAGGTCGCGCATACTCAGCAAGAAACAACGACGAAAGAGTTGAAATCCTGTTCAGAGACCTTGCCTCAATCTACTTCTATATGTTCAATATGGGTAACATGAATACATGGCTCAACAAAATTGAACAAAAGGGAAATGCTACAAGACTTGACCCTGTTAGCGCAGAATTTGCAACAAAATATATGGAAGGCTATATTGAACAACAAGGCGATAAAATTTCTGTTGAACAATTTAAAAAAGATTTCATGGGTACAGATGCTCAAATTCCTGAGACTCTAAAAGCGAAATTTGCCGGCGATAAAATAAAAATTATATCACTTGAAGAATTTAAAACTGAACTTAAAAATATCGTTCCAAGCTCTGAATTACAGATATTTGAAAAAACTGCTGAGAAAATGTCAAAACTCCAGCCCCAAGTAAACGGTTTATCAATCCTTACAGAAGGTCAGGTAAAAGATATCCTTACAGGCGGTCATATTAATAATCCTGAATTCTTGCAGGAATTCTTTAAAAACCGCTTTGGTAATAAATTTATGGAAAAATACCAATTCGTTGCGCAAAATGATTTGGATGCACTGAAAAAAGAACTCGTCAATTATGTAAATTCAATTATAGATACAGCTTCAAAAACTGATGCCCAAGAAGTTACTCAAAAACTTCTTAGAAAAGCATCCGGCAAAAATCTTCTTATGAATTCAATTAATTGGGGCGCAGGATTTGTCGTATCTGCACTGTTCTTATCAACACTTATTCCAAAACTTCAATACCAGATAACAAAATGGAGAACAGGTTCTGATCAATTCCCGGGAACAGCACAATTTAGAGACGAAGAACAGAAAGTAAGCGCATAAAAGAAAAACGACTGTTTTACGAGTCGTTGGAAAATCAATAGGAAAAAG